>DWYV01000062.1 GCA_019118525.1 Candidatus Bariatricus faecipullorum
TGTGTATAAGAGACAGGACCAGTTATTTTTAACTTGACTCCATTTTAGAGTAAATATATAATTAAGAAAATGACACTTGTCAGCTTTTTTCGATATTTTTCACAAATAGAAGGAGGTATTTATAACTTTTATGTATAATGACACCAAAAAGGCACTGGCTATTATTTTCTCACGTACATACAATATGCGCAATCCCTGTGAATCCCTCCGCGACTGCACATCCGAATATCACCTGATTAATTATCAGAAAGGCGAAACCATTATCTGTCAGAACGACCCGGTAAAATATACCTATTTTCTGCTTTCGGGACGGGCCTGTGTTCTAAACCACATTTCCTTTGACAGTGACAATGTGGTAGATTTCCTGGAGCCCCTGGACGTGATGGGACTGGTAGAGTTTCTGAACGGCATGAAGGCTTACACCGCTTATGTAGTGGCCAAAGAAAAGTCTGCCGTATTCCGGCTCCCTCTGAATGTTTTTGTCAAAATCATCCAGGAGGACGCCTCCCTATGCTATCAGACTCTTCTGTCAGTAGGAGAATCCCTGAAATCCAACATGGACCGCGCGGAAACCAATCAGCTTTTCCGCTCCCGGGATATCCTGGGGCATTATCTGTTTCTTCAGGCCCAGCGCAAACTCCCCTACGTCTGTCCCCTGACCCGGAAGTCACTGGCTGAAAATCTTCATATTAACCTGCGGACTCTTTACCGCCACCTGTCCTCTTTTGAAGAGACCGGATGCCTGGAACTCCGCCGTGGAAAAATCGTCATCGAAGGCGAACATTTCGAACGGCTCTCCGAGCGGTACGGTGATGTCATCCTGTAAGAATCTCTTGAATTCAAGAATAAATTGTGTTAGAGTTGTCTGTAGATTTCAGAATTGGAGGGATGTTTTATGAAAAAAATTGCTTTTGTTTCTCACTGTATCCTCAATACAGCTTCCAAAGTGGTGCTGTACAACCAGGAGGAAATCCAGGCAGAAGAAGACCTGCGCCGAAAATTTATGCACAAGGTTATCGACAGCGGAGTCCAGCTTATTCAGCTTCCCTGTCCGGAGTTTACCCTGTACGGACCGCGGCGCTGGGGCCATGTCAGCAATCAGTTTGACAATGTCTTTTTCCGTGACCACTGCCGGAAGATTCTGACGCCGGTTATTCAGCAGCTTAAAGAATATCTGGCAAACGAAGATATGTTTGAGGTAGTGGGCTTCATCGGGGTGGACGGAAGCCCGAGCTGCGGAGTGGATTACACCTGCTACGCCGACTGGTACGGCTCCTTCGACGGCCGCTCCGGTCTGGACGAGACTCTGGCCTCCTGCCGCCTGGGCAAAGGCCCGGGCGTACTGATGGCCGTACTGAAGGAAATGCTGGAGGAAGAAGGCCTTTCCGAAAGGGTCAAAGTCACCTCCCTCTATGCGCCGGAACCGGAGAAATGTCTCCGTCTTCTGGACTAGCGCACTGCCGCAAATCCCCGCTCCAGGTCTGTCAGAATATCATCGATATGCTCTGTACCGATGGAAAGACGGATGGTGCCGGGATATATTCCCTGCCGCTCCTGCTCTTTGGCGGAAAGCTGGGCGCGGGTTGTTGTCGCCGGATGAATCACCAGGCTTTTCACATCGGCCACATTGGCCAGCAGGGAAAAGAGTTTCAGGCCGCCGATAAATTTGGTGGCGGAATGCCGTGTCTATGGGCAAGCTCCGCCACCACTTCTATATCCGGAATGTCACTTCCCGGATTTCCCAGGGGTTCCAGATACACTGCCCGGGTGTCCGGGTCCGGTTCTTCCTGTCCTGCATGAAGCTGAAGGGTCTCAAATCTGTATTCACTCATGATGCTCTGCTCTTTTCTCTTTGTTTTCCATGCTGACACTATATCTCTATTTTCCTATCATGTTAAAGGGCGCTACGCCCTGCGGCTACCGCCTGACCAGGCCCCCTGCCGGTTATACCGTGGGTGAGATTCTGACGCTGACGGAAGGGACTCTGGCCGTGGTGGCCTGCCTTCAGGAAGACGCTCCCCCCTGCGGCAGAAGAGAGGTCTGCCGCACCTATCCCATGTGGGAGCGTTTCGACCGGATGGTGCAGGATTTTTTCTACCACATCACGCTGGAAGACCTGATAAAGAAACGGGATGAGAACTGTCTGCTCTCATCCCGTTTTTCTCAGCTGATTTCGGATGCGTCCGGTACCGAGGACTGGGCCCCTTTGCGGGTCACCGCAATGGCAGACGCTTTCTGCCCGAAGGCGATGGCCTCCCGGACTTCCCATCCTCTCGCAAGGCCCAGGGCAAAGGCCGCTGTAAAGCAGTCTCCCGCCGCGGTCGTATCTACCGCTTTTACCTTTTCCGCCGGAAAAAATTCTTCGGTGTCCCGGTTTACCAGCAGGCAGCCATCGCCGCCCAGCGTCACCAGCACGTTTTCCACACCTTTTTCCAGCATTTCCTTCGCGCCCCGGCAGAGTTCTTCCCTGGTGGCGGCTTCTTTTCCCGTCAGAATGGCCAGCTCCGTCTCGTTTGGCTTGATATAGGAGATTCCCTTCCAGAATTCCTCCGGTACATCCGTCCTGGCCGGCGCCGGGTCCACGATAACCGTCTTTCCCAGTTCCACCGCCCGCTCTTTTACATACTGCACCGTCTCCAGCGGAATCTCAAACTGCAGAAGGACGATATCCGCCTCCTCAAGGAACGCAGTCCACTGTCCGGCCATAGCCGGTGTGACCTCCCCGTTCGTGCCGGCAATGATGATGATGGAGTTTTCTCCGCTCTCGTCCACGGTAATGTAGGCCTGGCCGGTAGGCACGCCGGACAGCACTTCCACCGGTTCTGTGCTGACTCCCACTTTTTCCAGATTTTCCCGCAGGGCCTGGCCGAAGCTGTCATCTCCCACGGCTCCCGCCATGGTCACCCGGCCTCCCAGCTTTCCGGCGGCATAAGCCTGGTTGGCTCCTTTTCCCCCGGGAACCAGCCGGATACTCTTCCCGGAAAGGGTCTCCCCGGGTTTTGGCATATGGGGAACCTCGATGGTCGTGTCCATATTCAGGCTCCCGACTACAAGTATTTTTTTCATGTCTCCTCCTTTTTTTGTGTTTCCTTTCTTCGGATTTACTTTTATCATACCACATTTGGAACACTGTCAAAATGTCACCTGTCATTTTCCGGACCGGTAGAGTTACTATTCTCAGCCACTCCACCTGCATGTGCGGCAAAAAAAGGAAAATATCTTGGAGTCCGATTCTGTTTATGCTATAATGGCTTTAGCACAAATGCACACTTATCGTGTCATTGAGAAAGGAGCATAACACAAATGAACAACGACAGAATTGCACGCGTACTGAAAAAAATGGAGGAGAAAGGTATCACACAGCTAATCGTGTCCGACCCCTTAAGCATTCGCTTCTTAACCGGAATCATGGTAAATCCGGGTGAGAGATTATACGCCCTGATTCTGAGAACCAGCGGAAAACACACCATGCTGCTGAACTACCTGTATTTCGTAAAGGATACCGGTTTTGAAGAAGTATGGTTCTCCGATATGGAAGACCAGATTTCCATTATCGCCGAGAACATCGACCCGGACCAGACACTGGGTATCGACAAGACCTGGCCGGCACGTTTCCTGATTCCGCTTCAGGAAAAACTTCCGCAGTTAAAGACAGTATGGGGATCTGACTGTGTGGATGGCGTTCGTGCAGTAAAGAACGAAGAAGAGATTGCCATTATGAAAAAGGCATCCGAAATCAACGACGCTGTTATGGAACGGGTTGCTGATTACATCAAAGAAGGCATGACCGAAAAGCAGGTTGCCGACTTTATCGATTCCGAATACCTGAAAGAAGGCGCAAGCGGAACCAGCTTTGATACTATCGTGTGCTTCGGCCCCAACGCTGCTGACCAGCACCATGAGCCCAGCGACACCAGAACCCTGAAAGCAGGCGAGTGTGTTCTGATTGACATGGGCTGTGTATGGCAGGGCTACTGCTCTGACATGACCAGAACCTTCTACTGCAAATCCGCAGATGAAGAGCAGACCGAAATCCACGACATCGTACGGGAAGCAGTACTGCGTGCAGAATCTGTAATCAAACCGGGCGCCCGCTTCTGTGATATTGATGCTCAGGCAAGAGATTACATCGACGAAAAAGGCTACAGCGAATACTGGAAGATTCGTCTGGGTCACTTCATCGGCCAGGAAGACCATGAATACGGAGACGTCAGCCCTATCAACACAAATGTGGCTGAACCGGGCATGATTTTCTCCATTGAACCGGGTATCTACATCGAAGGCAAATACGGCGTCCGGATTGAGGACCTGGTACTGGTGACCGAAGACGGCCATGAACTGCTGAATAAAGTTGAAAAGAAATGGCGTATTGTCGGCTAATCCATGAAGACCGGGTGTCTCAAAACGGCACTTGTCAAAGAGGGCTGTGCAGTAAAATGTGCAGCCCTTTTTCCATCTCATTCTTAAATCACTTTGGATTTCCGACAATTTTGTTTCAAAGGAGTGTGACACAGTATGAATTTTATACCCGGATTCAGGGGACAGACCGTGCTTTTTGACCTGGACGGCACCCTGCTGCCCATGGATATGAACGAATTTGAAAAGGAATATTTTTCCGGTCTCTGCCGCCGGATGGCCTCCCGGGCAAAACCGGAGGAGATGTATCAGTACATCTGGGGCGGCACCAGAGCCATGGTGGAAAACGACGGACAGAAGACGAACCGGGAAGTATTCCGGGACTACCTCAATGAAAATACGCCCCTGAACTACGATGTATGCGAGCCGGAATTTCTGGATTTTTATCAGAATGATTTTCAGAGCTGTGTCAGAATCTGCCACATTACGGACCTGAGTAAAAAGATTGTAGCCGCTCTCCGCGGAAAGGGTTACACCGTGGCCATCGCCACAAATCCCATTTTCCCCCAGGTGGCCACATATTCCCGCCTTCGCTGGCTGGATATGGACCCGGAAAGCTTTCCTCTGGTGACCACCTTTGAAAATTCCCATTTCGCGAAGCCGAATCCCTCCTACTATAAGGAAGTCTGCGAAAAGCTGGGCGTGCGTCCCGAAGACTGCGTTATGGTGGGAAACGACGTGGTGGAGGACGGCGTTGCCGCCAGTCTCGGCATGCGGGTCATACTGATTGAAGATTTCCTGCTTCACAGGGAAAAACTCTCCGGACAGTCTTTTGAGACGGGCAGTCTGGCGGCGTTCTATGAGTGGGTGCAGGCACTGCCGGAATGCAGGGGAAATTGAGAAATTTCCTCTGCGATTTCCGCCGGGCTTTTCCCGTCCGTCCGGATTTTTATCGTATTCAGTCTGTCATATCCGGAAATTCTTGCCACACTTCTTTCCACAACATCCGCAGACCTTATGCCTGCGGCAACGTCTTTTGTAAGCCGTCGCCGCAGTTCTGTTTCACTGCAAAGAAGGGAAAACACCTGCACAGAACAGTCTGATTTATCAAGGCTTTCCAAAACCGCATCAATGATTCCCTGCTCATGCAGTACCCAGCAGAAAACAATATTCTGGTATGCTGAACAGTGTATGAACTGGTTGAGAAGAAAGCAGATATTCTGCAGAACCATCTGCTTCGTTTCCTCTGTTACCTGAAACGGATGCGCGTCCCAGCACCAGTCTCCGTCCAGAAAAACGCTGTTGTCCAGTTTTTCTTTCAGAATCCGGGAAACGGCTGTCTTCCCGCTTCCCATCGTCCCGCCAATGATATATATGTGTTTCATTTTGCTTTTCCTCAAAGTTTAACCCGCACAGATACCGCCGTGCGGGCTAAATCCTCTCATCCGGTCTTTCATACCGTCTGGCTAGTTCTGTTTTTTGCGTCTAAGCAGGGTGGTAACCAGAATACCGGACGCAGACAGGACCGACAAGGCCGACCACACAAAAATATTCGTATCATCGCCGGTCTTTACTGCGGTCTGCCGGTTTTTATTTTCTGCTGATTTGTCTGTTTTTTGACTGTCCTTATTCTCTTCCTGCGTTACCTCCTCAGGATTTTCTGACGGAGAGGCAGAAACAACTTCCAGACTGTTTTCATCTGGAAAACACATCTCTGATTTATCGGCAAACTTCTCTATGGTATAACTCCATATTCCATTTGCGCAGCCCGGTATCATTTTCCCAAACAAGGGAAACGGCTGATTTGGAATATTGATATCCTCCTTGTGCTCTCTGTCAATTACCCGGATTTCAATCATCAGTCTGCCTCCGCAGTTCATTCGCTTTTACGGTGTTATTACCGGTTTTCCTTCTTTGTCAAGCAGGGGCGTAAATCCTGCCGCATTTCCGTTTCTGTGGAATACATAGTTTACACCGGTTTCCGTATCCACCCAGATTTCAACCACATCAATCGCACCCTGCTGATAAGTTTTCTTAAAACGTTCCATAATTAGTCCTCCCAAAACAGTATTCATTATAAGGAGATTATACTACGGCCAGCGGTTTGCCACAATTAGTTTTTCATTACAAAAGACTTATTGTCGACTGCCCGCATGGTTGCCAGTATTCCGTCAAGATGGTCATATTCATGCTGGATAAGTTCAGACATATCATCTTCCATATGCATTTCCCGCTCATTCCAGTACTCGTCCCTGTATCGCAGGATACACCGGCGGTAACGTTTCACTCTTACAAGCAGATTGGGAAACGACATACAGTCATCCAAAAGCTCCATTTTTTCATCATCGGTAAATTCCAGACGGGGGTTGATGATTATATACGGCTTATCCGTTAAAATACAGATTACTCTCTTCCGGACGTCTATCTGCGGTGCCGCGATTGCACGTCCAAATCCGTAATCTCTCCGGATTCCTTTAATACAGTCGAACATATCTTCAAAAATAGGCCGCAGTTCTTCCAGTTCCTCACGTTTCACCTCTTCTGAAACTTCATACAGTCGCGGGTCACCCAGTAATAATATCTTGCGTTCCATATCTACGCTACTCCTTTTTGTGCGAAAGTACATTTTTTAGTAATATGAAAGCTTTTATATTCATCTAATATACAGTAGCATATTATCAATATTTCAGCAGCCAGTCCGGAAGATACTCTACCTTTATTCCGTTATAATTTCCAAGTGTCAGACGGCTCATTGTCAAAATCTTCTTTTCATAATTATCCCGGATATTCTCAAGCGGTCTGATTTCACGGTCAAAGGTTGTCTGTGCGGTCATATCTGCCGTTACCTGAAAATACTGATATACGCCCTGTCTTTCTGCAACAAAATCCACTTCTGTGTTTCCCATCCTGCCGATGGTTACTTTATACCCGCGGCGCAGCAGTTCAAAAAAAACGATATTCTCAAGAGAGAAACCGAGGTCATAATTTTTTCTGGGAAGAATATAATTGCGAAGTCCCAAATCCACAATATACATTTTCCGGTTCGCCTTCAGAAGCTGCTTTCCGACAATATCGAATCGCTCTGCCGGATAAAAGATAAAAGATTCCGTTAAAGCTTCCACATAATCTCCTACCGTATTCGGAGAAATTTTTCTTCCGTTTGAAATCAGGTAATCTGTGATACTTCTGACAGATACCGGATTTCCTATCACACTGGCAAGATACCTGGCAATCGTCTTTAAAAGTGCGATATCTGTAATCTTTCGTTTGGATGGACTGCTTTCCTTCCGCGCCTGTCTGTCCTCAATGTCCTTTACGATAACCGTGTTATATATACCTTCTAAATAGGTGCTTACCTTTTCATCAGTACGATTCATGGCGCCAACATACGGCATACCGCCGTTTCTTAAATACTCAGGAAATCCCTGTTCCGGCTCTAAGCCAGTCATCAGAAGGAACTCCTGAAAAGACAGCGGAAGCATTTTGATTTCCACATACCTTCCTGTCAAAAGCGTTGCCAAATCGCCGGACAGCATATATGCATTGGAACCTGTAATATACAAGTCCACATTGGGCTTTACATATAAACTGTCTACAACCTTTTCAAAAGAGGCGACTTTCTGAATCTCGTCAAGAAATATATAGGTAGTCTTCCCGTTTATCAAACGCTCCTTGAGATACTGATACAGCTTTTTATAATCCAGCAGCTCTTCGTATTCCAGTTCCTCAAAATTAACGGAAACGATTTGTTCCTCTGCCACCCCGTTTTCTTTCAGCCATTGCTGAAACTGAAGCAAAAGAGTAGACTTTCCACAGCGACGGATACCTGTGACCACTTTGATTACCTGTTCCTCTTTCCAGTCAATTAACCGGTCTAAGTATTCTTTCCGTTGTACCAACAAAATCACCTCCAATTTTAGTGTACCTATTTTAGCACAGAATATCCAAACCGTCAATTTTTGTTCCCATTTCGGAATATTTTTCTTATATCTTTTGTTTTTGTTCCCTTCACTTCTCCATAAAAAAGGCTTATTTCACAAGATGCTAAGTTGATTTTTTATTCATTTTGAAATGTTATCCCTTATGTAAGCACATACAGCTTTGCAGACTACAGCCCATTTTATATCTCCCACATAGAAATTATCATCCTTATATAGATTCCAAAGATTCAATAATCCTTCATCTGCTGATATTTCGTTCAAGATTTTTTCTATTTGCCCCGAACCAAATGTAGTCTTTCGTTTCATGCAGGTTGCGGTAAATGCTTCCGCCAGCACCTTCTTATCGATACTGACTTTATTCCCGACTACAATCTCAAACACATCATAATAATCTCGCATCCGCGTTGTTGTAATTCCCCTTGCCAGAATGGTTTATATCTTTTCTGCAAGAAGAGTTTCCGGAGTGTAACTCATCAGTTCGATGCTCCTGTCTTCAAACATGAGACGATAACTGTAACAGATTGCTGAAGGAGTAATGACATCATCCGTAGAGATATCCAGCCTAATCCACTTTTTCAAACGGTCAAGTCTGGCCTCCAGTACCAACCGGACTCCCGGATATTCAAAGTCGGCCATGATTTCTGCGGCCTTTACAATTTCAAAACTGATACCGTCTTCTACACGAATACGAATAATCTCGTTTGCAATTCGTACGGCATCCTCTTCATTAAGAGGCAGTGCCTTGAGTGTCGAATCAATATCCATAGTTACCCTTGTGTCAATCCCAACTAACAAAGCGACAAGCAGACCGCCTTTTAAATCGAAACTCTTTCCAGAAAACGCTCCATAATAAAATTACGAATCAGCATCTGTGCAGTCCGATTATCACCATGAGAAATATTTCTTACTTTATCTTTCAATTGTTTTGATGTATGAATCATGCCAGCACCTCCGCATATTTCATCATCTCATCACGTATTCCCAACTTTTCCGCATAGCGAATCAGAACCTGTAA
Organism: Candidatus Bariatricus faecipullorum; assembly: GCA_019118525.1. Classification (GTDB taxonomy): domain Bacteria; phylum Bacillota; class Clostridia; order Lachnospirales; family Lachnospiraceae; genus Allocoprococcus; species Allocoprococcus faecipullorum. The sequence goes on from DWYV01000062.1 coordinate 9,313, forward strand.
CCTTCTGCCTGAGTCTGACATATATTCTTTCATTGCCGTCTGAAACATCTGCACATCCATCTTTTTCCGGTTAATTACCGCATCACAGACGGTCCGCTCCCTATCATAGACCACAATCTGATTCCCGTATCCAGATTCGACTACGGTTTTTCCCAGTTCATATAAGTCTTCCTTTCTCGTTCTTACCTGAATTTTCTTTTTTCTCAAATGAACTGCATTATATCCCTGAGGAACAGTTACTTCAATTCTGCCGTAAATAAATACCCATTATTCTCATCTGACAATTTTCTTAAAATATCTTTTTTCATAATACCACCATGTTTACTTTTATGTTGTAATTGTATATTATTTTAACACAAAAGTAAATTTTAAATAATATTTCAGGGAACGAATTCAGGGGAAGGTGTTTCTCATATGAGAAACACCTTCCCCTGTTTAGAACCATCTATTTGTTATCAAATCTGAATGCCATTTTGACTTTTAATACAGCTTCGCCCCTGCCGGAATCCGGTCGTCCACCATCAGCAGGTTCAGACCTTCTCTTCCGTTTTCCTCATGGACTGCGCTGATAAGCATACCCTCGGAGTCAATGCCCATCATCTTTCTGGGCGGCAGGTTTACGATTGCCACGCAGGTCTTTCCTACCAGTTCCTCCGGCTCATAGAATTCATGAATTCCGCTTAAAATCGTACGCTTCCGGTCTGTTCCGTCGTTTAAGACGAACTTCAGGAGCTTCTTGCTCTTCGGAACCGCTTCGCATTCCTCTACCTTCACAATCCGGAAATCGGATTTGCTGAAGGTGTCAAAGTCCACCATTTCCTCAAACAGCGGCTCGATTTTTACATTGGAAAAATCGATTTCCACTTTGGCGGTTTCTGCCGCAGGCACTGCTTTCGCCGCTTCCTGGGCTGCCGGTGCCTGGCCGCTCTGTGCCGCATTGTTTGCCTCGTTCTTTGCGGCTCCCTGGGATTTCATGGTGGGGAACAGAAGCACGTCCCGGATAGCTGCGGCTCCGGTGAGCAGCATGCACATCCGGTCGATACCGAATCCGATTCCGCCTGTAGGCGGCATACCGATTTCCAGTGCGTTCAGGAAATCTTCATCGGTGGTATTGGCCTCTTCATTTCCCTGGGCCAGCTGTTCTTCCTGGTCTTTGAACCGGGCTCTCTGGTCAATGGGGTCGTTCAGCTCGGAATAGGCGTTTGCCATCTCCCAGCCGTTCATAAAGAATTCAAACCGCTCTACGTAGTCCGGGTTATCCGGTTTCTTCTTGGTCAGCGGAGAAATCTCAATGGGATGGTCGGTTACAAAGGTGGGCTGCAGCAGGTGCGGCTCTGCATATTCCTCGAAGAAGAGGGAAAGGATATCACCCTTTTTATGTCTCTCTTCGAATTCAATCTTGTGTTCTTTTGCCAGGGCTCTTGCCTCCTGCAGGGTGTGTACTTCATTCCAGTCCACACCGGCGTATTTCTTCACGGCGTCTACCATGGTAATCCGCTCGAAGGGTTTGCCCAGGTCCATTTCTACTCCGTTATAAACAATTTTTGTGGTCCCCAGAACCTCCTGGGCCACATGACGGTACAGATTTTCGGTTAAGTCCATCATGCCGTTATAATCTGTATAGGCCTGATACAGTTCCATCAGGGTGAATTCCGGATTGTGTCTGGTATCCAGTCCTTCGTTCCGGAATACACGGCCGATTTCGTATACTTTTTCCAGGCCGCCTACAATCAGTCTCTTTAAGTAAAGTTCCAGGGATATCCGGAGTTTGAAGTCCTCTCCCAGCGCGTTAAAATGTGTCTCAAAGGGTCTGGCCGCAGCGCCTCCGGCGTTTGCCACCAGCATGGGGGTTTCTACCTCCATAAAGCCCTGTCCGTCCAGATACTTCCGGATGGAACTGATAATACGGGACCGTTTGATAAAGGTATCCTTTACCTCCGGGTTCATAATCAGGTCCACATAACGCTGACGGTAGCGGATATCCGTATCGGTCAGGCCGTGGAATTTCTCCGGCAGTACCTGCAGACTCTTGGAAAGCAGGGTCACCTGGGAAGCATGAATGGAGATTTCTCCGGTTTTTGTTTTGAACACCTCTCCGGTGATGCCGATGATATCTCCGATATCCAGCTTTTTAAAGGCTTTGTATTCTTCCTCGCCAATGCTGTCCCTTGCCACATAGGACTGGATATTTCCTTCCAGGTCCTGAATGTTGCAGAAGGAAGCTTTTCCCATGACACGTTTGGACATCATCCGTCCTGCCAGGGTCACGGTTTTTCCTTCCAGTTCCTCAAACTGCTCTTTCACCTCTGTGCTGTGATGTGTCACGTCAAATCTGGTGACAGTAAAAGGATTCTGGCCGTTTGCCTGAAGTTCCGCCAGTTTTTCCCGGCGCACCTTTCTTAAATGATTGATGTCCTGCTCTGGTCCATTGTTCTGCTGTCCTGCCACTTCTTCCACTCCTTTTCCTATCGTTCCTCTGTTAGATGGAACGGTTAATGTTCAGTACTTTATATTCAATCGTGCCCGCCTGGGTTTCTACCTCTACGATGTCTCCGACTTTTTTACCAATCAGAGCCTTTCCTACCGGAGACTCGTTGGAAATCTTTCCTTCCAGGCTGTTAGCCTCAGTGGAGCCTACCAGCTTGAATTCAATTTCTTCATCAAATTCTGCGTCGTAGACGTCAACGGTGCAGCCGATGCTGATTTTGTCCAGGTCCACTTCGTCTTCTACTACTACTTCTGCATTTTTCAGAATTTTTTCCAGTTCATCGATTCTGGCTTCAATGTCGCGCTGTTCGTCTTTTGCAGCATCGTATTCTGCATTCTCGGACAAGTCCCCCTGCTCTCTTGCCTCTTTAATCTTTCCAGCGACTTCTTTTCTTTTTACTACCTTCAGATTTTCCAGTTCATCTTCCAGTTTTTTGAGCCCTGTATAGGTCAGCAGCGTTTTCTTTTCTTCCATTTTCAACTTCCCTTTCTAATCATAAATTCCTTATTAAAAAGTACGGGAGAGAGTCCCTGTTTTTCTCTCTGTTAAGTCTACTTTCACAATTTCAATATTATACCTAAGCCTTGTCCTGCTGTCAAGATATTTCCGACCCGCAGGCGGCAGTTTCCGACGGTTTTTTTCTGTCTCCTCCCAGCCGTGTTTCCAGCAGTCCTTCCAGCTCTTCATAACTTTTCGTCTGATTGATATCCCTGCGCAGTTTTGCGGAGTCGGGCAGGCCGGTGGTATACCAGGCCACATGCTTTCTCATCTCCCGGATGCCGGCCTCTTCTCCCCGGATTTCTGTCTGCATCCGGGCATGACGCAGCATGGTTTCCCGGATAACGGGAAGGGACGGGCGCAAGGGAATCTGCCCGGTAAAATCCGGATTCCGGGAAACCTCCTCCCAGGTCAGAAGATGGGCGAATATCCAGGGATTTCCCTGGGCCGCCCGGCCTACCATAATGGCGTCGCAGCCGGTCTGGTCAAAGAGTTCCCCGGCGCTTTTTCCATCGGTCACGTCTCCGTTTCCGATAACCGGAATCTGCACCGCCTCTTTTACCTGGCGGATGATGTCCCAGTCCGCTTTTCCGGAATAGTACTGTTCTCTCGTCCGCCCGTGAACGGCCACGGCGGCGGCTCCGGATTCTTCCGCAATTTTTGCCATCTCCACGGCGTTTACGTGGGCGTCGTCAAAGCCCTTGCGAATTTTTACGGTGACCGGTTTTTTGATGGCGCCGGACACGGCCCGGATAATTTTCCCCGCCAGCAGCGGCTGTTTCATCAGGGCGGAGCCTTCTCCGTTTTTGACGATTTTCGGCACCGGACAGCCCATGTTGATGTCCAGCAGGTCGTAGGGAAGTTCCTCCGTCCGCTTCGCTATCTCCGCCATGATTTCCGGGTCGGAGCCGAAAAGCTGAAGGGAGACGGGGTGTTCCTCCGGGTGAATCTCCAGCAGGGCTTTTGTGTTTCTGTTTCCGTACAGAATGGCCTTGGCGCTGACCATCTCCATACACACCAGGCCGGCGCCCTGCTCTTTGCAGAGCAAGCGAAATGGCAGGTCCGTTACGCCTGCCATGGGTGCCAGTATATATCTGTTTGGAAGTGTGACATTTCCGATTTTCATGGTCTGTATCATTCTATCTCTTCTCCCAGAAAGAACACGCGGTAATAGAGTGAAAGCTGGGTAAACAGCTCCTGCTTCTTTTCGTCGTGCTGCATTTCTTTGATTTTCAGCTGGCTGCCAATCTCGTCAAACGTGGGGTCGCCGTCCTGGGCGGTAACCTCCAGTTTCAGTTCCCCGTCCTCATCGAATACGATGGTCAGAATCCCGCCCACGTCATGTACATAGAGTACGCAGAGGATTTTTAAATCATCCTTGATGTGCTGGGGCAGATTTTCAAAATCCGGGTTCAGATAATATTTTTCTTCGTATGAGTTTGCGCCGCATAATACAACTTTATCCTGGTACATAATTCCTCCTGGTAACTCCTCCTTCCTGCCTGCAGTGTTCCGGCAGTCCTGCTCTCCTGCTACAGATATCCGTACACGCCGCGAACGGACACTTCCCCGGCATAGACCGCTTCGGTCTTTCCGTCTTCTTTTCTGACCAGAAGCTCTCCTTTTTCGTTGATACCCAGCGCAGTTCCGGTATGTTCCCGTCCCGGTTCCAGGACGCGGACCGTCCGTCCCCGATTTACAAGAAAACGGCTGTATTCTTCCTTCAGGCCGGTAAAGTCGCCGGTTCTGGCGTAAATCTGAAAGCAGTCCTCGAAATGCTTCATGATTTCCGCTATCAGGGCCGCCCGGTTCCAGGTTCTTCCGCTTTCCAGAAAAAGAGAAGAAGCCCTGCTGGAAAGCTCCTCCGGAATGTCCGTCATATTTACGTTAATGCCGGTTCCGATAACGACATAGTGGATAAAATCCACTTCTGCACTCATCTCGGTCAGAATCCCGCAGATTTTCTTTCCGCCGACGATAACGTCGTTGGGCCATTTTATCATGGCCGGAAGTCCCCCGGCCTCCACTGCCCGTGCCACGGCGAGGGCCATAACCAGGGTCAGGGAAGGGGCCTGCTCCGGCAAAAGGTCCGGCTTTAGAAGAAGACTCATGTAAATATTTCCCTCCGCCGGAGAGCTCCAGTTTCTTCCTCTTCTTCCCCTGCCGGAAAGCTGGCGTTCCACCACTACAAGAGCGCCGTTTCCGCCTTCCTTTTCCCCCAGGGCTTTGGCCTGAATGTTGGTGGAGTCCGTCTCTCTGCAGTAAAGCACCGGGCGTCCGGCCCATTTGGTGGCAAGACGGCTCTCTATTTCTTCTCCCGAGAGCACATCCGGGGTTTCTGTCAGACGGTACCCCTTATTGCGCTGGGCCTCAATCCCGTACCCTTCCTCTTTCAGGCGGCTGACGGCCTTCCAGACGGCAGTCCGGGAAACGCCCAGTTTTTCGCTGAGCTGCTGTCCCGACACATAGCCGCCGGATTCCCGGAGCACTTTTAAAATTTCTGCTTTCATGGTGTTTATTCTTCCGTTTCTCCCAGTGTGGCAACCATAATGGCCTTGATGGTGTGAAGCCGGTTTTCTGCCTCTTCGAAGACCAGGGAAGCCTCGCTTTCAAATACATCTTCGGTTACTTCTTTTCCTTTTACCGCGGGCAGACAGTGGGAGAAAATGGTACCCGGTTTTCCCGTGCGGGCCATCAGTTCTTTATTTATCTGGTAGGGTTTTGCAATCCGCTCTCTCTCCTGCTCTTTCTTTTCTTCGCCCATGGAAATCCAGACGTCGGTATAAAGCACGTCCGCGCCTTTTACGCCGTCCAGGTCATCGGTAATCTCAATGGTGGAACCGGATTCCTCCGCGTAACCTTTGCAGAGTTCCACCAGTTCCGGATTCGGCCACAGTGTTTTCGGACCGCAGATAGTCACATCCAGTCCCATCTTAACGGAACCGATAAGCAGGCTGTTTGCCACGTTGTTTCTGCCGTCTCCCAGGTATGCCACCTTCAGACCTTTCAGGTAGCCGAAATGTTCCCGGATAGTCAGGAGCATGGCGAGGCACTGGGTAGGATGATAGGCGTCGGTCAGACCGTTCCACACCGGGACACCGCTGTATTCTGCCAGAATCTCTGCGTAGTCCTGCTCAAACCCGCGGAATTCAATTCCGTCAAACATCCGTCCCAGAACCCGGGCCGTATCCTCAATGCTCTCTTTATGTCCAAGCTGAATCTCGTTTCCTGCCAGATAGGTGGGAATGCCGCCTTCGTCCTGGGCTCCTACGGTAAAGGCACAGCGTGTCCTGGTGGAGGGCTTCTCAAAAATCAGGGCGATGTTCTTTCCTGCCAGGCTGGTTCCCCGGATGCCTTTTTTCTTTTTCTCTTTTAGTTTTGCCGCCAGGTCCAGCAGGTACTCAATCTCTGCCGCAGAGTAGTCTTTCAGTGTCAGAAAATTTCTTCCTTTTAAGTTCATCTTATATTCCTCTTTCATCTTAATTATGGTGTGAACAAACAACGGCAGGCCCCGCCGCACGTCCTCCTTCAGAAGAACATACCGGTCACAGACACGCTCCAGCAGCTCATCCACGGTGTATACTGCATATTTCTGAATCCGCATAAGTTTTGCCGCCGCTTCCAGCATTCCCAGAAACAGTTCGCCGTCCGTACAGCCTCCCGGCAGTTTCAGCAGAGACCTGTATTCTGCCTTTTCCCGCCTGCTTATGCCTTTCATCATTTCTTCATAATAGCACTCTTCGTGATTTTGTTCAATATAGTAAATGGTTCCGGAAAGCCCGTAAATCACTCTTTTTGCGTCATAATACCCGATTTTCAGGTTCTGGCGGCTTCTTTTCGGGGAGAATTCCAGAATGCTGCCCAGGCTCACCCGGGGCGCTATCTCATAGGAGATGCCCTCATCCGGTATCACGGCCCTGGGCACTCGCCCCGGCCCGTAAATCCGTACCTGGATGATGTTTTCGTAGCCCCGTTTTAAAAGGGAGTTTACCGGCACATTGTTAATGACGCCTCCGTCTATGTACGTCTTCCCGTGAAGGGGTTCGTTTTTGAAGCCCAGCAGATAGGCGCTTGCTAACAGGAAATCCTCCAGAAGCCCTTCCTCGATATCTTCGACCGCCAGGTCCAGTTCTTTTCTGTCAGAGACGGAAAAGGTCAGCAGGAAAAAACGGATACTGCTTTCCCGGACCTTCTGCTCGTCCACGGCCTCGTGAATCAGTTCCCGCAGGGGAGTAACATCCACTCCGCCGTCTGAGAGCACATTCCACAGCTCCTTCAGGAATACGCCAAAAGGAAGTTCTTTCTGAAACAGCTGCTCCATAAGCTGGTCGTCCACATCCATGACCCGGGAAAAGGTAATGCTCTTCCAGATTTCTTCCGCTTTTTCCACATCTCCCATACAGACAAGGGCGCCGTTTAAGGCGCCCACGGAAGTACCAGCCACGGCCGTAACAGGCACGCCGGCCTCCCTCAGCGCTTTCCATGCGCCAATCTGGTAGGCTCCCCGTGCTCCTCCGCCGTCAAAAACCAGTCCGTATTCTCTGTGCATATCTATAACCGGTCTCATCACAGTACCTCCTCCTGTTACGTGTGGAACCAGTGTCCTCCGATTTGTATTCCATAATTCTGCCCGTCTCCAAAGTAGAGGGCGTCCCCTACCGGACTTGCTCCGGCCAGCGCTTCCCGGGCTGCCTGATAACAGCTTTCCGTGGCGCTTCCTGCCGCCAGTACCCGGTCCAGTTTGCCGGTGATGGCCGGGCCAAACTGCCCGCTCTGGTAGATAACCTCTGAGATACTGTTCGGGAAGCTGCCGCTTTTTACCCGGTTCATCACTACGGCTCCCACGGCCACCTGGCCTTCGTAGGGTTCCCCGCCGGCTTCACAGTAAATGAGCGCCGCCAGCAAATCGGTATCGGAACCGGAAACTGCTGCCTCCTGGGCAGCTTCTTCCTGCTGCCGGATTTCCTCCTGCTTTCTGGACAGAAGCTCCAGACTTCGGGATATCCCCTCCCCTGCGTCAAAACCACTCAGGGCCTGTCCCTCTTTTACGGTAACCATATCTTTTAACGGCAGAACCGTATTTGCTGCAGCCAGGCTGTCCGGCCCGCCAGATGCCAGTATCATACAGGCCGCCAGGGCCCCCGTCACAATCCGTCTGCTCTTTGCTTTCATTTTAAACCTCCTGTTTGCCTGCTCTTACAAGTAGTATACGCAGGAAATTTCGCTTTTATTACAACTTGTTACAAAGTTGTTACATTTTTTAGGAGGTTATATTAACATATGCATGTCTTTATGTCAAAGCCAACTCTTTCCAACAGAGCGGAGCGACGCTCGCCCCTTATTCCCTTCTCTGACGGGCGGCCTCAAACATGAGCACAGACGCGGCTACTGCGGCATTCAGGGATTCTACCTGGCCGCACATGGGAATGCGTATCCGGGCATCTGCGGCCAGTGCCGTCTGTTCCAGAAGTCCGTTTCCTTCGTTTCCGATGAGGAAGGCTGTTCCGCCCCGGTAATCTTCCCGGTCATAGCTGACACTGCCCGGCAGCCAGGCGGCATAGCTTCGAATTCCTTTTTCTCTCAGCATTTCCACGGATTCTGTCAGGGAATCCACATACCGGCAGGGCATCCGGTAAATCGCGCCCATGGTGGAGCGGATTACCTTGGGATTGTAGATATCCACGCTGTCCCGACTCAAAATCACGCCGGTCACTCCTGCCGCTTCCCCGGCCCTGAGAACCGTCCCCAGATTTCCCGGGTCCTGCATGTTTTCCAGAAGCATCAGAAGGGGAGGCTGTTTCCCGTTTCCCAGAAATTCGTCCTCTCCCCACTGCTTTGCTTCCATTACCAGCAGAACGCCCTGAGGCGCCAGGGTATCGGACACATGGGAAAATACTGCGTCAGACAGCAGGGTGATGTTTCTGTCGGTCCAGCTGTTTATCAGTGCTTCGTGTTCCTTTTTTCCCGCGAAGCTTTCCGACAGGTAGATTTCTTTTATCTGCTCCTGCGGCGCTTCCACTGCCATGCGAATGCCTTCCACCAGAAAGACGCCATCTTCTTCCCTGGCCTTTTTCTTCTTCTGCCATTTCTGAAGCTGCCGGATTCTTCCGTTTGCCATACTTGTTATCATGAATCTTTTTCCTCGGAGAACTGCTTCAGCATTTCGTTTTCTCCTATTACAATGAGCATATCCATATCCTGGAATTCTTCGTCCGGGTCCATGTTCACGGTTACCTGCTTATTGCGGATAACGCCGACCACGTTGATTCCGTACTGCTCCCGGATAGCCAGGTTCCGCAGGTTCTGTCCTACCCACTGTCTGGGCACGGTAGTCTCTACCATACTGAAGTCCGGAGAAAGCTCTATCCAGTCTGCAAAGTTGGTGGCCACAATACTTTTTGCCACCCGGCTTCCCATATCTCTCTCCGGAAATACCACGGCGTCCGCTCCCAGTTTTTTCAGGATTTTTCCATGCCGCTCGCTTCTGGCCTTTGCAAGTACAAAGGGCGCGCCCAGTTCTTTTGCCATCATGGTGGCCAGAATACTGATTTCCAGGTTTTCGGATATCGCCACGATAACGCCGTCCAGGTTCCGGGCGCCCAGCATCTGAATCAGATCCGGGTCGTTCAGTTCTGCCCGCATAGCGTAGGATACATCGTCTGCGATTTCCTGAATCCGTTCCTCAGACGAATCCACTGCAATTACTTCACATCCGAAGCTTTCCAGGTTCTGGGCCAGGCTGAATCCAAAGTTTCCCAGTCCCAGCACTGCAAACTGTTTTTTCTCAATTACTTTCTTACTCATCTTGTCCTCCTCATTTATCCTATCAGAATTCCTCTGGAAGGAAGCTGTCTGATATTATCCTTCGGGTTTTTCTTGGCCGCAAAGGCAAATGCCATCGTCAGGGGGCCTACCCGTCCGATGTACATCATCAGCATCAGTACTATCTTGGCCGGGGTCCCGAGAGACGGGGTCAGGTCCGCGGAAAGGCCTACGGTACAGATGGCAGATGTCGTCTCATACAGTACCCTGGAAAAGGATACCTCCGGTTCCAGAACAGATACCAGCAGAGTTCCCAGTACCAGAATCCCCAGAAAAACCGTCGCCAGCACGGAAGCAAGACGGATATTTTCTATCCGTACCCTTCTTCCAAAACATTCCCCGTCCTGTCCGCCCCGGATGACTGCCAGGCAGTTTAAAAACAAGAGTGCTATGGTGGTGGTTTTCACACCGCCTGCGGTTCCTCCCGGGGAACCTCCTACAAACATCAGAATGCAGGACCAGAATTTCCCGGCCTCGGAAATCCCGTTCTGGGAAATCGTGGCAAAACCGGCGGTTCTGGTCGTCACCGACTGAAAGAAGGACGCCAGCACTTTTTCACCAAAGGGGCGTCCGCCCAGTGTCTCCGGATTGGAATAATCCAGAAGAAGCACGCCCAGCGCTCCGCCCACAATCATGATAAATGTCATGAGCAGTACTACTTTACTATGTAAATGCATTTTTCTCAGAATCGCCCGGGGCGTTTCCTGCCGCCGGAAAAACTTTTTCAGCCCGTACACTACATCCTGCCATACCGGAAAGCCCAGGCCGCCCAGCATAATCAGAAACATCGTCACAATGCTGATAAGCGGATTTCCTGCATACTGCTGAAAACTGCTGTCTCCGATGATGTCGATTCCGGCGTTGCAGAAGGCGGAAATAGAGTGAAAGATACCATAACAGAAACCTGTCACCACGCCAAACTCCGGAATGAACTGAATCATGTAAAAAAGGGCGCCTATCCCCTCTACCAGGAAGGTTCCTTTGATAACCCAGATAATCATGGCCACCATGCCGGAGAGCGAATCCATACTGTAGGCTTCCTGAATCATCATACGCTCTCTCACGCTGATTCGTCTTCGCAGAATCAGGAGAAATGCAGTGGCGCAGGCTATGATTCCCAGACCTCCCACCTGAATCAGGAGCATCAGGATTACTTTTCCGAAAATGGTAAACTGGGTCGCCGGAACAATCGTTACCAGCCCGGTTACACACACGGCTGTTACCGAGGTAAACAAAGCGTCCACAAACGCAATCGGCTTCTGATTGGATATGGGAAGCCAGAGGAGAAATCCCCCTATCATAATGACAGCAAAAAATCCAATGACCAGTATCTGCATTGTAGTAAATCGGATACGTCGTTTTCTGTTTACTTCCATTGTTTTTTCCCTCATTCATTTTTATAGTCTGTCCCCTCAGTCATAGCACATTTTGGAGGAAAAGTAAAGCATAAAAAAGCACCGTTTTCAGGGACCCTGAAACGATGCTTTTTTCTTCCATATTTTTAACATGGATTTTACAAAACGAGGGCGGGAAAACGTGGTTCACTGCGCTCCCTCCGTGCAGGCGGGACCTGTCCGGCCCTTGTGCAGGCACAAGCCGTCCGGCCACACCCGCACGGGTGAACTGCTGATTACATCTTAAACCGATACCCCACGCCCCAGATGGTTTCGATATACTGGGGGTTGGAGGTGTCGTACTCGATTTTCTCCCGGATTTTTTTGATGTGAACGGTTACGGTGGCGATATCTCCTATGGACTCCATGTCCCAGATTTCGCTGAACAGTTCGTCTTTGGTGTATACGTGGTTGGGGTGAGCTGCCAGAAATGCCAGCAGGTCAAATTCTTTGGTGGTGAAGTTTTTCTCTTCGCCGTTTACCCATACCCGGCGGGCCGTGGTATCTATCTTCAGTCCCCGGATTTCGATAATCTTGTTTTCTTCCCTGGCGCTTCCGATGAGCCGGTCATAGCGGGCCAGATGGGCCTTCACCCGTGCCACCAGTTCGCTGGGGCTGAATGGCTTCGTCATATAATCATCCGCTCCGAGGCCGAGACCCCGGATTTTGTCGATATCGTCCTTTTTGGCGGAAACCATGATAATCGGTGTGTTCTTTTCGTCCCGGACTTTCCGGCAGATTTCGAAGCCGTCCACGCCCGGCAGCATCAGATCCAGTATCAGCAGGTTGTAATCGCCTTCCAGGGCGCGGGCAAGTCCGGTCTCTCCGTCGTTTGCCACTTCCACCTCAAATCCGCTCAGTTCCAGATAATCTTTCTCTAAATCGGCAATCGCCTCTTCGTCTTCTACAATCAGTATCTTACTCATCCACTGGTACCTCCTGATATTTTCTAATTACAAAGTACATAACAGTTCCGGTGCCTTCCCGGCTGGTCGCCCAGATTTTTCCGCCATGGTCCTCAATGATTTTTTTCACAATGGAAAGCCCGATTCCACTGCCTCCCTTGGAAGAATTCCTGGAAGCGTCCGTCCGGTAAAACCGGTCAAAAATATTGGGCAGGTCTTTGGCTGCAATTCCTTTTCCATTGTCCTCCAGTTCTACCTGGATAAAATCCCCCACATCTTTTACCCGGAGATTTATCAGTCCCCGTTCTCTTTCCATGTATTTGAGGGAATTGCTGACAATGTTGTTAATCACCCGCTTCAGCTGTTCCGGGTCGGCAATGATTTTCTGGTCCCCTTCCACGTAGTTAAAATATCCGAACTCCACGTTTTTGGATTCCAGCTCCATGGCCAGGTCCTCCGCGCAGTCGTCGAAGTAGGCGCCCACCGAAATGGGGGCGAAGTTATAGGGAATCCGGTTTGTATCAATTTTTGCATAAAAGGTAAGTTCGTTGATAAGCAGGTCCATCTCGTTGGCCTTGTTATAAACAGTATGGACATATTTATCCATTTTCTCCGGGGTATCCGCCACCCCGTCCATAATGCCTTCCATGTATCCTTTAATCGCAGTGATAGGCGTTTTCAGGTCATGGGAAATGTTGCTGATAAGTTCCTTGTTTTCTTTCTCGTTTCGCAGCTTTTCCTCAGCATTGTCCTTCAGCCGCTTCCGCATGTCTTCAAAATCCTGGATGAGCTGTCCCATCTCGTCGTCCTTTTCCGGCTTCAGCTCAAAATCCAGATTTCCTTCTTTTACCTTTCTCGCCGCCTCCTGCAGCTGGTTGATAGGGTGGATGATGCCGCCGTAAACCCAGAAAATAAGAAGGACGGCTGTCAGCACCAGAATCAGAACCACGGCAATGCCGGTATGAAGGATAAACCGCTGTACTTCCGGCATCTTCCCAAGCACGTCCAGAGAATGGGAAAAACTTCTGTACTGTTCTCCGGTACTGCCGTAGGTCTTCTCAATCACCCCAATCTGGTACTGGGCGATTCCCCAGACAAGAACAGCAGTCAGTATTACCGGAAGGGTAATTACTATTACAAACGAAACGGCCAGTCTTGTACGCAGTTTCATAGTAAATCGCATCCTTTCGCATGTGGCCCGGACAGTACGCCACACCTATGTACTAGGATAGCACAAAAAACGGGCGCTCACAGCAAAGCGCCCGTAAATTTTTATAAAATTTCTATAAATAACTTTTCAGGAGTTCTACCTTGTCCAGTTTTTCCCAGGGCAGGTCCAGGTCGGTGCGTCCGAAATGTCCGTAAGCCGCGGTCTGTTTGTAAATGGGACGTCTTAAATCCAGCATTTTAATGATTCCGGCCGGACGAAGGTCGAAGTTCTCCCGGATGATATCCGTCAGTCTGCTGTCGGAGAGTTTTCCGGTTCCAAAGGTATCCACCATAATGGACGTAGGATGGGCTACGCCGATGGCATAGGAAAGCTGAATCTCACAGCGCTTTGCCAGTCCGGCGGCCACAATGTTCTTTGCCACGTACCGGGCCGCATAAGCCGCGGAACGGTCCACCTTGGTGCAGTCTTTTCCGGAGAAGGCGCCGCCGCCGTGCCGGGCCATGCCGCCGTAGGTGTCCACGATAATCTTCCGACCGGTCAGTCCGCTGTCTCCGTGGGGACCTCCAATCACAAACCGTCCCGTGGGATTGATGTAAAACCGGGTGTTTTCGTCTACCATGTCCGCAGGAAGGATTTCGTCAAAGATGTATTTCTTTACGTCTGCGTGAATCTGTTCCTGGGAAACTTCCGGGTTATGCTGGGTGGAAAGCACCACTGCGTCCAGACGTTTCGGAACGCCCGGCTCGGAGTATTCCACGGTCACCTGGGTTTTCCCGTCCGGTCTTAAGTAAGGCAGGGTTCCGTTTTTTCTTACCTCGGTCAGCCGTCTGGCCAGCTTGTGGGCCAGGGCGATGGGATAGGGCATGTACTCTTCCGTCTCATCGGCAGCATAGCCGAACATCATCCCCTGGTCTCCGGCTCCGATTGCGTCCAGTTCTTCCTCGGACATGCTGTTCTCCTTTGCTTCCAGGGCTTTGTCCACGCCCAGGGCGATATCCGGAGACTGCTCGTCAATGGCGGTAATCACACCGCAGGTGTCTGCGTCAAATCCGTATTTCCCACGGGTATATCCGATTTCCCGCACGGTATCCCGCACAATTTTCTGAATATCCACATAGGCGCTGGTCGTAATCTCACCCATTACCATCACCAGGCCCGTCGTCGTACAAGTCTCGCAGGCCACCCGGCTCATGGGGTCCTGCTCCATCAGGGCGTCCAGAATCGCATCGGAAATCTGGTCGCACATTTTATCCGGATGTCCCTCTGTAACGGACTCGGATGTAAACAGTAGTTTTTCTTTTTCCATTTTTAATTCTTCCTTTCTCTGCGTCGTTCTTCTCTCTTTCCAGACATACGCTTCAGCTTTCCCACAGGAGAAGTGTTTTCTGCTTCGCGCGGGTGTGCATCCCGCGGAGCATTTTATGTGACAGAGAACCTGGTTCCCTGCCACATAAAAAAGGTCAGTCCCAAAGGACTGACCGCCAATTCAAAATCAATCCCCTTATTGTTCGATTGCTCGCTCAGGCTGGCACCTTCCGTCACCGGGGTTGCCGTGGCTTCTTCGACCCTCTGTATCTCCACCACTCTGAATAAGAGAAAACCTTGTCTGTATAAAGTTGTTACGGTGCACATTCTAGCATGTTCTGAGAAGTCTGTCAATACCTCCCGCACAGGATGAGAATTTTCCTCTGAAACACGTGCCGGGATTTTAGCCTACTTTCAGCCGAAATTTCTGAATTTCCCGTTCTGTGGAAACTTTTTCAATCATGGCTCCGAGGCTTCTCAGTTTTTCCTCGAACCGCTCGTAGCCTCTCTGAATATAAACGATGTCGTCCACGATGGTAATGCCGTCTGCCGCCAGTCCCGCAATTACAAGTGCGGCTCCCGCACGCAGATCCGGTGCGCTCACTCTGGCCGCGGAAAATTTTTCCACGCCTTCTATCGTGGCGGAATTTCCTTCAATCTTTACGTTGGCTCCCATTCTGGCCAGTTCGTCCAGGTATTTGAATCTGTTTTCGAAAATGCTCTCGGTAATCGTACTTGTCCCTTTGCAAAGAGCAAGGGTAACGCCAATCTGCGGCTGCATATCGGTCGGGAATCCCGGATAGGGAAGGGTTTTCACGTGGGTATTGTGCAGGTCTCCCTTGGAAACCACCCGCACTGCATCGTCAAACTCTTCTACCTCGCATCCGATTTCTACCAGCTTGGCAATCGTCGCCTCCAGATGTTTGGGGATGACGTTCAGTACGGTCACGTCGCCTCTGGTCGCCGCCGCGGCGAACATAAAGGTACCCGCCTCAATCTGGTCGGGAATAATGGAATACGAAGTCCGGTGCAGTCTGGAAACTCCGCGGATTTTAATCACGTCGGTTCCTGCCCCGCGGATGTTGGCGCCCATACTGTTCAGGAAGTTTGCCACGTCTACTACATGGGGTTCTTTTGCCACGTTCTCCATAATCGTCTGGCCGTCCGCCAGTGCTGCCGCCATCATGACGTTGATGGTAGCGCCTACGCTTACCACGTCAAAATAGATATGCTTTCCTACGAGATGTTCTGTCTCTGCGATAATCTTTCCATGCTCGATATCCACGTCCGCTCCCAGGGCACGGAATCCTTTCAGGTGCTGGTCAATCGGTCTGCTTCCTATGTTGCATCCGCCAGGAAGGGCCACTTCCGCATGGTTGTATTTGCCAAGAAGGGCTCCCAGAAGATAGTAGGAGGCCCGGATTTTCTTGATATAATCGTATTCGATATCAAAACTGCGGATACCGGAACCGTTAATCTTTACCGTGTGACGGTCTATCCGCTGAACCATGGCTCCGATTCCCTCAATCGCCTCCAGAAGTACATTGATATCGTTTACGTCCGGAAGGTTGTCAATCATTACTGTTTCGTCTGTCATAATGGCCGCCGCCAGAATCGCCAGCGCCGCATTTTTTGCTCCGCCTATCTCCACTTCTCCGACAAGCGGATTTCCACCCTTAATTATATACTGTTCCATACTACACCTCTACTGCCGGTTTCCTTTTCTAACTTTCTATATCTTTTATTATTTCTAAATCCAAAGCTCTCATACCAGATGATATCTGGCACTGCTGCCAGTCTCTGCAAGGCTTTGGTCTGCTGTTCCTGATAATGCCGGACAAACTTTTTCTCTTTGTCCTTCGATTAGTATAGCACACCTTTCTGTAATTTGTAAAATCTTTTCTTGGAAACGGCAATGCTTTCGTAAACATTTTGTAACATTTTGTCAATTTTTTCTATAAACGGTCCAGCGCTTCCAGCACTTTTTCAATGGTTTCGGAAAGCTCCTGTCCGGTCTCGGAGACCGTAATGTCCGCGTAAGCTTCAAAGAGCTTCGTCCGCTCGTCATAAAGGTCCCGCAGGGTCTGCCCCTCCCTCAGGGCAACCCCGCGTTTCTTTGCATTTTTCAGCCGTCCGCTGATTTCTTCAAAATCCGCCTGAAGGTATACCACCGTGCCGGTTTCTTTATAATGGGCCATGGCCTCTTCGCAGTATACCACGCTTCCTCCCGGCGAGATAACGGCCCCATCGGCCTCCACCTCCCGGTTTACCTGGTTCTCTATGGCCAGAAATCCGTCGATGCCTTCTTCCGCAATGATTTCCCGCAGAAGTCTTCCTTCCTGCTTCTGAATCAGTAAATCGGTATCGATGAATTCATATCCCAGCCGTTTTGCCACCACGACTCCCACGGTGCTTTTTCCCACAGCAGGCATGCCGATAAAGATAATATTTTTTTTCATCTGCTGTTCTTCCTTCCTCTACTGCCAGAACATCCCCGGCGTCCAGTAACCGCCATATCCGCCTCTTCTTCTGTGGCTTCTTCTGCGCAGAAGTTCCTGATAAAGAAGAAGCTCCGTCATCTCCCGGACATGGTCCGTCCGTTTCCGGCGCCGGATTCCCGCCTCCTGGGCCCGGGGGCCTTCCTCTTTAGCCCCGGTTTCCTCTTCGGTCCCGGAGTCCTCCACATCCCCGGAGAGTGCTTCTTTTACCCGGTTACAGATTCGTCCGCACATAAGCCGAAGCTGCAGTTTATCCGGATATTCATCGTAAATCATACTGCTGTCCGCTTCCATCCGGTCGCACTCTTCCTCCACAAAGGGAAGAATCCGTTTTGCCATATCCGGATAAAGGCTTTTCAGATATTCATAATCCCGCCAGTCTTTCCTGCTGTCATCGAACAGGAAATCCTCCGGATACACCATATAGTATGGCAGTTTCTCACCCATCTGCACACTTCCATTCTGCTGAATCTCTGGTTTATTATATGCTTAGATATCCAGTTTTGCCAGTGCGTCTGCAAATGCATTGTTCAGGGGTTCTTCTTTCTGTTTTTTCAGGTAGTTCTGTACTTCTCTTCTGCTGACTCCGGCGCCCTCTTTTTTCCGCCGCTCCTGGAACGCCGCCAGTTTTTCTTTGTGACCGCAGGAGCAGACAAATATCTGTCCGTCCCCTTTTCCCCGAAGCTGCATCTTTTTGTGGCACACCGGACAGCGGGCGTTTGTGGTGCGCGCCACCGTCTCCCGGTAACCGCACTCCCGGTCCTGACACACCAGCATCTCGCTGTTTTTCCCTTTTACGGCCAGCATCCGCTTTCCGCAGCGGGGACACTTTGTATTTGTCAGGTTGTCGTGACGGAAGGTGCCTTCCTGGGTCTTAATCTCTTCCAGCACCTCCCGGGTGTATTCCACGATATCCTTCATAAATTTTTCTCTTTTCAGCTCTCCCTTTGCCATCCGGGCAAGCTGCAGTTCCCACCGGGCCGTAAGTTCCGGCTGTTTCAGCCCTTCCGGCACCAGTCCCAGAAGCTGTCTGGCCTTGGAGGTCAGATGAATCTCCTGGCCCTGCTTCTCGATAAGGAAGCTGGAAAACAGTTTTTCTATGATATCCGCGCGGGTGGCCACGGTCCCCAGACCGCCTGTCTCCCCCAGGGTCTTTTCCAGGGTTCTGTCATGGGATTCCATATAGGCCGACGGATTTTCCATGGCGGAAAGCAGGGTTGCCTCGGTAAAGGCCGCCGGCGGTTTCGTCTTTCCTTCGGTCATGGATATCTGAAATCCGGTCAGTGTCTGTCCCTCTGCAAGTTCCGGCAAATTCTGTTCTTTTATCCGCTCCGCGTTCTCCGGTTCTTCTTCCTCTTCCATGCCGGCTGCTTCGTATACTGCCTTCCAGCCGGCTTCTTTCACGGTCTTTCCAGAGGCCAGGAAACGTTCTCCCTTTATCTCCACTTCGGCCTTCGTCTGTTCGTACACAAAAGGCGGATACAGCACCGCCAGAAACCGGCGCACAACCAGGTCATAGATTTTCCGTTCCTCGTTCGTCATATGGTCCAGCTGTACGAACTGTTCCGTCGGAATGATGGCATGGTGGTCGGATACTTTTCCGTCGTTGACAAAAGCGGGGTGCTCCGGCAGAGGTCTGCGTGTCAGCGCCCCCGCCAGCTTCCGGTAAGGCCCAACGGCGCAGGCTTCCAGCCGGTCTTTGATGGTCGGCAGGATATCCCGGCTCAGATACCGGGAATCGGTCCGGGGATAGGTCAGCACCTTGTGATGTTCATAGAGTCTCTGCATGATGTTCAGCGTCTCTTTGGCTGAGAACCCGAACCGCCGGTTGGCCTCTCTCTGAAGCTCCGTCAGGTCATAGAGCAAAGGGGCCGGCGTCTTTTTGGGCGTCTTTTTCACATACACCACCTTTCCCGGCTCTCCGGTTATCCGGTCCTGTATCTCTTTTATCCGCGCCCGGTCAAAGGAGCGGAGACTTCCGGACTTTTTGTCCTGCCAGGTGAGAATAAGGCCGTTTCCTTTTGCCGTCAGGCCATAATAAGGCTTCGGCACGAAGGCTTTTCTCTGCGCCTCCCTGGCGGCAATCATGGCCAGGGTGGGCGTCTGCACTCTTCCGCAGGAAAGCTGGGCATTGTATTTGCAGGTCAGCGCCCGGGTGGCGTTGATTCCCACCAGCCAGTCGGCCTCGGCACGGCTCATGGCCGCCTCGTAGAGATGCTGGTATTCTTTTCCGTCTTTCAGATGGGCGAACCCTTCCCGGATGGCCTTGTCCGTGACAGAGGATATCCAGAGCCGCTTCAGAGGTTTCCGGTTTCCGGCCTTCTCCAGGATGAGACGGGCCACCAGTTCCCCTTCCCGTCCGGCGTCCGTGGCGATGATAATCTCTCCCACGTCTTTCCGGTGAATCTGGGCTTTCACAGAACCGTACTGTTTCGCGGTCTGCTTAATCACCTCCAGCTGAAAGGGATGGGGAAGCATGGGCAGATCTTCCATCTTCCATTCCTTATACCTGGAGTCGTAATCTTCCGGATCTGCCAGGGTCACCAGGTGCCCCAGCCCCCAGGTCACAATGTATCTGTCTCCTTCCATCGCCCCGGATATCTTCTTCGGGCACTTCAGCACCCGCGCGATGTCCCGGGCCACGGAAGGCTTTTCTGCAATCACAAGTGATTTCATAACAGTCCTCCTGATTTTTTCTCCGTTTCATTATAAAAAACATTTGCCGGATTGTAAAGCGGCAGGGAAATCCTCCGACTGTATGATTTTCCGCTTTTTACTCTCTCTAATTTCTGTTATACTGTTCAAAGAAAGAGACTTTATACGTTTTATTGCCCAGTGCAGGAGGAGTGTTTTATGGAAAAAATTACGGATAAGTGTACGCTTGGAAACGGTATGGTGATTCCCTGCCCCGGTTTCGGCACTTATAAGGTTACCGGCGGAGACAGTGTGGCCGTCATCCGCACCGCCATCGAGGAAGGATACCGGTTTTTTGATACAGCCTCTCTCTATGAGACGGAACGGTTCCTGGGCCAGGCGGTCCGGGAAAGCGGAATCCCCCGCAGTGAATTTATTATTGAAACAAAGCTCTGGACAGACGAGATGGGATATGAAGGGGCAAAAAAGGCCCTGGAGGCTTCTCTGGAACGGCTCCAGATGGATTATGTAGACTTGTATTTTATTCACTGGCCCCGGCAGACCGGTGCGGATGATGAGGACTGGAAAACTCTGGATATCGAAACCTGGCGGGCCATGGAGGAAATGGTGGACGAGGGCAAAATCCGCGCCCTTGGATGCAGCAACTTCCTGCCCCATCACCTGGAAAACCTGCTGGCTCACTGCCGTATCAGGCCGGCGGCCGACCAGCTGGAACTTCATCCCGGTCATTCCCAGGAAGCTGCCGTGGCCTACTGCCTGGAACACAATATCCGGCCCATGGCCTGGAGTCCTCTGGGACGGGCCCGGGATAACGGCCAGGCGGCAAACGGACTACTGGAAAAGCTGGCGAAAAAATACGGGAAGTCTTCCTCCCAGATTAGCCTGCGCTTTCTGATTCAGAAAGGAATCCTTCCCATCCCCAAAGCCTCTTCCGTGGAACATATGAGAAGCAACCGGGATATTTTTGATTTTTCCCTTACGGACGAGGAAGTCTGGATGATTAGCTGTATGCCGCAGACCACCTGGCTGGGTGAACACCCCGACTTTAAACTTCCCTCAAAGAAGAGCAATCCGGACCAGTAGAAAAGAAAACGGGAAGCGTGCGCTTCCCGTTTTTTCCGGTGGCCCTTCCTATGCCAGGAAGAAGAAGTACAGCAGTACCAGTGCTCCCAGAACAATCCGGTAATATCCGAATACTTTGAAGTTATTTTTCTTTATGTAGGACATCAGGAATTTGATGGCAAATACGGATACAAAGAACGCGACCAGACAGCCCACCAGGAGAATCACTACTTCCATGGGGGTATAGTTCAGTCCGTATTTTACCATTTTCAGGGCGCTGGCCCCAAACATCACCGGAATGGCCAGATAAAAGGTAAACTCTGTGGCCACGTACCTGGAGGCGCCCAGAAGCAGACCGCCCAGAATCGTCGCTCCGGAACGTGAGGTTCCGGGAATCATGGCCAGCACCTGAAACAGGCCAATATAAAAGGCGGTGGAATAGGGAAGCTGGGACAGCTTCGTGTATACCGGCCTTGTATGTGCGTTCCGGTTCTCAATCAGAATGAAAAACACACCGTAAATAATCAGCATCAGGGCTACCACTACGTAATTATACAGATATTTATCCAGAATATCGTCAAAAAGAAGTCCGATAATCGCCGCAGGCAGGCAGGAGACAATAATTTTCATCCAGAGATTTATTGTCATTCTCTGCTGTTTGGCCGACTTGCGCCGGGAAAACGGGTTCAGTTTGTCAAAATAGATAAACACCACGGCCAGAATGGCGCCAAACTGAATCACCACCCGGAACATGCTGTTGAAATCCGCGCTGGTAGACATGTGCAGAAATTCTTCCGCCAGAATCATATGTCCTGTACTGCTGATGGGAAGCCACTCGGTAATTCCCTCGATTATCCCCATGATTACTGCTATTAAGATATCCATTTACCTCTCCTCTTTTCCGCATACAAATTTTGCAATGGCTTTTGCGGCGCCATCCTCATCGTTGGTTTCCGTAACATAGTCCGCCGCCTCTTTCACTGCCTCTGTGGCATTTCCCATTGCCACGCCGAGACCGGCCATCCGAATCATGGCGATATCGTTGCTTCCGTCCCCGCATGCCATAATTTCCTCCTGCCGGATTCCCAGAAGCTGTCCCAGCTTCACCAGGCCGTTTCCCTTATTTACGTCCGGGGCATTGATTTCCAGATTGTTTCCCATGGCCCCGCTTACGGCATAACGGCCCATGGCCTCCACGCGCCGGCGGGCCTCCTCCTGCTCTTCCGGGTTGCGGAAAATCGCCTGCACTTTGTCAACGCCATCGTTTTTATGCTCTTCCAGGGCCCGGGCAACATTCTCTACCACACACCGGGTCCGGCGGATATATTCCGCCATGGGCGCAGCCGGCACATACTGGTCAATCCGTTCATAATCTTCTCTGCGGATATATCCCTGTCCTCCGCAGAAAACCTCGCTTATCGTATCATATTCCTGCAGAGTCCGTAAAATGTCTGCGGCCTCTTTTTCCGGCAGCACCTGTTCCCAGAGGATTCTGTCATGGTCGCCGTGGTCGATAATCCGGGCGCCGTTGGCTGTCAGCACATAGCGCATTCCAGGAAAATCCAGAAGTTCCCCTGGCACCCCGTAAAGAGGTCTTCCGGTAGCCACCAGGACCGTTACCCCTTTTTCAATGGCTTCTGCCAGGACTTCCCTGGTATACGGACTTAACTCTTTCCGGGAATCCAGAAGCGTCCCGTCCAGGTCCAGTCCTATCATTTTTATCTCTTTTTCCATGTATTCTGGCCTTTCTTCCCTGCCGGGGAAACTCCCCGTTTTGTTTCTTTTTTCTGTAATACCAGAATTAAGTATAACAAAATTTGCGAAATAAAGCAATTTGTAGTATACTAGAGCGGAACTTGTTTGTGGCAGGACGAACTGCCGTTTTTTGATGCAATACCGGAAAGGAAGAAAGTATGAATAAGAAGTGGAAAGCACGGATTCGGCGTACCTTCGCCTTAATCTGTGCCGCAGCTGTCTGTTCCACAGCCCCCGTCACTGCTGTTTTTGCCGAAGATTCCGTGGAGGACCTGGAAGAACAGACTTCCAGTCTCCAGAATGAACTGGACAGTCTGAACGATGAACTGACCGGCCTGAGCTCCGAAATTTCGGAACTGGCGTCGAGAATTGAGGAGACCGACGCCTCTGTCCAGAAAGCGGAACTGGACCTGGCCGCGGCAAGACTCAACGAAGAGATGCAGTATGATGCGATGAAGAAACGGATTAAGTATATGTACGAAGCGGGAAACACTTCGCTTCTGGAAATTATCTTTTCTTCAAAAAGCATGGGAGAATTTTT
Source organism: Candidatus Bariatricus faecipullorum (assembly GCA_019118525.1). Classification (GTDB taxonomy): domain Bacteria; phylum Bacillota; class Clostridia; order Lachnospirales; family Lachnospiraceae; genus Allocoprococcus; species Allocoprococcus faecipullorum. The sequence continues at coordinate 32,407 of DWYV01000062.1, forward strand.
AAATAATACGGAATTTGTCCAGAATGTTACGGAGTACGACCGGAACAAACTGGAAGAGCTGGAACAGATACATAATGACGTCAAGGAAAAGGAGCAGGCCCTTCTGGATGAGCAGGCTTCCCTGCAGGAAATGCAGCAGGAACTCAGCCAGCGTCAGGAATCCCTGAACTCGGCCATTGCCTCTACCTCCAGTGAACTGGACGCTTCTTCGGAAGCACTGCAGGCCGCCCGGGACGCGCAGGCCGCCGCCCAGGCTGCACTGGAAGCGGAACAGGAGCAGGCCGCTTCCCAGGGGAACTCCGGAAGCAGTTCCGGAGGACAGACTTCCGGAGGCTCCGGCACCTCTACCGTTCCGCCTGCTTCTGCAGAAACTACGGATCTGGTTCTGTTTGCGGCCCTGCTTCAGTGTGAAGCCGGTTCTACGAATTATGACGCACTGCTTGCGGTGGCCACTGTGGTTATGAACCGTGTGGCCAGCCCCAGTTATCCCAACACGCTGTACGGGGTGATTTATCAGAGCGGGCAGTTCGCGCCCACCTGGAACGGAAGTCTCAGCCGGGTTCTTGCCCAGGGTCCTGCTTCACTCTGTTATCAGGTGGCTCAGGACGCCCTAAACGGCGCACGGCTTTCCGCCGTCAGCAGCTGTTACTCCTTCCGCGCAGCTTCCACCGGACATGCCGGTGTGGTTGTCGGAGGAAATGTATTTTTCTAAAAAAAAGACGGGTACAGACCATCTGGTCTGTACCCGCTTTTTTCTGCTCTTCGTTTCCTTATTTTCCAGTTTCCCTATTTTCTGAATGCAGCTTCGTTCCACATCAGTTCATTTTTGAAGTTTCTGATAGTGGTATCCTTGTCAATGTATACGGCTTCGATTCCCATTGCTTCTGCCCAGTCGCCCATCTGCTCTGCAGTCAGGTCGTAGGAGAATGCGGTGTGGTGTGCGCCGCCTGCCAGAATCCATGCCTCTGCTCCGGTTCTCAGGTCCGGTTCCGGTGTCCAGAATGCGGTAGCTACCGGAAGTTTGGGCATCGGTTTCTCTGTCTTTTTGCAGGTTACGTTGTTGATAATCAGACGGAATCTGTCGCCTAAGTCTACCAGGGATGTGGCAACTGCCGGTCCTTCTTTTGCTGTAAATACCAGACGTGCCGGGTCTTCTCTGTCGCCCATGGAAAGAGGCTGGCACTTAATGCTGATGGGGCCGTCGGAAATGGTCGGGCACACCTCAAGCATATGAGCCTGCAGGATTCCTTCTTTTCCGGGGACCAGGTTGTAGGTATAATCTTCCATGAAGGACGTTCCTTTTGCGTCTTTCATGCCCTGGGTCATAATCTTCATGATACGAACCATGGCTGCGGTCTTCCAGTCGCCTTCTGCGCCGAATCCGTAACCTTTTTCCATCAGTCTCTGGATAGCAAGTCCCGGAAGCTGTTTCAGGGCTCCAAGGTCGCCAAAGTGTGTTACGATTGCCTGGTAGTTGTTTTCTTCCAGGAATTTTTCAAATCCGATTTCAATCTGAGCCTGAACAGCCACATGTTTTCTGAATTCAGCCTCGTCTCTGCCTTCCAGCAGGATTTCGTACTTGTCATAGTATTCTTCCACCAGCGCGTCCACGTCGCCCTGAGCTACCTGGCCTACTGCGTCGGCGATTTCATTTACCGGGTAAGCGTCTACTTCCCAGCCGAACTTAATCTGGGCTTCTACCTTGTCGCCTTCGGTTACGGCTACGTTTCTCATGTTGTCGGCCACTCTCATGACACGTACATGGCTGCTTTCAATAACACCGATGGCTGTGCGCATCCAGGAAGCGATTCTTTCCTGCGTTTCTTTGTCTTCCCAGTATCCCATGATAACTTTGCGGGTTTTGTGAAGACGTGTGAAAATGTGTCCGAATTCACGGTCTCCATGAGCTGCCTGATTTTCGTTCATGAAATCCATGTCGATGGTATCATACGGAATTTCTCTGTTAAACTGGGTGTGCAGATGAAGCAGAGGTTTTCTCAGTTCTTTCAGTCCCAGAATCCAGGATTTTGCCGGAGAGAAGGTATGGCACCAGGTAATAACGCCGGCGCAGTTCTCGTCCATGTTTGCTTCGTTGAAGGTTTTCCGGATAACTTCGTTGGTAATCAGGGTCGGTTTCCATACGATTTCGTAGGGAAGCACTCCGGATTCGTTCAGTGCCTTTACGATAATCTGGGAGTGCTCTGCCACATGGGCCAGACACTCGTCACCGTATAAATCCTGGGAACCTGTACAAAACCAAAATTTGTAATCTTTTTTTGCTAACATTGTAATTCTCCTTTTTTATTTTTCTATGAACGCCAGCCCTGCCGGGCACGGCGAACGGGTTGCATAAGTAGCGGACACAGACTGCATAAGCGGCGAGCCACCTCGAAAGCAAAGCTTTCTCGGTGCTCATTGCACTCATATGTCCCAGGAAAAAACGGTTCCGGCAAGCCGTCCCCCTTTTTCCCCGGGCCATACTCGCCGCTTATTGTCCATAGTAGGCGTTGGCGCCGTGTTTGCGGTAGTAGTGTTTGTCCTGAAGTTCCTGGGGTGCGGGTTTTACTTCCGGGTTAATCATCTCGCACCGTGCCGCCATTTTTGCGACTTCTTCCAGAACAACCGCGTTATGTACTGCGTTCTTTGCATCGGTTCCCCAGGTGAAGGGGCCGTGGTTCTTGCACAGTACTGCCGGCATGGCCATGTATTCTTTATCCTTGAAATATTCTACAATGAGCAGACCGGTATTTTTTTCGTATGCTTCATCAATTTCTTCTTTTGTCAGATTCCGCACGCAGGGAATCTCGCCGTACATATAGTCTGCATGGGTCGTTCCGTAGCAGGGAATGCCTCTTCCGGCCTGAGCCCAGCTGGTAGCCCACGGGGAATGGGTATGTACGATACCGCCCATCTCCGGAAATGCTTTGTAAAGTTCCAGGTGGGTGGCTGTATCGGAGGAGGGGTTCAGTTTTCCTTCTACCCGGTTGCCCTCCAGGTCCATAACCACCATATCATCCGGTGTCAGTTTTTCATAATCCACACCGCTTGGCTTGATTACAAAGAGTCCGCTCTCCCGGTCAATGCCGCTTACGTTTCCCCATGTAAATGTTACAAGCCCGTGTTTCGGAAGGAGCATGTTTGCCTCATATACTTCCTTTTTTAACTGCTCTAACACACCTTTTTCCTCCTGTCTTTTTTTAGTTCAGAGATTCTACCGCCGCATGTTCGATGGCAAGTCCGGCTTTATAGCGCTCCATGAATTTCTCGAAGCCTTCCACGTCTTTTTCATCCGGCTCCATCCGGCTTCCTTCATTTCCGGCAAATACCTTGTCCACCAGATAGGCATCCAGTGTCTCGCCTTCTTCTTTGTTCACCATGTAGGAGGCCAGCAGTGCGATGCCCCATGCGCCGCCTTCTCCGGCTGTCTCCATAACGGAAACCGGAGTGTTGATAGCCGCTGCCATGATTCCCTGGCCTACGCCTTTGGTCTTAAACAGTCCGCCATGTCCAAGCATTCTGTCGAGTTTTACGCCTTCATCTTTTATCAGCAGGTCCATGCCGCTCTTCAGTGCTCCAAGGGAGGTGAAAAGATGAACCCGCATGAAGTTGGCAAGATTGAAGTGGCTGTCCGGTGTTCTGGCAAACAGCGGTCTGCCTTCTTCAAATCCGGTAATCGGCTCACCGGAGAAATAGTTGTATGCCAGAAGTCCGCCGCAGTCTGCGTCGCCTTCCAGGGCTTTGTTGTACAGCGTACCAAACAGTTTATTCATGTCTACATCTACTCCGAATGCCTCGGCAAATTCTTTAAACAGATTTACCCATGCATTCAGGTCGGAAGTACAGTTGTTGCAGTGTACCATGGCTACCGGGCTGCCGTCGGGAGTCGTCACCATGTCCAGTTCCGGATATACTTTGGAAAGTTCTTTTTCCAGTACAACCATGGCAAATACGCTGGTTCCGGCGGATACGTTTCCGGTGCGGACAGCCACGCTGTTTGTGGCGGCCATTCCGGTTCCGGCATCGCCTTCCGGCGGACACATCGGAATACCGGCTTTCAGGTTTCCGCTGGGGTCAAGCAGCTTTGCGCCTTCTTCGGTCAGTGTGCCTGCGTTTTCGCCTGCCACCAGTACCTTCGGGAAAATGTCCCGCAGCTTCCAGGGGTATCCCTTTGGAGCCACCAGTTCGTCAAACTGCTCTACCATTTTCTGGTTAAAGTCTTTTGTCGCAGAGTCAATGGGGAACATACCGGAGGCTTCTCCTACGCCCAGCACTTTTTCACCGGAAAGCTGCCAGTGAATATATCCTGCCAGGGTGGTCTGGAAGGAGATGGCCTTTACGTGCTCTTCCCCATTGAGAATAGCCTGATAAAGGTGGGCGATGCTCCATCTCTGGGGAATGTTGTACTGGAAAAGTTCTGTCAGTTTTTCAGAAGCTTCTCCGGTAATCGTATTCCGCCAGGTCCGGAAGGGTACCAGAAGCTCTCCCGCTTCATTGAATGCCATATAGCCGTGCATCATGGCGCTGAAGCCGATAACACCCACTGTTTCCAGGGTAATTCCGTACTGATTTTTTACGTCTTCTGCCAGTTTTGCATAGCAGTCCTGGAGGCCTCCCCAGATATCCTCCAGCGTGTAGGTCCAGATACCGTCTACATACCGGTTCTCCCATTCATGGCTTCCAGAGGCAATGGGAGCATTGTCCTCTCCTGTCAGCACTGCCTTGATACGTGTGGAACCAAACTCAATACCAAGTGCTGTCTTCCCGCTTAAAATTGCGTTTTTTGCGTCGCTCATACTTTAACCTTCCCTTCTTTATATTTGCAGTGCGGAAACGCTCTTCACCCCGGAGCTTTCCCGCCCCCACATTCTGTATCTAAATGCCTTTTTCCAGCCGGACGGAACTGCGGTTTATAATCACCGAATCCAGTTCCATGGACCGAGGAACGGGCAGTCCCTGCATCATTTCCAGCATTTCCAGCGCGGCTGTTTTTCCCAGTTCATCCACCGGATTTTTTACTGTGGTCAGCGGCACCTCGCAGAACCTGGCCAGGTCGGAATCATCAATTCCGATAACGGAGATATCTTCCGGCACCCGGATGCCCTGTTCCAGGCACACCCCGACCAGACCGCTCGCCACCTCATCGTTATAGCAGACGCAGGCCGTACATCCGTCGATACGCTTCAGAATCCGGGACGCCTCTGCCTTTACGTCTTTGACGTCCTCGGAATCCATCCACAGAACCTGCCTGCTCCGGATGGGAATCTCGGCCTCCATCAGCGCCTCCATGTATCCGGCGTAGCGGATGTGGCCCTGCCGGTCATCGGATTTGAATATCCCGGCTATTCTGCGGTGCCCGCATTTCAGCAGATACCGGGTGGCCATCTTTCCGGCCTGGAAATCATTCAGCCCCACATGGGGAGCCTCCAGTTCGGGATAGCAGCTGTTGATAAACAGTACCGGAATCCCTTTTTTCATTATTTTGCGGTACATATCCAGATTGGGGTTGGGCAGTCCGCTTTTGGTCGGTTCCGCAATCAGCCCGTCCACCATATTTTTTTCCAGAATGTTTTTCAGAATAAACCGCTCCTTTTCCACGGTGTTGTTTGTAAAGGAAAGCTGCATTCCATAGCCTGAGCCGGACAGCTCATTTTCGATTTTCTGAATAATGGTCGGAAAAATGTATTCCTGCACGTAGGTGGTCATGACTGCCACCTGCATGGTTTTCGTCTCTTTTTCCTGAATTTTCACAGCTTCCCGGATATAGGTTCCGCTTCCCCTGCGCCGCTCCACAATGCCCTCGTTTTCCAGCACCTGCACGGCATGACGCACGGTCTGCCTGCTGACATGAAAGGTCTCACAGAGCTGATGCTCCGATTCAATCCGGTCTCCCGCCCTTATTTCGCCTCTGTCCAGTTTCTCTTTAATCCAGTCTGCAATCTCTTCGTATTTGGCTTTCTGTTCTTCCATCGGGATGACTCCCTTCCGAGTCCGGGGTGAAATCCTGATTTCCACCTGACTTTTTCGTTTTTTGTTAAATATGTATAGATTCTCCCCGCGAATCATTTGTCTTCCTAGGTATAAATATACAACACAACTCTATTTCTTACAAGACGTAATATATCACAAATAAAAATACAACTTTTTGGTGATTATTTTAAGTTGTACTATTCAATCAAAAAGTTGTACATATACAAATCAGCGAGCGCGGAGTCCCATTGACGCGATACTCCGCTCATCTCGCGGCATTGCCGCCCGATGACCGTTACCGCACAGCTCACAGCAGAGCTGTTCGCTGTACTTGCCCGTCAAATGCCCGGCCGCCTGTGCAGGCAAGCCTGCCCCTTCGGCCGGTCGCCTGACGGGCTTACCGCTCAAAAAAGAGAGGACCGCCTGCTTTTGCAGGTCAGTCCTCTCTTCCAAATAATCAGGGCCGCACCACCCTTTTCTAGTCGTCATGTTCCTCAATGGCCATTATCATATCGACCCTGTCCTGATGTCTTCCTCCAAGAAATTCCGAATTCAGCCATTCATCCAGAATCATCTTTGCCACTTCAATTCCTACCACTCTTGCCCCGAAAGCAATAATGTTGGCATTGTTATGCTCTTTTGCCATTCTGGCAGAATAGGGTTCCGATACGCAGGCCGCCCGGATTCCTTTTACCTTGTTGGCCGCCAGGGAAATACCAACTCCTGTTCCGCAGATGGCTACTCCACATTCCACTTCGCCGGAAGCTACTGCCCGTCCCAGCTTTTCGCCGTACTCCGGATAATGGCAGCTTTCGTAAGTGTCTGTTCCGTAGTTGACCACTTCATGCCCCTTCTGAACCAGGTATTCCACAACCTGCTTTTTCATGTCCACGGCAGAATGGTCGTTTGCAACTCCTATTTTCATGTTTTCTCTCCTTTTTCTGATGTCCCGCCTTTCTGATGTCTCAAAAGGGCTTCCCCTGCCCTCCTTTTTATTATAAACGTCCCGGGCCGGTTCTGCAACCCCCTAATACACTGCGTTTTCCAGCCATTCGTCCAGATTCTCTCCCGGTTCCACCGCTTCATTGTCCATATACTGTTCTTTATCGATTGCCACGCCGGACTCCAGGCGCTGAATAATCTCGGCAATTCTGGGGCCGAAAAGGGGACTGTTGTCAAAAGCCACGTTGACTTCGCCCCGGTCCATGGCCTGGAGCGTCTCCTGGCTGGCGCCAAACACCAGCACGGCGGTGTCTCCATCCGGGCCACAGCTGATACCGGCCTCCTTAAGGGCATCTATCACTCCGAGAGCCATCTGGTCGTTTTCCGCAATCACGGCGTCCAGCGCCGGTGTGTTCTCCAGAAACAGTGCGGTCACTTCTTTTGCCCGCTCCCGTTCTCCCTCTGCCGTCTGCTGGCCGGCAATCACCCAGTCGCTGTGGTCGCTCAGGATACTGCCCAGGCCTTCCATTCGTTCCAGCTGCATGTAATCCCCGATTGCCCCCTGAACGATGGCCAGATATTTTTCGCTGCCTTCTTTCCCCGGTTCCGTTTCTTCCGCATCTGTGTCTTCCGCATCTGGTTCCTCCGTATCCGGTTCTTCCCCAGCCGCTTCTTCTTGGTCTTCAAAATACTGTTCCAGCCATTCGCCCGCCTGGACGCCTTCCTCCCGGAAATCGCAGCCCAGCCAGCAGGTATAAAGGGAAGTATCCTCCACGTCAATCTGCCGGTTGCTGATAATCACCGGAATCGCCGCTTCCTCCGCTTCTTTCAGCACGGTTTCCCAGCCCGTCTCCACAATCGGATCCAGAATGATGTAGTCCACGCCCTGCTCAATAAAGCTGCGCAGGGTGGCTATCTGGGCCTCCTGGTCTTCCTGGGCATCCTCCCACAAAAGCTCATACCCGTTGTCCTCAATCAGTGTGGATTTCAGGGATTCCGTGTTCGCCGTCTTCCAGGGGGAATCCTCGCCGCTCTGGGAAAATCCCACGGTAATCAGATAGTCGTCATCCTCCAGATACACGCCCCCGCCTCTTCTTTCTCCGGAGCCGCAGCCTGCCGCGCCGACGACAGCCGCCACAGCAGTCAAAAGCGCCAGAGCCCGCCGGATACGGCCCTTTTCCTCTCTGCTTTTCTTTTTCATCTCCCCGTCCCTCCTGTTTATACTGGTTCCAGTATAGCATATACCGGATGGTATGGGCAAGCCTGCCAGTCTTCCCGTCCAGGCCCGGTTTTTAAAGAATTTTCTTCTTTTTGAACAGAAAGATACAGCCCGCCACAACGAGAATACTGAGGATGGCCACCGCCGGATATCCGTTTTCCAGCCCCGGCATGTCCTTAAAATTCATGCCGTACCAGCCTGTTATCAGGGTCAGCGGGAAAAAGATAGTGGACACTACCGTAAGAAACTGCATATTTTTGTTCTGCTGGGCGTCCACCTGTCCCTGATAGGCTTCCTTCACCTGCTGGGCATAGTCAATCAGATGGACGGTGCGCCCCGTCAGCCGGTCCGCCCGGTCGGTCACCGTCCCAAAAAATTTCAGATGTTTTTTCAGGAAAAATCCGTTTTCGTTTTCCTCCAGTTCCTTCCCCATGTCCGCAATCTGGTCGTAATACCCGCGCAGGGTGAGAAGGGTACGGCGTATCCGCATCAGCCGTCCCTGAAAATCCGTCAAATCCTGCACCTGCTTATGCATGACCTCTTCCTCCATCTCCATCAGCCGTCTCTCGTATTCATCCAGAACCACGGTATCCCTTGTAATAAACTCGGAAACGAAATTACAGAAAAACCGCTCCCGCGTCTCCCCCTGATGCAGACGTTTTCTCCGGATACGGTCAATGAGACGCTGTGCGAAATCGTCGTCGTCCACAATAACGATATGTCTGGCGTTGATGAAAAACATCATCCGGTAACGGCTCCCCAGTACATCCAGCAGTTTGGGTATCGCAAAGGTACCGCTGATATAATCCTGCTCCAGCTCTGCCTTGCAGAAAGAAATCTCCGCCAGGTGGATGTCCCCGTCATAGAAGATGCCAATCTTTTCCAGAACCGGAGTGCATTCTTTTGAAGAAACGAGAAATAAGGCAGAGGTGCTCTCTGCCAGGGTCTGCTCCAGGGAAGTCTCCTGAAGCTGTTCGCCAAGACGATAAATTTTCATACTTTCACTTCTTTACTAACAGATTTTACTGCCGTTTGCGCTCATTTTAAACTTTACTCCCAGGATTTCCGCAGCCCGCCTGCACATCAGCATGCGCTGAAGAAATATCTCAAAATAATCCATAATGGAACAGATGCTTTCATCCAGTTCAATTTCCAGACGGATAATCTGTTTCTCCCTGTCGATTTTCAGGCTGGAGCTTACCGCGGCATAGTTCACCCGGTCGTGCTTGTCAAACGCCGCCTTTACCTGGTTCCGCACCCGGTTTCTCCGGACATCGGTCTTATCGGCCAGAATCAGGGCGGCCGAGACCGGATTCACCGCCGCTCCGGTTTTTTCGTCGTGCTGTCCGATGGCGCTGATTACCATGGCGGTATCCGCCGGATCCATGCCCATTTCCCGCAGAATCCGGAAGGCCATCAGGGCGCCGGTATGGGCGTGGTCCTCACGGTTGATGCTGTTTCCCATATCATGCATGTACCCTGCGATTTTTGCCAGCTCCACTGTTTTTTTGTCATATCCCAGTTCTTTAAGTATCTTTCCTGCGGTTTCCGCTGTCCGCGCCGCGTGCTTCCTGGAATGCTCGGTGTATCCCAGCTCTCCCAGCACGGCGTCTCCCTGTTCAATGTACGTGTTAATTTCTTCTGATTTTCGTATTTCTTTATAACTGATTTCTGTCACCTTCCATGCCTTGTCAGTCTCTGCGCCGCTTCCAGGGCCAGCCTGGAGCGTTCGCATTCCTGGGCTGTCATCGTTATCTGACAGCACAGAGGACTGCCTTTCATATATTCTGCCGCATAACTCAGACCGTTGGTGCGTTCATCCAGAAAAGCCCGGTCTATCTGCTCCGGGTCGCCAAGAAGAATAATCTTGGTCCCTTCCCCGGCCCGCGTGATAATCCCTTTCACCTGATTGGGCGTCATATTCTGCGCCTCATCGATAATCAGATAGGTTTTCACAACGGAGCGTCCACGGATAAAATTCAGGGCCTCTGCCTGAATGATTCCTCTGTCAAAAATTTCCGCGATTTTTCCCTGCAGTTCCCGCTCGTCCTGGTACCGCTCTTCCTCACTGGAATCGATGAGCTGCTCCAGGTTGTCGATAATCGGGCGCATCAGGGGCGCGATTTTTTCCTGCTCGTCTCCCGGCAAAAATCCGATGTCCTCATCAAACTGGGCATTGGGTCTGCATACCAGAATTCTGCGGTACTCTCCGGCCGGATTGTTGAGAAGCTTCTCCAGGCCCACGGCAAGGGAATAAAAGGTTTTCGCCGTACCGGCTCTTCCCTTGACAATGACCAGGGGCGTCTCCGAGGCTGGACGCATCAGGGCTTCCTGCAGAAAATACTGACCGGCATTTCTCGGGTGAACCCCGTAGGGCGCGGCCTTTTTGTATTTTAACGGCACTACCTTTCCGTTTTCCACTCTTCCCAGATGGGTCTTTTTCCCGGACTGGTCCGCTTTCAGAATGAGAAACTGGTTTTCGGTAAATTCCGGATAGATTTTCTCTCCGTCTTCCGTGCACTGATAGAGGATTTCCAGGGGAAGTCCTTTTTTCTTAAATTCCTTAAACTGCTCCTCCGGGACGTAGCATTCCATTCTTCCCGTGTACTGCTCTTCATGAGCCGTCACCTGCTCCGTGCTGAAATCCTCCGCCTCAATTCCCATAATCTGGGCTTTCAGGCGCAGTACCAGGTCTTTTGTAATCAGGACCACCGGTGCGCCGTCCTGCTCCATACGCAGTCCCTGGCATACTTTCAGAATCCGGTTGTCTGCCTTGTCTTCCGGCAGTTCTTCCGGCAGGGTTACATTCACGCAGTTGGCTTCTACCCGGAGAAATCCTCCGTTTTCCATCTCCACACCCTGAAGCAGGTCTCCTTTCTGGCGCAGTCTCTCCAGGAAGCGGATGGCTTTCCTGGCGTTGGCGCCCCGTTCCCCTTCCGCCTTCTTCAGGCCGTCCAGCTCTTCCAGGACAACCAGGGGAAGGATAACCTGATTCTCTTCAAAACACTGCAGGGCATAAGGTGCCTGAATCAGGACATTGGTATCTACAACGTAGGTTTTCTGCATTGTCATCTCTCCTTCGGTCTGCCTTTTGCTATTTTAACTATAACAGAAAATTGTAAGATTCTTTTTTTGCAGACTGTTAAATCCACGTAAACTTCCGCCCTGCTTCTTCCTTCGGAACAGAAAAGGACTGCGCCTGATGCGCAGTCCTTCTCTGATTTTCTTTTCTTTATTTCAGTCCGTTCAGATACTCCGCGGCCCGCACCACATGGGCAGCCAGTACGGAAGTGGTCACACTTCCCACTCCTTTTGGCACGGGACTGACAAAGGAAGCTTTTTTCTCCACTGCTTCATAGTCCACGTCCCCGCACAGATTCCCGTCCGGGTCCACGTTGATACCTACATCTGCCACAACCGCATTTTCTCCCACCATATCCCCGGTAATCATCCGGGCCTTTCCTGCGGCGGCTACCAGGACCTCTGCCTCCCGGCAGGTTCCCGGCAGGTCCGCAGTCTTTGTATGACAGACTGTCACCGTGGCATTTTTCTTCAGCATCAGCATGGCAAGGGGTTTCCCCACCACCATGCTTCTGCCCACTATCGTAACCCGTTTTCCGGCAAGCGGGACGCCGTAGTAATCCAGCATTTCCATGACGGCCTCCGGTGTGCAGGGCGCAAATCCGCTTTCGTCTCCTGCAAAGACTTTGGCCATGTTCGCATCGCTCATGCAGTCCACATCCTTCCAGGGACAGATGATATCCTTTACCGGTTCCTCGTCCAGGTGGCGGGGAAGCGGCCGAAACAACAGGATTCCGTGTACCGCCGGGTCGTCGTTTATCTTCCGGAATGCGGCTTCAAACTCTTCCTGGGAGATGTCCTCCGGAAGCTCGGTCACCTGGCAGGCAATTCCCGTCAGTTCCATTCGTTTTTTCGCGCCTCTTTCATAGGACAAATCATCCGGCCTTGCCCCCACGCGGACAATGGCCAGGCAGGGATGGATTCCTTTCTCCTTCAGCTCCTCCACCCTGGCAGTCAGGCGTTCCTTCATGGCCTTTGCCACTTCTGTTCCCAGCATGACTGTACTCATCCTGCACCTCTCCTTTCTGCCTAGCGGATGTGCTCCAGCACTCCGTTATAAATCCGGTCGCTTACTGTCCGGGACTCCTCAATCAGGGCATCTGCCCGGGCATTCATCTCTTCTGCCCGCTCCCGGTTCTTCATCAGCCTTGTGTTGATAAATACGTTCAGGGACGCGCCTTCCAGGGCAGCCCGGGCAAACAGGATTCCCACGCCCACATCGCTTAAGGCGATACGGCTTCCCTTTTCTCCCAGCACCTCCAGAAGCTGTTCGGTTTTTAATACGGTCTCCATAATCTGCAGAGGCACCACACTGGCCTCGTAAAGGGCCTGCTCCATTACTTTTTCCTTTTCCAGGCGCTGTTCTTCGGTCTCTTTTGGCAGTCCGTAGGCGCGGGAAAGGGGTTCAAAAGCGCGGGCGTCGGCGTCGGCCAGCTCCACCAGTTCTTTCTGTAAATCCGACAGTTTTTCCCGGACTTCGATAATCTCGTCCTCCACCTCTGCATACTTCTTCTTCCCTACGGTCAGGTTTGCCACCATCATGCCCAGGGCAGAGCCGAATGCCCCCACAGCGGCAGAGGCACCGCCGCCTCCGGGAACCGGCTCTTTAGAGGAAAGCACCTCCAGAAATTCCGTCGTCTTTTTTTCCAGCATCATATCCTTTCCGCCTCCTAAAACAGTCCGGAAATTACTCCGTTTTCGTCCACGTCAATCTTTTCCGCCGCCGGGACTTTGGGCAGTCCGGGCATCTTCATAATATCTCCCGTCAGGGCTACCAGGAATCCGGCTCCCGCGGAAGCAGTAATGTCCCGGATGGTAATGCGGAAATGCTCCGGTCTTCCCAGCTTTTTCGCGTCGTCGGTCAGAGAATACTGATTCTTTGCCATGCAGATGGGCAGATTCCCCAGACCGATGTTTTCCAGGTTCTGGATTTCCTTATTTGCCTTCGGCATGTAATCCACGCCGTCCGCTCCGTAAATCTTTGTGGCAATGGCCTCGATTTTTTCTTTAATGGGAGCCTCTGTGTCATAGGCATACTGCAGACTGCTTTCGGTATCGCACAGACGCACGACTTCCCGTGCCAGTTCCTCGCCGCCTTCGCCGCCTTTGGCCCATACTTCGGACAGCGCCACGTTGACGCCGCATTCCCCGCATTTCTTTCTTACCAGCTCCAGCTCTGCCTCCGTGTCCGTGGGGAACCGGTTGATGGCCACTACGACCGGAAGATGGAACACACCGGTAATGTTTTCTATGTGTTTCATCAGGTTGGGCATTCCCTTTTCCAGTGCTTCCAGATTCTCTTCGGAAAGCTCTGCCTTCGGAACACCGCCGTTGTATTTCAAAGCTCTTACGGTAGCCACCAGGATTACGGCACTGGGCTCTATGCCTGCCATCCGGCACTTGATATCCAGGAATTTTTCTGCTCCCAGATCCGCGCCGAAGCCTGCCTCCGTTACCATGTAATCGACCAGCTTCATGCCCATTTTTGTGGCAATGACACTGTTACAGCCGTGAGCAATATTGGCAAAAGGACCGCCGTGAATAAAGGCCGGGGTGCCTTCCAGGGTCTGTACCAGGTTGGGCTTTAAGGCGTCTTTTAACAGAGCGGCAACTGCGCCTTCCGCATGCAGGTCCCCTGCCGTCACCGGTTTTCCGTCCCGGCTGTAAGCCACAATGATTCTGGCCACCCGGTTTTTCAGGTCCACAATATCGCTGGAGAGGCAGAACACCGCCATAATCTCGGAAGCCACGGTAATGTCAAATCCATCCTGTCTTGGTACACCGTCTGTCTTGGCTCCCAGACCGTCCACGATATTTCTCAGCTGCCGGTCGTTCATGTCCACACAGCGTCTCCAGGTTACTCTCCGGGTGTCAATATCCAGCGCGTTTCCCTGATGGATATGGTTGTCCAGCATGGCGGCAATCAGGTTGTTGGCCGCTCCGATGGCATGAATGTCCCCGGTAAAATGCAGGTTGATATCTTCCATGGGAACCACCTGGGCGTATCCGCCTCCCGCGGCGCCTCCCTTCACACCGAATACCGGGCCAAGAGAGGGCTCCCTGAGCGCCACCATCGTCTTTTTCCCAATCCGGTTCAGGGCGTCCGCCACTCCGATGGTAGTGGTGGTCTTTCCCTCTCCTGCAGGAGTGGGGTTGATGGCAGTCACCAGAATCAGCTTTGCATCCGGCCTGTTTACCAGCTCATTTTTATAATACCGGTAATCGATTTTTGCCTTGTACTTCCCATAATGCTCTACATACTCTTCCGGAATTCCAATCGACGCGGCAATGTCGCTGACCGGCTGCATCGTGGCTTCCTGCGCAATCTCAATATCACTTTTTGCTCCCATACGTCCATCCTCCTTGTTCTTCCACTTAACGCTTCTTTTTCGGCATCACATGGATAGCGCCGCCTTCCAGTTCTTCCAGGGCTTCCCCCACGCCTTCATTGTAAGTGGGGTGGGCCCGCATGGCCCGGGAAAGCTGTGCCGCCGTCAGACGGCAGGCCACTGCCGTGGCAAATTCTCCAATCATGTCCGTGGCCCTGGCGCACATCATCTGGGCTCCCAAAATGACGCCCGTCTCTTCCTCAGCCACCACTTTTATAAATCCACGCTCTTCCCTGGTAATCAGGGATTTGCCGTTGGCGCTCATAATGTATTTGGCGGTTTTTACCGGAATGCCCTGCTCTTTCGCCTCGTCTTCGGTGATTCCCACGCAGGCAATCTCCGGACTGGTATAGACACAGCTGGGCACTACAGTTACATCCTGGGAGGGTTCCTTCCCTGCCAGCCGCTCTGCCACGGCCATTCCCTGGGCGCTGGCCGCATGCGCCAGCCAAATTCCCGGTATCAGGTCCCCGATGGCATAGACTTCCTCCAGGCTGGTACGGAAATTTTCGTCCACCAGAACCCGTCCTCTCTCCATGGCCGGAACGGCGCCTTCCGCAAAAAGGCCTTCCGTATTGGGCCGTCTGCCCACGGCGCAGAGGACATACTGGCCGCCTGCCGTCTGTTCTTTTTCCTTTTCCGTAAATACACAGACATACTGTCCGTCCTCTTCCTTCACACTCTGCACTGCTGCCGAAGTGTGAATCTCCACGCCCCGTTTTTTCAGAATCATTTTCAGATTCTGGGAAATCTCTTTATCCAGATTCGGTACCAGCCGGGGCATGGCCTCCAGAATCGTAACCTTACAGCCCAGGGCGGCGTAAATCGTGGCGAATTCCACACTGATAACCCCGCCTCCGATAATCACCAGACTCTCCGGAGCTTCTGTCAGCCGAAACAGTTCATCACTGGTGAGCACTCCCGGCAGATCCATCCCCGGAAGGGGCAGCATCACCGGCACGGAGCCTGCAGCCAGAATGATGTGTTTCGCCCCGTACACTTCGGTTCCTTCTTCGGAAGTGACCTGCACCTGGCGGTCTGCCAGCAGCATTCCCTTTCCGGAAATCAGGGTCACTCCGTTTCCTTTCAGGAGCTGTTCCACCCCCTGCACCAGCTTTTCCGTGGTCTCTTCTTTATAGGAAAGCATTTTCCCGTAATCAAAGGTTACGTGCTCCGCCCTCACACCGAAGACTTCCCCGTTTTTTGCCTCCTGATACAAAGAAGAGGCGTGAATCATTGCTTTCGCAGGAATACAGCCTCTGTTCAGGCAGGTTCCTCCCACCTGCCGCTCCTCTATAACCGCGGTCTCCAGGCCCAGCTTCGCCGCCTTAATTGCGGCCACGTAGCCGCCCGGCCCGGCTCCCAGAACTATCAAATCAAATGTTTTTCCCATTTTGTCACCTCTACTGTTCTTCCGCCTCTGTCCAGTCTGCCATATCAGCAAGCAGAATCCGTTCGCTCTCTTTTGCTGCCTGCCGGCTTCTGAGGCGCGCTGCAATCTCCAGCATCCGGAACCGGGTTCCTTTCAGAAGCTCCGGAAGCTCCATCATCAGGCCCGGATTCAGGGAGTCGGAATAGACCTGCACATCCCGGATAATTCCCTGGTCCGCCTGAAAGCGGAGTGTCACTTCTCCCCAGGAAAACCGCCGGCTCATCTCATACTGGAACTCCATCTTCCGTCCGTACAGCCACTCCCAGGAGGCATATTTCTCCCGGAGTTCCCGGATTTCCTCCGTGTCCATATCCCCTGCCGGCAGAGACACGGCCCTCCCGCCGTATACGTTTTCAAAAGCCAGCCGCAGGGCCTCCTTCATCTGGTCCGCCGTAAGCCCCGGCACATATTCCGACAGATTGACCACCCGGGCATGAACCGAATCCACGCCTTTGGATTTCAGCTTTTCCCGGGATACCGTCAGGTACCGGGACATGTCTTCCATATTTACATGCATCATCAGTGTGCCGTGATGATAACAGTGCTCTTCCTGCTCATAAAACGCATTCCCGGAAAATTTTCTTCCCTCTGACTGCAGGTCGTTCCGTCCGGATTTTTCCGCCGGTACGCCCAGAGACCGGACCGCTTCCAGGATGACTTCCAGCTGTCTGGGAATCCTGTAATCCTTACGGTTTACCAGAAACGTAAAATTCAGGTTCCCCAGGTCATGGTACACGGCCCCGCCCCCGGATAGTCTGCGGGCCAGATGGCCTCCCTCAGCCTCCAGCTTCCCGGTCAGACATTCCTTCCAGGCATTCTGGTTCCGTCCGATGACCACGGTGTTCTGATTCTGCCAGAGATAAAGAATACACTGTCCATTCTGACAGCGGCGGAGGAGATACTCCTCCACCGCCAGATTTGCATAAGGGTCATATTCTGTGCTTTCAACACAGAGCAGCTGTTTTATCATAACGATTCCTCAAAGCGGTAGCGAAGCACCGGATGTCTGGCTGCCGTCACCTCATCCAGACGGCTTACCGGTGTGGTTACCGGAGCTTCATGCAGGCTTTCCGGATTCAACCGTGCCAGCTCATAAAGGCTGCGGAATACTTCGATAGCGTCATCCAGGGTTTCCCTGGACTCGGTCTCCGTCGGTTCCACCATCAGAGCCTCGTCCACAATCAGCGGGAAGTACATGGTCGGCGGATGAATGCCGTGGTCCAGAAGTCCTTTGGCAATATCCATGGCAGATACGCCCGTCTCTTTTTTCAGAGACGCAAGACTCATTACAAATTCATGCATACACACCTGGTCATAGGCCATATCATACAGGTCCTTCAGTTTAAACATCATATAATTTGCATTCAGAACGGCATTACGGCTTGCTTCCGGGATTCCTTCCCTGCCGAGAGTCAGAATATACGTCAGGGCTTTGACCACCACCTGAAAATTCCCGTAAAAGCTCTTCATCTCTCCGATACTGGAGGCCGGTTTCCGGAAGGTCAGTACCTCTTCTCCTTCCACCAGCTTCGACGGAAGAAATTCCGCCAGGAACTGTTTGCATCCCACCGGGCCGCTTCCCGGTCCTCCGCCGCCGTGGGGCGTGGCAAAGGTTTTGTGCAGATTCAGATGAATCACATCGAAGCCCATGTCTCCCGGGCGCACCGTTCCCATGACCGCATTTAAGTTCGCACCATCATAATAACACAGTCCGCCGCATTCATGTATAATTTTTGTGATTTCCAGGATATTTTTGTCAAAAAGTCCTACCGTATTAGGGTTGGTCAGCATTAAGCCTGCAACATCCTCCCCTGCTGCCTCCCGCAGTTTTTCCAGATTCACACATCCGTCCGGGCCGGAGGGTACGCTGACTACAGAGTAGCCCGCCATGGCAGCGCTGGCCGGATTGGTTCCGTGGGCGGAGTCGGGCACAATGATTTTCGTCCGTTTTGTATCGTTTCTGCTTTCGTGGTATGTCTTTATCAGCAGAAGGCCGGTAAACTCGCCGTGAGCGCCTGCTGCCGGCTGAAATGTCATCCGGTCCATGCCGGTAATCTCGCAGAGATATGTTTCTGAAAACTTCAGCACTTTCAGACAGCCCTGCGCCGTCTCTTCGGGCTGTAACGGATGAATCTCCGTAAATCCCGGCAGATTCGCCGTCTCTTCGTCAATTCTGGGATTGTATTTCATCGTGCAGGAGCCCAGCGGGTAAAATCCATCGTTGACGCCGTGAGATTTTTTTGCAAGCTCCGAATAATGTCTGCCAAGTTCTCCTTCGGAGAGTTCCGGCAGATGCAGTTTTTTCTCCCGTCTGTCCTTTTTCGGAAGCGTCACTGTCTCCACTTCGCAGGGCGGGAGGACGGACGTGCCCCGTCCCGGTCTGCTTTTTTCAAATACTAACATTCTGACACCTCCCTTACTGTGCGGATGACTCTGTCCATCTCTTCTTTTGTGTTCATCTCTGTACAGCACCAGAGAATCCGTCTGTCATCCAGGGGAAGACCGCCCAGAATATCCTGCTCATCCAGTGCCTTCAGGATTTTTTCGGCAGGAACCTCTGAGGAAGTCACAAACTCATGGAAAAATTCTCCTTGATTTTCTACGGTACATCCAGTTTCCGCAAGACCTTTTGCCAGGTAGTGCGCTCCAGACATACTGGAGACGGCTGCCTGCTCAAGCCCTGCTTCTCCCATGGCGGCAAGATACACTCCAACGGCCAGAGCACACAGCGCCTGGTTGGAGCAGATGTTACTGGATGCTTTCTCCCGCCGGATATGCTGTTCCCTTGCCTGCAGGGTCAGCACATAGCCTGTTTTTCCATTGCGGTCCGTCGTCTGCCCGACGATTCTTCCCGGCAGTTTCCGTTTCATGGCATCGGTGCAGGCCATAAATCCCAGGTAGGGGCCGCCAAAGGAAAGAGGCAGTCCCAGAGGCTGGCCGTCTCCCACGGCCACATCGGCGCCATACTCTGCCGGTGTTTTCATAATTCCCAGAGAGATGGGATTTACCCCCATCACCAGCTTTGCCCCCGCTTCGTGTACCGCCTCTGCCACCGTTTCCGGATTTTCCAGCGTTCCATAGTAATTGGGATGCTGTATGTATACGCAGGCGGTTTCTTTATCCAGATGACTTTTCAGCCATTCTGTATCTGTGACGCCGTCTTTTTCCGGGATTTCCTCTGTCTCCATCCCGTTTCCGAAGCAGTACGTCTTTATGACTTCCCTTACCTCCGGCTGGGCTGTGGAGGAGATGTAAGCTTTGCTGCGCTTTCTCTCCCGGCACATGGCCACTCCTTCTGCCGCGGCAGTTGCGCCGTCATAGACAGAAGCGTTGGAAACGTCCATTCCGGTCAGTTCGCAAATCATGGTCTGATATTCAAAAATCGACTGCAGGATTCCCTGGCTGATTTCCGCCTGGTACGGCGTATAGGCCGTCTGCAGGTTTTCCTTGGAAATCACGCTTTTTACCATCGCCGGAATATAATGGCGGTATGCTCCGGCTCCCCGGAAAATGGAAGGATACACTTTATTTTCTGCCGCAATGCCTTCCAGCACCCGGCGGACTTCCAGCTCGGATTTTCCCTCCGGTATATCCAGGCTTCCTTTCAGAAGCACTTCGTCCGGAATGCTGGCAAACAGTTCTTCCATGGACTGAAAGCCAATATCCTGAAGCATCTGCTTCTGTTCTTCTTTTGTACTGGGTACATAGCTTCCCATAGCCTGTGCCACCGCCTTTCTATGAATTCTTTTCTTCTTCTGCCCAGGCCTCATATTCTTCTGCCGTAAGAAGCTCCTCTGTGTCTGTAATCTCTTTCACCTTGATAAACCAGGCGTCATAAGGCGCTTCATTGATGGATTCCGGGGCGTCCAGCAGCGCTTCATTGATTTCGCTTACCACGCCGGATACCGGTGAATATACATCGGATACGGCCTTTACCGATTCCACATCTCCAAATGCCTCTCCTACTGTCACTTCGTCCCCTTCTTCCGGAAGGTTTACAAACACCAGGTCGCCCAGTTCGGACTGTGCATAGTCGGTAAGCCCGACCGTTACTTCGCCGTCTTCTTCTTTTACCCACTCATGTGATTTTGAATATTTCAGTTCTTCTCTTAATTCCATTCTTTTTTTCTCCTTTTCTTTTCACTCTGTTTTGTTTTATTTGCTGCGTTTGTAGAAGGGCAGCGGTACAATTTCCGCCTCCACTCTTCTGCCTCTTACGTCTACTTCCACTTTGCTTCCTTCTTCACAGGATTTCGCATCCACCAGGGCCATGGCCACCGGGTATCCCAGGTAAGGACAGTGCGTACCGGAAGTGGTGCGTCCCACTTTCTGCCCGTCCACGTAGACATCCTGCTCTTCCCGGATAATGCCTCTTCCGGTTACCTTCATTCCCACTCTCTTAATTGCGGGCTCGCCGCTTTCTTCCATAGCGGCTTTTCCGATAAAGTTTTCTTTCTTCATCTTCACGGCAAAATTCAGACCCGTTTCCAGAGGTGTGACCTCATCGTTCATCTCATGTCCGTAAAGGGGCATTGCCGCCTCCATGCGCAGAGTGTCCCGGGCGCCCAGTCCGCAGGGAATCAGTCCCTCGTCTTTTCCTGCTTCCAGAAGCATATCCCACATTTTCTCCGCATTTTCACTGGCCAGATAAAGCTCCACTCCGTCTTCACCGGTATATCCCGTTTTAGAGATGATGCAGGGAATTCCGGCCACATCCGTGTCAAATACAGCATGATAATACTTTTTCGGGATATGGTCTTCCTCTGTAAGCTTTCTCAGGGTTTCCATGGCCTTAGGGCCCTGAAGCGCCAGCTGGGCATACTGGTCAGACACATCGGTGAAGGTGACCTCCCCGAACTGGTGGTCCAGCATCCACTGGTAATCCTTATCTTTGTTGGCCGCATTCACCACGATAAAATAGTGGCCATCGGACTTTTTGTACACAATCAGGTCATCCACGGTTCCGCCTTTTTCGTTGCACATAGGACTGTACCTGGCCTGACCGTCCACCAGGTTGTCATAGTTGTTTGTAAGGAGCATCTGCAGATTTGCCACGGCATCCTTTCCTTCGCACAGAATCTCTCCCATGTGTGAGACATCGAACAGACCGGCCTGGGTCCGCACAGCCATATGCTCTTTGATGACGCCGGTCTGATACTGCACCGGAAGACTGTAGCCTGCAAAAGGCACCATCTTTCCGCCTGCCTTTACATGTGCGTCATAAAGCGGGGTTTTCCGTTCCATACTTACCATCCTCCTTTTTTTCATCCAGAGACACTCTTGTCTGCCTTGCCGGGCGATGTTTTATTTCATAGAAAATTTTCATGGGCCGCGGAGCGTTTATCAGATGGGTGGTTCTCACATCTGATAAATTTTCTATAAAATAGAAGACAGGGAAATCGAAATTTTTCATTTCATTTCCCTGTCCGTCGTTCAGAGTCTCGTCCAAATCCAGTTCTTTTTACCTGAGAGTTTCAGGTTTCCCTTTGCCCCTTCGGTTCTATTGTGCAGTTTACACAACAGCATCTCTTAGATTCTTCATACGATTGTTTAATTTTTGTGGTTTCATTATAACGGAAACCGGTATCCACGTCAACAATTGTCTGTTTTTTCACATATTTTCCCTGTTCCTGCTATGATGGCAGTATCGGAAGCAGAAAAACATCGTCTGCGGAGATGGTTCCACCAACCTTGCAACCGTATCCTGGTATACGTATCTGTCCTATCACCCGGACATGATTGCCTATGCCATGGCAAAAACTTCCTACAGCGGAGAGATGGTGCGAAGAACCGGAAAGGTCATTCTTACTGTCCCCGGCGCTGATATTGCAGAAGAGGTCATGGGATTTGGAAGCACAACCGGACGGGATACCGACAAAGTGGAAAAGTTTTAGACTGTGCTTTCGGAAGTGGACGGGTGCAGTATTAAGATTCCCGAACACAGCCGTCTGGCTCTTGTATGCAGTTTAAAGGAATACCATGAAACCGGGGACCATTATCTGTATATCTGTAATGTGGAGCAGGTCTATGGCAATCCGGAGGAAAAGGCTCTGTTTGCCTGGAAAGGATACTCTCAGCTCCGGCCGGCGGAATAAGAAAAACCGGTGGGGCTTTCACCTCACCGGTTTTTTACGCTTTCCTTATACCAGCTCAATCAGAACTTCCATGGCAGCGTCACCTTTCCGCTGTCCAATCTTGATAATTCTGGTGTATCCACCTTTCCGGTCTGCATACTTCGGAGCGATTTCTGTAAACAGTTTGTCTACCATATCCACTTCTTTTGTATGTTTCTTCTTTCCTGCCTTGTCAGCCGGAATTTCTTTCACCGGGTAGAGCACCTTCAGCATCTGACGTCTTGCATGAAGTCTGGACGGATTGTCTTTCTTGATTTTTTTGTCAACTTCATCATAAACAGTTCTCTTCTTGCCGTCTACAACTTCTTTGACTCTCTTTCCGTCTTTGTCTTTTCTCGGAACTTTTGCCTTAACAGTAACTTCTTCGTAGTTGTCCTTCTCTTTTACAGCCATGGCAATCAGACCTTCTGCAATCTTGCGGATTTCTTTTGCCTTAGCTTCGGTTGTTTTGATTTTACCGTAACGTAACAGAGCTGTTACCTGGTTTCTCAGTAATGCTTTTCTCTGACTGGATGTTCTTCCCAGTTTTCTATACTTTGCCATTTCTTTAATCCTCCATATTCTGGGACATGATACATGCTCTTCGGGCTTACTGCACCATGCCATCTGGTTATGCTTTCATCGGGCTTACTAGCCAGATTGGGGTCATGCCTGCGGTTCGGACCTTCTCAAGGTAGTTCTTCTAACTAAGACTCGCCGTTCGCTCACGCTCCGCCTCGTCAAGTTACGAAGAACAGAGTTCGCACTAAATTCAAACTGCGCCTTCGGCTTGTTTTCATTAAGTGCTCTACTCTTCGCTTGCGCTGAGTTCGAGACCCAGTTCTTTGAGTTTTGCCAGAACTTCTTCCAGGGATTTCCGTCCAAGGTTGCGGACTTTCATCATATCTTCGGGAGTTCTGTTGGTCAGTTCTTCCACGGTATTGATTCCTGCTCTCTTTAAGCAGTTGTAGGAACGTACGGAGAGTTCCAGTTCATCAATACTCATCTCCAGAACTTTTTCTTTTTCATCATCCTCTTTTTCAATCATTACTTCAGCAGCCTGCGCTACTTCGGAGAGGTCGATAAAGAGTTTGAGATGTTCATTCAGTACCTTTGCGGCAAGGCTTACTGCCTCGTCCGGCATCAGGGTTCCATTTGTATATACATCCAGTGTCAGTTTGTCGAAGTCTGTAATCTGTCCCACACGGGTGTTTTCAACAGTCAGATTGACGCGCTCCACGGGTGTATAAATAGAATCAATCGGAATTACAGCAATCGGTGAATCCTCACCTTTGTTCTTGTCTGCGCTCACATAGCCCCGGCCTTTTGTAATGGTCAGCTCCATGTACAGTTTGCTGTCCGCGCCGCCGTTTAAAGTGGCGATAACAGTGTCAGGATTCATAATCTCAATGTCAGAATCTGCCTGGATGTCTGCGCCGGTTACGACTCCTTCCCCTTCAAACTCGATATATGCTGTTTTCGGCTCGTCAGTTTCGGAAGTGTTCTTGATTGCCAGTGATTTCAGATTCATGATGATTTCCGTCACGTCTTCTTTTACGCCCGGAATCGAACTGAATTCATGCAGTACACCGTCGATTTTAACCTGGCTGATTGCTGCGCCCGGCAGGGAAGAAAGCATGATTCTTCTCAGAGAGTTGCCAAGAGTTGTACCATATCCTCTTTCCAGCGGTTCCACTACAAATCTGCCATACTTTTTATCATCTGAAATTTCGGTAATTTCAATATTCGGTTTATTAAAATCAAACACTATTTAGTTCCCTCCTTGTGGGTTATTAAATGTTGAGGGTATCTTTCCTGACATAGCCTTAACGAACCTGACAATCAGGTCCGCTAAGGACTGCAGTCTGTTATAAACACTGGGTTTATTTAGAATACAGCTCGACAATCAGCATCTCGTCAACCGGAACGTCGATGGCGTCACGCAGCGGCAGTTCCTTTACAGTACCTTTCAGGTTTTCTGTATCTACTTCCAGCCAGTCCGGTACCATACGTCCGCCGGTTACTTCCAGGATGTCTTTGTATCTCTGGAAGCCTTTTTTGCTTTCCTTGATTTCGATTACATCACCGGCTTTTACCAGATAAGAAGGAATCTTTACCTGCTTGCCGTTTACCAGTACGTGTTTGTGGCCGACAATCTGTCTTGCCTCACGTCTGGTTCTTGCAAAACCGAGACGGAACACGATGTTGTCCAGTCTGCTCTCCAGAAGAGTCATCAGGTTTTCACCGGTCATTCCCTTCATCTGTTTTGCTTTTTTATAGTAATTTCTGAACGGTTTCTCCAGTACGCCGTAGATAAATTTTGCTTTCTGTTTTTCACGTAACTGAAGCGCATACTCGCTCATCTTTCTGTTGCTTCTCTTTAACTGTCTGTTAGACTTTTTATCAATTCCTAAATATACCGGATCCATACCTAAGGAACGGCATCTTTTCAGAACCGGAACTCTATTTACTGCCATGCTCTTTTATCCTCCTACAATTCTTTGACTAGACTCTTCTTCGTTTCGGCGGGCGGCATCCGTTATGCGGAACGGGTGTTACATCCCGGATACTTGTTACATCGATTCCGCAGGCCTGAAGCGCACGGATTGCTGCTTCTCTTCCTGAACCCGGTCCCTTTACGAATACGTCTACTGATTTAAGACCATGAACCAGAGCTGCTTTTGCTGCTGTTTCAGCTGCCATCTGAGCTGCATACGGGGTAGATTTCCTTGAACCTCTAAATCCCAGACCACCGGCACTTGCCCATGATAAAGCGTTTCCCTGTGCATCTGTCAGCGTAACGATTGTGTTGTTGAAAGATGACTGGATATGTGCCTGTCCGCGTTCAACGTTTTTCTTGACACGTTTTTTTGTCACTTTTTTTGTAACTTTTTTAGCCATTTAAACTAACCTACACTTTCCTTGATTTATTTCTTCTTGTTTGCAACTGTTCTCTTCGGACCTTTTCTGGTTCTTGCGTTGGTCTTTGTATTCTGACCACGAACCGGAAGTCCTTTTCTGTGGCGGATGCCTCTGTAGCATCCAATTTCCTGAAGTCTCTTGATATTCATGGCGATTTCACGTCTTAAATCACCTTCTACCATCTGAGTCTCGTCAATAACTGCACTGATTTTTCTTACTTCGTCGTCTGTCAAATCACGGCAGCGGGTATCCGGATTCACTCCTGCTTCTTTCAGAATGCGGTTGGAACTTGACCGTCCGATTCCATAAATATAAGTGAGTCCGATTTCCACACGTTTGTCTCTTGGTAAGTCTACACCTGCAATACGGGCCATTTGTGATTTCCTCCATTTTCTTTAATCTGGTTTTCTATCGTCCTAAATTGAGGCTGCGGGCATTCTGCTGTCAGCGCCCTACCAGGGCCTTATTTCCCCGATATCCCAGCCCAGGTGTGTCGGTATTCACACCCTTTCCGGCAGCCGACGGGTTAAATCGGCTAATGACCGCCGGTATTGTAAGCGATATACGAGAAACCACCCCTTTTTCTGCAGGTTGTTTCATGTATATCAAATAGCATTCAACGCTGTACACACATCCTGGCGTATCCTGCTATCAGCCGCCTAATTCATCGCATAAATTCCCACCGGCTTATTAGCCCTGGCGCTGTTTATGCTTCGGGTTTTCGCAGATAATTCTGACGCTTCCCTTTCTTTTGATGACTTTGCATTTTTCGCAAATCGGTTTTACTGATGACCTAACTTTCATGTCAAATCCTCCTTTCCCCTTTGCATTGCCTCTTGTTTACTCTGTTTTGGGCGCAAAAAGCCCGCAAACAGTTCGGCTAATATTATAGCACTGTTTCCAAGCCAAAGTCAACTGTTTTTTACTTATCTCTCCAGATAATTCTGCCCTTGGAAAGGTCATACGGAGAGAGCTCCAGTGTTACCTTGTCTCCCGGAAGAATTTTAATAAAATTCATCCGAAGCTTGCCGCTGATATGGGCAAGTACCTGATGGCCGTTTTCCAGTTCCACCTGGAACATGGCATTCGGCAGTTTTTCTACTACTACGCCTTCGATTTCAATTACATCTGCTTTTGACATTTTACTGGTCCTCCTTCATTCCTGATTCCCGTTTTCTGTATTGTTTCAGTATCCGTCTGACTGCTGCATCGTCTGCCGCATCTGTATCGTAAACTTTCCGGATAAGCTGCACATGCTTTTTTTTCTTTTTTTTCAGTCTGTCCAGGGTACGGATTTTCCCGTCCGCCAGATATACATATATCTCATCCAGGTCCATGATTACATAGATTCGGTCTCTGTCATGTCCTGCCATGGATTTTGCAAGCATTCCTTTTTCCCATCTGTCCATCTTATGCCCTTCCTTATCTCTGATTCCGGACTTTCTCTGCCCCCAGGGTCAGAATCTTCGGTTCTCCTTCCGTTATCAGCACCGTGTTTTCATAGTGTGCCGAAAGGGAACCGTCCGCCGTCACTACGGTCCATCCGTCTGCCATCCACCGTACTTCTTCTCCTCCGGCGGTCAGCATGGGCTCAATGGCCAGTGTCATGCCGGCCTTCAGCTTCGGCCCTTTCCTTCGCATTCTGAAATTTGGAATCTCCGGACTTTCATGCAGCCTGGTACCGATTCCGTGGCCGCACAGCTCCCGGACAACACCGCATCCGTTCTGCCGGGCATATTCTTCCACTGCTGCGGATATATCATATAAATGGCAGCCATCCCTGGCATACCTGATACCCCTGAAAAAGCTCTCCTGCGTCACCTCTATCAGCTTTTCGGCCTCTTTCGTGATTTCGCCCACCCCGTAAGTCCGGGCTGCGTCCGAATGATAGCCTTTGTAAATCACGCCCGCATCCAGACTCACGATATCCCCTTCTTTGAGTACCCGGTCGCGGGAGGGGATTCCGTGAACGACTTCGCTGTTCACCGAGACACAGACTGATGCCGGATACCCGTTGTAATTCAGGAAAGAAGGTTCGCAGCCATAGCTGCGAATCACTTCTTCACCCAGTCTGTCAATATCCAGTGTTGTCACTCCTGGTTTTACTGCTTTTTTCAGTTCGTCGTGTACGATAGCCAGAATCCTTCCGGCTTCTGTCATCAGCTCAGTTTCTCTCTCTGATTTTATCGTAATTGACATAGATTATTCTCCCAGAATTCCGACAATCTCCGCAAATACGTCTTCCATATCTTTTGTTCCGTCCACGGTCTTCAGAATTCCGGCCTTTGTATAGTAATCAATCAGCGGCTGAGTCTGCTCATGATACACACCCAGACGTTTCTGAACCGTCTCCGGCTTGTCGTCGTCGCGGAGAATCAGCTCGCCGCCGCAGACATCACAGACACCCTCTTTTTTCGGTGCTGCGTATACCAGATGGTATGTAGCTCCACATCCAACGCAGGCACGGCGTCCTCCCATCCGGTTTACAATGTTTTCATCCGGCACGTCCACGTCAATGGCATATTCCATTTTCTGCCCCTGGGCGGCAAGTGCCTTGTCCAGTGCCTCTGCCTGGGGAATGGTTCTCGGGAAACCGTCCAGCACGTATCCGTTTTCACAGTCTGCCTGATTTACACGGTCCACTACCAGGTCTACTACCAGTTCGTCCGGTACGAGAAGGCCCTGGTCCATGTATGTCCTGGCTTTTTTCCCAAGCTCTGTGCCCTCTTTAATGTTTGCACGGAAAATGTCTCCGGTAGAGATATGGGGAATTCCATATTTTGCTGCGATTTTTTTTGCCTGAGTGCCTTTTCCGGCGCCCGGTGCTCCTAACATGATAATTTTCATTGTCCGGTTCCTCCTTTAATCATCATAGTGTTCTTATGAGTGGCTATATATGAACTTAACTCGTTGAATTTTATCCCCTTTGGGATAAAAAGCAACGAGCTAACTGTTCATTTAATATCCAAGGAAGCTGTTCTTCATTCCGTTTCCTTTGCTGTTTAAAAAGCCTGTGTAATTCCGCACCAGCATCTGGGACTCTATCTGTTTTACCGTCTCCAGTACAACCCCGATGATAATGATAAGGGATGTACCGCCAAAGGACACACTGGCGCCCAGTGTTCCCTGGAAGATGAACGGAATTACCTGGATGATAACCAGACCGCATGCGCCTATGAAAATAATGTAATGAAGAATATTCTGCAGATAATCTACCGTGGGTTTACCCGGACGGATACCCGGAATAAATCCACCGCTTTTCTTCATATTGTTTGCAATTTCCAGCGGATTGAAGGTAATGCTCGTGTAAAAATAAGCAAAAAATACAGTCAGAAGGATGTAAACTGCCAGTCCCCAGGAATAATAGGGATACTGGGGATTACACCAGTAGCTGGAAGTCAGACCTCTCAGTATCTGGCTTCCGATTCCGGTTCCGTTTCCTCTTCCAAGGAAACTTGCAATTACAACCGGAGTCTGCATCAGGGAGGAAGCAAAGATAACCGGGATAACACCGGCGGTATTTACTTTCAGCGGGATGCTGGAACTCTGTCCGCCAACTGCTTTTCTTCCCTGTACCTTCTGGGAATACTGTACCGGAATTCTTCTCTCTCCGCCCTGGAGGATAACAGTCATCACTACCAGCGCAAGGATTACCAGAATGATAATCACTACTGCCAGCCCGCCCTGGGCCAGTCCTTTGCCCTGCACGAACTGTTCGTACAGTGTAGTGAGGTCGCTTGGAACACGGGAAAGAATGTTAATCAGAAGGACGATGGAGATACCATTGCCTACTCCCTTTTCCGTAATCCTTTCTCCAATCCACATCAGGAATGCGGAACCTGCTGTCAGTGTCAGCACAACGATTGCCGCATTTACAAAGTTGAATTCCACCAGCAGTCCCTGACGTCCAAATCCCACCGCCATGGCAGTGGACTGAATCAGCGCAAGAAGAACGGTTACATAACGGGTGATGGCAGTAATTTTCTTTCTGCCGTCCTCGCCTTCCTTCTGCATCTCTTCCAGTCTCGGAATCGCAATCGTCAGAAGCTGCATGATAATAGAAGATGTGATATACGGTGTAATACTCAGCGCAAAAATCGACATCTGCTCAAAGGAGCCGCCGGTGAAAGCGTTAAAAAAGTTAAACGTATCACCGGACTGGCTCTCAAAAAAGTTCTGAATATAAGTCGGGTCAACCCCGGGAGTCGGAAGCTGGGAGCCCAGTCTTACAACTACCAGCATCGCAAGGGTGTAAAAGATTTTTCTCCGTATATCATCAATCTGAAACGCTCTACGGACTGTCTTAAGCATTAAATCACCTCTGCTTTTCCACCAAGTGCTTCAATCTTTTCCACTGCTCCTGCACTGAATGCATTTGCCTGAACTGTAAGCTTTTTGGTTAACTCTCCATTTCCAAGAATTTTAACGCCATCCCGCGGATTTTTAACGACGCCTGCCTCAATCAGTGTCTCAACGCTTACAACAGCCTCGTTGTCAAAGCGCTCCAGTTCACTTACATTGATGCCTACGATGGTTTTGGAGTTCCTGCATGTGAAGCCTCTCTTCGGAAGACGTCTGTACAGCGGCATCTGACCGCCTTCAAATCCCGGTCTCGGTGCTCCGGAACGGGCTTTCTGGCCTTTGTGTCCCTTACCGGCTGTCTTACCGTTTCCTGAACCGTGTCCACGTCCTTTTCTGAAGTTGTTGCTGTGCTTTGCACCGTCAGCAGGTCTTAAATTTGATAAGTCCATTGTGACACCTCCTTTTCGAATCTATATTATACTTCTTCTACTTTCACCAGGTGTCTTACCTGCTGAACCATTCCTCTGGTTCCTGCGTTGTCCGGTAAAACAACTGACTTGTTGAGCTTTCTGAGCCCCAGGGCCTCTACTGTCCTTTTGTGCTTCGGAATAGCTCCGATTGTTGATTTTACTAATGTGATTTTCAAATCTGCCATCTTCGACTCCTCCTTAGCCAATAATTTCTTCGAGGGATTTGCCGCGAAGCCGTACTACCTCATCAGGAGATTTTACCTGCTTTAATCCATTGATAGTAGCCAGTACAACGTTCTGTTTGTTTCTGGAACCCATGGATTTGGTACGGATGTTCTTAATTCCTGCCATCTCGATTACGGCACGGGCCGGACCGCCGGCGATTACACCGGTACCTTCCGGAGCTGTCTTCAGAAGCACGGAAGCGCTTCCGAATGTACCAATCTGGTCATGGGTAATGCTTTCTTTCTCATCCAGGGCTACGCTAATCAGGTTCTTGGCTGCGTCTTCTTTCCCTTTGCGGATAGCTTCCGGAATTTCAGTTGCCTTTCCAAGTCCTGCTCCAACATGGCCGTTTCCATCGCCAACAACTACTAAAGCTGTGAATTTGAAGTTACGGCCACCCTTAACAACTTTGGTTACACGCTTAATTGATACTACTTTTTCATTCAGCTCAAGCTGACTTGCATCAATACGTTCCTGTTTCATGTGTGTTCCTCCTTCTAGAATTCTAAGCCAGCTTCTCTTGCTGCGTCTGCCAGTGCTTTTACTTTGCCGTGGAAGATGTATCCTCCTCTGTCAAATACAACAGTGGTGATTCCTTTTTCCAGTGCTTTCTTTGCAATAACAGTTCCAACATATGCTGCTGCTTCTACATTGCTGGTTTTTTCCAGTTCTGCTTTCACATCCTTCTGAAGAGTGGACGCAGAAACAAGCGTATTTCCAACTGTATCATCTATAATCTGTGCATAAATATGCTGATTGCTTCTGAACACAGCCAGACGCGGTCTCTCGGCGGTTCCGCTGAGATGGTTGCGTAATCTTCTGTGTTTCTTTACACGAACTTCGCTTCTTGATTTTTTACTAACCATTGTTCACACTCTCCTTACTTATTTTTTACCAGTCTTACCAACTTTGCGGCGGATAGTCTCGTCAGCATACTTGATACCTTTGCCCTTGTACGGCTCCGGACGTCTCTTGTCCCGGATTTCTGCTGCATACTGACCTACTTTTTCCTTGCTGATTCCCTTAACGATAATCTTGTTCTGTCCTTCTACGACAGTCTCGATACCTTCCGGGTCTTCCATTTCAACTGGATGAGAGTATCCCAGGTTCAGTGTCAGTTTCTTGCCTGCTTTTGCAGCTCTGTAACCTACACCATTTACTTCAAGAACCTTCTCATATCCTTCCGTTACACCGATTACCATGTTGTTAATCAGTGTTCTGGTCAGGCCGTGAAGAGATTTCATCTTCTTTAAGTCGTTCGGTCTGGAAACGATAACTTCGTCGCCTTCTTTTTTGATTTCCATTTCTGCCGGGAGTACTCTTTCCAGAGTTCCCTTCGGACCTTTTACAGTCACTTTGTTATTCTCAGCAATTTCAACAGTTACTCCTGCCGGAACTGCTACCGGATGTCTTCCAATACGTGACATTCCTGTTACCTCCTACACTTACATTTTCGGAATGGACGTCTGCGTCCACTCTGTTTTCAGTTGCTGTTTTATGGATTATCCTGTTATAAGGATGTTCCTTTCGCCAGACACATAAGGAAGTTCCTCTCGCTAGGCTCGAAAGGACCTCGCCAAGCTCAAGGAACGCCCTCGCGCTAAGTTCGGCCTTCGCCTGACGGCTCGCCCTTACTAAGCTGCTTCCGGGCTACCACACGAAGCAGAGAACTTCGCCGCCTACGCCGAGTTTTCTTGCTTCTCTGTCTGTGATTACTCCCTGGTTTGTGGAAACGATTGCTGTTCCCAGTCCTCCGAGTACTTTCGGCATATCTTCCTTACCGGCATAAACACGAAGACCCGGTTTGGAAATTTTCTTCAGTCCTGTGATAACTCTTTCGTTTTTGTCAGCACCGTACTTCAGTGTGATGCGGATGGTCTTGAAGTTTCCTTCGTCAATCAGGTCATATTTTGCAATATAGCCTTCATCCAGAAGAATATCTGCAATCGCAATCTTCATCTTGGAAGCCGGTACGTCAACTGTATCATGTTTTGCAGTGTTTGCATTACGGATTCTTGTAAGCATATCTGCAATCGGATCGCTCATCGTCATCTGTCTATACCTCCCTTACCAACTTGCTTTTTTAACGCCTGGAATCTGTCCTTTGTATGCCAGTTCACGGAAGCACACACGGCAGATACCATATTTTCTTAAATATGCATGTGGACGTCCACAAATTCTGCAGCGGTTGTATTCTCTGGTAGAGAATTTCTGTTTGCGCTGCTGTTTGATTTTCATTGAAGTCTTAGCCATGAATTCTCCTCCTTACTTCGTGAATGGCATATTGAACTGTTTCAGTAATTCGCGTGCTTCTTCGTCGGTTTTTGCAGTGGTAACGAAGATAACGTCCATACCTCTTACTTTGTCAATCTTATCATACTCGATTTCCGGAAAGATTAACTGTTCTTTAATTCCAAGTGAATAATTTCCCCGGCCGTCGAATGCGTTCGGGTTTACTCCACGGAAGTCACGAACACGCGGAAGGGCAAGGTTGATAAGACGGTCAGCGAATTCATACATTCTGTCCCCTCTTAATGTTACCTTGCAGCCAATCGGCATACCTTCTCTGATTTTGAAGTTTGCGACAGATTTCTTTGCCTTTGTCACAACTGCCTTCTGTCCGGTAATCTTTTCCATATCAGCTACAGCTGAGTCCAGTGCCTTTGCGTTTTCCTTTGCCTCGCCAACACCCATGTTGACAACGATTTTGTCAAGCTTCGGCACTTCCATGATGTTTTTATAACCGAATTTCTTAATCATGTAATCCACGATTTCATTCTGGTACTGTTCTTTTAATCTACTCAACGCTTTTGACCTCCTTCCCCGTATTAATCAATCACTTCGCCTGTTGTTTTTGCAACACGCACTTTTTTGTCTCCGTCCATCTTAAAGCCGATTCTGGTTGCTTTTCCTTTGTGAACATACATCACGTTGGAAGCATCGATGGGGCCTTCCTGATGGATGATTCCGCCATCCGGGTTGGAAGCGCTGGGCTTTGCATGTTTGGTTCTCATGTTTACGCCCTCTACAAGAACAGTGCCGTTTTTATGGTCTACGGCAAGAACTTTGCCTTCCTTGTCTTTATCTTTTCCTGCAATAACCTTAACGGTATCGCCCTTTTTAATCTTCATTGTTGCCATAATTCCCGCACCTCCTTACAGTACTTCCGGTGCCAGGGACACAATCTTCATGAACTGTTTGTCACGAAGCTCTCTGGCTACGGGTCCAAAAATACGAGTTCCTCTAGGATTTTTGTCATCTCTAATAATTACAGCAGCATTTTCATCAAATCTGATGTAGGAACCGTCTTTACGGCGGGTCTTGTTTACTGTACGCACAACTACGGCTTTTACTACATCGCCTTTTTTAACAACGCCGCCTGGTGTTGCATCTTTAACGCTGGCAACGATAACATCGCCGATTGCTGCATATCTTCTTGTAGAACCGCCTAATACACGGATACAGAGTAATTCTTTCGCACCAGTATTATCTGCTACTTTTAATCTGCTTTCTTGCTGTATCATGCAGGTAAACCTCCTTATACTTTTCTCAGAGTCTGATTATTTCGCCTTTTCTACGATTTCAACAAGTCTCCATCTCTTATCCTTTGACAGCGGTCTTGTTTCCATAACTCTTACTCTATCGCCAACACGGCATTCGTTGTTTTCATCATGCGCTTTCAGTTTGTAAGTTCTCTTTACAATCTTCTTGTAAAGCGGATGTTTTACATGGTCTTCCACGGCAACTACGACTGTTTTGTCCATCTTGTCGCTGACAACCTTACCAACTCTCGTTTTTCTCAGGTTTCTTTCCACGGTTATGCTCCTTTCCAGAATATCTCTTATTCACTCTTTGTTTTCTCGGTAATAATCGTCTGAATTCTTGCGATATTCTTTCTGACTTCTTTAATTCTTCCAGTGTTGTCCAGCTGGTTGGTCGCATTCTGGAATCTTAAATTAAAAAGCTCCTTCTTAGCAGCTACTAATTCTTCATTCAGTTCTGAAGCTGATTTTGCTCTTAACTCTTCTACAAATGTTTTAATTTTCACTGTTATCACCGCCTTCTAAGTCTGCACGAGAAACGATTTTGCATTTACAGGGTAATTTGTGCATGGCAAGACGCAGAGCTTCCCTTGCAACCTCTTCCGGTACTCCTGCAAGCTCGAACATAACACGTCCTGGTTTTACAACTGCAACCCAGTACTCCAGAGTTCCTTTACCGGAACCCATACGGGTTTCAGCGGGTTTCGTAGTTACTGGTTTATCCGGGAAAATTTTAATCCATACTTTACCACCACGTTTGATATATCTGGTCATAGCAATACGGGCAGCCTCAATCTGGTTTGACTTAATCCAGCACGGTTCTGTAGCAACCAGACCGAATTCACCGTTCGTAATCCGGTTTCCTCTTAATGCTTTTCCTTTCATGGAGCCGCGGAACTGTTTACGACGTTTTACTCTTTTTGGCATTAACATTATTTATCGCTCCCTTCCTTACTAGACTTTGCCGGAAGTACTTCGCCTTTGTAAATCCATACTTTTACACCAACTTTTCCGTAAGTAGTGTCTGCCTCAGCGAAGCCGTAATCAATGTCTGCTCTCAGTGTCTGAAGCGGGATGGTTCCCTCGCTGTAGAACTCTGTACGGGCCATATCAGCTCCGCCGAGACGTCCGGATACAGAGGTCTTTACACCAAGCGCGCCTGCTTTCATTGTTCTGGACATGCAGGACTTCATGGCACGTCTGAAAGAGATACGATTCTCTAACTGCTGTGCAATATTTTCAGCAACAAGCTGTGCATCTTTGTCCGGTCTTTTTACTTCTTTGATATCTACGATGAGTTTCTTGTCTGTCAGTTTCTGCAGTTCTGCTTTTACTTTTTCAATTTCAGAACCGCCTTTACCGATTACAACACCCGGTTTTGCTGTGTAAACAATGATTTTTACACGTCCGGAAGCTCTTTCGATTTCAATCCGGGAAATTCCGGCGCTGTATAATCTTTTTTTCAGATACGTTCTGATTTTATGGTCTTCAACTAAATAATCTGCAAAATCGCCTTCCGCATACCATCTGGAGTCCCAGTCTTTGATAACGCCGACTCTCAAGCCATGTGGATTCACTTTCTGTCCCATGATTGCCCTCCTTCTTATCTTTCATCAAGCACAAGTGTAATGTGGCTCATTCTCTTCTCGATTCTGTAAGCTCTTCCCTGTGCTCTCGGTCTGATTCTCTTCATTGTTGGTCCTTTGTTCGCGTAAGCTTCTGCGATATAAAGGTTTTCAGCATTCATGCCGTTGTTGTTTTCAGCGTTGGCGATTGCTGACTCTAATAATTTCTTTATTAAACTGGAAGCGTATCTTGGATTGTATGTTAAAATTCCAAGCGCTGATGTTACATCCTTGCCTCTGATGGCATCAAGTACGAAGCAGGCCTTCTGAACAGAAACCCTGGCGTAGGATAACTTCGCTGAAGGTCTGGTGTCCTTGTTAGCATTTCTCTCTCTCTTAATCTGACTTCTATGTCCTTTTGCCATGGATGAACCCTCCTTTCAATTACCTTACTCTGGATTTCTTTTCGTCTTTTCCGTGTCCTCTGTAGGTTCTGGTAGCCACGAACTCACCAAGTTTGTGTCCTACCATATCCTCTGTTACATATACCGGAACGTGTTTTCTTCCATCATGAACTGCAAATGTATGTCCAACCATAATCGGGAAGATTGTAGAACGGCGGGACCAGGTCTTGATAACAGCCTTGTCGCCGGATGCGTTCATTGCTTCCACTTTTTTCAGCAGGCTTGCGTCTGCGAATGGTCCTTTTTTCAGTGAACGAGCCATAGGTTCTAACCTCCTTAAAATCTCTATTTAATACCTTTTCCGTCTCTTCTTCTTACTATCAGTTTGTTAGACTGTTTGTTTTTCTTACGGGTCTTAAGGCCAAGTGCCGGTTTACCCCACGGAGTACACGGACCCGGGCGTCCAATTCCGGTCTTGCCTTCACCACCGCCGTGCGGATGGTCATTCGGGTTCATAACAGAACCACGTACGGTAGGTCTGATACCCATGTGACGTTTCCGTCCTGCTTTTCCGACGTTAATCAGGTTGTGGTCGCCGTTTCCTACAACGCCGATGGAAGCGCGGCAGTCAATCGGAACCATTCTCATCTCGCCGGAAGGAAGTCTCAGTGTTGCGTATTTTCCTTCTTTTGCCATGAGCTGTGCGCTGTTTCCTGCGGAACGAACCAGCTGTCCGCCTTTTCCGGGATGCAGCTCAATGTTGTGAATCTGTGTACCAACCGGGATGTTTGCAAGCGGCAGGCAGTTTCCTACTCTGACCTCTGCTTCCGGTCCGTTCATAACTTTCATGCCGTCTTTTAACCCTTCGGGAGCCAGGATGTATGCCTTTTCTCCGTCTGCGTAGCAGATAAGCGCGATGTTAGCGCTTCTGTTCGGGTCGTACTCGATTCCTGCAACAGTTGCCGGAATTCCGTCTTTGCGGCGTTTGAAATCAACAATTCTGTATTTTCTCTTAACTCCGCCTCCGCGGTGTCTTACTGTGATTTTACCCTGGTTATTTCTTCCTGCGTTTTTGCTTAATGACACAACCAGTGATTTTTCCGGTGTTGTTTTGGTGATTTCAGAGAAATCAGAACCGGTCATATGTCTTCTGGAAGGTGTATATGGGCGGTAAGTTTTAATTCCCATTACTTACGTCTCCTTTCATTGCTCTAATTATTCGTTTCACGGAATTGCACCGTTTAATTATCTCCCCGCCGTAAGAGTGGGGCGGCCTTCGACTGTGCTCCGGTCATGCTCCGCATGTCCCCGGCAGGTCTTATAAGCCCTGGAAAATTTCAATCTCTGCGCTGTCCTGTGTAAGCTGAACAATCGCTTTTTTCTTCTTTGCTGTCTGTCCGAACTGCATGGTTCCACGCACTCTTCTGTTCTTTCCCGGCAGGTTCATGGTGTTGACCTTTGCAACCTTGGTTCCCGGGAACATTTTCTCAACAGCTTCTTTAATCTGATTCTTTGTTGCCTCTGTATGAACAAGGAATGTATATTTCTTTTCAGACATCAGTTCCATACTTTTCTCGGTGATAACCGGCTTCAGAATGACGTCGTAATACTGAACGTTTGCCATTATGCGTACACCTCCTCGATTGCTGCAACCGCTTCTTTTGTTACAATCAGCGTGTTGTACTTCAGGATGTCATATACGTTAATTGTGTTAACTTTTGCCGTCTTGACATCAGCGATGTTTCTTGCGGAAAGCTCTACGTTTCTGTTCTTGTCTTCCAGCACAACCAGTGCCTTGTCAACAGACAGATTCTTTAATACTTCTACAAATTTTTTCGTCTTGATTTCGTCAAATTTCAGTTCATCAACGACAATCAGCTTATTTTCCTCTACTCTGGAAGTAAGTGCGGATTTGAGAGCGGCTCTCTTTTCCTTTCTGTTCATTTTGAAAGAGTAGTCTCTCGGAACGGGTGCGAATACCATACCGCCGCCTGTCCACTGCGGAGCACGGGTAGAGCCCTGTCTTGCATGACCGGTACCTTTCTGTCTCCACGGTTTTCTTCCGCCACCGGAAACTTCAGAACGTGTCTTTGCTTTCTGTGTTCCCTGACGATTATTTGCAAGCTGGCTTACAACAGCCATGTGTACGAGATGTTCGTTTACTTCTACACCGAACACAGCGTCATTCAGCTCGATTGTGCCAACTTCTTTGCCTTCGATATTGTAAACAGCTACATTTGCCATTTTCGTGTTCCTCCTTTCCTGGTGCAAACCTTAAACAGATTTTACTGCTTCCTTAATGGTTACTAAGCATTTCTTCGGTCCCGGTACAGAGCCTTTTACGAGAAGCAGATTGTTCTCTGCGTCTACTCTTACCACTTCCAGATTCTGGATGGTAATTTTCTTTGCGCCCATGTGTCCCGGCATCTTTTTGCCCTTGAATACTTTGCTCGGGTCAGATGCTGCACCGTTGGAACCTGCGTGACGATGGAACTTGGAACCGTGAGTCATGGGGCCTCTGTGCTGTCCATGTCTCTTGATTGCACCCTGGAATCCTTTACCTTTGGAAATTGCTGTTGCGTCTACTTTGTCGCCGGCTTCAAAGATGTCTGCCTTGATTTCCTGAGCCAGAGAGTATTCTTCAGCATTTTCCAGCTTAAACTCTCTCACAAATCTCTTTCCGGATACGCCGGCCTTGTCGAAATGTCCTTTCTCAGCCTTTGTTACTCCATGTCTGTGAGCGATTTCTTTCTTTCCGTTTTTGTCAACTTTGACAACTTTTTCTTCTTTGTCTACGAATCCGACCTGAACTGCGCTGTAGCCGTCGTTTTCAACTGTCTTAATCTGTGTTACTACACAGGGACCAGCCTGAAGAACCGTAACGGGAGTCAGCACGCCGTCCTCGCTGAAGATCTGAGTCATTCCGACTTTGGTAGCTAAAATAGCTTTCTTCATTATAATTACCTCCTGTGATTTACAGCGGAACGTGATTTTCACGTTCGTCCTAAATTATAGGAATTACTGCGTTCGTTTTTTTGTAGTTGCCTACTTGTTTTTCATTTTGATATCGATGTACACACCAGCCGGCATTTCCAGTCTGGAAAGGGCATCTACCGTCTTCTGAGTAGGTGTGATGATATCAATCAGTCTTTTATGAGTTCTCTGCTCGAACTGCTCTCTGGAGTCTTTGTATTTGTGAACAGCTCTCAGAATGGTAACAACTTCCTTCTTTGTCGGAAGCGGCACCGGTCCGCTGACTTTCGCTCCATTTTTCTTAACAGTTTCGATGATTTTCTTTGCAGACGCATCCACTAACTGGTGGTCATACGCCTTCAGTGTGATTCTCATTACTTGACTTGCCATAAAAAAAGTCGCCTCCTTTTCGTACTTGAACCTCAGTACGACAAGCGGTGACTGTACACTTCCCCGTGTGTGTCGTGAGAAACCCACACGTTGTTTCCGCATCTCAGCGGACGTTATGATTTCGTACAGTGACTTGTCGCCAGTTTCCTAACATGACATTCGCTCCGCGGAAAAACCTGCCACTTACGGGCAGCAACCTCACACTTCACAGCTATCAATGTCACAGCTTTTTCAGTATATATGATAATCCGGCACTTTGCAAGGGTTAAAAAGTTTTTTTTGTATTTTTTTTCGTACAATCCGTGCCCACAGCCCGGAAACGGGAATACATTTATCCAGGTCTGCTCACGGCCTGCAATTTTTCTCTTTTCATTCTTGACATCACCGTAATAACGTGTTATAGTGTAACCAGCTTAATTGACTGAAACATGACCAAAGGCGGTCCCACTTAAGAGATAAGTAGGGGTCGTTTTTTTCATATTCGGCTCAGTTAAGTCTCCTGCCGTCTTACACGCAGTATTACTTCCGCCGACTGTTTCCCCCAAAAATAGTCCTGCGGCGGTATTTGGACCAGTTTCATAATATACTTCCTCTTTTTTAAGGAGCATTCCCCAGCTTTTGTATATTTATGAAGGCAGCTGCAGTACAGCAGGAAAAACCTCTCAATGACATACCAAACAGAAAATGCACGGCCGCGCGGCCGTGCATTTTCTGTCCGGTTCTTTTACCCAAGAAGGGTCTGCCGGATATCCTGTTCCATTTTTACCAGCTCTTTTTCCGCCTCTGCACGCTTTGCTCTTCCCTCCTGCTGGATTTTCACTGCTTCCTGCATGGTAGAGATAAGCGTTTCATTTGCTTTTTTCAGGGTTTCGATATCCACGATTCCGCGCTCGGATTCTCTGGCCACCTCTGCCGTGTTCTGTCTGAGTTTTTCTGCATTTTTTAAAATCATGGCGTTGGTGGTATCCGTGATACTGCGCTGGAGTTTTAAGGCCTCCTGCTGTCTGTACATTCCAAGGGCCATTACCATCTGGCTTTTCCACAGGGGGATGGTTTCCTGAATGGCCGTCTGTATTTTATCCGCCAGCAGCTTATCGTTATTTTGAATCATCTTAATCTGGGGCGCTGTCTGGATGGCCAGTGTCTTTCCGGTCTTCAGGTCAAAGAGTTTCTTTTCAAACTGATTTACCGAGTCTTCAAAATCCCGGACCACCTGGGCGTCCATGGGATCCTGGCTTTTTGCCGCTTCCAGCCGCAGGGCGGGAAGGGTCTTTTCCCGAAGTTCTGTAAGTTTTTCTTCTCCTGCTGTTATATAGATTTCCAGCTGGCGGAAGTACTCCAGATTCTTTTCATAGAGTGTATCCAGCATCCCGATGTCTTTGAGCATTTCCATGCGGGCTTCATCCAGCTTTCCTTCAATCGTATCCACCTGAACTTCCAGTTTTTCATACTGGGAAAGAAAGCGTTTTACCCTGGCCTCTGCTTTTTTAAAGAGGCCCATCAGGCCTTTTTCTTTTTCCAGGCTTTCAAAGTCCAGTCCTTCTACCTTCTCAATCAGTCCCGTCATCAGTTCTCCCACATATCCGGAATCCCGGGACCGGACTTTTCCCAGAATAGTTTCAGAAAAATCTGCAATATTCTGTTTTGCCCCGGCTCCATACTGCATGACCGCCTGGGAGTCGGTTACGTCCAGCTGGTTTTTTATTTCCTCTGCCTGCTGCCGCTCCTCCGGCGTCAGTGTCTGCGCCCCGGCAGGATAGTTTTCTTCTGTCTCTTTCCCGGCTGAAGCTGCGGGAGTTCCTTTTTTTCGTTTCAGTTCTGCCAGTGTAATTCCTTCCATTCTTTTCTCCTTTTCTGTCCTGCTACTGAAGACCTTCCATAATTTTCCGCATAACGCTGTAAGCCGGAACCGGTGATACGCTTGTGATGGTCTGGGCCACCCCGTCCATCGCCGGCTCCCTTCCCTGGCTTCCGCTTCCCGTCCGGAATCCGTGTTTTTCCCAGGCCAGTGTCTGAATCTCCTCATCCAGAAGGGCGTCCAGCAGTACCTGACCGTTTTCGTCCAGCGCGATAAGCACATGGGAAGACCATACGGTGGGAACCGGGTAAAGCATCACCAGGTCCTCTTTTTCCGCCTCGTATTCTTCCGGGTTCTGTACGGCATATTCCATCAGCTGGCTTTCATAGCCTGCGATAATCGGTTTGGCTCCTACGCCCATCCGCAGAAACTGGCTAAACAGGTCGGAAGAAGACGTCTCCATGTAGCCCAGCCTTCCGAATATCGCCTGAAGCTTTGGCAGGACTTCCTCCACATTTTCCTCCGTCACCGTTCCGCCCTCGCTCAGCACGTTGGCCAGCAGAGCGGCAAACATATTGCCGGAGTTGGATTTTACCGGGTCCGTGGTGTCCACGGAGACACTGCCGTAAAGCTCCGGCAGGCCGATATCCGCCCAGGCCGTCCCGCTGCTTATCAGTTCGGTCAGTTTTATCATATCCACGTATGCCACCCCGCCGCTTTCCGATACGATTCCCTGGCTCTGGAGGGCGTCCGCCACTATCCGGCGGGTATAGAGAACAATGGGCGTGTTCAGAACTATCTCGCTCTGCACCGGCTGTCCGTGCAGTTCTTCATAATATTCCAGCGCAATATTGCTGGACGGAAACAGGTAGTCTTTCCCTTCCATATCCGCTGTCATCATGTCCAGAGAACCGGCCCGGGAGTAATCCACGGTAAGACTGTAATTCTTCTGCAGAAGATCCTGCACCTCTTCGTCTTCCAGAAATCCGATTTTTTCTCCGCCCGTATATCCGGTAACGGTTATGCGGGACGCCTCCTGCTCTTCCCTGGTCCGGGCTTCCTCCTGGCTTCTTCTCTGAAGCAGAATCCCTCCGCCTACCAGAAGCATGACCAGAACCAGAAGCACCAGTCCGGCTATTTTCTTTTTCATCCGTTATTTCCCACCTTCGTCTTTCCCGGGCAGCCGGCAGCCTTCTGCTCCCAGGTTCTGTTTTAACAGTTTTAAGTCTGCTTCCATATCCAGAAGTTCGTTCTGAACCAGTTTCTGAAACTGAATCTGAAAGGCCGTTTTCAGCGTTTCCACTGCCTCTTTTGTATTTTCCAGGAGTTTGTCCTGTTCTTTTTCCCCAATCCGGGTATCCTGGAGCTGCACATACTGCTCCAGCACGCTGGCGCCGGTCTCCTGGTAATAATCGATGTAACGCCTTGCCGACATGATTTTCTCCGGATTTTCTGTCAGGAAATTTAAAATTTTCTCTGCAATATCCAGAAGGTCCAGGCAGCTGTTTTTCAGTTCTGTATCCTGAATGGCTCCTGCCGCTGTTTTCATTCTTTCATAATCCGCTCCGGCCTCCCCCAGCCTCTCATGCAGAAGTTCTCCGTTTTCCAGACTGGACACCTTGATTTTTCCAATCCGCTCCCCCGGCCTCACCAGGAGAGTCAGGGCTCCATAGAGGAGAACCGACGGCACCATGCTCCCCGCCAGCCCCCAGCCCAGCCCCAGAAGCAGCGCGAGAAACAGAACGAGGGCACCGCCAAAGGAGATAAGGATTCCGGGCAGGTCTTTTCCTTTTCTGTTTTTCATCTAATTGTATCCTTTCACGCTCCGGAATGCTTCCGTAAGATTGTCTGTTCCGTCAAACACCCGTCCTCCGGTAAGCCCGGCCAAATCTTCCAGCTGGTTCGGATCCGCATCTCCAAATGTGATGGAAAATACCGGAACGTCTTCCCCTGCATTTTCATAGGCCTGCTCAAATTCCCGCATTCCTTCCAGGGAACGGCCGTCTGTCATCAGAATAATGGCCGGCGTGTACTGGTCCAGGTCATAGGAGCAGGCAATCTCCAGCGCTTCCCGGGCGGCCACGTAGATGTTTGTGCCGCCTCCGGCCTCGTAGCCTGTGATTTCATTATAAAGCTCTTCCAGAGCGGCGTCGGAGTCATCGGCCGCATAAAAAATCTGCATTACTTCCTCATTAAAGGGAATGACTACGTTTACCTCGCCTTCGCTGGCCTGAAGCAGATTCCTGGCCGCAAATTCCTGAAGCAGGATCTGCTGCATGGCCTCCTTCAGCTGCTGCTCTCCTTCTCCGTACATACTGCCGGAGAAGTCCAGGCAGTACACGTTCAGGGAAGGCTTTTTAAAAGCGGTCTGATAAAGATCCAGCGCCTCCCTCAGCACATCGGCATCCGGCATCTGGATAGGGGAGAGTATCCGTTCCGTGTCGATTCCCCAGTCGCTGTTAAATACGTCCTTATTTTCATCGGAGACGCCATTTGCCCGGATTCTTCTGCCGGTAGCCTCAACGGCGCTCTGCGCCTCGTCCGAGAGAAGGTATTCCTGAACTGCCAGAAATGCGTCTTCCTTTCCGCTTTCCCCATGGTCCAGATAGCCCAGAGGGGAGTCCGCAATCGTAAGCCCGTCGCTGGGATAGATGACCTGAAGGGGCTCTTTCCCCTCTTCTTCCAGCTGTTCATTGGCGTCAATCACCAGACATTCGTAATTTACCATTGCGTCATAATCGCCTTCCAGAAACAGGTCTTTTAACCAGTCTGAACTGCCGGAACTCCGTTCCACACCGGAAAGCAGTTCCCGCACCTGGGTCTGAAGTGTTTCCTGCTGCAAATCTTCTGAGGTCATTCCCTCCTGCCTGCCAAGCAGGGCATACAGAAAGCCGATGTAGGCGCTGGCCCCGGAGTTGGACTGGGTAGCGCTGGTCATACAGAAGCGCATTTTCCCCTCCTCAATGGCGGAAAGCAGGTCCGATACATAGACGTCCCGGCCCGTAAATCCCAGTTCCTCCGCCAGGCTCTGGCGAATGCCGAACACCACCGGCGTCATGGAAACCGACTGGGCATGTTTCACAATGTGCTCCGTGTCTCCCATGGAAATCCAGATACTGCTGGCCGGCCACACCGCGTCATAATCCCAGGCGCCGCTTTCCAGCTCCCGCATAATATCCACGGAGCCCTTATAATCCATTTCTATCTCAACACCCGTCTCCTCACTGCAGGCATTTATAATCTCCTCCAGCTCCTGATTCTCCGAACCGGAAAGTATTTTCAAAGTCTCACCCGCTGCTTCCGTGCCCTGGCTCCCTTCCCCGGACCCGTCTCCCCGGTTTTCGCCCCCGGACGAACAGCCGGCCATTGCGATTACAGAAGCCATACACAAAAGCAGCGCCAAAATCCGTTTTCTCATACTGGTACATTCCTTCCTTTTTTCTTATTTTCACGTATCCTGTGTATTTTCTCTATCCTTTCACCGAAAAATCTATGTTAAATCTGTGTGAAAACTAATTGGGGACGGGTACCGGCCAGCCGGTACCCGTCCCCGTATACATGCTTCTTCCAAAAAAGAGTCAGAGAGGAGTTCTCCCGGCTCCCCGCTGACTCTCTGTCTATTCCTATATTTCTGGAAATTCAACTTTCACTTTGAACTGGTCGCCGTCTACCGCAGCATTCAGTCTTCCGCCCATGTTTTTCACAAAACTGTCCGCAATGGCCAGCCCCAGTCCATGTCCCTCCTCTGTGTTTCTGGCCTTATCTGCCCGGACAAAACGTTCCAGAATCTCGTCTGCCGAAAAGTCCATTTCATAGGATGCCGTATTTTTCACTTCCAGTCTTACCGTTCCATCCTGACGGGAAGCTTCTATATAAATACGGGTCCCTTTCATGGAGTATTTCAGGGCATTGGAAATCAGGTTCTGTAGTACCCGGTACATCTTTTTCCCGTCTCCCATAAAAAGAAGGGGCGTCCCCGGGAGTTTTTCCCGAATATCCATACCGCTTTTTGTGATAGCACCCTCCATATCCCCCAGAGTCTGTTCCAGCAGTTTTTTCATGTCCAGTTCTTCCATATGAAGCTCAGACGTTCCGCTGGTAGATTTGGACAGTTCGAAAATGTCCTGTATCATGTCCGTCAGCTGCTCGTGTTTGGCCGACAGAATTTCCACATAATCCCGGGCCTCCCCGCTCAAATCCGATTTCTTCAGTAAGTCCAGGTATCCTATCATCGAGGTCAGGGGCGTTTTC
The DNA here is from genome assembly GCA_019118525.1 of Candidatus Bariatricus faecipullorum. Classification (GTDB taxonomy): domain Bacteria; phylum Bacillota; class Clostridia; order Lachnospirales; family Lachnospiraceae; genus Allocoprococcus; species Allocoprococcus faecipullorum. The sequence goes on from DWYV01000062.1 coordinate 77,392, forward strand.
AGGTCGTGGGATACATTGGTGATTAAATCCACCCGCATCCGCTCTGCTTTTACCTGCCGGTCCATCGTCTTCTGAAGATTCTCACTGATTCGGCAGAGTTCCCAGGAGCCCTGGAGAATATCCGGGTCCTGAATCCGGGGCGGTTCTGCATCCAGATGCCCGTCGGACATTTTTTCAATCTGATTCAGCAAAGCTGCGGTATCTTTTACCAGGTCTGTTTTCCGCAGTTTCAGCATGACTGCGGCCATAATAATGGGAACTGCCAGGGTCACCAGCGCGCTTCCCGAAACATTCCAGTAAACCATGGACCAGAGACTGGCCGCAACGGATACCGCGGCACAGAGAATGGAGATAAGAAAAGCCGCCCGCTCTTCCGCCCTGACACGTTTTTCCAGCGGAGCAGAGTCCCGCCATGCGCAGAGTATCTTCCATATAAAAGAGGTTTCCTTCCAGTTCCCCAGCAGTTTTTTCCGGATAAGCAGTACACAGATAAGCCCGCCCAGAACCGTCAACGCCAGAATCACCAGAAAGGTTATCAGGCCGCGCGCTCCACTCTGGAGCGCCAGGATCTCTCTATCCGCGCTGAAGTCATAATCAAAATAAAAGATTCCCCGGTCCCAGAAGCTGGTATTTAAAATGACACCAAGTCCTGCCGCCCCGAGGACCAGGGCGCAGGCCGCCAGCAGTTCCGTCAGAATCCCGTCCAGTCCGCCCGCTTTCGTTTCTTTCCATTCCCGCGACGGGAAAAAGAGAAAATAGACGTATACAGCGGCCAGGCTTAAAAGTATCATTCCTGCTGCCAGCAGAAAAATCCCCCTTCCGGAGCCGCCTGTAATGTACATAAACATCACTACGGCTTCTGAATAGCACAGCCAGATGTAGACGGCCCATATCAGAACCAGAACGCACCAGAGCAGCAGTCCCGCTTTTCCCTTTTTAGTCATATTTTTCCACTTTATACCCAATTCCCCACACCACCTTCAAATATTTTGGATTTTTCGGATTCGCCTCAATCTTTTCCCGGATTCTCCGGATATGTACCATCACTGTTTTCTCCCCCGTAAACGCTTCTTCCTGCCAGACCTTTTCATAAATCTGCTCTGCGGAAAACACGTATCCCGGATGCTCCATCAGAAGTTCCAGTATTTTATACTCTGTGGCAGTCAGTTTTACCGGCTCACCGTCCACAGTAAGCTGCTTCGTGTTTCTGTCCAGTTCCAGCCCGCCGGTTCGCAGTGTGCTGTCCGTATCCTTTCCTGCAGTGGCGGCTCCCAGCTGGAAATACCGTCTGAGCTGGGACTTCACCCGCGCCATCAGCTCCGCCGTATTGTAAGGCTTGGTAATATAGTCGTCCGCGCCCATGGAAAGCCCGATAACCTTGTCGCTTTCTTCTGTTTTGGCGGAAAGAATGATAACCGGAATATTGTTTTCCTCCCGGATTTTCATCAGCGCCGACAGTCCGTTCAGTTTCGGCATCATCACATCCAGAAGAATCAGGTGTACCCTGTCCTCTACCAGTTTCTGCAGCGCCTCCAGGCCATCGTAGGCTTTCAGCACCTGGTAGCCTTCCAGCTCCAGCAGCTTTCCCAGCGAACGTACAATCTCCCTGTCATCGTCCACCACCAGTATCCTATATGCCTCCTTCTCCATGCTTTTCCCCTCCAGTCATTTTCCTTGGCTTTGCATACAGTCTATCAGATAAAAGCATAAAATTCTCTGCATATTTTTAAAGATTTTCTTAAATTGTATACGGGGACGGGTACCGGCCAGCCGGTACCC
>DWYV01000063.1 GCA_019118525.1 Candidatus Bariatricus faecipullorum
AGGTGATAAAACAGCCATTATGGAATATGAGGTTCCAATGTTTGCATACAAGGAACAAGATAAAATTGCAGGGATACTGGAGGCTCTAGATAGAAAAATACAGCTAAATACTGACATAAACAAGAATTTAGAGCAACAAGCGCAGACGATTTATCGAAAAATGTTTATGGATAATCCAGAGCCTGACTGGGGCGAAGGCTCCCTAAGCGACATTGCCGACATCATTATGGGGCAATCTCCAAGTGGCAGTAGCTATAATGAAGACGGAATAGGGACTGTTTTCTTTCAAGGACGTGCCGAGTTTGGCTTCAGGTTTCCAACTATTCGCCTTTATACCACAGAACCTAAACGAATGGCCAATGCAAATGATACCTTAATGAGTGTTCGAGCGCCAGTCGGCAATCTTAATGTCGCGCATACTGATTGCTGTATTGGCCGTGGTCTTGCTGCCATTCGCTCCAAATATAACCAACAGTCATTTGTGCTTTATACAATGCAAGCACTTAAAACACAATTGGATATGTTTAATGGAGAGGGTACAGTTTTTGGCTCCATCAATCGTAATTCACTGAATAATATACCTATTATTATTCCGACGAAGAACAAAATCGAGGAATTTCAAAGCATTGTTGCTCCTATGGATGCTGCCATTCGTAATAATTACGATGAAATCTGCCGTTTACAGGATGCTCGGGACTGTTTATTGCCGCGTTTAATGTCCGGCGAACTGGATGTCTCCAGCCTTGACCTCTAGTCCGCTAAATTCTTGTTTAAAATAGACTAAACCGCCCGGATAAGATAAAATATACACAAAGGAGTGAAGTGCTATGCCCGGTTATACTGAGGCCGATTATGAGAATTCTGTAATAGAACTATTCCGGAACATGGGCTATTGTCATCTGTACGGCCCGGATGTAGAAAGAGACCTTCGCAACCCTCTGTACGAAGAAGAGTTAGAGGATTCCCTGGTGCGCCTTAATCCATCCCTCCCGCAGGATGCCATTACAGAGGCCTTAAATAAACTGAAAAACATAGAGAATGGCTCGCTCGTTCAGAAGAATACGGTGTTTATGGACTATCTGCAAAACGGGATTCCGGTATGGTTTTTCGTGAAAGGCTCTGAGCGCTCTGCTATTGTGTATCTGGTGGATTACAAAAATCCCGATAATAATTCCTTTATTGTGGCCAATCAGTGGACATTTATTGAGAACAGCAATAAACGCCCGGATATCCTGCTATTTTTAAACGGTATCCCCATCGTGATTGTGGAACTCAAGTCTCCTTCACGTGAGGAAACAGATGCCAGCGAAGCATTTTTGCAACTGAGGAACTATATGCACGAGATTCCTTCCATGTTTGTCTATAATACCATTTGTGTTATGAGTGACATGGGAGAGTCCAGAGCTGGGACAATTACCTCTGGCGAAGACCGCTTTATGGATTGGAAAACCGTTGATGGCAGTTATGAGAATACTCAGTATGCACAGTTTGATACCTTTTTTGAGGGCATTTTCCAGAAAGAGCGCCTACTGGATATCATCAAAAACTTTATCTGTTTCTCTAATGAAGGGGTAAATAGTTATAAAATTTTGGCTGGATACCATCAATATTTTGCGGTGAATAAAGCTATCGCATCGACTAAAAGGGCTGCCTCCGATGGTGGCGATGGTAAGGGCGGTGTGTTCTGGCATACGCAGGGCAGTGGCAAATCCTTGTCAATGGTTTTTTATGCTCATCTTCTGCAGGAAGCACTGGACAGTCCCACTATCGTAGTGTTGACTGACCGAAATGACCTTGACGACCAGCTTTATGGACAGTTTGTAAAGTGTAAGGAGTTTTTGCGCCAAGACCCGATGCATGCCGAGAGTCGGGAGCATCTGAAAACACTTCTTGCCGGACGCAAGGCTAATGGAATCATTTTTACTACTATGCAGAAATTTGAGGAATCCCACGAACCGCTGTCTGAGCGCCATAATATTATCGTAATGGCAGATGAGGCTCATCGCGGGCAATATGGACTGACCGAAAAGATAAAGATTACTACCAACGAGGATGGAGAAGAGGTAGCAAAACGAGTCATTGGTACAGCGCGCATCATTCGTAATAGTCTGCCGAACGCTACATATATCGGCTTTACCGGTACACCGATTTCCTCCAAAGACCGCAGTACGCGTGAGGTGTTTGGTGATTATATCGATATTTACGATATGACACAGGCTGTCGAAGACGGTGCTACTCGCCCCGTATATTACGAGAGCCGCGTCATTAAGCTGAATCTCGATACGGAAACACTAAATCTTATCGATGCCGAATACGAACTGATGGCCAACAGTTCCGACCCGGGCGTCATCGAGCGCAGCAAGCGAGAGCTTGGGCAGATGGAAGCGATTCTTGGCAACGATAATACAATCAATTCCCTAGTGAACGATATTCTTGACCATTATGAGAATTACCGAGAAAATCTGATTACTGGCAAGGCGATGATTGTGGCCTATTCCCGTGCCATTGCGATGAAAATTTACAATCGTATTCTCGAACTGCGCCCAAGCTGGACAGAAAAAGTGGGCGTGGTCATGACTGAGAGTAATAAAGATCCGGAAGAATGGCGCAAAGTAATCGGGAATAAGCGTCACAGAGACCACCTGGCAAAACTTTTTAAGGACGACAATAGCCCATTGAAGATTGCCATCGTAGTAGATATGTGGTTGACTGGCTTTGATGTGCCATCGCTTGCCACGATGTATGTTTATAAACCTATGTCCGGTCATAACCTGATGCAGGCTATCGCCCGAGTCAACCGCGTGTTTAAGGATAAAGAGGGCGGCCTTGTCGTTGATTATGTCGGTATTGCCTCGGCTCTTAAACAAGCTATGAATGATTATACTGCTCGCGATAAGAAGAATTATGGTGATACGGATGTATCCAAGGTGGCATATCCTAAATTCCTTGAGAAGCTTTCTGTGTGCCGTGATTTGTTTTATGGTTATGATTACTCTAAGTTCAAGGATGGCACAGACCTCGAACGCGCCAAGACAATCAGCGGCGCTGTCAACTTTATTGTTGATGTGAAGAATGAGGAGAAAAAAGAAGCCTTTATCCGTGAGGCATTATTACTTCATCAGGCGTTGTCGCTTTGTTCGTCTCTTGTAGATGAGGACAATCGCTTTGAGGCGGCGTTTTTTGAGTCTGTGCGGGTGCTGGTTTTACGCTTAACTAATGCCGGCGGCGAGAAAAAGATTTCTTTGCCTGAAATGAATAAGCGGATTAACGAACTGTTAAAGCAAAGCATTAAGAGCGATGGTGTAATTAACCTCTTTTCCGATGTGCACGGTAAATTCAGTCTGTTTGACCCGACATTCTTGGAAGAAATTGCGAAAATGAAGGAGAAAAATCTCGCCGTAGAACTTTTGAAGAAGTTGATTGCCGAGCAGATTTCCATTTATCGCCGGACAAATGTTGTTAAGTCCGAGAAATTCAGCGAAATTATCCAGCGCATGATGAAAGCCTACTTAAACGGTATGCTGACCAACGAAGAGGTAATTCAAGAGCTGTTGAATTTAGCGCACTCTATTGCAGCTTCCCGCGAACAAGGAGAAGAGTTAGGATTAACGCCCGATGAGATGGCATTCTATGACGCACTAACGAAACCGCGCGCTATTAAAGATTTTTATGAAAATGATGAGCTGATTGCGATTACCAAGGAACTTACTGAGACTCTCCGCAAAAACCGGACGATTGACTGGCAAAAGCGTGATTCAGCCAGAGCCAAGATGCGGATGCTGATTAAGAAACTCCTTAAGAAACACAAATATCCGCCAGAGGGCATGGACGATGCTTTAAAGACTGTGATGTTGCAATGCGAACTCTGGACAGATAATGTGATGGTGGTGGAGGTAGAGCCGGAACAGGAAACTTACAAGAATATAACATATGGCAATTTTACTGATTCTAATGCAGAACGGTCTAGGGTAGCTGAAGAACGTAGGCCATATGGAAATAAGGAATAATTTCAACATTTCGATTGATGGTTACTATGCAATGTCCGGCTGACAGCACAGCAGAAAGAGGGTGGCATGTGTAAAGCGGCCTGTGCTATAATGAAAAAACAGACTGGAACTTCACAGGAGGTACTGCGATGAAGATAGAAATTGGAAAAGATTTTCCACAGTATTTCAGACCCTCATATCCGGAAGAATTTGAGCTGTTTTCGCATTTTGAAGTAACTGCGGGAATCCCCTCGGTTTTATTTGCGATTACCACATGGAAAGAAAACGGGAAGCCGAATGTCTGCTTTCATGGGTGGAGCTGTTTTCACGGGGATAAAACAGCGTTCTTTGCCGTGATGGGAAATCTGTATCAGCACACCCATACCTGTGCCAATATAAAAAGAGAACAGTGTTTTTGTATCAATTTTCTCCCGGTCAGTTCTTATGATAATCTGGTGAATACGATTCATCATAACGGGACAGACGAGGATGAATTCGCGGCCGGAGGTTTTACGGTCTCCCCTGCAAAGACCATTCATGCACCCGTAATCAGCGAGGCGTTTCTGAACATGGAGTGTACATTAAAAGAAATGCAGGATATAAGCGGTGCAGGAATTACGGCCATGGTAATTGGGCAGGTGCAGCATATTTCCGTGGAAGAATCTTATGCACAGGGGTATCAGCAGCGATATGGGAAAGATGGATTTATGATGCTGGTCCCTGCGCCCCAGGACCTTGTTACCGGAGAGCCGAACAAGTCGGCGATTGCAACGGTACAGATCGAAAAATACGACTGATTTGAGAAAGAAGCTTCAGGAGGAAAATAACCCATGAAAGAAATGACAGGATACTGTGGGCTGGACTGCGAAAAATGCGACGCATATATTGCGACTGTCAATGACAATCAGGCCCTGCGTGAAAAAACAGCGAAATTATGGGCAGAGTTAAATAACGCCCGATTCTGCCGGAGCATATCAACTGCAAGGGCTGTCGTGCGAACGGGGTGAAAACAGTGTTTTGTGAGAATATGTGTGAAATCCGCAAGTGTGCGCTGGAAAAAGGCGTCTCGACCTGTGGCGACTGCCCGGGGTTTGAGAAGTGCTCTACTGTCGGAGTGCTTCTTTCCAATAATCCGTCGGCTTTGGAGAATCTAAAAAAACAGAACCTTTAGTATTTTAACTGGAATTTGGGAGGATGTATAGGTGCTGGAATATAAAATCGATGACAAAGAACTTAAAGCACATAGTCCTATATCATAGAAAAAACGGAGGGCGAAAAAGGCATCCAGTAAAGAAAATCACAGATACCGGGAAGGGATAACCCCATGCCCGGTATCTGTAGTTTGGCGGCTTTTCTTTTATCAGAGTTTTTTCCTCATCCAGAGGGCGTCCGCATACGTCCCGTCTTTGTATTTCATATTATTCGGAAGAGTTCCGCAAACTTCAAATCCCAATTTTTTATATAACCCTATGGCCGGGGCGTTGTCCGCGATTACTTCCAGCTCCAGCTGTTCCAGTCCCTGATTCCTGGCGGCCTGAATCAGTGTTTCCATCATCACCGTACCGATTCCAAGTCCCGTGAATTTCCGGTAGAGGGCAATGCCGACGGTGGCCCGGTGCCGGTAGCGCTTCTGAGGCATACCGGTAAAAGAACAGTTCCCGGCCAGTTCCCCGTCCCAAAAAGCAAGCAGCATAAGCTGTCCGGCGTCGGCCTCTTCCGCATTGCGGAGTACCAGGGTATGAGCCCCCAGCCGGAAGGTTTCAGGCTCCCTTCTCATGGCAGTCCCTCCTTTTTTCTGTCTATTTTACTATGGGAAACACCCGGTGTAAAGCGAAAGCCCCTGCATATGTATACAGAATTCTGGCAGAAAAAACCATTGAAACCGAACATATGTTCTGATATAATAAAACATAAATCAGGAAGGAATACAGAAGACCAGGGGATAGAGCCGGGAGGTGACGGGATGAAGAAGCAGAGAACCTATATCTGCATTGATTTGAAATCGTTTTATGCCTCCGTGGAGTGCCGGGAAAGAGGCCTGGACCCCATGAAGACGAATCTGGTGGTGGCGGACCCGGAGCGGACAGAGAAGACCATCTGCCTTGCGGTGTCGCCGGCCATGAAGGCGCTGGGCGTACCGGGAAGGTGCCGTGTGTTTGAGATTCCGGACGGGCTGGAGTATATCATGGCGCCGCCCCGGATGCAGCTTTACATTGATTATTCCGCAGAGATTTACGGAATTTACCTGAATTATATTTCAAAGGATGATATTCATGTATACAGCATTGATGAAGTGTTTATGGATGTGACGGATTACCTGCATCTGTATCAGACGTCGGCGGTAGAACTCAGCCACAGAATCCGGCAGGATGTGATGACTGCTACAGGAATTACGGCCACGGCGGGAGTGGGAACCAATCTTTATCTGGCCAAAGTGGCGCTGGACATTACGGCCAAGCACAGCCGGACCCACACGGGGTGTCTGGATGAGAAAAGCTACCGGGAGACGCTCTGGAATCACCGGCCGATTACGGACTTCTGGAGAGTGGGGAAAGGAACGGCCAGAAGGCTGTCCCAGGTGGGAATCAGCACGATGGAAGGTATTGCACGGGCGGACGAGAAGCTGCTCTATAAGCTGTTCGGGGTGGACGCGGAGCTTCTGATAGACCATGCCTGGGGCCGGGAGAGTACGACTATGGCAGATATCAAAAATTACAGACCGGACACCAGCTCTCTTTCCAGCGGCCAGGTTCTGCCCCGGGATTATCTGTTTGAGGAAGCCTGCCTTGCCGCGAAGGAGATGGCGGACCTGCTTGGCCTGGAACTGGTGGAAAAGGGGCTGGCGGCGGATTCGCTGACCCTGCACGTGGGGTATTCCCGGCAGTTTCAGAAAAAATCCGCCCACGGGACGGAACGGTTTCTGGCGCCTACGGCGTCGGCACGGAAGATAACGGCGGGAACCGGAAGGCTGTTTGAGCGGATTGTGGACAGATACACGCCGGTGCGCAGAATCAGCCTTTCCCTGAACCGGGTGGAGGAAGAATCCTGGCAGCAGTATGATTTGTTTTCCCGCCCCGAGGATTTGGAAAAGGAGCGGCGGATACAGAAGGCAGTGGTGGAAATCCGGGAGCGCTTTGGGAAAAATGCCGTTCTGAGGGGGATGAACCTGGAAAAGGGCGCCACCACCAGGGAGCGGAACCGGCAGATAGGGGGTCATAAAAGTGGAGTATAGAAGGAAAATGAGTCGGCAGGACAGGGCAAAGCAGTTCCTGCCCTTTGGAGCCCTGAAAGGGTATCCGGAGGCTCTGCGCAGGGAAGAGAAAAGAACCAGACCCCGGGCGGAGCTTCCGGAAGACCGCCAGGAGGAACTGGACCGGGAACTCAGGCAGCTGCAGGCGGGCGAGCAGATTACGGTGGTATATTACTGCAGGGGAGAGTACCGGAAAATGACCGGAACGGCAGCGAAGACAGACAGGGAGTCCCGTATCCTGCAGGTGGAAGAGACCGGAATCCCTTTTGCGGACCTGTATTTTATCCAGAGAGAGGGAGGGGACGAACCGGAAGAATGCTAAGCAGGAGCAGGAGTGCGGCCTGCGGGCGGGTTGCGCCGGCCAGAAATTCTGTGTAAAATAGAGACAGACAAGACAGGAAACAGAAGAAAGGGGCACAGCCATGAAAACCATTGAAGAAGTGAGGAAACTGTTTGCAGACGACCGGTTTGCCACGGAGAACGGAGCGGTCGTAGAGGAGATAGGAGACCATTTTGCAAGGTGCAGTATGAAAATTGAGCCGAAACACCGGAACGCTATGGGGGCCGTAATGGGAGGCGCCTATTTTACACTGGCGGATTTTGCCTTCGCGGTGGCGGCGAACTGGCAGGAAATCGGGGTGGTGTCCCTGAACTCAGCTATCTCTTATCTTGGCGCGGCAAAGGGCGAAATGCTGACGGCGGAAGCGCGCTGTATCAAAAACGGGCGGACAACCAGTTTTTATCAGGTGGATGTGAAGGACGAACTGGGAAACCTGGCGGCAGTAGTGACAACCACCGGATACCGGACCGTAAAGAAAGCGTAACCGCACAAGGATGGGCAAACCGGAAGCTTTTTCACAGAAACAACACATATCACTGGTATAATCTGCTATAATAAGAAAGCCTGAATACGATAAAGGAGCAGATAGTATGGATAAACTGAAAATACTGGTAGTGGATGATGAAAGCAGAATGCGGAAACTGGTCCGGGACTTCCTGGAGCGGGAGGGATTCTCTGTCCTGGAGGCAGGGGACGGCATGGAAGCGCTGGACATTTTTTATTCCCAGAAAGACATTGCTCTGATTATTCTGGATGTTATGATGCCCAGAATGGACGGCTGGGAGACGTGCCGGGAAATCCGCAAGGAATCCCAGGTGCCGATTATCATGCTGACGGCCAGAGGAGAGGAAAGGGATGAACTTCAGGGCTTTGACCTGGGTGTGGATGAGTATATTTCCAAACCGTTCAGCCCGAAAATTCTGGTAGCCAGAGTGGCGGCAATTCTTCGCAGAACCAATGCCCTGGCCAGCGAGAAAGTAATGGAAGCAGGCGGTATCCGGATGGATAAGGCGGCGCATATGGTGACGATTGACGGGGAGCAGGTGGATTTAAGCTTCAAGGAATTCGAACTGCTGGCCTATTTTATGGAGAACCAGGGAATCGCCCTTTCCCGGGAAAAGATTCTGAACAATGTATGGAATTATGATTACTTCGGGGACGCCCGGACGATTGATACACACGTAAAAAAACTGAGAAATAAACTGGGAGACAAGGGGGAGTATATCCGGACCATTTGGGGGATGGGCTATAAATTCGAGGTGGAAGCATGAAACATTCCTTAAAAGCACAGATGATAGCGGCGTTTGCGGGTCTTGTGGCCGTGATGATAGCCGTATTTCTGATTGTAAATATCGGATTTCTGGAGCGCTACTATGTCAGCAATAAAGAACATGAATTTGAGGATATGTACCAGGCGCTGGAAGAGGTGGACCAGAAGGGAATTCCCCAGGAGGGAAGTGAAGAACTGGAGAATATGAACCGGCTGGCCGAAAAGAAAAACATTTCGGTCCTTCTGGTGAAATCGGACTGGCAGGGATACTATACAACCGAATACGATGCGGCTTTTCTCCTGAACTGGCTGCGGGGCTGTCTGTTCGGGAAGATAGACGGAGAGGTTCTGAGCCAGAGCGACAACTATCAGATTCTGAAATCCAGAAACCCCATGAGCAAAACAGAGTACATCGGAATGTGGGGAGTTTTTGACAGCGGCGATATGTTTATCATGCAGAGTCCCCTGGAAAGTATCCGGGACAGTGTCACGCTTTTCAATGAGTTTATCGCTGTGGTGGGGGGCTGTCTGATTCTGCTGAGCGTTCTGGTGGCCTGGTTCTTTTCCAGACGGATTACCGAACCGCTGACAGAGCTGGCCACGCTCTCTACAAAGATGGCTGATTTGGATTTTGAGGCCAGGTATACCCGGGGCGGAAGCAATGAGATTGCCGTGCTGGGCAATAATTTTAATCAGATGTCGGAAAAGCTGGAAAGTACGATTTCCGATTTGAAAAAAGCCAACTATGAACTGCGCAGGGATATTGAACAGAAGGAGCGGATTGCGTCCATGCAGAGTGAATTCCTGGCGAATGTGTCCCACGAGCTGAAAACGCCGATTGCCCTGATTCAGGGTTATGCGGAAGGCCTGAAAGAAGGTATCAGTGACGACCAGGAAAGCAGGGAATTCTACTGTGCTGTGATTATGGACGAGGCGGGAAAGATGAACCGTATGGTGAAGAACCTGCTGACGCTGAATCAGCTGGAATTCGGGGAAGACGATATGGAATTTGACCGGTTTGACGTGGTAGACCTGATTCGGGGCGTAATCGGCAGCAGTGAGATTCTGATTGGGCAGAAGGAGGCAAAAGTGATTTTCCGCCAGGAGGAGCCGGTTTATGTATGGGCGGACGAATTCAAGGTGGAGCAGGTAGTGCGGAACTACTTTAACAATGCCCTGAATCACCTGGAGGGCGACCATGTGATTGAAATCAAGATTCAGACCACGGAAAGTCTGGCGCGAATCAGTGTATTCAATACCGGAAAACCGATTCCGGAGGAGGATATTCCTCATATCTGGGAGAAATTCTACAAGGTGGACAAGGCGCGGACCAGGGAATACGGAGGAAATGGAATCGGCCTTTCCATTGTGAAGGCCATCATGGAATCCTTCCAGAAGGATTATGGCGTGCAGAATTATGATAACGGTGTGGAATTCTGGTTTGAACTGGATATGAAATAATATGAGGAGGGTTTTAGGATGATAGCGATTATCGATTATGACGCGGGGAATATCCGGAGTGTGGAGAAGGCGCTTCTCTCCCTGGGTGAGGAACCGCTGATTACGAGAGACAGGGAAGAGGTGCTGCGGGCGGACAAAGTGATTCTCCCCGGAGTGGGAGCTTTCGGGGACGCCATGCACAGTCTGCAGAAGTATGGCATGGACCGGGTTCTTCATGAAGTAGTGGAGCGGAAGATTCCCCTTCTTGGCATCTGTCTGGGAATGCAGCTTCTGTTTGAGCGCAGTGAAGAGACGCCCGGAGTGGAGGGACTTGGCATTCTGAAGGGGGAAATCCTCAGACTGCCGGAGACGGAAGGCCTAAAGATTCCTCATATGGGATGGAATACCCTGGAACTGCAGAATCAGGGGAGACTGTTTGCGGGACTTCCGGAGGAGCCTTTTGTCTACTTTGTGCATTCCTACTATTTAAAGGCGGAGAGTGAGGACATCGTTACAGCGGCGGCATGGTACGGAACCCGGATTCATGTGTCCGTAGAGAAGGAGAATGTATTTGGCTGCCAGTTCCATCCGGAAAAGAGCAGCAGTACCGGGTTGCAGATTCTGAAAAATTTTGTCACACTGCGGGAGGAATGAGATGTTTACCAAGCGGATAATTCCCTGTCTGGATGTACATAACGGACGGGTAGTAAAAGGTGTTAATTTTGTGGATTTGAAAGATGCCGGCGACCCGGTGGAAATCGCCAGGGCCTATGATAAGGCCGGCGCGGACGAGCTGGTGTTTCTGGATATTACGGCCTCTTCGGACGCCAGGGATACGGTAGTGGACATGGTGCGAAAGGTGGCCGAGGTGGTATTTATTCCCTTTACCGTGGGAGGCGGTATCCGCACCGTGGATGATTTCCGGGCCATACTTCGGGAAGGAGCGGACAAAGTTTCCGTGAATTCTGCGGCCATTAACCGGCCGGAACTGATTTCCGAGGCGGCGGAAAAATTTGGAAGCCAGTGCGTGGTGGTGGCCATTGACGCCAAGCGCCGTCCGGACGGAACAGGCTGGAATATTTATAAAAACGGAGGCCGGATAGACATGGGACTGGATGCCGTGGAATGGGCAGTCCGGGCGGAAAAACTGGGCGCAGGGGAAATCCTTCTGACCAGCATGGACTGCGACGGAACAAAGAACGGCTATGACCTGGAACTGACCAGGGCTGTGGCGGAAAGCGTGTCCATTCCGGTGATTGCTTCCGGCGGAGCCGGAACGAAGGAGCATTTCTATGATGCACTGAGCGAAAAGGGAAAGGCGGACGCGGCGCTGGCGGCCTCTCTTTTCCATTATAAAGAGCTGGAAATCCGGGAAGTGAAGGAGTATCTCAGAAGCCGGAACATTCCCGTGCGTCTTTAGGAGGAACAGGGATGGGAGCGATAAACAATGACTGGCTGGAGGCACTCCAGGCAGAATTTAAGAAACCTTATTACAGAAAGCTGTTTGAGACAGTGAACCGGGAATATAAGACCAGACGGATTTACCCGCCGGCAGATGACATTTTTAATGCGTTTCACCTGACTCCTTTAAAAGAGGTAAAGGCGGTGATTCTGGGTCAGGACCCCTATCATGGAGAGGGGCAGGCTCACGGGCTGTGCTTTTCCGTGAAACCGGGGGTGGAGATACCGCCCTCCCTGGTGAATATTTATCAGGAACTGCACGATGACCTGGGATGCCGGATTCCCAGTCACGGATGTCTCACAAAATGGGCACAGCAGGGCGTGCTGATGCTGAACACGGTGCTGACCGTACGGGCCCATCAGCCCAATTCGCACCGGGATATCGGCTGGGAGGAATTTACGGACGCGGCCATTATGGCGCTGAACGCCCAGGACAGACCTATTGTGTTTATTCTGTGGGGAAGGCCCGCACAGTCCAAGAAGCGGATGCTGAATAATCCGAAGCACCTGATTCTGGAGGCGCCTCATCCGAGCCCCCTTTCTGCTTACCGGGGATTTTTCGGAAGCAGGCCTTTCAGTCAGACCAATGCGTTTCTGGAGGCCCACGGTGTGGAGCCCATTGACTGGCAGATAGAAGGATAAAGAAAAACGGAGCTCCGCCGGGGCTCCGTTTTGCCATAAAGGAGCAGTTTCCCGGGCTTGACCGGAGACAGGACTTTTGGCATAATAATTGTGTGAGCGACTTTTTTAAAGCGGCCGCAGGGAGGAGCAGTCATGGACGTTAGAGAAAACCTGCCGCCGGCGGAGATACTGGAGAATCTGGCGGATTTTTTTAAAGTATTTGGCGATACGACCAGAATCGGGATTCTCTGTGCGCTTCTCCAGTCGGAGATGTGCGTGCAGAATCTGGCGGATACTCTGGGAATGAGTCAGTCGGCCATTTCCCATCAGCTGCGGTTTCTGAAACAGATGAAACTGGTGAAAAGCCGCAGGGAAGGGAAAACAGTATACTATTCTCTTGCAGACGGACACATTCAGACAATTATACATCAGGGGATGGAGCATATTTCCGAGTGAGCACGGCATAAGCTGTGAAAGCAGGGAATCCCCTGCACGATGATGAGAGGTAAAGAGGACAGGGAACGATGGGCAGTGAAGAGAGATTACAGTGGACAGCCATCGGCGCAGGAGTGTTTGTCTATATCTGTGCTATTATTCTGAGCAGGCGGTTCGGCCTTCGGGGAATTATGGAGTTTTTTCTGTTTTTTTCCGCATATATTCTGACCGGCTATCCGGCTTTTCAGAAGATTGTGGACTATCTGAATAAAAAGCAGTATTTTAATGAAACGATACTGATTGTTGTGGCCAGCGCGGGCGCCATGGGAATCGGACGGTACATAGAGGCAGTGGCGGTTATTCTGATGTTTTCTGTGGCAGGAATCATAGAAGATAAGGCGGTTCACCGCTCCCGGAAGTTTATTCGGGATTTTATCGATATCCGGCCGGTTACGGCTACCCGGAAAGTCCGGGGAAAGGAAGTCCAGGTGGATCCTTCTGAGCTGAAAGCACGTAATATTGTGATTGTAAAACCGGGAGAGCGGGTGCCCATCGACGGGATTGTGACGGCGGGAAGCACGACCCTGGATACTCAGGCCCTGACGGGGGAAAGTATGCCACGGGAGGCGGCAGTAGGAGACCGGGTATTTGGCGGAAGCATTAACCTGACCGGCCTGATTGAAATCCGGGTAACGAAGACCTATCAGGAGTCTACGGTATCCCGGATTATGAAGCTGGTGGAAGAAGCGGCGGCCGAGAGAAATGAAGAAAAGACGCCGGTGCGGAAATTTATGCGGTGGTACACGCCCATTGTGACTGCGGTGGCGGTGCTGATTGCGGTGGTGCCCAGCCTGAGTTTTGCCTGGGGGCACTGGCATGAATGGATTTACCGGGGGCTGATTTTCCTGGTGGCAGCCTGCCCCTGCGGACTGCTGGTATCCGAGCCCCTTGCGTTTCTGGGCGGAATCGCGGCGGCGGCCCGGCACGGAGTCATTGTAAAGGGCGGCCAGTTCCTGGAATATTTAAGCCAGGCAGATACATTTATTTTTGACAAAACGGGAACACTGACGGAAGGAACGTTTGTGATTACAGATATTGAGCCGGCCCGGCCGGAAGAACTTTCCCGGGAAGAACTGCTGCGCTATGCGGCTTATGCGGAAAGCTATTCCAGCCATCCCATTGCCCAGTCGCTTCTGGAGGCCTATGGACAGCCGGTGGATAAAAAGCAGGTAAAGTCGGTAAAAGAATCTGCCGGATTTGGAGTCAGCGCTACGGTGGATGGACACCGGGTACATATCGGCAACCGGCGAATGATGAAAAAACAGAAAGTGCAGTATCCGTATGTGGAAAGCGGAGGCACGGTGATTTATGTAGTGATTGACAAAGAATATGCAGGATACCTGGTGGCGGAAGACCAGATTAAGGAATCTGCGTTTCCCGTTCTGGAGTGGCTCCGGGAAAAGCGAAATGCCGTTCTGGTGATGCTTACCGGGGACAGAAGAAATGTGGCGGCCAGCGTGATGGAAGCCCTGGATATGGACTACGGCTATGCCAATCTGCTTCCGGAAGAGAAGCTGGAGCGGCTGAAAGAGTTTATGGAACTGGAAGGAGACACGGAGAAGGTGGCCTTTGTCGGAGACGGCATCAACGATGCGCCGGTACTGGCCCAGGCTGACGTGGGAATTGCTATGGGAGCCTTTGGCTCCGATGCGGCTGTTGAGGCTGCGGACGTGGTACTGATGGACGATGACCTGGAGCAGATTCCCAGTCTGGTGAATCTCTCCGGTGAGACCCTGCAGGTGGTCCGGGGGAACCTGATTCTGGCCTGTGTTATCAAGGCTCTGGTGCTGGGACTCTGCCTGGCGGGACTGATAGAGCTCTGGGCTGCCCTGACGGCAGACCTGGCGGTTATGTTTCTGTCCCTGGGTAATGCCATGTCCATCATCCGGTATCCGGTAGACTGAGAACCAAAGGAGTGGAACAGCATGAGATGGAACGATATAGGAAAACGGATAGCAGCGGCGGTGCTTCTTTCCCTGACCTTCTGCCTGGCGGGATGTTCCAGCCAGGTCGCGGACGGAACCGCTCTTCTGGAAGAGCAGGATTACGAGGGGGCCAGGGAAGCATTTCAGCAGGCCGTGGAAGACGGGGAAAACCTGGGCGAGGCCTACCGGGGGCTTGGCATCTGCTACTGGGAGCAGGAGGACTACGAAAACGCGCTGGAAGCTTTTGAAAATGCGCTGGATAACGGAACAGAGGCTACGGCTACTCTGTACAATATGATGGGACTTTGTGAGCTGAATGCGGGAACCGCGAACCGTGCAGCCTATTATTTTGAAAACGGACAGAAAAAAGAGGGCGCCTCGGCGGAACTGCTTCAGGAAATGGCGTTTAATGAGATTATTGCCTATGAGAAGGCCGGAGACTATGAGACGGCGCGCTACAGGCTGGAGGATTATGTGGAAGACTATCCGGAGGATACCCGGGCGGCAAAGGAACTGGAATTTCTGAACACCCAGGCTCCGGAATCGGAAGCGGAATAGATTTCCGGAATCCGGATGAAAAACCGGAACCGGAAACAGTCAGGAAGGAAATCGAATGGTAGAGATAAAGGAAGAAGGAGAACGCCTGATTCTGGTGGGAATCAGTACCGGAGAGCAGGAGGATACGGAAGCGTCCCTGAAAGAGCTGGGAGCGCTGGCAAAAACTGCCGGGGCCCAGGTGGCAGGGACGGTTATTCAGAGACGGGAAGCGGTTCACCCCGGCACCTATGTGGGAAAGGGAAAGCTGGAGGAAATCCGGGACCTGCTCTGGGAGCTGGAGGCCGACGGGATACTCTGCGATGACGAGCTGTCCCCGGCGCAGATGAGTAATCTGCAGGAGATTCTGGACACGAAGGTGCTGGACCGGACGCTGGTGATTCTGGATATTTTTGCGGCCAGGGCTTCCACCAGTGAGGGAAAGATTCAGGTAGAGCTGGCCCAGCTGAAGTACCGGCAGTCCCGCCTTGCGGGGGCAGGGAAGGCGCTGTCCCGTCTGGGAGGCGGTATCGGTACCCGGGGACCCGGAGAAAAGAAGCTGGAAATGGACAGGCGTCTGATTCGCGAAAGGATAGGACAGCTTGGCCGGGAACTGAAGGATGTCAGGCGCCACCGGGAGGTGCAGAGAAGCGGCCGGAAACGGAGCGGAATTCCCGTGGCGGCCATTGTGGGATACACCAATGCAGGGAAATCCACCCTGCTGAATAAGCTGACCGGTGCAGGCGTGCTGGAGGAAGATAAGCTTTTTGCCACACTGGATCCGGTTACCAGGGCGCTTGTTCTGCCCCAGGGGCAGGAGATTCTGCTGACGGATACAGTAGGGTTTATTCAGAAACTGCCGCACCATCTGGTGGAAGCGTTCAAAAGTACACTGGAAGAGGCAAAATACGCCGATTTCATTCTCCATGTGGTGGATATGTCCAGTCCCCGTATGGAGGAGCAGATGCATGTGGTCTATGAGACCCTGCGGAGGCTGGAAGTGATGAATAAACCGGTGATTACGGTATTCAATAAAATAGACCGGACCGGAGAAGGGCAGATAGTCCGGGATTTTCAGGCGGAACGGACCGTGCGGGTATCGGCGCGGACCGGGGAGCACCTGGAAGAACTTTTAAAGGCCATGGAAGAGGTTCTGCGGGAGCAGAAGATTTATATAGAGCGGCTGTATTCTTATTCCGAAGCAGGAAAAGTACAGCTTATCCGGAAATTCGGAGAACTGGTCTCCGAAGAATGGGAAGAGAATGGAGTCCGCATCCGTGCCTATGTGCCCAGAGAAATATACGGTAAAGTATGACGCAAAGGTGCGCGGGTAAAGCGCACCTTTTTGTATGAATTGTGTTTAAATTGTAGTGGGGGACGGGTACGGGCCGGCCCGT
>DWYV01000064.1 GCA_019118525.1 Candidatus Bariatricus faecipullorum
CTATAATAACAATCGAAGGAGAAAAAACTATCGCTGATTTTTAAAAAAATTTCAAATTTTTTAATATTCCTTCAAAAGATTCTTTGGGAATACCCCCTCGCAATATGTAATATGTATCTTTATACTGAAAATTAGCCATATAAACCTTCTGACTATTTTCTTTTATCTGATATTCCTGAATATGAATACCCACATCCGATATAGTTAATGTAAACTCATCCAAGAGTTCATCTTCAACATCGTATCCTATCGACTTATTCCTAAAATTAGGATATATTCGATATTCCAGTATGTTGCCATTGATATTGTATAATAAAAGGATTTCTTTATTATTTTTATCATAAGTGTATTCTTCAAACTCCATCCCATCAGGCAATTCATTTAACCTGACTGGAACAAATCCAAACTCTTCCTCTATCTGCTGATAAGCCAGTTCTTCCTCATCCACACCAGAATTCACAATAGTCTCATCTCCTTCAGAATTATCCGAGTCTATCTGAACCATATTTCTATCACCCAGAATCTGCTCTCGAATCATACTTACAAACGGCTGTCCGCCGATGGCCGTCATCCCCATGGCAAGCACCAGTACCGCCACAAATGCCAAGAGCACATACGTCCGCTTTTTCCGGCGAAAACGCACCGTCTTTCCGGTCCTTCCGGCGCTGCCGTTCTCTCCGTTTTCGGACTTGTCCTCTGCTTCGTTTTCCTTTACATTCAGCATCTGCAGTTCCCGGCCAAGCCGCAGGGCCTCCTGGTCTTCTTCTGAAAGCATCTCCACGGCTGCCTTGTTTTTTTCGTATTCTTCAATCTTCTTTTGCAGTTCCCCGTCCATGCCGTCCGGAAACGGAAGATTCCGAAGACTTTCGTCGGCTTCTACCTCTGCCCGGATTTTCTCTGCTTCCCGCTCCAGCTCTTCCTGCATTAGTTTTTTTACTTTCTCCTGCTCATTTTTCATGTCAGCAACCTCTCGATTCTTTTCTGGTTTTCCTCCCTTTTCCTTGACCTTTTCCGTCTCTCTGTTTAATATTAAAAGAGAGATTAGACAGGGAGGAGTATTATGAAACGTATCATTTTAACCGGTGGCGGTACTGCCGGACACGTTACACCAAATATTGCACTGTTACCACGGCTGAAGGAACTTCAGTATGATATACATTATATCGGTTCTTATAACGGAATGGAGAAAAAACTCGTGGAAAAGCAGGGAATTCCCTACCACGGTATTTCCTCCGGAAAACTCCGCCGTTATTTCAGCTTACAGAATTTTACCGACCCGTTCCGGGTTCTGAAGGGCTTTTCCGAAGCCAGCAAACTGATGAAAGTACTGAATCCGGACGTTGTATTTTCCAAAGGCGGATTTGTCACCGTTCCCGTTGTAATTGCGGCTAAGAGAAATCATATTCCGGCTATCATCCATGAGTCTGACATGACTCCCGGGCTGGCCAATAAGCTTTCTCTTTCCTCCGCCGCCAAAATCTGCTGTAACTTTCCGGAGACCCTGAAATGTCTTCCGGCGGACAAGGCAGTTCTCACCGGTTCGCCTATCCGGCAGGAACTCCTTACCGGAGACGCCCAGAAGGCGCGCGCGTTCTGCGGTTTTAAAGAAACACGGCCCGTTATTCTGGTCATCGGCGGAAGCCTGGGCGCCGCCGCCGTAAATGATGCGGTGCGCAGAATTCTTCCGGAGCTTTTAAAAACCTACCAGGTTATCCACCTCTGCGGAAAGGGAAAACTGGATACCTCCCTGAACGGGCTGGAAGGCTATGCCCAGTTTGAATATATTTCCGAGGAACTCCGTGATTTGTTTGCCCTGGCAGATATCGTTATTTCCAGAGCGGGAGCCAATGCTATCTGTGAACTCCTGGCCCTGAAAAAACCAAACCTTCTGATTCCTCTGTCCGCCAGCGCAAGCCGGGGCGACCAGATACTGAATGCCCGCTCCTTTGAGCGCCAGGGCTTCAGCATGGTTCTGGAGGAAGAAAAAATTACGGACGCCGTTCTTCTGGAACGGATTCACAGTCTCTATGAAAACCGTGCGTCCTTTGTCAAAGCCATGTCGGCTTCTCCCCAGAATGACCCGATTGAAACCATCATCGGACTCATTGAAGAAGCCGCCCGGAAATAAGTTTTCTTTCCCCCGGCCCAGACGATAGAAACAAACTCTCTCGTTATGTTTCGAGACAAAGTAGAAACAGGTGTCAAAATGGCACCTGTTTATCTATAGTTATTTTGTCTCTTTATACTGTTTCTCATAATTTTTCTTAACCCATTTTCTCGCTCTCTGCAATACACTCTGTAACACCTCAAGACTGACTCCAAGTTCTTCAGCGACATCTTTCTGTTTCTTCTCCATGCCATAAACCATGGTCACAGCTTCATACCAGCGTTCATTCAGTTTATAAAGACCGCTCATTATCTCGTCCGCCAGTTCTTTGCGCTCTTCCCTGGAAACCTTTTCCATCAGAATATCTTCCGCGTTTCCCTCCGTCAGCTCCTGACTCATCTCCACGGTAAGTTCAATGTCCTCATCGGGACATTCAAATCTGGCCCGTTTTCTGTAGTTCTTCGCCGCGTTCTTTGTTGTTACAATCAGCCATTTAATCGTACGCTCTTCGTCCATATCCTGAAAATGTACATACAGTTTCAGAAAAGTATCTTGTACTATCTCCTGCGCTACATCGTAATTGTCAGAGTATCGCATTGCTGTTTTGAAAACCAGTTCTTTGTTTTCATTGTAGATGCGAATAAAATTACCCGTATCTTTTGCCTGGCTGTCCACTACGTTACCCTCTGATTTACTCTTCTCTCATTCTTTCCGGTTCCTGCTTTTGCAAAATGCGTTCTCCGCAGGGACAGTTAGTCTTTCAGCTTTTTCAGAATTTCTTCTTTATCCTTCTCGGACAGCTCGCCCTGCTTCCAGGATGCGATACCTGCGCCGTCTCCCTCATACCGGGGAATCAGGTGCATATGAAAATGGAATACTGTCTGACCGGCGGCCGCACCGTTATTCTGCACGATATTATAGCCGTCACAGCCCAGTACGTCTTTCAGTTTCGTTATCATTTTCTTTGCCAGCACCATAGCCTTTGCCGCAGTTTCCTCATCGATATCATATAAATCGGAAAAATGATTTTTCGGCAGAATGAGGGCATGTCCTCTGGTAGCCGGTCCCAGGTCCAGAATCACCCGGAACTCCTCATCCTCATATAAAGTGGCCGATGGAATCTCTCCGTTTGCGATTTTACAGAAAATACAGTTCTCGTCTTTCATCGTTAAATCCCTCTTTCTTTAAAAATAATTGCTTATCACACCCGCCAATGCTACACTTAGGGCAGAAAGGCGGTAATGCATATGATTTTTACAGACCAAGATTATGGTCAGCTTCAGAAACTGATGGATGAAAGTCCCGAAAACAGAGCACTGCTGCAGAAACTCCTGGACTCTCAGCACTATACCCTCAGTAAAGTCACTCACGAAATCCGTAATCCACTGGCTCTTATCTCCAGCACGGTCCAGCTGATAGAATCCTCCCATCCGGAGGCCGCTTCCTTTCGTCACTGGGACAGCCTGAAAGAGGACATCGAGTATATGACCCGGCTGCTTGCCGAGCTTTCTTCCTATAATAATGGAGACAGACTGAATCCGGTGCGTTTTTCTTCCTATGATTTTTTCGGCCGCATCTGTCTCTCTTTCGCAGCCTCCTGCGTAAACCAGGATATGGAATTTACTTCCTGTCTCTCCCCTTTCCTTCCGGAAATAACCGGGGACCAGGTCAAACTCCAGGAGGTATTTCTCAATCTGCTGAAAAATGCATTGGAATCACTCTCACCCGGCGGCTCCGTCCGTCTGGAGGCCCGGGAAGAAAAGGACTGTATTGTTGTCAGAATCGCTGATTCCGGCTGTGGTATACCGGCGGAAAATCTGGAAGAAATTTTCGATGCCTTTGTGACGCACAAATCCGGCGGCACTGGTCTGGGACTGGCCATCGTGCGCCAGACCGTAGAAGCACACCATGGCACAGTCTCTGTAGAGTCCGCTCCAGGCAGAGGTTCCTGCTTTACGGTAACATTACCCGTTTCATAATCTTACTACTTATTATAGGGAATGGCCCTGCCTTTGACAACCCCGTTTTCATCATTTTGGGACACCGGGGTTCCTGTTTCAAAGCTCCAGGCCGTCCCATTCCCCCCAGCGTTTTCGCTTCTTCCGAAGGCGCAGGCGTCCCAGGAGTCCGCCCTCCTCCAGTTCTTCCGGCTCCTCCCGGATAAAGAAGGCGGACTCTGTGGTTTCCTCTCCCCAGCTTCCGGTTCGGTATTCTTCCGGAGGCGGCTCTTCTTTTTCTTCCCGTGACTCAGCCCGTTTTTCTTCCCTTGCTTCCTGGATGTTCTCTACCGTCTGCCAGATACTGTAATTTTCTTCCATGGAGGCCCTGTGAAGCTCGGATATCAGGCAGACTCCTTCCTGGTCCCGGTAATCTGCTTCCCGGACAAAATATTCTGTCAGACGGTGAAATTCTTTCCACACCGGTTCGGTCTGCAATGGATAATAACAGAACCAGAACTGTCCTTTCTCCCAGAAAATATAATCCGGACTGATGAGTATTCTGTCCGGTTCCAGCAGAAAGTTCCGGGCTTCGTTCATGGCCTCGGCAAGCTGCCGGACAAAGGCTTCTATCTCCTGACAGGTCATTTTGTTCCGCTCAAAGTAGCCTCTCATGGACAGCTTTCCGGTTATTTCGTAGCGGAAACTGCTGCTTTCGTCCCTGCCCTGCCAGAGCACGGGAAGCAGGTATCGGAGTGTATTAGCCTTCAGCATCTTCATCTGATAGTCTTCCTGGTATACCTGCTCTTCTTCCAGCACCAGCCAGGTCCTGTTCAAATCTCTCTCATAAGTAACCTTCAATTTCCCACTTCCTCCCATATTTTGTTTCCCAGGGAACCGGCTCTTATCCATCCCCGAATGTATTCTTCCGGTACCGTAACAGCCGCGCTCCCGGTCACAGAAAGGGACATCCTTTTCCCCTCTGCCTGGGCAGATACCTGGATTCTTCCGTTCTGCTCCCGGATATCCACAGAAGCGCCCCCAAAGTATAAAAGTTTTCCCTGAATCCGTTCCTGGAAAAAGCTTCCCAGCTTCCCCTGGGGAAGCTCCTCTTCCTCATGGAGCCATTCACTTCCCCTCACTGCGGTCTCATAGGCCGCCCCGGCCAGGATATTTTTATCATGGTAATAAAAGAGGCCGAACAGAACAAACATCCAGACCATCAGTATCAGCGGAAAGAGCCAGGCTGCTTCCACTGTCAGAGCCGCTTTCGCTTTTTTCACCAGCACATCACCCCCAGATACCCGGCCAGAAGAAAGGGGAAAAAGGGGAGCCGTTTCTTTCCGTCCCATTTCTTCCATACCATACCGATACCGCCGGCCAGGGCCGCCAGAATAAATGCCGTCAGAAGGAGAACCAGAAGCTTCCATACTCCCAGAAACAGACCCAGAAGGGTAATCATCCAGCAGTCTCCATAACCGATAGCCTGCCGGGTTACTTTTCCTGCCAGAAAGAAAAAAGCTCCTGCTGCCGCTCCCGCCAGGGAGTCCTCTATTCCTTCCCGGTTCCACAATAGTACCGCAAGACAGATTCCCAGGGTTCCCACTACCAAAAGCCGGACGGAGATTTCCTTTTTCTGGATATCCTCCCGGGTACAGCAGGTCAGATAAACCAGCACCGCTCCTTCTGCTATTTTCCACATTTCCCGCATGGCCTCCTTCCTTTCGCCTCCGACAGCGGAACCGTATATATAGTTCGTTTCAGGCCGCTGCACTGAAGACTGCCGTGATATCTGGTGCCGTAATCCGTGATATACACCAGGTCGCTGTGCCCGCCTCCGCACCGCTCGCAGGCATAGTACTTTGCTTCGCTTTCATTTCTCAGTCCTTCCAGCTCTGCGGCGGACACTATCCGTATGGACGGTTCCAGATACGTACAGTGCGGATTCCGGTGATAAACCGTTCCGGTTTCTGTCAGATAGACTGTCTCTTCGCTTTCCAGGCCGCCCAGCCCTTCCTTTTCGTAGCCTGTCCAGCTTTTTATCCGCATGGTTTCTTCGTATTCCACGGATGGCACCGCAAAAAGGGGAATGGGAAGCCGGATTTTATAGCTGGCTTTCAGCTCCAGGATACGGCTTCCCGGACGCATATAGGAATCTCCGCAGTCAATTCCCCCGCTTCCCCCCAGAACCAGGCTCTGTTCCAGACGATCCGCCCCGATACTTTCCACTATCAGAGATTCCAGCCGGGAGGAAGAAAACACGGGGGAAAGATACATTTCCTGGGCCGTCTGCTTTCCGGCCTCCTGCATACCGCACCGGATGGCAAGCCCGGTTGTCCGGATTTCCAGTGTCCATATCAGGCAGACCGCCGCCAGCAGAAACAAAGGAATACAGTAAGCACATTCCAGAGTGATGCTCCCTCTTTTTCGGGATTTCCCCGCCTTTGAGGCAGATACAGATGCCTTTTCTACACAAGAAAGCATGATGTGGGATTCGTTACCAACGGCAGAACTTTCCTCCTTTCCACAAGAATTAAGCAATTTACTGTTATCTGGTCTTATGCCAAAGCATTTCAACAAACACAGGATAAATAGAAAAGGCATCTGCATCTGCCTCCTTTCTTCATTTTCTTCTATCTGTATCCGTACCGGCTGGAAAACCGGTACTCCACTCCCCTTCTCAGACTGCATGTAAACTCTGCTTCCATGGCGCTGACACAGTTGTCTGCCCGGAAAAATTCCAGCCCATCCCGGCTTCGCAGATTCAGCTCCACCATGTCCAGGGCCCGCATCACCAGTGTGTCCCTATCTTCCAGAAGCAGTAACATCTGCAGATACCGTTCATAGGAAAACCCGTTCTGCGCATCCTTCCCTTCCGGTATGCTTCCGCCGGCTCCCAGCGCGGTCAGTCCTGCCAGAGACAGGGTCCAGGTTTCTGCCGATTTGGTCAGAGCCACCTTTTTCCCCGACAGCAGAGTCCGCACATCCACCAGGGCTTCTCCATAGGACCAGGCCAGAAGCAGGGCCTGGGTAATCAGTTCCGAGGCCTGGGGTACGGCCAGAAGGGTTCCCAGTACGGCTGCTGCCGCCTGCGCCTCCGCCTTTCTGGCGGAATCTCCCTGAAGGTAGGTATAATTGGGCACTGCGCGGAGCAGAGCCAGTGTCTGAACCACTTCTTCCAGATTTTCTACGTCACTTTCCTTCCCCTTCAGAAGATATTCCAGTTCATACCGGAGCCCTTCTGTCTCTTCCCCGTCCACGGCGCAGGAAAAGTGACTGGTGAGATAGAGATTAAAAAAAACGGAGGAGAGAGCCGGCCCGCTTTCTCCGGCCATACCGTATCCTTCCCGTCTTTCCCGGCTGGAGACCAGCATGCCGGCCCGGGCCTTCTGCTGGGAAAGCGTCATGGTATCCGGCAATACCAGATTCAGAAGTTTCCCGGCTTTTATCTCAGAAACAGTCTCAATGGGATTTTCTTCTCCGGAGACTTCCGTTCCGGACTCGTTGAGGACTCTTTTCAATTCCAACTCGTTCTTATAAGCCTCCTTTTCGTAAGACTTGGTATTTTCACTTATTTCCCACCAGCGGGATTTTTCTTCCGCCAGTTGTTCCGTCCCGGACTCCTCCGAATGATATCCCATATACTGCACGGCCTGCTCGTAAAAAGCCTTCCCGTTCTGGTCTGTCAGGTACCGTATCCCGGAAATACCGGCATCCATATTTTCTGCCCCGTAAAAGGACAGTCGGTTTAAAATATTCTGCTCTTCCATATTTCCGGTCTCATAGCTGGCGTCCAGCGCAAAAATATGATAGCTTTCCAGCAGTTCTTTCTGGTACTCTGCAAATACAGACTCCATGGCCCGCACTGCATCTGCGTGTCTTTCGTTTTTCCTGACCTGAATGGACGCGCTTTCCAGCACTGCCCCGGTCAGTGACAGCAGAAGAAGAAATACCAGACTTAAAAATACTGTCACTTCTCCCCTGACCGTTTTTTTCATCTCTGCATCACCTTTTTTTTCATTCAGCGGTTCTGATTATGCCGTCTGTCCGTCGGCCTCAGATTCCCGCACTTTCGCTCGTTATCTTTGAAAAAATAGACTGAACCAGACTGGTCAGCTGGGATTTAAAAATTACAATCAGCCCAATGACCACCACCAGTATCAGTATCATTTCAATTACACTGATTCCTTTCTCTTCCTGCAAAATCTTCCGAATACGGAACATTTTCCAGTACCACTTTTTCATGCCGTTCACCTCCTATATCTGGACAGACCAGAAGGCGGGAACGACTACCATAAGAAGAACGACCACCAGCATCAGAAACATGGGACCCAGAAGCTTTGTTCCGGCTTCCTCGCCAAGCTGTTTCGCCCGGCTTTTCCGGTCTTCCATGGCCTGAATGGCTTCTACTGAGAGGATATCCGCCGTGCCTTTCGCTCCTTTTCGCAGATTCTGGGCCAGGACAGCGCCGAACTTCATATAGGGGGCAAGCCGGCACCGCCTGGCAAACCGCTCATAGCTTTCCTGCTCAGGCATACCTCCCTGCATCTCTTTCCAGGCAGTCACCATCTCCTCGTAGGCCGCCCGCTCTCTTCCGCTCTTCTTTTTCTGTTCCAGATAATCCTCTGTCACGCGTTTCCATACATTTCTTACGGTCATTCCGGTCTGAAGCAGCATGGTCACCTGACTGATGATTTCCGGATAATCCAGAAGCATCTGTTTTTCTCTCTCCTTCTCCTGGTCCTTCTGCTTCTGTTTTTTCCGCAGCCGGAGCAGCAGCGCGGACAGAAGCAGGATACCGGCGGCAGGCACCGCAGTATTTTCTTCCTCCCTTTTCCAGATTATTTTCTTTCCTTCGATTTCCTTCGGAAGAACCAGCCAGGCATTCTCTGACGATGCTTCGTCCTCTTTTTGTATGACCGACTGTACCAGTTCTGAAAAGTTCTGATTCTTTTCTTCTGGTTTACATATACGCGCAGACGTGGAATAGGCAGTCTCGAAATCCTCATACCGCAGGATTCCGGTAAGGGTAACCAGAACTCCGCCATCGTCCGTATCCTCTTTTTCCAGTTCTTCCTCCTGAATTTTCCCTTCCATGTCCAGAACATCGTACCGGCTCAGTTCCCAGGTAATCCGAAACGGGAGTCCTTCCAGAGAACCGGGCAGCACCAGGTCTGACACCACATAATCCAGACTTTTGTTTTCTCCGGGAAGGACTGTGTCCAGCCTGCGGGCGGCCTGACCGGCCAGGGCTTCCAGTTCCGTACGGGAGTACTTCCTGGGAGACACCTGAATCTCTACGGCCTGTTCTTCCTCTCCATCCACCTGAACGTAAAGGGTCACTGTTTTTACCGCTCCGCCGTAAGTGTCCCGCTGAATTTTCCCGATTGCGGTTTTGCCGGGGGTCAGCAGAACCGCCAGAATCATTACCAGGACGCCCGCCGCCGCGGCAGACAGTATTTTCCAGTTTTCCCGGAACCGTTTTCGCATGTCCGTGCCTTTCATACTAAACCTCGATGTGAATAATCTGGTTCCCCAGGCGCCAGGCGGCGGCGTACACCAGCAGGCAGAATGTCATAAAAACTGCCCCTGCCACCGTTCCGTAAAGCTGTCCCATGAATTCCGGAAAACTCAGTTTCATGTAGGCTACGATTCCGAAAGGAACCGCCGACATAATATGGAATTCCAGACGCTTTGCAGAGAGAATCGTCTCGATTTCCCGCTCCGTATCCATCCGGTCGGATATCTGCCGGATGGCATTGCGGATAATAGCAATGCTGTCTCCGCCGCTTCGTTTTGACAGCGTAAATACTGTTACAAAGCTTCGCACCTCTGTCAGTTCTGTCCGGCTGGCAAACTCCTGCCAGGCCTGCTCTGCCGTGACATTGAGTTCCAGCTGCCGTACCATTCTTGTAAATTCCCGGACAATCGAAGCATCCGGCCCGTACATCAGTCCCATATCCTTTTTTGTCTCACGAATGGCATTTTCCATGGAATATCCCACATTCAGGGATGCCGCCAGAGAATCCAGAGCATTCTGAAACTGCCTTCCGAATTCTCTTTCCTTCTTCCGTATCCGTTCTTTTTGCCATTCACGGAGATAAATCAGCCCTGCCGGAAGCAGGATAATTCCCGCTATCCAGGAAGAATAGAAAAGCCAGGCGGCTGCTGAAGTGAGCAGAACGCTCCGCCCTGCCGCCAGAATGTATTCCCGTTTCTTAATATCCTGCTGCCAGAAGCTTTTCTTTATGAACCAGCTCCCCGCATTTCATCCACTCTCCGGTGATTTTTTGTCCCTGCGTTCCCGTTTCCCGGTAAGAAAACAGGGAATGCAGGCGAATCCCGTCCTTTTCATATCCAAGTACCTCCTCAATCTCCAGCAGTTTTCTGCTCTTATCCCGCAGTCTGCCCAGATGTACCAGGATATCGATTCCGGAGGCTATCTGTCTCTGTACTGCCGGAAGGGGGATTTCCATTCCCATCAGCACCATGGTTTCCAGCCGGGCCAGCATGTCAGCGGGACTGTTGGCGTGGCCGGTGCTCAGGGAACCGTCGTGACCGGTATTAAAGGCCTGCAGCATGTCCACCGCCTCGCTGCCTCTTACCTCGCCCACGATGATTCGGGTCGGTCGCATCCGAAGAGCAGTCTTTATCAGATTACGGATAGTAATTTCCCCGGTTCCTTCTACATTTGCATTTCGTGCTTCCAGCCGCACCAGGTTGGGAAGTTCCGTAATCTGCAGTTCTGCATTGTCTTCAATGACGATGACTCTCTCTTCCGGGGGAATATAATCGGAGAGAGCATTCAGGAACGTGGTCTTTCCGGACCCCGTGCCTCCGCTGATGAAAATGTTGTATCCGGCCCGGACCAGCATTATCAGAAAATCTGCCGTCTCCCGGTTCAGGGCGTCCAGTTCCAGAAGCTTTTCCAGGGTAATCCTGGTCTTTGGAAACTTCCGGATGGTAATGACCGGTCCGTTCAGCGCCACCGGGTACAGTACCACATTGACCCGGGACCCGTCTTTCAGCCTGGCGTCCACGATGGGGGACGCTTCGTTTACCATACGGTTGCAGTCCGCCACAATCTGCTGGGCCACGTCCTCCAGTTTTGCCCTGGAATGAAACCTGCGTCCGGACTGATACATCCTTCCCTGCTTTTCCAGAAATATATTGTCGACTCCGTTAATCATTATCTCGGTTATTCCGTCATCCTCCAGAAGTTCCTGGAGAATGTCCAGCCTGCGGAATGCATTAAACAGTTCTTTTCCCAGTGCCGCCTTCTCACGGAGCGGAATAAATTCCTCCCGGGAGTATTCCTCCAGAATCTGATGAATCCGTTCCAGAAGTTCTTCATCCGGAATTTCCTCCGTCAGGTCCATGGAGGCCAGCACTTTTTCATGGAGCTGCTCTGCCCGAAGCATTTCTGCACTCCTTTCTTTCGTCTGCCTCCAGCTGTGCAAGCGCCTCCCGGACTGTCTGCCTCACCGGCTTTTCCATGTCCAGATAGAGCGAACGCGCTTCCAGTTCCTGATACCCTGTCGCCTGCAGTATCCCGTGATACTGCTTCATCTTGGCGTCTCCGTGAACATCCTTCCGGAAAGGAACCAGTATCCGCTGGCAGAGGTTCAGTATGCCAAACAGACCGTTCAGAGAATTTCCCATGTCCAGCAGAATCACATGATAGACACTCTGCCCGGCCAGTCTTTCCAGAAATATCTCCCATTCCCGGGACGGCACGTCCAGCAGGTCTGTCCACACTTTCACCGGCGGAATATAATCCAGCTTTCCCATCTGTTTTACGACGGAGGCGATACGCACACTAATGTCTCCCTCGTCCTGCTTTACATAATACAGAAGATGGGAAAGGTTCAGAACGTCTCTGTCCTGGAAGTAGCCGCCTTCTCCGGCATAGGTTTCCAGGTTCAGATACAGTACGTTCTGCTTTTCCGCCAGGGCTTTTCCCAGCCGAATCGCAAAAGTTGTCTTTCCGATTCGGTGAATGGGAGAATACACGGCCAGAATCCGGCTTCTGGTAATACCGGGAGCCAGGACCGCTCCCCTGTCATCCTTCAGCACTTCCATAATCCCCGCCGTCAGGCGCTCTGCGCTCTGGTATCTCGGCAGCTCTTTTTCCTCTTCGCCCAGGTCCGCACACTGACTCTGGGTGAGAACAATCTTTTTGCCTGCTGTTATCTGCTTTCTCTGTACATACGGAATCTCTTCGCCGGCCAGCAGAATCCGGTTACGCCCATTTCCCGGAAGAGCTTCCAGTTTTTCAAAAGAAGAATAAACCCGCACCTGGCTGAAAACTTCTTTTTTCTGAACGAGAACAGCAGCCAGCTTTTCTGCATAGGACTGTTCGCAGTCAAAAATTAAAACTTCATGTTCAATCCTTTCACCTGCTCCTTTCTTTTGAAATTTTTCTGATTTTCTGAAACATTTGACCGAAATGGTCTGCGAGGAATGTCGTCACATTCCCTGGATGGCCTTCTGAACAGATATCCAGAATGGCCAGAAAAATGCCTGTTGAAATATCTGACACATCTTGCTTTTCTTGTGGAAGTAATTATAGACCTGTCATTTTCGTTTTGTCCAGTCCTTTTTTTTAAAAATATCATCTTTGTGCAACACTCACATATTTTGGTAAAACAAAATCCCGTAAAGGAGTCCAACTCCCGGAATTCCAAGGGTTCCGGTTGTCAAAAAGGAAATCAGGTTATAACCGACAGAAATAGAAATATTTCTATAGTCAAGATATTGGTTTATCAAAAAAATGAGTCCCGTCCCTACGATAGCCCGGACAAAAAAATTTACAATCACCGGCGGCGCCTGTCTTTTCATCTGCCAGTCTCTCCTTCCCGTTTTCTACTCCCATTATATGAGGCCCTGTCCCTATTTATGCCTGACGTGACCCGCCCGTGCCCGAAAGGACCAGCTTCGCGTCGCGGACACGGCGGTCGCCCTCCGGGCGTATCGGGCAAAAAAAGAACCCTGCATATTCTGCAGGGTCCCCCTTTTGCTGTTTACAGTTTAAAGGACACTTCTCTTCCGGTGCGGTGGTACTGGTGGTATCTTACACCGGCGCAGTCAAACATATGCTTGGAAGCCAGCACGGAGTCTGTCTCCGCATACTTGTCGCTGTCATAGATGACTTCTTTTATTCCGCTCTGGATAATCGCCTTGGCACATTCGTTGCAGGGAAACAGGGAGACATAGAGTTTGGCTCCCTCCAGACTTCCGCCGCTGTAATTTAAAATGGCATTCAGTTCGCTGTGTACCGTGTACACATACTTCGTTTCCAGCGCATTTTCTCCTTCCCTCTCCCAGGGAAATTCATCATCCGAACATCCTCTGGGAAGTCCGTTGTATCCCATGGAAAGAATCTTATTATCCTGGCTGACAATACAGCATCCCACCTGGGTATTCGGGTCTTTGGAGCGCATGCCGGAGAGCATTGCTACTCCCATAAAATACTCATCCCAGCTGATATAGTCTTTCCGTTTTCCGCTCATAACCGTCCCTCTCTTATTTCGTTCCAAAAATCCGGTCTCCGGCATCTCCAAGCCCCGGAACAATATATCCGTGTTCGTTCAGTTTTTCATCCAGGACCCCTACAAAAATGTCCACGTCCGGATGTTCTTTCTGCATTCTCGCCACACCCTCCGGGGCCGCAATAATGCACATGAAGCGGATATTTTTCACTCCTTTGTCTTTCAGCATCTGGATAGCCGCCACACTGGAGCCGCCGGTGGCCAGCATCGGATCTACCACGAAAACCTCCCGCTCGTCGCAGTCTGCCGGAAGTTTACAGTAATATTCTACCGGTTCCAGTGTCTCGGGATCCCGGTACAGACCGATATGTCCTACCTTTGCCGCCGGAATCATGGTAAGCATTCCTTCCACCATGCCAAGACCGGCACGCAGAATGGGCACTACCGCCAGCTTTTTCCCGGCCAGCTCTTTTGCCACGGTCCGGCAGATGGGCGTCTCAACCTCCACATCCTGCAGTTTTAAATCTCTGGTTGCCTCGTAACACATCAGCATGGCAATCTCGCCTACCATGGCGCGGAAATCCCGGGAACCGGTCTCCTTTCTCCGTATAATTCCAATCTTATGCTGTATCAGCGGATGGTCCATCACGTATACATTTGACATCAGCTTTTTGCCTCCTCATTCAGTTTTTTCGCAAGTTTCTTCACATAATCCTCAATCAGGCCGTACATGTTTTCATACTGTTCCGGCGTCTGTCCGTACACAGAAGGAATCTCTTCCTCTCCGCCCACGAATTCCGCCAGGGTATATACATGCCCGGTCTCCGGATACTCATTCCGTATTTTATCTCTCTGGCTGTCTTCCATCGTCAGAACCAGAGCATCCTCCTTCATCAGCTCTGCCTCCAGGGGAAGAGTTTCATACCCTTTCAGTACGATTCCATGCTCTTTCAATATCTCTTCTGCCCGTGGATTCAGGGGTTCCGAAAACAGTACCACCATTCCCCGGGAGCAGATATCATATTCCTGCAGCAGGGGCTGTCTCCGCAGCAGAGCCGCAGCGATAGGCGCCCGGCAGTTGTCGCTGTTGCTGACAAAAACAATCGTCCGGTATTTCTGCAGCCGGGTAATCACTTCTGCCTGAAGCACATGGTGGCCTGCCGCCTTCCCCAGCCGGTTCATAACCGCCGTACCGATTCCGCCTTCCGGAAAAGCCTCGCTGTAGATATAATCTACCCCTTCTTCGTCAAATTCCCGAAGCACCCGGTACAGATTCTGAGCTACCGTTTTCTCATTCTCCCGGGAACCGATGTTCTTGATGTTCCCCACGGTATAAAAGGCAAAGGTTTCCTCGCTGGCAATGATGCCAACCCGGTATCCCAGGCGCTCCTGTTCATAGGCTATCTGCCGGATGGCCTTCACGCACTCCTCCGTTGTGCCTTCCAGAATTAAGAGCTCCGCTTTCGGTGCATAGTGCCGGTACTTCATTCCCGGCGCTTTGGGCGGTTCTTTGCTGTCCTCCGAAATCAGCGCCTTGTCCACTTCCACCGGACCTACAGCTTCCTCCAGCATTTCCCGGGTCACCGCGCCGGGCCGGAGAATGACAGGCGGCTGTACCGTCATATCCACAATCGTGGATTCCACGCCGATATCCACCCGGCCTGCGTCCAGAATCATCTCTATCTTTCCGCCCAGATCCTCTTCCACGTGTTCTGCCGCTGTGGGACTGGGTCTGCCGGAAGTATTGGCGCTTGGCGCAGATACGTAGCCGCCTCCGGCCCGAATCAGGGCCAGGGCCACTTTGTCCGACGGCATCCGGACCGCTACCGTATCCAGCCCCCCGGTCGTTCCGCGGGGCACCAGCTCCGTCTTTTTAAAAATCATCGTCAGCGGGCCGGGCCAGAATTTTTCCGCCAGAATCTCCGCTTCCCTGGGAATCTCTTCTGCAATATCCTTCAGCGCCGTAAATTCTGCGATATGCACAATCAGTGGATTGTCCGACGGCCGTCCTTTGGCGGCATACGTCTTTTCTGCCGCCTGTTCATCCAATGCATTCGCCCCCAGTCCATAGACTGTCTCCGTCGGGAAGGCCACCAGTCCGCCGTTCAGAAGAATCTTTCCTGCTTCTTCCAGGACTTCCTGCCCGGGATTCTCCCGGTCTATTTTTCTGATAATCGTCTCCATGAAAATAATTATAGCATTTCACAGTGTGACTGGCAATTTAATTTTCCTCTTCCAGGCGCTCCTGGATTCCCGCACTCAGAATTTCCGCCAGCTCTTTCTGCCAGTTCTCATCCGTCAGATTTTCCGCGTCCTGATAATTGCTCAGGAATCCGCATTCGATAATAATCGTGGGAACCTCTGTCTTTTTCAGCATGTAATACGTATCATTGGCCTTGGAAGAACGGACATTTTCCACTCCCTTTTCCTGAAGAAACTGTTCCAGGGTCAGGGCGGTTTTTTCGGATTCTTCCGAACCGGAATAGTAAAAAATCTGAAGTCCCCGGACTTCCTCCTGCTGGTAACTGTTCTGGTGAATACTCACTACCAGTCTGGGTGAAGCCTGATTTATCATTTCCACCCGCTTTTCCATGTCTTCTCTTTTCTTGTTTTCTGCGTCCTCTGAATAAAGTCCCTCATCCGTGTCACGGGTCATGGCCACTGCCACGCCGTCCTGCTCCAGACAGTCCGCCAGTTCTTTTGAAATCTCCAGGTTGATATCTTTTTCCAGAACACCGTTTACCCCGACTTTTCCAGGGTCGCGGCCGCCGTGTCCCGGATCCAGGAATACGTCCACCGTCCCGGGTTCCACCTGATTCTGCATAACAGCCCGGTTCAGGGTATGGCTGAAAAAGATGACCAGCCCCAGCAGAACCAGCAGGATACAGCCTTTTATTTTTTCACGCAAAAAAAGCCCTCCCGGCATTTTTGTACAGTATATGCCGGAAAGACTTTTCCTTATGCGCGCAAAGCTCGCGCCATTCGCAAAGGCGCAATGCTACTGTTTCCACAGTTCCGCCCGCGCCATTCGCAAAGGCGCACTTACGTGCTCGCCCGCAGCTTCGCTGCTGCTTTGCTCATGAGCAGGCGCTCCACTCGTCCGGGCCCGGCTGTCCGTTCCCTGTGCAAGCACAGACCGGACGAACCGTCCCGGACGGCGGAACTGTTAGTTCACATACTTAATAATCAAATCCCATACGTCGGAGGTTTCGAAGCCAAGTTTCCATGCGGCGCTTCCTGCCAGGCTGTATTCCTGAATGAGCTGGAGTTTTACCTCCAGGGAGGCCGTGTCTTCCAGCCAGATTTTATAAGTGGCTCCGTCGGACCCGGTCCACTCGGCATAGTTCTGCTTCACGGTATCATCCCAGACAGCCTCCACTCCGGCACTGCTGACGCGCTCCGCCGCCTCAGCCATGCCCAGCGCCTCGCTGGTCACACTGGTTGTATAGTTTGCCGCCTCGGTTCCCGCCTCTGAGGCCAGTTCTTCTTCTGTCTTTGGCACTTCTCTCCAGAGTCTGGTATAGAGGGGCACTGCATTTATCACTTTCTCCGCCGGCACGTCCTTTAAGGTCTCCTCGATTCCGTTTTTCACGTAGTCATAGGAGGCCACAGACCCTGCCTCATAAGAACCGCTGTAATGCTCATCATATCCCATGATAATTACATAATCGGCCATTACCCCCTGCTCATCCCGGTGGTAATGCTCATTGAATCCCATGGGAACGTAATTATCTACGGAAAGTACCAGATTATTCAGCCGGCACATCACAGAAAGTTCCCGGATAAACTGAATATAATGCTCTCCTTCTTCTTCCTGAATCTGCTCAAAGTCCACATTGATACCGTCTATATCATTCTGCAGTGCGGCAGAAATCAGCTGGTTTTCCAGATTTACTCTGGAAGAAGTATGGCTGAGCAGTTCCATGTCGTCCACGTTTTCACTGAAATTATCTACCAGCGCCCATACCTCCAGCCCGGCCTGATGCGCATAATTCACATAGTCTGAGCTGGCAATAGAGGTCAGATTGCCCGCGCTGTCTGCCACGGAGAACCAGGTGGGGGAAATCGTATTCAGCCCCTTTGTGGAAGCAATCGTCTCCAGTACGGCAGAGTTGGCGGACTGGTTGGTCACCTGATGCCAGGCCAGGTTTATCTTGTAATCTTTTTGAATGCTGGTGTACTCCGGCTCCGTAAAATCGCGACCGGAAGTAATTTCCTCAGTCTTTTCATTCCGCAGGGAACGCCGGGTCACATATCCCACGAACCCGTCTTCTGTCCGGATTTTCTTCCAGTCTCCTTCATCCTCGATAACCGTTACCTTGTCGCCCCGGGAAATATCTGTCAGAATTTCACTCTTCACCCCGCCCCGCAGGCGAACCTGGGTATCCCGTCTGGCTTCCGCCGTAACCGTTTCACCCCAGTCTGTCTGAATCATCACGTGGTTTACCCCACCGTCTGTATATAACTGGTATTCCAGGTCTGTATATTCTCTTATAAAATCCAGGGCAATGTAAGCCTGGCTTCCTTCCGTCCTGACAATATTGTAATCCATGCTGCGGCTTTCCCGTGAAACGGTATAATCCGGA
The DNA here is from genome assembly GCA_019118525.1 of Candidatus Bariatricus faecipullorum. Classification (GTDB taxonomy): domain Bacteria; phylum Bacillota; class Clostridia; order Lachnospirales; family Lachnospiraceae; genus Allocoprococcus; species Allocoprococcus faecipullorum. Next base: position 18,122 of record DWYV01000064.1, read on the forward strand.
CTTCCCACGCTGGCGGACACCATTCCCGTGGGAAGGGTGTACAGCAGAAGATTTTCATTGGAATCCCAGTAAAAGCGGCTGTTCACATAGTCCCTGACGGTCTCGTAAGTCACGTAAACTCTTCCGTCATACTCTCTCGCCACCGGTCCCAGCACCTCATTGTCCACAGTCACTGCCACCTGGTCACTGGATTCGATACTAAAATACGTGTTCAAATCATATCGTTCCCCTGACGGCCCGTATCTCACCCATAAAAATCCACCAGCGGCGGCCGCCGCCAGCAGAATTACCAGCAGTGCCAGCAGCAGAGCTTTAGGTACTCTCCTTCTTCTCCCCGGTCTTCTGGAGGAGGGAGTCCGTCTGCTCCCGCTCTGGGTCCGGTATCTCTGTACCGGGCGTTCTTCCGCTTTTCTGGTTCCCGCGCTGCCTGCCGGACGTCTGCCGGATGCCGTTCTCCCGGATGTTTTTCTTTCGGACGCCATGCGTTCCGATGCCGTCCTTTCCGATGCTGTCCTTCTGGACGCCGTTCTTTTCGGCGCGGCTCCTTCCCCTGAAATTCTGTCTCCGGAAGGTCTTCTGGTCTTCCGGCGTCTTTCCGGTTCTGTCCGCCTGCCCGTGTCCCCTGGCATTCGTCTTTCGTCCATGTGGCACCTCCCTGTTTTCTGATAATTTCTGTCTTTTTCCTTCTGCACTGGCAGAAGGCACTAATTAGTTTGAGTATATCATAAAATATTCTGTTGTACAATATTTCTGATGCAGTGGGGGACGCCCGCTTTTCAGCTGTTCTGATTCACTCTGTAAAAATCAAGTTCCTGAACCATACCGTTTTCGTCCATAATATAATCTCTCATATAAGACTGCTCTTCCCGCAGCATATGTGCGGATACAATCTGCATGGGACTTGCCGGATATCCGTCTATCTGCATGCGGACACCCTGGCGTTCATACTTTCTGAGCTCCGCAAAAAGTTCCCGGTAACTCTCTTCTTCCTTTCCCATTTTTTGCCCTCAGACTCCGACAGTAGCAGACGGCCGGTCCATAAAAAAGCGCTGTGATATACTATTTCCCTGCCGGCAGGAAGATATACGGACTGCCGGAGCCGCCTCACATTTCTTAAATTTAGATTCTGCTGATTTCTTCCTGATAAGCCGCATGGCACAGACACGATGTGTGCGGATGTGTTCTGATTTGCCTTGTGAACTGATATCCTGACGAAAAATATGTTACATTGAGAACAGAAATTATCTTCCTGTAAAACACATTATAAAAACCGGAACTGCCAATTTCAAGTATTTTTTTTATTTTATTTACATCTTTTCGTTTTTTGTTTATACTAATGTTGAGTAACTGAAAGTATTTTCGATGATGGGAAGTGATTACAATATGAA
>DWYV01000065.1 GCA_019118525.1 Candidatus Bariatricus faecipullorum
GGGTACCGGCCAGCCGGTACCCGTCCCCACTGGCGTATTTCAGGAAATTGTGTTAAAATAAGCGGTAGTGTGCATCTGCACGGAAAAACAAGGCGGAAATACCGCCGGTCTGGAGGAATATAAGATTATGATAAAACCGGTTCTGGTCATTATGGCAGCGGGAATGGGAAGCCGCTACGGGGGGCTGAAGCAGATTGACCCGGTGGATGAGCAGGGACATATCATTATGGATTTTTCTATTTATGATGCCTATCGCGCCGGATTTGAAAAGGTAATTTTTATTATTAAACGGGAAAACGAAAAAGATTTCCGGGAAGCGGTGGGAGACCGGATTGCCCGGGTGATGGAAGTGGAATATGTGTTCCAGGAGCTGGGGCGGCTGCCGGAAGGATTTCGGGTGCCGGAAGGCAGGGTAAAACCCTGGGGAACGGCCCATGCGGTGCTCTGCTGCTATGACCGGATAGCCGGCCCCTTTGCCGTCATCAATGCGGATGACTATTATGGAAAAGAGGCGTTTCAGAAGATTTACGACTACCTGGCTTCACACGAGGACGATGAAAAATACCGCTACGCGATGGTGGGGTATCATCTGGAAAATACCGTTACGGACAGCGGATACGTATCCCGGGGTGTCTGCTCTACCAGCAGCACGGGCGAGCTGACGGGAATCTGCGAGCGGACCCGGATTGAAAAACGGGACGGCGGCGTGGCCTATTCCGAAGACGGCGGCCAGACCTGGACGCCGGTTCCGGGAAACACCCTGGTTTCCATGAACATGTGGGGCTTTACCCGGAGCATTCTGGAAGAAATCCGGGAGGGATTTCCGGTGTTCCTGGAAAAGGGACGGAAGGAGAATCCCATGAAATGCGAATATTATCTGCCGGAAGTAGTAAGCCGTCTTCTGGAGGAAGAAAAAGCCACCGTGGCCGTTCTGGAATCTGCGGACAAATGGTACGGCGTCACTTACCGGGAGGACAAGCCCGCAGTGATGGCCGCCGTACGGGACATGAAGGAACGGGGACTTTACCCGGAATACCTCTGGAAGCAGGACTAGCATGGGCGCAGGACAGATAAAGGAGGCAGAGGACGGATTCTGCTATGGCGGAAGACCGGTGAAAAGGGAGCCCCTGGGAAACGGACATATTAACGACACCTGGTGCCTGTGGACTGTACAGAAAAACGGGACCTGCCGCCGGGCCGTGCTTCAGAAACTGAGCCGGACCGTGTTCCCGGATCCGGAGGCCGTAATGGAAAATGTGACCGGGATTACAGAATTTCTGCAAAAAAAACTGCGGGAAACCGGCGGCGACGCGGAAAGAGGAACCCTGCACCTGATTCCCGCCCGGGACGGAAGAACGTTTTTCGTGGACTCCGAAGGAGAATACTGGCGGTCCTACTGGTTTATCGAAGGGGCCCGGAGCCTGGACCGGGTGGAAAAACCGGAAGATTTTTACGAGAGCGCCCTGGCATTTGGAAACTTTCAGCGGATGCTGTCAGATTATCCGGCCTGGACTCTGCGGGAGACCATTCCCGGATTCCACGATACGAAGGCGCGGGTGGCCGCCCTGGAAGAAGCAGTGCAAAAAGACGCGGCAGGCAGAGTATGCCTGGCCCTTCCGGAAATTCAGTTTGTCCGGGAGCGGGCCGAAACCGCCGGAATACTGGAAACACTGCGGGCGGAGGGAAAACTGCCCCTCCGGGTGACTCATAATGATACCAAGCTCAACAACGTTCTGCTGGATGAAACCACGGGAAAGGGACTCTGTGTCATTGACCTGGATACCGTGATGCCGGGGCTGGCCGTGAATGATTTCGGAGATTCCATCCGGTTCGGCGCCAGTACTGCTGAGGAAGATGAGCAGAATCTGGACCGGGTCTCCTGCAGCATGGAACTGTTTGAAATTTACACCCAGGGCTTTCTGAAGGGATGCGGGCAGAGCCTGACAGAGACAGAAATCCGGATGCTCCCGCTGGGCGCAAAGATGATGACCTTTGAATGCGGAGTGCGGTTTCTCGCGGACTTTCTGGAAGGGGACGTGTATTTTAAAACCAGCCGGAAAGGTCAGAATCTGGACCGGTGCCGGACCCAGTTTAAGCTGGTAAAAGATATGGAAGAAAAGTGGGATACCATGGCGGCTATCGTGGAAACGTGCCGGCAGGAAATAATTTACTAAACGAAAATAAAAATTTACTAAAATTTACTCTGGGTATTCCCTAACAGAACAGAATATGTTATAGTGTGGGGGAAACCAAGTGAAAAACGCTCCACGAGCGGGTCTTAAATGAAGGAAATGTTTACAGGAGGAAACAGTCATGGCAATTTTAGTGACAGGCGGCGCAGGATTTATCGGAAGTCATACCTGCGTAGAGCTGCTGAACGCAGGCTACGAAGTGGTAGTCGCTGACAATCTGTACAATGCATCGGAGGAAGCTCTGAGAAGAGTAGAACAGATTACGGGTAAGAAAGTGACTTTCTACAAGGCGGACATCCGGGACAGGGAAGCGATGAATGAAATTTTTGAAAAAGAAACCATTGATTCCGTGATTCATTTTGCCGGCCTGAAGGCGGTGGGAGAATCCGTAGTGAAGCCGCTGGAGTACTATGAAAATAACATTGGCGGCACGCTGACGCTGTGCGACGTCATGAGAAACCACGGGGTAAAGAATATTATTTTCAGTTCTTCCGCCACCGTTTACGGCGACCCGGCTTTCATTCCGATTACAGAGGAATGCCCCAAGGGAACCTGCACCAATCCCTATGGATGGACCAAGTGGATGCTGGAGCAGATTCTGACGGACCTGCACACAGCAGATCCGGAATGGAATGTCGTACTGCTTCGCTACTTTAATCCTATCGGCGCACACAAGAGCGGCCTGATGGGCGAGGACCCCAAGGGAATTCCGAACAACCTGGTGCCCTATATCACTCAGGTGGCCATTGGCAAGCTGGAATGCCTGGGCGTATTCGGCGATGATTACGATACGCCGGACGGTACCGGTGTGCGGGATTATATCCACGTGGTAGACCTGGCTGTGGGCCATGTGAAAGCCCTGAAGAAGATAGAGGAAAAAGCAGGCGTGTGCGTGTACAACCTGGGAACCGGCGTGGGATATTCCGTGCTGGATATGGTACATGCCTTTGAAAAAGCCTGTGGGAAAAAGATTCCCTATGAGATTAAGCCCCGCCGCGCAGGCGATATTGCCACCTGCTATTCCGACGCCACAAAGGCGAAGGAAGAACTGGGCTGGGAGGCTCAGAGGGGTCTGGACGAGATGTGTGAGGACTCCTGGAGATGGCAGAGCCAGAATCCGAACGGATACGAAAACTAAAAAAACGGGAGGGGCGGTTCCGGAGTCGGACCGCCCTGCTTTTTTGGAGGAAAACGATGCTGCGGGCAGAAGGAAGAGACACAAAAATCTGGTTTGACGAAGAGACGCTTCGCTTTGGCATGGAACGCCAGGGAAGCCGGTGGGACTGGCGAAAGGAGTACCGGCCCCGGATGCGGACCAGAGAGGGAGAATTCGATTTTCAGGACGCGCTCCGAATCCGGCACGAGTTCCGGCGTTTCGGCCTGGGGGAAGGAATCCGGAGCCGGTATGAGGGGTTTCGGACAGAGGAGGGAGCGCAGGATTACTGCTTTGAAACATTCGTCTGGGTGGAAGCGTCCACGGGAAACATATTTTTTGAATGGATTCCCCTGAAGGAGACGGGAATTCATGTGGAAACGGTTTACTGGCCGGGGGAAATGGAATTTGACCGGCCCAGGGCGGACTGGTATACCCTTCTGACGCACCAGCAGGGGCTTCTGATTCCCAACACCTGGGAAACCGCCCTTTCCCGGCCGGCCTTTGACGGATTTTTTGAGACGGCCGGAGGTTACATGCCCTGGTTCGGCCAGATCCGGGGGCGGGAGGGCTATCTGGCCATCTGTGTGACGCCCTGGGATGGCGGTTACCAGGCGGAGCACCCGGCGGGAGGCCCCTTCACCCATGTGGGAATCCGGTTTGAACCCAGCCTGGGAAAAATGGATTACCGCCGGATTGTCCGGTACACCCTTTTACCGGACTGTGATTATAACGATTTGTGCCGGGAATACCGGCAGTATGTGGACGAGCAGGGAAATCTGCGGACCCTCCGGGAAAAAGCGGCCCGGAATCCTTCCGTAGAGCGGCTTGCAGGCTGCATGTTTGTCCATAAAGGAATTAAAAACGTGGTACAGCCGGATTCGGAGTTTTTTGACCCGCAGAATCCGGAGAAATATAGCCGTCTCGTTCCCTTTTCCCGGCGGGAGGAAGAAATCCGGAAGTTCCGCCGGATGGGCGTGGAAAACCTGTATCTGCATCTGGACGGGTGGGGACAGCCGGGCTACGACAACCAGCATCCGGACTACCTGCCCGCCTGCCGGGAAGCAGGGGGATGGGAAGGCATGAAATCCCTGGTGGATGCGGTGCATGAATGTGGATATCTTTTCGGAGTTCATGACCAGTACCGGGATTACTACCTGGCCGCGCCGGGATATGAGGAAGAACTGGCCTGCCATCTGCCGGACGGCACCGTGCCGGGGCACCGCAGGTGGGCGGGAGGCCCTCAGACTTATCTGTGCGCCAGTCAGGCGCCTTACTTTGTCCGGCGGAATTTTATGGAACTGGAACGGCAGGGAATCCGGCTGGACGGAGCCTACCTGGATGTATTTACCTGTAATGAGGGAGATGAGTGCGCCAGCCCGGAGCACCGGATGAGCCGGAGAGAATGCTATGAATTCCGCGGCGCCTGCTTTGAATACCTGCTTTCCCAGGGAATTCTCACCAGCTCCGAGGAAGTCAGCGACTGGGCGGTACCCTCCCTTGTGTTCTGTCATTATGCGCCTTATGATTTTATGATGCGCAGGCCGGGAAGTCCCAAAGAAGGCATTCCGGTGCCGCTCTATAATCTGGTGTATCACGACTGCGTGATTCAGCCCTGGATGATGGAGAAGGTCAGCGAAGAGGAGGACTACATGTTCTATGCCCTTCTGAACGGCGGGGCGCCCTATCTGGTGCGGGATGGCGCTTACCCGGATACAGACGGATCCTTTTCCGGCGGCATGGCGCTGACAGAGGCGGAGCATCTGGAGCGGTGCCGCAAAGTGGCGGCCCTGCATAAAAAAGTGGCCTTCTGCCGGATGGAGCGGCACGAACTTCTGGAGGAGGACGGAACGGTACAGAGCACCCTGTTCTCTGACGGAACCCGGGTCACTGTGGATTTAAAAAGGCAGCTCTGCCGGATTGAAGGAGAGAAAGCATGCTAGACAGAAGATACGAACAGCAGATGGATAAAAAAGAAAAGCGGCAGTTTGAAAAAGAAAAACTCAAAGAGATGAGCGGCAGACAGAAACTGGAATACCTGTGGATGTATTACAAGGTGTGGCTGCTTGTCCCCATAGGAATCGCCCTTCTCGTGTGGGTAGGCGTCACCATGTACCGGAGCAAAACAGAGGAAGTGCTGCTGAATGTGGTGGTTGCCGACGGCATAGGAAGCAGTTATGATGAGGTGGAGCAGGAACTGAAAGACCGGATTCAGGCAGATGGGAATAACCAGACCGTAAAGTTTAACAACAGCCTGTCCGCGGCCACTTATCAGGGGGAGATGGCGTTTACCACCCTGGTGGCGGCGGAGTCCATTGATGTGGTCGTCTGCCCGGAGGAATTTTACGAGGAGTATCAGGATGTGATGGGAGAGCCGGTTATCCTGGAAGCAGGAGAGTGGATGGCAGAAAATCTGGGCATTCCCTATGAGACAGTCTACGTGGGTATTGTGGAAAATGCGCCGAACCGGGAAAATGCAGAAGTGTTTGTTGAAATTTTGCAGGAATATGCAGAGTAATCCTGCACAGCCGGGAAGCGCAAGGGCTTTTTTCTCTTCCCTAATACCGGAAAAGGTGGTATAATAGGAAAAGCTTTTAGTGACGATGAGGGTAAGAAAATGAAACACGATGTGAAACTCAAAGGGCAGCTGAAACTGTATCTGCGCTGGCCTGCGATTACGGCTGTACTTCTGGCCGTCCTGAATCTGTGGATCTATTTCGTGGACCGGAAAGCCGGCTTTGCTCTGACGGTGTTTATTCTGGTCTATATAGTTGTGGTCTGCATTCTGCATTTTTACAACAAATCCCTGATTCTTGCCGACATGGTGGAGTTTGCGGCGCAGTATGGCGGCGTACAGAATACCCTGCTGGAGGAACTGTCGATTCCCTATGCCATCCTGATGGATGACGGAAGGGTTATCTGGGCCAACAGCCAGTTCCGAAAAGTTATCCGGAGTGACATGAAGCGGGAGACCCGAATCGGGAAATACATCCCGGAACTGAACAGAGGCGTGTTCCCCCGGGAAGAGGGAGAAACCGTGAGCCTGGAATTTCAGTATGGTGAAAGAATGTACCAGGCCAGTATTCAGTGTGTGTCGGTGGAAGGGTTCAATGACAATGAAAAGCTGCTGCAACTGCCGGAAGGACGGGAGTATTTTATCGCCATTCACCTGCAGGATATCACGGAACTGAACCGCTATATCCGGGAAAACGAGGCGAACCGTCTGGTGGCCGGTCTGATTTACATTGACAACTATGACGAGGTCATGGAAAGTGTGGAGGAAGTGCGCCAGTCCCTTCTGGTGGCGCTGATTGACCGGAAAATCAACCAGTACATTGCCGGGGTGAACGGCATTGCGAAAAAGCTGGAAAAAGACAAGTATTTTATCGTGATAAAAAAGGAAAGCTATCTGAAGATGGAGGAGGACCGCTTCTCCCTTCTGGACGATGTGAAGACCGTGAATATCGGCAATCAGGTGCCTGTGACCCTGAGTATCGGCCTGGGGCTGAGTACGGACACTTATGTGACCGGCTACAACTTTGCCCGGGTAGCCATCGACCTGGCCCTGGCAAGGGGCGGCGACCAGGCTGTTGTGAAAAACAGCAAGGGTATCAGCTACTATGGCGGAAAACGGGAACAGATGTCCAAGAACACCCGGGTAAAGGCCCGTGTAAAAGCAGAGGCCCTGCGGGAATTTATTCTGACCAAGGACCGGGTGATTATCATGGGCCACAAAATGGCGGACGTGGATTCCTTTGGAGCGGCCATCGGAATTTACCGCGCGGCCGCGTCCATGGAGAAGAAAGTCCATATCGTTCTGAACGATATTTCGGTGACTCTGCGGCCCCTCTATGAGGCGTTCCGCAACAGCCCCGGATATCCGGAGGATCTGTTTGTGAATTCCCACGAGGCGGAAGAACTGGCAGACGAAAACACCATGGTGGTGGTAGTGGATACTAATAAGCCGAAGATGACGGAGTGCGAGCGGCTTCTCAGAAAGAACCGGACGATTGCCGTGCTGGACCATCACCGTCAGAGCGACGAAGTGATTGAAAACGCCGTGCTTTCCTATATCGAGCCGTACGCATCCTCTGCCTGCGAAATGGTAGCGGAAGTGCTCCAGTATATCAGCGACGATTTGAAGCTGAACACCATGGAAGCCAGCAGTATGTATGCAGGTATTATGATTGACACCAATAACTTCCTGACCAGGACCGGAGTGAGAACCTTCGAAGCGGCAGCTTATCTGCGCCGCTGCGGGGCAGACATTACTTATGTGCGGAAACTGCTGAGGGACGACATGGTATCCTACCGGGCCAAAGCCGCGGTTATCAGCAGCGCGGAAGTGTACCGGAAGGTATATGCGATTGCCCGGGGAGAGCATCTGGGAATTGAAAGCCCCACCATTATCGGGGCTCAGGCAGCCAATGAACTGCTGAATATCGAAGAAATCAGAGCGTCCTTTGTTCTGACCGAATATAACGGGAAAATTTATGTCAGCGCCCGCTCCATTGACGAGGTAAATGTCCAGATTATTATGGAACGTCTGGGAGGCGGCGGCCATATTACCACGGCGGGAGCCCAGTTTAATCACACAAATATGGACCGGGCCGTGGCAGAGCTGAAACGGACCATTGACATTATGACAGAAGAGGGAGATATTTAGATGAAGATTATTTTACTGGAAGACGTAAAAGCACTGGGAAAGAAAGGGCAGATTGTAGAGGTCAGCAACGGCTATGCCAGAAACTTTATCCTGCCCAAAAAGCTGGGCGTGGAAGCGAACAGCAAAAACATGAATGACTTAAAACTTCAGAAACAGCATGAGGCGAAGGTGGCCCAGGAGAATCTGGAAGCCGCAAAAGATCTGGCTGCGAAGCTGGAGGCTGCAAAGATAGAACTGACCATGAAAACCGGAGAAGGCGGAAAGACATTCGGCTCCGTTTCTTCAAAGGAGATTGCCCAGGCAGTGAAAGAACAGCTTGGCCTGGAAGTGGACAAGAAAAAGATTCAGATTAAGGAACCGATTAAAAGCCTTGGAATGCACCTGGTTCCCGTGCGGCTTCACCCCCAGGTAAGCGCAGAACTGAAGGTGCACGTGGGAGAGGCCTAGGAGGAGCCGGATTATGGAAGAATCACTCATTAAACGGGTTCCGCCTCACAGCATGGAGGCAGAACAGTCCGTACTGGGCGCCATGCTGATGGACAGAGACGCCATCACCACTGCCGCGGAGCTGATATCCGGCCAGGATTTTTACCAGTCGGCATACGGAGTCGTCTTTGACGCAGTTGTAGAGCTGTTTAATGAGGGAAAACCGGCAGATCTGATTACCCTTCAGGACAGACTTCGGGAAAAAGGAGTACCAGAGGAAATCAGCAGTCTGGAGTTTGCCCGGGACCTGCTGGCTGCTGTACCGACTTCTGCCAATGCAAAGTATTATGCGGAGATAGTGGCGGAAAAATCCCTGCTCAGAAAAATGATAAAGATGAATGAGGAGCTGACAAATGCCTGCTATCTGGCAAACGAGCCGGTAGCGGCGCTTCTGGAGCGCACAGAAAAGCAGGTGTTCGAACTCGTTCAGAATCAGGGAAAGAGCGACTATGTGCCGATTAAGCAGGTAGTTCTGGATACCCTGGAAAAAATTGAAAAAGCGTCCAAAAATAAGGGGACTGTCACCGGAATTCCTACCGGGTTCATCGACCTGGACTATAAAACTTCCGGCCTGCAGCCCTCTGACCTGATACTGGTTGCGGCCCGTCCTTCCATGGGAAAGACGGCGTTTGTTCTGAACATTGCCCAGCACGTGGCCTTTAAGCAGAATAAGACCGTTGCCATTTTCAGTCTGGAGATGTCAAAAGAGCAGCTGGTAAACCGTCTTTTCGCCCTGGAGTCCTATGTGGATTCCCAGGCACTGCGTACTGGTAATCTGAAGGATTCCGACTGGGAAAAACTGATAGAAGGGGCAGGCACTATCGGGCGTTCCAGACTGATTATTGACGATACCCCTGGAATATCCATCTCAGAACTCCGCTCCAAGTGCCGGAAATATAAGCTGGAACAGGGGCTGGACCTGGTGATTATCGATTACCTGCAGCTGATGAGCGGAAGCGTGGGACGAAAAAGCGATTCCAGACAGCAGGAAATTTCGGATATTTCCCGCTCCCTGAAGGCGCTGGCCCGGGAACTGAACGTTCCGGTTATCTCGCTGTCCCAGCTGAGCCGTGCGGTAGAGCAGCGTCCCGACCACAGACCCATGCTTTCGGACCTGAGAGAATCCGGTGCGATTGAGCAGGACGCGGACGTGGTCATGTTTATCTACCGGGATGATTACTATCATAAAGATACCGAGCATATCAACGAAGCAGAGATTATTATTGCCAAGCAGAGAAACGGTCCGATTGGAACGGTCACTCTGACCTGGCTTCCCCAGTATACAAAATTTGCCAATTCTGAGAGAAAACAGAGTGAATAACAAAAAGGGCTGCGCCGGCTGGCACAGCCCTTTTTTACGGGTTCAGACTTCGCCGAAAAGGCGGCGTATGTAACGTACCGGAACCGGTTTTGCGGCTTCCCTGCGAAGGGTCTGCTGCTGACGGATAAGATGGTCCAGCTTCCGGTAGCGGTCCTCTTCCTGACGGTCCTTCGCCTGCAGGAGAAAGTCCACGTCTTTGGTAACCTTTTCTGTAACGCCCTGGCAGATAAGCTCTTCCAGGAGCGGGTTATTTTCCGCAAGCGCCTGCCGCATTGTGGAAAGCAGCAGCTGCTCCATGGCGCCGGTATCAAAAGAGACACCGGCGGCCTCCGGTTTTGCGATTTCTGCTTTGACCGAAGCCTCCGGAACAGCCGAAGTTTCCGGGAGAGCCGAAGCCGATTCTGCCCGGCGCTTTTTCCGAAGCTGTTCCCTGGCCCGGAGCATGTCCGGAATGAGCCCTTTCAGCTCTTTGAGCTGCATGCCCTGCTCTTTCAGTTCTTTGATACAGTTAAATAACTGTATATCGTCTTCCGTATAGTGACGGTGTCCCATTTCTGTACGTCCGATGGGAAGCGCCAGTTCCTCTTCCCAGTAGCGGAGAACATGAGACTCCACTCCCACCCGCTTGGCGGTTTCCGAAATCATATAGTGAACGTCACCCATACGATACCCCCTTATTATTACTGCCTGGACCGGCAGGAAAAGACCTGCCGGTGCCTGTCCTGTGACACTTCTATTGTAGCATATGCAGGGGGAAATGGCGGAAAAACCGTCCGACAAATGCTGACGGGATTCTCCCGGATTCCGGGGAAAAAGGGCAAAAAGAAAGACCGGGCTTCCTGCAAAAACAGGAAATCCAGTCCCTCTGTCTCTTTTTATCCGTTCGCTGTACTATTCTGCGTGAATAGCTCCTGTCGGACATGCAGATTCGCAGGCTCCGCAGTCTACGCAGGAATCTGCGTTGATTTCCATATGGTCAGCGCCCATGGAAATAGCGCCTACCGGACATTCGCTTTCGCAAGCACCACAGCTTACACATTCATCTGAAATTACGTGTGCCATTTTATGTATCCTCCTTTTTACTGGGCTCTTCAGAATTAAATCGAAGGGCTTGTTATTTTGTTGACTATATTTTAATACATTTATTCCAATTATACAAGCGGATTTATGCTCTAAATCAGATACAATCGGTCCGGGAAAATGTTTTGTCTGACGAACCGGGGTTCATGATGACGAACAGAAAAAGAAATTTTCACGAAATATTAAGAAATTTTTTAACCTTTTTTCGCAGTTTTGGTGTATAGTAATCTCTGACATCAGTATGGAATTTTCTAATGCCGGCTGCAGAGGCAGAAGCGTCTGGCCGGAAGAAAATGAATGGAGCAGAAATATGAGTAAGAAATGGAAATTTGCTGCCGTACTTATGTGTACCAGCCTCGTTTTCTGTGGATGCAGCCAGGGAGAGCAGGGGACGGGAACACAGCCGGATTCCGGCGATGCGGCAGAAACAGAGACAAATGAAAACCAGGCGATGCTGGATGTGATTCAGCCGTCAGCATATGGAAATGTACAGGGGCTGAATCTGGAGCCGGGAACTGCATTTTCCATTATCGGGAGAGCGAGTTCCGGTGATTACTGGTCTACGCTCCGGGCGGGAGCAGAGCAGGCTGTGGAGGATATCAACAGTGCTCTCGGCTATACCGGTGACGACAGAGTTACCCTGAACTACTCTGCGCCGGAAGCAGAGGATGACGTAGACGACCAGGTAAATATTCTGGATGAGGAGCTGGACCGCTATCCGGCAGCTCTCGGAATTGCCGCGGTGGATGCGGCGGCCTGCGAAGTGCAGTTTGACCTGGCGGCGGAAAACAGCATTCCTATCGTGGCATTTGACTCGGGAACCAACTATCAGAACATCGTATCCATGATAGAGACCGATAATCAGGAAGCTGCCCGGACAGCGGCCGGAAAACTCTGTGATAACATTGGCGATACGGGAGAGGTGGTCCTGTTTGTCCATGATTCCAGTTCTACATCTGCCACAGAGCGGGAAGAAGGGTTCCTGACAGAGATTCAGGAGAAACATCCCGACGTGTCGGTGGTACGGGTGTACCATCTGGATGACCTGGAAGAAATCCGGCAGGAGATGACCGGAGGAACATCCGGAGACGCAGAAGGCGCCGCGGACGAAACGGCAGAGACCGCAGCGGCTGCCGAGGGAACATCGGGCGACACCGGGGAAGAGATTACCCAGGAACAGGCGATTGAATATATTTTCCAGCAGAATCCGAACATAAAAGGCTGCATGTGCACCAGCGCAGGTGTGGCGGAGACCGTAACGGGAGTTCTGGAAAACATGGGAAAAGAGAATCTTTCCGTTGTCAGCTTTGACGGAGGAGAAGACCAGCTGACCCGCCTGACAGAGGAGAAGCTGGACGGGCTGGTCGTGCAGAATCCTTATGGAATCGGCTATGCCACCGTAGTGGCCTGCGCCCGGGCAGTGCTGGGCCAGGGAAATGAGGCTGAGGTAAACACCGGCTACACCTGGGTGACACGGGATAATATGGAAGACGAAGAAATCGCGAAAATGATGTATTAGTATAAAAAGGGCAGTTTAACTGACAGAGCCCCCGGAAATGCTGAAAAATGCGTATTTCCGGGGGCTGTTTTATACCATGCATCCATAATTTCAGAGAAATGCTCCAGATTATGCTTCATTTCTTCGGTATATTTTTCAATACTGCCAAACTGCTGGATGGCGAGTTTTGCCACATATTCTTCATCATCTCTGATTTTCTGGATGAACATATCAAAATTTTCAATGTTTCCCCAGTGCTGAATGACGGTTTCTGCCTGACTGGATTTGAAATTTTCCAAAGCGTTGATGTAATCAGACAGGTCAAATTCTTTAAAGCTCATACACTGTTCTCCTTTCTCTAAGCGTTCGAGAAGCTGTATGAGCCGGTCAAGGCGACCTCGTTTCAGCAGCCCGATTTCATTATAGTATTGAAGTGTTCGTATGCTGACGCCAGTCAGCTTGGCAACCTGACTTATACTTTTCATCAAAACAGCTCCTCTCGTTACAAGAAAAAAAGGAATGAGCACCCACATCTGTTATTCCTTGAGAAAAGAATACAGTATCACGCAGCGTGAGAGTCAAGGAGATTTCACAATTATTTTTGCGAGTTGCTACTTCTTTTAATAATGTGTGGAAAGTAAGGATGGCCTCTGGTAGAATAATGGAAAAGAAAACAAAGTGCGGTTAAAAGGAAAATTCCGGTTTTGTTTATAGGAAGCAGAGAGGACAGGATGTGCCGGGAAAATCTTGAGCAGGAATATAAGGAAATGGCGGATATGATTCCGCATGCAGAGATTCAGATGTTTGAACATGGAGGACACCCGGCCATAGCGACGAATGCCGAAAAGGCGGCGGAAATTATTTATGAATTTGTTTCTTGTCAAAAAAATAAGATTTATTTTTAAAATGATTTCGGGAAGGTGGGAAAACGATGCATGGAGTTTTGCGTCCGGTAAAGTTCCAGAATTTTGATACTTGGCAGAGAGACCGTTTCGCGGATTATGGTGGCTCAGACAGAAAAGACGGGCTGATTGCCCCGGATGGTGCGCTCTATCTTATTAAATATGCGGAAAACCATACAAGAAAAAACAATCTGGATACCAGTTATGTCAATAATGCTCTTTCTGAATATTTATCCAGCCATATCCTGTCAATTATTGGATATGATGTGCATGAGACTGTTTTGGGAACGAGAAATGACGAAATTATAGTCGCGTGTAAGAATTTTGTCCCGGAGGAACAGAAGCTCATAGAGTTTGGACGGTATCTGAGAAAGCACTATGATTCCGGGGAGATTGGGCGTGTTCCCGGGATTGGACAGATTAAAGATACTCTTCGGAAGGACGAGGACTTGTCTCCTGTTTCTGAGCAGTTATGGGAATCTTACTGTAACAGATTCGTAGGAGATGCGTTTGTGGGAAATTTTGACAGGCATATGGGCAACTGGGGATATCTTGTTTCCAGAACGGGACCGGTAAGGCCTTCTCCGGTTTACGATAATGGAAGTACACTGTTTCCAGCATTATCAGAACATGCGATGAAAACAGAGATTCTCCTGAATCAGAAAGAAATCCTGAAGCGTACTTTGCTATTCCCGAAAGCGGCTTTGACTGTTCATGGAGAAAAAGTAAGCTATTACGATATGCTCTGTTCAGATTTTGAGCCGGAAATTACGAGGGCAGTTCTAAGGACTGTACCGGTTATAAAAGAAAAACTTCCGGAAATCAACCGGTTTATTGATGAGCAGGAATTTCTGTCAGATGTGAGAAAAACTTTTTATAAAACTATGCTTGCTGCCCGCTACTATTTCCTGCTGGAACCTGCATGGGAAATCTGCAGAAACCGGAATTTCAGCCAGAAAGCCTACGAACGTCTGGAGAATGGCATACCCTATACGCAAGCAGTGTTTGAGCAGGATTATGCGAAAATACAGACAGATGCCATCAGGAGGATAACCACATGAAGTTATTATTTAAACAGAGATTTTTTTCGTGGCTGGACAGCTATGACATTTATGACGAGTATGAAAATACAGTTTACGTGGTAAAGGGGCAGGTGTCCTGGGGGCACTGCCTGAAAATATTTGACTTCCATGGCCGGGAAATGGGAATGGTGAAGGAACGCGTGCTTACATTTCTTCCGGCGTTTGAGGTGTATGAAGGAGGGCAGCTGATTGGCTCTATCAGCAGGGAACTGACCTTTCTGAAGCCGCGCTACAATATTGATTTTAACGGATGGCATATTGAAGGAGACTGGACGGAATGGAATTATTCTATTACGGACGGCGCGGGGAGAACAGTGGCAGTCATATCGAAGGAACTTTTCCATATGACGGATACTTATGTTCTGGATATTGTGAATCCGGCAGATGCACTGCATGTACTGATGTTTGTGCTGGCAATCGATGCGGAGAAATGTTCGAGGCAGTAAGGGCATAACGGGAGACGGACAACAGATTTGCGGAGAGGGAAAACGGAATGATTGAAGTGGAAGTAAAACTGCCGGTTTCAGATTTGGATAAAACTAAGACAGAGCTTTTTAAAAGGGGATTCCGGGAGACGGCCCTGCTGGAGGAGAGGGATACCTACTTTGATAACCTGCAGGGAGATATAAGAGCGAACGGCGAGGCACTGCGGGTTCGGGAGACAAAAGACCAGAGGACCGGGAAGTGCCGGGCGCAGATGAACTTTAAGGGAAAGAAGCTGGACGCCTGCACGATGACCCGGGAAGAGCTGGAAACCGGGGTGGAGGATGGGACAGTCTGCAGAAAAATTCTGCAGGCAATCGGCTATAGTCCTGCGGCTCCCGAAGTGGTGAAGGACAGAATCATGCTGAGAAGAGAATCCGTAACCGCCTGCCTGGACAGCGTACACGGCCTTGGAGAATTTCTGGAACTGGAGGTGCTGGCCGAAGGCGAAGAACAGAGGGAAACTGCCCTTGGACGGATAGAGGATATTCTGCAGGATATGGGATATCAGATTTCGGATACTGTGCAGACGTCTTACCTTTCTATGCTTCAAAACAGAACATAGATTTTTAGACCGGGTTACCGGCATTATCTGTAAAAGAAACAGACAGCTGGGACGGGAACTTCGGGAAGGGAAAGGGGATATTTATGGATAAAAACATGATAGCCTTTTGCGGGACATACTGCGGGGTGTGCGAATGGAAAGACAAAATTGGCTGTAAGGGATGCAAAGGCAATAAAGGAGAGATGTTCTGGGGCGAGTGTGACAAAGCAAAGTGCTGTATGGAGAAAGGGTTTGAACACTGTGGAGAATGCCCGGACATGCCCTGCCGGAAGTTAAAAGAGCTGTTCGGCGATGCAGAACATGGGGATGGAGGGGCGAGACTTCATAACCTGAACAACTGGAAAGCTGGAAATTATGTCTACGAAAAGCTGGGAAATTTAGCCCAGGAGAAGGCGAAAGAACTGTGAAAAACGAAAGAAAATTTTTTCCGGATGCGGAAACGGTGTATCATAAAGACTATCAGTGTGATTATTACAGAGGCATTGTTGTGGACGGGGAAGTCCGCTGTACTCCCGAAATTCTTCTCCGGAGATGAAAGAGAAGCTGGAGGAATACAAAAGGGAGAAAGCGAAGGCCGAACGGCGTCAGGGAGTTCATTTCCTGGACCCGGGCGACTGGAAGGAGTGGGTATACCTTTATGACCGGGGACTTTACCGGTACCGCTACATGAACCAGAACCGGCCTGTTTCGACCACGGTCTCCCGGTTTGGATACCCGGTTGTGGGTGCATATCTGGACCGGAAGGGGCAGGAGGACAAGGTGTTTTACGAGTCCCGGATACGGGGGATATCGGACGTGCTGAATCTTCCGGGGCGAAAGGATGTATGGAAGATTAACCGTGTTACAGAGATCCGGCAGAAAGAGAATAAAGACGTGGAAGTCACGGTGGTTTACCAGGAGTACGGGAATATACGCCATGACTTTAAAAAAGGGGAGCAGGAAAGGACGATTACAGTAAAACGGAAATGGTCCTGCTTTAATGAACTGATGGATTATTTTTCAGATTTGTGCCGGTAAGGTTCGTCCTGCATTTTTGTGAAAATGATGGTTTTGGGAGGCGTCTTATGAATGACGTGAAAAGAAAGAAGAAATCTTATATTGGACTGGGAATATTTTTACTGGTTATTTTGGGGTTTCTGCTGCTTTCGTGGAAAACCGGTCCGATAGAAAATTTCTTTGATACGGAAGAGGTATATGAACTGGATACGGTATGGTATGGCGACGGGGAGGCGGAGGGAGTCAGCAGTCTGCCCGCTGTTTTTGCGTGTGATGAGACGGGGACAGCAAGTATTCATACCACTATCCCGGAAGACTGGGCGGAGTATGGAAATACGTTCTGCTTCCGGGCGTCGCAGGAGGCGGTCCGTGTCTGGATTGACGGAACTTTAATGCTGGAGCAGGGGCAGAGTGATTCGGGAATGGTGCTTTTCGGGGAGACGCCTTCCAGCAGCTGGGTGCTGATGCGCCTGCCCGCCGACAGTGCCGGGAAGGAACTGCGGATAGAACTGTCCTCGCCCTACGAGGAATATCAGGGGCTTCTGAATGAAGTTTACATCGGGACGAAGGCGGCCATCCTGTTCTTCCTTTTTCATATGTATGGGCTGGGATTTTCCGTGGCCATTCTGCTTCTTGTGATGAGCGGGATTATGCTTTTGTTTTATGTGCTGTATTTTGCCAGAAGGGTATCCGGAAACCAGTTTTTCTTTCTGGGGATTTTTGGAATGCTGGCAGGAATCTGGATGCTCGGGGAGAGTCACATGCTGCAGTTTTTTACGGGAAGACTGCTGGCGTGGTATAATCTGACGCTGGTTGCCCTGCATCTGCTGCCTCTTCCTCTGCTGCGGATTGTGGAAAAGCTTCCGGATTTTTCCTACCGGTTTATCTGCAGATTCAGACGGTATTTCCTGATGGCATATCTGGGTGTGCTGATAGTGCTTCAGGTTACGGGAATCCGGGATTTTATGCAGATGCTGAATGTGTCGCTGGTGATTCTGCTTCTGATGTGTATTGGAATTCCACTTTTTATTTACTGGGATTATCTGCACAATAAAAATAAGAAAATTCACTCTATGGTAGTGGCGCTTACGGTGTTCTGCGCCTTTGCGGGTCTGGAACTGGGATATGACCTGATTAACATCCGGAGGGAACTGGGCGGCTTTCTGCAGACGGGAGTTCTGGCGTTTTATGTCATCATCTGTTTTGCCAGTATCCGCCATACGCTGGAACTCTATGTGAAGGGACTGGAGTCTGCGTATTATAAGGAACTCTCCTATAAAGACCAGCTGACGGGCTGTATGAACCGGCGGGCGTTTACAGAGCGGGAAAATGCCTGGGTTCCCGGCCAGGAGGACGTACTGCTGATGGCGGATTTGAACTGCCTGAAGCAGGTGAACGATTTGCTGGGGCACCACGTGGGAGACGAGTATATCCAGAACTGCTCTGCGGCCATGCGGGAAATTTTTGAGGAGAAGGGAACCTGCTACCGGATTGGCGGCGATGAGTTTCTTTTCTGGGGCAATTCTATTCCGGAAGAGGAGATGCGGGAACTGGAAGAGCGGTTCCGCTCCCGGGTCGCAGAAAAATGCCGTGCCATATCGCCGCTGTGCAGCGTGTCAGTGGGCAGTGCGTTTGCCCGCCCGGAAGACCGCTCGATTGAGGAAATTATGCGGTGGGCAGATAAAAAGATGTACGAGAACAAGCGGCGTATGAAGAGTCAGCCGCCGCTTCGGAAAGAACCTGTGTCAGAGGAATCATGAGACAGAGGAAGAGTAAGACGAAAGACGGGAGGAAGAGAAGAGATGAAGTCATACTATCGGATAGATGCAAAGCCTGCGGCCAGCCCGGAGGCGGTGATTCAGGGGGACCATTACCGGTTTACGGTTCTGACGCCCTGGCTTATGCGGCTGGAATACAGTGAAACGGGGAAGTTTGAAGACCGGGCTACCCAGTGTGTGTGGAACCGGGAGTTTCCCGTGCCCGGATTCCGGGTGCAGGAAGAGGAGAATTCTTTAAAAATTATCACGGAGGGTATTCATCTTCAGTATGATAAACAGCCGTTTTCCGCAAACGGATTATCGGTAACGGCAGTGGGAGATTTCAGCGCCTACAACAGTACCTGGAAGTATGGAGAAGAGGTAAGAGACCTCCTGGGAACGGCGAGAACCCTGGACGGGGCAGACGGCGCGGTGAAACTGGAGCACGGACTGATATCCCGAAACGGGTTTTCCGTGCTGGATGACAGCCGCTCCCTGGTGATTCGGGAAGACGGATGGGTGGAGCCCAGAAAAGAAGGCGGCGTGGATATCTACTTTTTCGGGTACGGACATCAGTATGAAAAGTGCCTGCAGGATTTTTACCGGCTTACGGGGAACACGCCCCTTTTGCCCAGGTACACGCTGGGTAACTGGTGGAGCCGCTACCATAAGTACTCTGCGGAGGAGTACAAAAATCTGATTCGCCGGTTTCAGAAGGAGGAGATTCCTTTTTCGGTTTCGGTGATTGACATGGACTGGCATCTGGTGGACATTGACCCGAAATACGGGAGCGGATGGACGGGATATACCTGGAACAGGGAGCTGTTTCCAGACCCGGCAGAGTTTCTGGAGTGGCTGCACGGGGAAAACCTGAAGGTAACCCTGAATGTGCATCCTGCCGATGGGGTCAGACCCCATGAGGAGGCTTACCGGGCCATGGCGGAGGTGCTGGGAAAGGACTGGGAGCAGGAAGAGTTTATTGATTTTGACATTACAGATCCGGATTTCCTGGATGCGTATTTTCAGTATCTGCACCACCCCAATGAGGGAATCGGCGTGGATTTCTGGTGGGTGGACTGGCAGCAGGGAACTACAACGAAAATCCCGGGGCTGGATCCGCTGTGGATGTTAAACCACTATCATTATCTGGACAGTAAGCGTAACGGGAAGCGGGGGCTTACGTTTTCCCGCTATGCGGGCATTGGCAGTCACCGGTACCCGGTGGGCTTTTCCGGGGATACGATTGTGACCTGGGAGTCCCTGGATTTCCAGCCGTATTTTACGGCGACGGCCAGCAATGCGGGGTATGGCTGGTGGAGCCATGACATCGGCGGCCACATGTTCGGATACCGGGATGAGGAGCTTTCGGTGCGCTGGCTGGAGTTCGGCGTATTTTCACCGCTGAACCGTCTGCACAGTTCCAGCAGTCCGTTCAATGGGAAGGAGCCCTGGAATTATCAGGAGCCGGCACAGCAGATTATGAAACGGTACCTGCAGCTTCGGCATGAGCTGGTTCCCTATCTGTATACGATGAACTGCGGTGCGGCGTTTAAGGGGCGCCCTCTGGTCAGGCCCATGTATTATCTGGAGCCGGAACGGCAGGAAGCCTATGAGGTGCCCAATGAATATTATTTTGGAACGGAGATGATTGTCTGTCCCATTACCCGGCCCAGGGAGAAAGCCTCCCGGATGGCAGGTTTCGCAGCCTGGATTCCGGAGGGACAGTGGTTTGATTTCTTCAACGGCATAGTATATGACGGCGGACGGATGCTGACGCTTTTCCGGGGACTGGATGAAATCCCGGTACTGGTAAGGGCGGGCGGTATTCTGCCGCTGGCAGACCTGGAGCCGTATACGAACAGCGTGGAAAATCCGGCTGCTCTGAAAATCCGGATTTATCCGGGCGCGGACCATACGTTTGTACTGCAGGAGGATAACGACGGCGGTGAAGACCGGAAGAGTGCGTCCACGAAGCTGAAGTGGAACTGGTCGGAGGGACGTTTTGTCATTGACAGACCACAGGGAAGTCTGGATGTCCTTCCCGCACGCAGAAGATTTACCCTGGAATTTGCCGGAGTGACACCGAAAGAGGCGGTGGCCCTGGCGGACGGGGAAGCACTGGAAATCCGGCAGGAGTACAGCCAGGAGAACCGGATGCTTCAAATCTTCCTGCCGGAACTGCCTTCGGATACACGGATAGAAATCCGGTTTGCAGAAGGGGAAAACCAGGCGGAATATGACTGGAAGCAGGAGTTTTTTAAACGGCTGTACCAGGCAGAAATGCTGTATGCGGAGAAAGAAAAACTTTATGGTTACCTGGAGCAGGGGGTAACCCCGCTGGAAATGGCCGGCATTCTGGGAACGAGAAACCTGGAAGATTCTGTAAGGAATGCACTGCTGGAGCCTCTCCTGGCGAAAAATAGAAAATGATTTCGGAAATCTCCATTCTGTGATTGACAGAGTGGGGATTTCTTTATAGAATACAATTAACAATTAGGTTAAATGTTAAATGTATTATTTTTCTGGAAAGAATGTGATGTGCATTGAGTCTGCAGAACACCTGGAAAGCACTGGCGGATCCCATCCGCCGGGATATCTTAAATCTCCTGAAAAGCGGGAGACTTTCCGCAGGAGAAATCGGAGCCCATTTTCCGGTTACAGGAGCTTCCATTTCCCGGCATCTGTCCGTTTTGAAAGAGGCAGATTTAATTCGGGATAAACGGGAAGGCAAGTATATTTATTATGAACTGAATGCCTCGGTACTGGAGGAAATCATGCTGTGGGTTACAGATTTAAAGGGGGAAACGGAGTATGAAAAAACAGATGAAAGAGAATAAGTGGCAGCTGGTGGTATCGTCTCTTGTTATTCTGCTCCTGGAGCCGGCGGGCTGGATACTGGAGGGAAAACTGTCGGGGATGCCGCTGGCTCTCCTGGCAACGCACTGGATCTGTATCCTGTTTACGTTCCATGACAGAAAAAATAAGGACCAGAACAAAAAGGCGATGGGACTCGTGCTGTGGACGATTCCTGCCTTGTCCCTGTTTTATGGGGCCGTAAATTCTGTCATCCAGTCCGGCGGTGGAAGCAGTGCGGTCTTTTCCATTGTGCTGTACTTTGGGTTTGGACTGATATTTGCTGTTTTTGGAAATTATCTTCCCAAGGTCCGGCAGAACCGGACGATAGGAATTAAGGTGAAGTGGGCCCTGGAAAATGAAGAAAACTGGAACGCTACACACCGTTTCAGCGGAAAACTGTGGATGGCAGCAGGGATTCTGAGTATGGTCTGTGCCTTGTTTCCGGATTTGGGTCTGAGCGCTCTGGTATTCGGACTTGTGATTGCCGGGGCGGCTCTGATACCCTGCCTGTACTCTTACGTTTACTACCGGAAACAGTTAAAGGAAGGCCGGGCAGAGTTAATCCGGACCGGCCCGGGAAAGAAAGCGGTTACGGCGCTGATTACGCTGGGAACCGCCGTGTTTGTGGTGTGGGTCCTTTTTGCCGGAAGCATGGAGATTGTATGGCAGGATACTTCGTTTACCATAGAGACAGTGTACTGGAGTGACCTGACGGTAGAGTACCGTGACATTGAGGCGATGGAGTATCAGGAAACCGATGCGTCGGCAGGCTCTTCCGGAAGCCGGACAAACGGGTTCGGCAATCTGCGGCTGTCCATGGGTTCTTTTGAAAATACTGTTTACGGGGATTATACACGCTATACCTATGCCTCCTGCGATTCCTGCGTGGTTCTGACAGTGAAGGGGGAAACGGTGGTGATAAACGGGCCGGATGACGCCGCCACCCGGACGATTTATGAGAAGCTGGAGGAAAAGTGCTTAGATAATTATGTCTGACGCAGTTTTTCTGGTGGGGCTGGAAATAGACAGCCCCTTTTTTAAAGATACACTCAAATTTTAAAAATTATCTACTTATGCCAAGTTTTGACATCAAGGCCTCTTGAAGAACCCTCGATACATTTAAGTGGGCTTCTTCTGCCTCCCTGTTCAGCCAGTTTGGAAGCGTTACATTCCTTCTGACTGTTTTAGTATCAATTTTTCTCCGATAAACATCAAAATCAATATCCACTAGAGATTTTTGACTTTCACCTTCTTCAGCAAATGTTCCTTTATCGGAATCAATTTCCCGATAATCAGACGGTAATGGTATTGCCTCTCCATTATCCTGCATTGAAATTCCCTTTAAGCCGATAGCATCCCGAGCCATTTCAATGGCATCCTGCATATTTTTTCCTTCTGTCAAAATTTTCATGTCAGGAACTTCTACCAAAACCACTGTATCGGTCTGTGTAAAAATTACTGGATAAACAGCTTTCATATTAAACCTCCTGATTATACTGCCTGGAAAAGTAAATTTTACGCCCCCCATTTTTTTAATATTGCTTTTGCAAGACGTTCATCTATTTCTTTATGCCTTGGCACTTCTTCTGTTTCGTTCCCGCGTCTATAAACGTCATGTCTGCCTCCGTGCCTTTCAAATATAAATCCGGCTTGCTCAAGTCTCTTCACCAGGTCTCGTTGTTTCATTTTCCGTGTATCTCCTTTCATGAATGTATTATACACATTTTTTACACATTTATCAATAAGAAATATAAGTTTATTTTTTCTACAAACCTTCTGGCTGTCCAAACTTTTGTACACATGATACGTCATAATGACACTATAAAGAAACAGAAAAGCAAAACTGAAAGAAGGAGTGGAAATTATGAAAGGATATTTTGTGGCAGAAGGTTACATGGGATATGTCAATGGCGAATACAAATTATTTGCGGATGAATCGGATTACAAAGAGTACATGGAAGACTAGGGGAGGAAGGAAAAATGAGCGGAGTATATGAAGAGCAGGTGGAAAACTTTTTTTGTAAGAGAACAAACCGGGGAAGCACCGGCATGACAGAATTTGAACGGTCAGGGCTGGATGCGGAAAAACTGGGCTGGCTGCCCTCTGCAAGGAGAAGAAAAATCCTGGAAAATGCAGGCCTCAATCCGGATGAATATGATTTTTAGGAGGCATGGTTATGTCAAAAATATTTTTTACGATAACGGGAACGAAATATTATTTTGGACAAAGTTTTCTGGAACCGGGCATGCAGGTAAAGCTAAGAAAAGAGCCGGAGAATGAACATGACAAAGAAGCGATTCGTGTGGAGTTTCCCGGACTTGGCAAAATCGGATATGTGGCAAACAGTACCTGGACGGTTCTGGGAGAAAGCATGAGCGCCGGAAGAATGTATGATTCTTTTAAAAAGAAAGCATACGGAACGGTGGAAATTATTACACCGGGCGGGGTTATCTGCTCGCTGAATAAAAAGAAGAAAAAGCTTTAGAAAACCCAGACGAGGAAACGGAAAACGGCAGAAAATGTCAGGGAGGGAGAACGATGGCGGAAACGGGAAGTCAGTTTTGCTATATTATCGACAGTGCAGGAACTTTTTACCGGGTAAATACGGAAAATGAACTGGTGGCGGTATCTGGTAAAGAAGAGGCGGGAGTATTCAGCATGCCGGAAGCCAGCAGCCGGATTGGGAGAGGGAAAAAATCCTGCTTCTACTCTACAGTACCAGTAGTCCGGGACGACCGGGAAGACGTGGAAATTCATGACATGGAAAAAACGGACTGGATGGCATATTTACAGAACTTTGCGTTTCTGGTTTCCAGTATCCCGGCGTACCGGGAGGAACTGGTAAAAAGAGAATCTGAAACAGACTTAAAAATTTCAGATATTCTGCATTATATTGAACTGTATGAAGCAGATGACGAAAAAGCGCTGAAGCTTGTGGAAATGCTGAGAACATACAGGGAAGAGAGACGGGACATTAAGGACGAACTGCTACGGCTGGATTTGTTTCAGCGTTCTCTTGGAAACAGCGGCAATGCGGCCAGGGCGAAAGAAGCGGCCAGACAGATGGAGAAACTTCAAAAACGCAGGTATACACCGAGAAGGCTTTCGGAACTTTTTCAGAATTCGGATTTGAGAAAGCGGAGAGACAAGGAAGCCAGGGAGGAGGATACAGTGGAAAAGCAGGAAACCATTTATGATGGGAAAAAGAATGACTGGCTGAAATTTATGGAGAGTCAGGTGCTGTTTTATCAGGAGATTAAGCAGTATGAGAAAAATCTGCAGGCGGATATTCAGGAAATGTATGCCCGGATGGAGAAGATGCTTGAGACCATGGAGCGCATCAGCGCAAATGCCGCCCAGGGCTATCAGATATTTAAGCTTCTTCAGGACATGCGGTTACAGAGAAGGAAAAAGCTGGAAGAGCTGGAGCAGGTACGGTGCGTAACATCTGGACTGGACTGTAAAACCCTGCTTGCGGTATTTGAAAGAAATCTGAACCGAATGACGGAACTGGAGCCGTATGAAGATTCCTCCGGCTATCCGGTCGCCGGTTGAAGGAAAAAGAAGAATCAGGTATGATAAGGACAGATATGTTGCCAAAGGGAGGTGGCAGGAATGGGAAATGGAAACACAGCATATAAAACCAGGGAAGCTGTTCTGCGGCGTGCGCAGGAAGCAGTGGGAATCCCCCTAAAAGAGATAGACCGGACAGGACGTCTTTCCACGGGAAAAGGAGCAGTGGGGACAGTCATTGAAGAAAGCTGGTATGGGTATTCGCCAAATTCCGAAGCGGAGCCGGATTTCCCGGAGGCGGGGGTGGAACTGAAAGTAACTCCGTACCTGCATGGCAAAAAAGGGATACGTGCGAAAGAGCGGCTTGTATGTAATATCATTAACTATATGGAAGAATATGACAAAACCTTCGATACCAGTTCTTTCTGGCATAAGTGCCATACCCTGCTTCTGATGTCCTATGAATACCGGAAGGGGATTCCAAAGGGAGATTACAAAATAGACGCCGCCATTCTGTTTCAGTTCCCGGAAGAGGACCTGGAGATTATCAGGCAGGACTGGGAAAAGATTATGGAGAAGGTGCGGGCCGGAAGGGCTCACGAGATTTCCGAGGGAGATACCCTGTATCTGAGCGCCTGCCCCAAAGGGGTAAACGCTTCCAGCATGCGCCAGCAGCCGTTTTCCGATATTCCGGCAAAGCAGAGAGCCTATTCCCTGAAGACCTCTTATATGACAAGAGTGCTGAACCGGTATCTGTTCGGGGCGGAAGAGAGCCCCAGCGTTATCCGGGACTGGCGCCTTCTTCGTAAATGCAGGTTTGAGGAATATATTGTGAAAAAAGTCAGTCCGTTTTACGGGATGACCCAGAAGGAACTGAAACTGCATTTTCAGGTGAACAGTAAGGCAAAAAACCTGAATGAAATTCTTCTGGCCCGTATGCTGGAAGTCACCGGCAGGATTGCATATACAGAGGAGTTCCAGAAAGCGGGAATTATTCCGAGGACCGTCCGGGTGCAGAAGAATGGAAAGGTGAAGGAAAGTATGCCCTTTCCGGCATTTGACTTTATAGAACTGAGCCGGGAAGAATGCTGGGAAGATTCTGAACTGTATATCTATCTTGCCCCGGCAAAGTTTCTGTTTGCAATTTTTCAGCAGAGGGAAGACGGGGCGTATGTGTTTGACCGGGTCATGTTCTGGAATATACCCAGTCAGGACCTGGAAGAAGTCCGAAAAGTATGGGAGCGGGCGGTACGGACCGTGCGGGAGGGAGTTGTGATGACTCCCATGTCCCGGGGCATTCGAAACAATCTTCCCAAACAGTCGGAGAGCCCGGTGGCACACGTCCGTCCGCATGGCCATGGCGCTGAGGATACCCTGCCTCTGCCGGACGGGCGCAGAATGGAAAAACACTGTTTCTGGCTGAACAGTACCTATATTAGAAAACAGATTTCCGAAACCTTCTGAGAACAGAAAGAAGCACGGAGATTAAGAGAGGAATCGTATGAAAACCTTATTATACAACGCAAAAGTATATGTAGAAAAAGGGAATTTTGCCCAGGCGGTCCTGGTGGAAGACGGAATTATCCGAAAGGTGGGAACGAACCAGGAAGTGATGGCCTTGTCTGGTAAAGACACGGAAACCGTTGACTGTGAAGGCAGAACGGTGATTCCCGGCTTTAATGACACCCACCTGCACCTGGCCATGTTCGGAGAATTTCTGAACCAGGCCAGGATAGGAGAGGCCGCGTCCATCGGAGAAATGATTCAGATATGCCGGGAGTTTATCAAACAGCATCCGGACAGAGTCAAAAACGGGCTCCATGCCGTCGGGTGGAATCAGGATTTGTTTGAAGACGGGCACAGACTTCCGGGGCGCGCTGATTTGGACCGGATTAGTACCGGGATACCCATTGTGCTGGAACGGGTATGCGGGCATATGATGGCGGTCAATTCCAGGGTGCTGGAACTGCTGGAAGCTGACGGCGGACTTGCCCGGTTCCCGGAGGGGGAAGTGATGATGGGAGAAGATGGCCGGCCCAGCGGAATTCTGACGGAAAATGCCGGCAAAGCTGCCAGAGACCTCATCGCAGAGCCGGATAAAGAGATGCGGAAAAAGCTGCTGCTGGACGCCATGGAATATGCCGCGGCTCATGGAATTACCAGTGTGCAGAGCAATGATGCGGGAACTGTCATAATGGACACCAGTGCAGCGTTTCAGATACTGCATGAGATATATGACGAAGGGCGGGGGAAAATCAGGTACCGCCATCAGACAGCGTTTCATTCTCTGAAAGAATTTCAGGATTATCTGGAAAAAGGAGAGTTCGCCTGCGGGAAATACGACGAGGACTCCTGGCTGACGCTGGGCCCGCTGAAACTGTTTAAAGACGGAAGTCTGGGAGCCCGGACGGCCCAGATGAAAGACGGCTATGTGGGAGACCGGGCAAACCACGGGCAGGAATGGATGAGCCGGGAAGAGCTGGAGCAGTACTGCCGGCTGGCGAAAGCATATGGGGTACAGACGGTGACCCATGTAATTGGAGATAAAGCGGCGGCAGAGATGCTGGACTGCTACAGCCGGATTTTTCAGGATCCGGAGAATAAGCGAAGACATGCGTTGATACACTGCCAGATTACAAACCGGGAGATACTGGAGCGGATAAAAGAAGAGAAGATTCTGGTCTTTGCCCAGCCCGTTTTTCTGGACGCGGATATGAAGATTGTGGAAGAACTGTGCGGGAAAGAGCTTGCCTCGACTTCTTATGCCTTTGGCACGCTGCTGCGAAACGGAGTACATCTTTCCTATGGCACGGACTGTCCGGTAGAGGACTGCAATCCCTTTGTGAATCTTTATATGGCAGTAACCAGAAAAGATAAGGAGGGAAGGCCGGAAGGAGGTTTTTATCCCTCTGAATGTGTGGATGTGGAAACAGCCGTAGACGCGTATACGCTGGAGAGCGCCTATGCGGAGTTTATGGAGGACCGGAAAGGCAGAATCCGGGAAGGGTATTATGCGGATATGGTGGTTCTGGACGCAGACATTTTTACCGTGGATGTTATGAAAATGAAAGATATCCTGCCGGTGCTGACCATGACCGGGGGAAAAACGGTTTATCGAAGTAAAGCATTCTGATTCGGCGGGCGAAACGTTCCCCCGGGACTGGTGTAAGGCGGTTTATTCTTCCATCTTTTTCTCAAATATGGTTTCTTCAATAACCCTGACACATTCGTCGGTATGTTTTTTGATGTCTTCGCCCCAGAACCGGATGACGGTCCAGCCTTCGAAAAGAAGCTTTTTGTTGACCTCGTCATCCCGTTCCCGGTTGCGGGAAATTTTACTAATCCAGAACTGGCTGTTATTGCTTTTCTCCAGTTTCGGGCGCAGAACTTCCCAGTCTTTTCCGTGAAAAAACTCTCCATCGCAGAAAATGGCGATTTTATATCTGGTAAAAACGATGTCCGGTTTCCCGGGAAGGGACCGGACATTTTTCCGGTAACGGTAGCCTTTGGCCCAGAGCGCTTTTCGAAGCAGTACTTCGATACGCGTATCCTGGGAACGGATATGCTGCATATTTTTCCGGCGCTGTTCTTTTGTCATAACATCCATAGTATTCACCCGCTTTTATGGCTTTTCCTTTTTCTTATTGTACCATTTTTCTTACTCCTTTTGCAGAAATTTGTCGAAGAGGGGATGAAAAAGTCGTATAATAAGGGGCAGAAGAACGGAGGAATTACGATGTATATTGCGGATTTACATATTCATTCCCGGTATTCCCGGGCTACCAGTAAGGATTGTACGCCAGAGTACCTGGACTTGTGGGCCCGGAGAAAAGGGATTCATATCGTGGGGACCGGGGATTTTACCCACCCGGCCTGGCGGGAGGAGCTTCAGGAAAAACTGGAACCGGCAGAAGAAGGGCTCTACGTGCTGAAAGAAGCGTACCGGATTGCGGATGAAACGGCCGATACGTCCTGGAATCCCCGGTTTCTGGTGACGGGAGAAATCAGTTCTATCTATAAAAAGAACGGGCGGGTGCGGAAGGTGCACAGCCTGATTCTGCTCCCGGGACTGGAGGACGCGGAACGGATTTCCGGAAGGCTGGAAGAGATTGGAAACATTCACTCTGACGGCAGGCCCATTCTGGGACTGGACTGCCGGGACCTGCTGGAGATTACCATGGAGCTGTCTCCCCGGTCCGTGTACATTCCCGCCCATATCTGGACGCCTCATTTTTCTCTGTTCGGCGCGTTTTCCGGATTTGACTCGGCAGAAGACTGTTTTGAGGATCTGACGCCTTATGTGCACGCCGTGGAGACGGGACTGTCTTCGGACCCGCCCATGAACTGGCGGGTGTCCGCGCTGGACGGGTATCATCTGGTGTCAAATTCAGACGCCCATTCTCCGGCAAAACTGGGCCGGGAAGCCACGCTGCTGGATACGGAACTTTCCTACAAAGGCGTAGAGCAGGCCATTCAGACGGGAAAAGGACTGTACGGGACGATTGAGTTTTTCCCGGAAGAGGGGAAGTATCACATGGACGGACACCGGAAATGTCATCTCTGCCTTACGCCTGCGCAGACAGAAAGGTACGGGGGAATCTGTCCGGTATGCGGGAAAAAGATTACCATCGGCGTATCGCACCGGGTGGAGGCCCTGGCGGACCGCCCGGGAGGTTATGCGAAACCGGATGCGGGCGCTTTTGAGAGTCTGGTGCCCCTGCCGGAGGTGATTGCCTCTGTGACGGGACACGGAGCGGCGTCAGCCGGCGTGCAGAGGGAATACCTGGCCATGCTGAAAAAACTGGGCCCGGAATTTGAAATTCTGCGGGAGATTCCGCTGGAGGATATCCGTCAGGCGGCAGGGGACAGGATTGCCCAGGGCATTGCCAGACTGCGCCGGGGCCAGGTGGAGCGGATACCCGGATTTGACGGAGAATATGGAGTGATTCGCCTTTTTACGGCGGATGAACTGGCAAACCCGGAAGGGCAGATGGATTTTCTGGATATGCTGGGAGCAGGAAAAAAAGAAGAGCCGCCGGTTCCCCAAAAACCGGAGCAGGAAGAACCGGGAAGCGCGGAACCGGTGCCGGAAGAAACCGGGACAGTCCGGCAGGAGCAGGAGCCGAATGCAAATTCAAATCTGAATCCGGATCCGGGGAAAAGGGAAGCCCTGAATGAGGAACAGCGCCGTGCGGTGACGGCGCCTGACCGGAAAATCGCGGTGACTGCGGGCCCGGGAACGGGAAAGACAAAAACGCTGACAGCAAGAATCCAGTATCTGCTGGAGTACCGGAAGGTGAAACCGGGAGAAATTACAGCAGTGACTTTTACGAATCAGGCGGCAGAAGAGCTGCGGAGCCGCCTGGCAGACAGTCTGGGCGGAAAGCGGAAGATTCACAGCCTGCAGACGGGCACATTTCACGGTATCTGCTATGCTTTTTTAAAGGAAATGGGCAGGCCCTTTTCCCTGGCGGGAGAGGAAGAAATAGAACAGCTGGCCGGGCAGGCCCTGACGGAGGCGGGCTGCCCGGAGAGTACAGAGACCTTTTTCCGGTGGAGAGAGTCCGGACGAAAGAGCGGCCCGGAAGAAACGCCTGCCGGGAATCCGCTGCTGGAAAGGGCGGAAGGGTACTATGAAAGGGCAAAGCGGGAGCAGAATCTTCTGGATTTTGAAGACCTGCTTCTGGAAACGGCGCAGATATTTGAAGAGGGGAAGGCGGGAGAAGCCTGGGAAAAACGGTTTTCCTACCTGCTGGTGGATGAATTTCAGGACAGCAGCCCTCTTCAGTACCGACTGATAAAGGCCTGGAACCGGAAGGGGCGGGAGCTTTTTGTTATCGGGGACGCAGACCAGTCTATTTATGGATTCCGGGGAGCCGACGCCGGATGTTTTGAAAGGCTGGAAGAGGAAGGCGCCCCGACGAGAATCCGGCTGACGGAGAATTACCGTTCTCCGGCGCCGGTACTTAAGGCGGCGCTGGAAGTGATTTCCCGCAATCCCGGAGAAAAACGGATTCTTCATGTCCATCACCCGGGAACGCTGCCGGTCCGCCTGGTGAAAAATGACAGCCGGATGTCGGAAGGAATTTTTATCGCAAAGGAAATCAACCGTCTGACGGGCGGAATCGGAATGCTGGATGCCCAGAAGTCTTACGGAACGCTGGAGGGAAGAGAACCCTGCGGTTTTGACGATATTGCCGTTTTGTACCGGACCCATTATCAGGCGAATGTTCTGGAAACCTGCCTGAAAAAGGAAGGGATTCCCTATATTGTGACCGGCCGGGAGGATTTTTTAAAGGAGGAGGAAATCCGGGGCAGTCTGGCTTTCTTCCGGTTCCTGGAAAATCCGGAGGACGAGCGAAGGGAATGGGAGGCGCTGGAGCTTTTGTGGAAGCTGGACTGGAATGAGGAGAGCCGGGAAGTGGCCCGGCGCACGGCGGAAAATCTGCGAAAGGCATACGAAAAAGAGAAGCCGCTGAAGTTTCTGGCCCTCTGGCAGCAGGAAGCCGGGATAACGGCCAGTGACAGTATGAAGCATCTGGAAAATATGGCAGTGTGTTATTCAGACATGCGGGAATTCTGTCAGGCCCTGCTTCTGGGGGTGGAAAGTGACCTGAAGCGGCCCGGTGAGAGGAATTACCGTTCCGGCGCGGTGCGGCTGATGACGCTTCACGGGGCGAAAGGACTGGAATTTCCGGTGGTATTTCTCTGTGGCGTGGAGAAAGGGAAGATTCCCCTGGAAAATCAGAAGGGCCCGGCAGATGTGGAAGAGGAACGGCGGCTTCTCTATGTGGGAATGACCCGTGCGAAGGAGGAACTGATTCTGACCACATCCGGGGAAGTATCCGGTTTTCTGGAAGAACTGCCGGAGGGAGTCATCCTGGAGGAGAAAGGCCGGGAAAAAAGAACGGAACCCCGGTGGGAACAGCTGAGTCTGTTTGATGAGAGGCGGTGATTGTATTGCCGGAAGTTTTATGCTAAACTAAAACAACAAAAAAGAGAGAATATACAGGGGGTATCTTATGCCAGTTTTTGATTTTACCAGCTCCCCGGAAGAGAACAAAAATCCGGAATGCACGTATGAAATTTTTTATTCCAGTGAGTCAGAGGCTTCTGCGGAGCACCCGATTCTGGTGCTGGATAACCGGGCCGGACAGCTAAAGCACCATACCGGAGGCGTGTTTACCAATCCTGCCCGGAAAACGGCTTTTGAGTTCAAAGGCGGGGAAGGAGACGTAAGCGCAGACATTCTGAAGCTTGACGCCCGGTTTGTCAGCCTTTTGAAATGGCTTGGCGAGCACCATATTCAGGTGCGCCTTTCCGGGGCGGTTCAGGAAGCGGGCTATGCCGTATACCGGATCCGGGAGGTGGCCTTTGCGGGAGCGAAGGGGAAGCTTTCCGCCGAGGACGGGTTTTTGCAGTTTATGATTGAGCGGCTGCTTTCCAGCGACGCCCCGTCTGCGGAAATCCCGGATGAGGACGAGGAGGAAACGGGAGACAGCATGAAGCTTACCAGTATCCAGAGTATTACGGATTTTATTACCTGCGCCGGAAGAACGCTGCCGGACAATATCCGGCTCTGGGCCAGAAGAAATCTGGCGGTGGCTCATTCCAGCGAGGTGTCCCCCGAGGAGCGGCGGCACGCCCAGAGGGCGCTTTCCATTATGATGAATATTCAGTGGAAGGGAAATTATTTTGAGGCCATTGACCCGGATGAGGCCCGCCGGATTCTGGATGAGGAGCTCTACGGCATGGAGCGGGTAAAACAGCGCATTATCGAGACGATTATTCAGATAAACCGGACCCATACGCTGCCGGCCTACGGGCTGCTGCTCGTCGGGCCTGCCGGAACCGGAAAATCCCAGATAGCCTATGCGGTAGCGCGGATTCTGAAACTGCCCTGGACTACGCTGGACATGAGTTCCATCAACGACCCGGAACAGCTTACCGGAAGTTCCCGGATTTACGCGAATGCAAAGCCGGGAATCATTATGGACGCCTTTTCCATGGCGGGAGAGTCGAATCTGGTCTTCATCATCAATGAGCTGGACAAGGCCTCTTCCGGCAAAGGAAGCGGGAATCCGGCCGATGTTCTGCTGACCCTGCTGGACAATCTCGGGTTTACCGATAACTATATCGAATGTATGATTCCGACCGGAGGCGTGTATCCGATTGCCACGGCCAACGATTTGAGCTTAATCAGCGCGCCGCTGATGTCCCGTTTCGCCGTGATTGAGATCCCGGATTATACCCCGGAAGAGAAGAAAGTAATTTTTTCCCGGTATGCACTTCCCAAAGTGCTGAAGCGGATAGGCATGCAGGAAAACGAGTGCAGTCTGACCGAAGATGGGCTGGACGCGGTGATTGATTTGCACAGAGATACCAGCGGAATCCGGGACCTGGAGCAGGCAGCAGAGCACCTTGCCGCCAATGCCCTGTACCAGATTGAAGTAAATCATGCCGAATCCGTGGCTTTTGACGCGGAGATGGTGAGAAATCTTCTTGTCTGAATTGTTTTTAAATTGTAGTCGGGGACGGGTACGGGCCTGTCTCTTATACACATCT
>DWYV01000066.1 GCA_019118525.1 Candidatus Bariatricus faecipullorum
CATGTAATGTATTCTGAATCCACCCCGTGCTGAAGATTATAAGCCGGTTTCAGCTGCCCATTGAGCATGGCATCTTCTTTCATTCGCATAAAAGTCGCATCCGGATCTGTTTTAGAATAACTGTTACGGTCTCCACAGACATAAAGTTTTTTATTGTACTCCTTCAGTTTTGCTATGTAAGTTTCCAGAGTTTCCAGCGATTTCTGAAGGCGTGTTTTTCGTCGTCCGGTTCCATGGACAAAGGCAATCCCTTCCTCCTGCCTGATCCTGCACAGCTTTTTTCGCAGCCTTTTTAATGTGTGAAGAGAGACTTTCCCATTATAAGTAATCTTGAAACCGTAAAGATTTTCACACTCTTCCACAAGGGCAAGGATCTTATCGAAAAGTTTTGCCTGATTTTTCGTAACAGCCTTTTTCCAGACAAAAGTATATTTGTTCGCAACGGATTCTATTTTGGTCCCATCAATAAAGATGCTTTTCCCGGAAATCTCTCCAAGAGAATATAAGAGTTTCGACACCTCAGCTAATGTCTTTTTCGAGCATTGGGCGAAATGAAGGGAAATAAAACGGGCAAAGGTTGCATGGTCAGGCGCTGGTTTTCCTTCCAGAAGGTACATGAAGTTAATGTCTCTGCGGCATGCAGTTTCGATATCCCGGCTGGAATATATCCGGTTCATGCCGGCATAGACCATGATTTTAAGCAGCTGCCTCGGTGTCGCCTGATTTTTCTTTATCTTTCCATAAGTCTGATAAAGATCCCTGAGCTCCATTCCCTCCACAAATGCGCTCAGAAGACGGACCGGGTCGTCTGCCGGAATCAAAATTTCCACGTCCAGCGGAAGTTTGATTTGATAGTACAGAGAAGATAAGGTATAATCTTTCTGTAATAGTTTATTTAGTCGCATAAATAAATTTTACACCAAGAGCCAGGCCCTGCACAGACCTGGCTCTTATTCTTTGTAAAAAGTGCTGCCGCACTAATTATTTAGTGCGACAGCCCCTCGTTTTGCAGTGTAAACCTGAAAGTAACTGCAAGGTGCCTGTTCTCTTTCTTGACAAATTCTTCTTTCTGCCTGCATAATAAAGGCCGGAGGTACCCGTTATGAAAGAGACACAGCAGAACCCTGCACATACGCATGCAGATACAGATAATGCAGATACAAATACGCATTCACATACACACAGCCATACCCAGACGAAGGCTGTGGTCAACCGGCTCTCCCGGGCTATCGGGCACCTGGAAGCGGTGAAAAAAATGGTGGAAAACGGACAAGACTGTTCCGAAGTCCTGATTCAGCTTGCCGCGGTCCGGGCCGCCCTGACAAACACGGGAAAAATCATTCTGAAAGACCATCTGGACCACTGTATCGTGGACGCGGTCACGGAAAATGACCCGGAAGCGCTGGAAAAGTTTAAAAAAGCGCTGGAGCAGTTTATCAAATAACTGCTTCCAGAAGCGCCCGGGCCGCCCTGCTTTTCGGATTCTGAAGGACGTCTTCCGTTCTTCCTTCCTCTGCGATTTTTCCATCCTCCATAATCAGGACCCGGTCGCAGAGGCTCTGAACGAGAGCCAGGTCGTGGCAGATGAAAAGGCAGGCCATCTTGTATTCCTGCCGCAGTTTCCGAAGCAGGTCTACTATCTTTTTCTGCGCCATCACATCCAGGGCACTGGTGGCTTCATCACAGACCAGAAGTTCCGGTTCCCTGGAAAGCGCCCGGGCGATGGCCGCCCGCTGGCACTGGCCGCCGCTGACCTCCCGGGGATACCGGAAGGCAAGACTCTCCGGCAGGCCACAGACACGCAGAAGTTTCCCTGCCTCCTTCTGTGCTTCCTTTCTGGAATATCCCCTGTTCCGAAAGCTTTCCCCAATGCTGTACCCCAGGGTGTGACGGGGATGAAAGGAGGCTTCCGGAGACTGGAATACCATCTGCATATGCTGATAAACCTCATCCCGCGCTTTTCCCTCTGCGCGGGTTATTTCTTTTCCGTGAAAAAAAATTTCTCCGGATGTCACATCCAGAAGACGGGTGACCGCCCTGGCCACTGTGCTTTTCCCTGCGCCGGAGGCCCCGGCAATTCCCAGAATTTCTCCCGGATACAGCGAAAAACTGACCTGGTTTACCGCTGTCAGGCCCTTCTTTTTCCACTCTTTCCTGGGCAGAAACAGTCCCTTCCCTCCCCGGTTTTCTTCAAACGTTTTTGTCAGATTTTTCACTTCCAGTAATGGTTCCATCTCTTCTCTCCCTGCCCGTACCGGGCGCTTTTTTACGGCTGTCCTTTCAGTCGGGGCACCGCCGCAAGCAGTTCCCGGGTATAAGCGCTCCGTGGATGATTCAGCACCTGCTCCGTACTTCCGTACTCTTCTGCCTTACCTTCCCGGAGTACCAGCAGACGGTCTGCCACCGCTCCGGCCAGCGCGATGTGATGGGTAACCAGAAGCAGTGCGGTGCCAAAGTTCCTGCGAAGTTTTTGCAGTTCTTCCACCACCTGTCTCTGCACGGCCACATCCAGGGCGCTGGTAGGCTCGTCCGCCAGCAGAATATCCGGCCGGGACAGCATGGCGGCGGCAATGCCCATTCTCTGATTCATGCCTCCGGAAAGCTGAAACGGATATTTCCCCAGAAGCTGTTCTCCTTCCGGGAATCCCAGTCCTTCCAGAAGATGCAGAATTCTTTCTTTTCTCTCTTTTTTGGGCATCTTTTCCCCGGCGCACAGAATTTCGCCAAGCTGGTCTCCCATGGTCCGCACCGGGCAGAAGGAGGCCTCTGCATTCTGAAAGACCATGCCTATCCGGCGCCCCCGGATGTTCTGCAGTTCCTTTTCGGAAAGAGCCGTCAGGTTTTTCTCCCCAAACCACACCGCTCCTTTCGTCACGGCTCCCTCCGGCCCCAGAAGTCCCAGAACCGTTTTCAGCAGGGTGGTTTTCCCGCTTCCGGACTCTCCCACAATCCCCAGGATTTCTCCTTTCCCCAGGGAAAAATCTATCTGTCCAAGTACCGGCCGGCCCTGACGGCAGACCTCCAGATTTTTACATCTTAACAGTTGTTCCATTGCCCTTTTCTATCCTTCCATGTCCAGTTCCGCCGTGATTTCATAGTAATCGCAGGGATGGGCGGTCAGCCCGGTCACCGTAGATTTTGTTATCATGTTCATGCGCAGATGGGAGCAGAACACATAGGCATTGTCGTCCAGAATGACCTGCTGCATCTCCACCGCCAGTTCTGCCCGCCGGTCCGTGTCAAACGTCTGTGCCAGTTCCCCGGCCAGCTCTTCCAGCCGGTCGCTGTGATACTGTCCGTCGTTACTGCTGGAAGAATCCAGACAGTGATACTTAAAAAAGTATTCCGGGTCTCCGGTGGGCGCCGTTACCATGGCGCTGACATAAATATCCCAGGCGGTTTCGTCCGCCCGGATGCGGTTGTGGTCCGCCGTGCTGTTTATCTCCATCTGGAAACCGATGTCTTCCAGGGTGGCCTGGGCCGCTTCTGCCAGCAGGGGAAGCTCCTGACGGCTGGGATAGGTCAGCCACCTCAGCACCAGCGGCGTACCATCCTTTTCCCGGACGCCGTCTCCGTCGGTATCCCGCCATCCCGCTTCCTCCAGAACCTCCCGGGCTCCTTCCGGGTCATAGGAGGCGGCCCTCACTGCGCCCCCGCCAAACGAAAAGCTGTCGGGAAATGCACCCGCGGCCACATAGCCGTTTCCTCCAAGGAGGGTTTCCACAAACCCTTCCTTATCTATCCCCATGGCAATGGCCTGGCGCACTGCCGGGTCGCTGGTAATCCCACTTTTGAAATTCATGGCGCCAAAGAAGACCCGGCTGGTGGCGCAGCCTGAAAAGGTATAGTTCTCATTTTCAAACAAGGGATAGCTGGCGTAGGGCACCCCGTATGCCCCGTCGATTTCCCCCGACTGCAGCGCCATGGTCAGGGTGTCCCCGTCTGAGATTGTCCGGATGGTTATCCCGTCCAGCTTCGGCTCTCCGTTCCAGTAGTTCTCATTTTTCACCAGGCGAAGCTCCTGGTCCGTAGTCAGGGAAACCGCCCGGTAGGGGCCTGTCCCCTGCACGATTCCCTCTTCCGACACGCCGGCCTCCACATCAAATATGCAGGCATAGGGGTCTGCCAGGAAACCGGTCAGGGCAGGCACCGGCGTCTCTGTCCGTATAGTCAGCGTCCGGCCTTCTGCCATAATTTCCGCAATCTGCAAATCTCCGGCCGCCCGGACATGGTTCTCCACCAGGTCCTCCAGACATTCCTTTACTGCCTCCGCGTCCAGCGCCCGTCCGCTGGTAAAGGATATCCCCTCCCGCAGGGTTATCTGCCAGGTCAGCTCATCTAAGTTTTCCCAGCTTTCGGCCAGCCAGGGCTCTGTCTCCATGGAATCACTGAACCGGAACAGCGTTTCCCCCACTCCGTAGCGGATGCAGGCCCAGCCGCCGTTGCCGTTATGGGGATTGATATCCGCCTCCCCGTTTTCTGCGTTAAATGTGGTATCTCCAAAGACAAAGGTTTTCCCGCTTTCGGACAGGTCTGTCTCTGTCTGCGTTTCCCGTCCGCACCCGCTTATCGCTGTGGCCGCCAGAACCACAGCCAGCAGAAAAGCCAGGCCGCTGCCTCTGTTTTTTGTTTTTTTCCGTTTCATCCCGGTTCTCCTTTCCTATCGGCCCCTTCCTTTCGGACAGACCGGATTTATTCCAGGTAATCCCGCAGGGCGTCACCCAGCAGGTTAAACACTGCCACAGTTACGAAAATTCCGATTCCCGGCGTCAGCACCACCCAGGGCCGTGTCTGAAGCATGCTTCTTCCCCCGCTCATCATACTGCCCCATTCCGCCGCAGGCGGTCTGGCTCCCAGCCCGAGAAAAGAAAGCGCGGCCAGTTCCATCATCATGGTACCCACATCCAGCATGGCGGTTACCAGTATCTGACTACCGATTCCAGGCAGTACATGGCGCACCAGTATCTGCAGGGTACTGTCCCCGGAAAGGCGGGCCGCCGCTATATAGTCTTCCTGCCGGACGGCCAGAGTCTGCCCTCTGGAAAGGCGGGCGTATTTTGGCCAGCTGACTGCCGTCAGGGCAATCACTGCGCTTATTGTGCCCCCGTTCAGCAGGGCGGCAATAGCCAGGGCAAACACCAGCCCCGGAAAGGCCAGACAGACGTCGGCAATCCGCATCAGCACCGTATCCAGAACCTTTCCCGCGTAACCGCAGAGAATCCCCACGCCGGTTCCCAGAACCGAGGAAGCCAGCACAACGGCCAGGGCAGAAAAGATGCTGATACGCGCTCCTGCCAGCACGCGGGAAAGCATATCCCGGCCATACCGGTCTGTCCCAAAGGGATGGGCCATGCTGGGGGCCTGCAGGGCCATTTCATAATTCTGCTGATTCGGGTCGTAAGGGCTGAGCTGTTCTGCAAGCAGGGCCACTGCCAGCAGAAGCAGCGCCAGTCCGGCAAAACAGAGCAGCTTCCGTTTTTTCTGTGTTCTCATGCCTTTTCACCTCCCAGCCGGATTCTGGGGTCCAGCACCTGATAAAGCACATCCATGACCAGGTTTACCAGCACATAGATGAGCGCCATCCAGACCACATAGGCCTGAATCACCGGATAGTCCCTCATGCTGATGGCATCCACCGCCATTTTCCCTACTCCGTCCCATAAAAAAATGGATTCCACGATGGCCGTTCCTCCCAGCAGGCTTCCCGCCGAAAGTGTCATCAGGGTCAGAATGGGAACCAGGCAGGAGCGGAGTACGCTTTTCCAGAGGGTCACGGAAAACCGGATGCCCCTGGCTCTGGCCCCTGTCACGTAATCTTTCCCCAGTTCCTCCAGCACCGCCGCCCGTATCTGCCGCAGATATTTTGCCGACATGGCCACCGCCAGGGTCAGACTGGGAAGAACCACACTCTTCCAGCCCGTTCCGTCTGCAATCACCGGAAAGAGCGGAACCCGGATGGACAGCAGGTACATCAGCACCAGCGCCACAAAGAAGTTCGGAAGGCTGTTTCCTGTGAAGCTGGCGAACCGGATGAGATAGTCGCTCCATTTATTCTGCCGGACTGCCGCCAGAATTCCCAGCGGCAGAGAAATCAGAAGGGTCAGAATCATGGACACCGCCGCCAGCTCAAGGGTGGCCGGAAGTTTTGACAAAAACACGGAAAACACCTCTTCCCCGGACACATAGCTGGTCCCCATATCTCCGGTGAGGAACCTGCCCAGCCAGGTCACATACTGAACGAGAAAGGGCTTATCCAGTCCCAGGCTGGCCCGCTGCGCGTTCAGCGCCTCCCGGGAGAGGGCAAGCCCCGTTGCGTCCATCTGCTGAAGAACGGCATCACTTCCGGCCAGGTACATCATGGCAAAGGAGAGAAAGGTAATGCCGAACAGAACCGGCACAAGCAGAAGCAGTCGTTTTATCAGATAGCGCTTCATGTTTATTCTCCCTGCCGGTCCCGGCTCCCCTTTACTGCGCGGATACAGAAAACGGGGCAGTCCTCCTGGTTCTGATTCTCCCCGGGAAAGAGCCGTCTGCCGGCCTGCAGGTCCACTTCCACTTCCCCGCAGCCGTTCTGCCGCAGAAACCGGAGGTCCCACTGTGGCCGTTTCCAGCGGCTGACTTCCAGCATCCGGTAAATATCCAGGCACTCTGCTTTCTGTCCGGCGGAAAGCATGCCGTGGGCCTTCTCCCCGTCCAGGCCGTGGGCCTGATGGTATCGGGCATACTCTGCGTCATAATTCAGCAGAATGCCGCCTTTTTTCAGTACCCGCAGCCACTGCCGGTAGGCCTCGTCCGGGTGGGGAAGGGTCCAGGTCAGATTCCGGCTGATAACCGCGTCAAAGGATTCCGCCGGAAAAGCCAGATGTTCTGCGTCCATCTGTCTTAAGTCCACTGGAATCCCGTATTTTTCGGCCAGATGACGGCCCTGCTCCACCATGTTTGCCGTCAGGTCGATTCCCGTTACCCGGTGCCCCCGTCCTGCCAGTATCAGGGAAAAGAACCCGCAGCCACAGCCCACGTCCAGAATGCGAAGCCCGGTTTTCCGGGGCAGCCGCCTCTCCAGTTCCTCCTCCCATACCTGATACTGGCCGTTCTTCATATCTGTGTCCCGCTGTTTGCGAAAGCTGTCTGCTCTTTTGTCCCAGTAGGTGACAATCCGGCTCTTCAGTGCTCTTTCTTCTCTCCATATATCTCTCTGCAGTCCTGTTTTCATTTTCTGCTCATCCTCTCTTATCGTGACTGTTGCGATACCTCGCTCATCTCGCGGCATTGCCGCGCAAAAAGCCTGCTGTACTCTTCTTCTGACGAATACAGCAGGCTTCTGCCTACAAATTTTTCAGTTCGTTTCCATTGTGTTTCTGTGCAGATTTCCGGGAAATTTCCCGTGTCCGGACTTCAGTCCGCCTCCTTCCGCTTCTGCGGTCAGATTTTTTCATATTCTGGTATTATACCAGAAAACTTCTCCCGGCAGAAGCCCCCGGAGGGGATATTTCCGGAGGATATTTTCCCTTTACAGCAGGGCCATGGCCACGGTTCCGGCTGTCAGCAGAACCAGGCCGGCCCCTTCTTTTCTGTTCAGTTTTTCTCCAAATACCACGTAGGAAAATGCCACTGTCACCAGTACGCTCAGTTTGTCAACCGGAGCCACCACGCTGGCCGGTCCTTCCTGCAGGGCCCGGTAGTAGCACAGCCAGGAAGCTCCCGTGGCCAGGCCGGACGCGCAGATGAATCCCAGCTCTGTCTTCGGAATCTTCCGCAGTTCTTTTCCTTTTCCCGTCACCGCCACCATCATCCAGGCCATCACCAGGACGACTGTTGTACGGATGGCGGTTCCCAGATTGGATTCCACCCCGGAAATGCCGATTTTTCCCAGAATCGCTGTCAGGCTGGCAAACAGGGCGGAACCGGCCGCATAGAGAAACCAGCCGCCCTGCTCTTTTCCGTCGGATTCTTTCTTTTCTGTCATCAGCAGGATGCCCAGGGCTATCACCACCACGGCCACCCCTTTCGCAGGACTGATGCCTTCTCCCAGGAAAATCAGCGCCAGTATGATTGTCAGCACGGTGCTGGATTTGTCAATGGGCACTACTTTGTTGATATCGCCAAGCTGCAGGGCCCGGAAATAGCACAGCCAGGAAGCTCCCGTGGCCAGGCCGGAGAGCACCAGGAATAGAAGCGTTCTGGCGTCCAGATTCCGAATCTGGGGGTCGGAGCCCGTCAGCAGAACCATAATCCAGGAAAAGATGAGAATCACCACCGTCCGCAGGGCTGTCGCCACCGTGGAGTCCGTTTTCCGGATTCCGCATTTTGCAAAAATCGAGGTCAGTCCTGCGAAAAGGGCAGAGCCGGCCGCACATAAAAGCCACATATCACTCACTCTTCTTTCACTGTTCTATTTCTGGTTTTGTTTCCTGTTTTACTGCCTGTTCAGCCGGTAGCCTGCTCCCCATACCGTCTCGATAATCCGCGGGTTTCTGGGGTCATCCTCTATTTTTTCCCGGAGCCGGTTAATATGCACGGACACAGTGGCCGCGTCCGATACATAATCATACCCCCACACCTGCTCGAACAGTTCTTCTTTGGAAAATACAATCCCCGGGTTCTGCGCCAGAAACCGCAGGAGTTCAAATTCCCGGTTGGGGAGACGGATTTCGACTCCTTTTTTCCAGACCTTCCATGTCTTCGGCTCCAGGACAACGTCTCCGGCCTCCAGCCGTTCCGGTTTCTGGTTCTCCCCGTTCTTCCCGGTGAGCCTCTGGTACCGTTACAGATGGGCTTTCACCCGGGCCACAAGCTGGGCCGGGTCAAAAGGCTTGGTGATATAATCGTCCGCGCCAAGGCCGAGCCCCCGGATGACGTCCACGCCTTCCGTCCGGGCCGTAACCATGAGCACTGGTATGTCCCATTCTTCCCGCAGTCTCCGGCAGATGTCGTACCCGCTTTTTCCCGGAAGCATGACATCCAGCAGTACCAGGTCAAAGGGCTGTCTCTTCAGTGCAGG
The DNA here is from genome assembly GCA_019118525.1 of Candidatus Bariatricus faecipullorum. Classification (GTDB taxonomy): domain Bacteria; phylum Bacillota; class Clostridia; order Lachnospirales; family Lachnospiraceae; genus Allocoprococcus; species Allocoprococcus faecipullorum. The sequence continues at coordinate 9,002 of DWYV01000066.1, forward strand.
GATAACCTCCAGACCATTTTCCACTATGACGGTCCGGTAACCGCTGCTTTCCAGGTAGTCCCGTTCCAGTTCTGCTATCTTTCTGTCATCTTCCACTATCAGTATGGTTTCCACTTTCTCTTCCTCCTTTGGACGGAAACAGCAGCGTCAGCTTCAGCCCCTATTCATTCTCCGCCCGAATCTCTCCCTGGTGTCTCTCCATGATATACCGGACCACATAAAGTCCCACACCGCTTCCTTTCTGGTTCCGGGACTCGTCACAGCGGTAGAACCGCTCGAAAATCTGCTCCAGCTTTTGCTCCGGCACACCCTGCCCGTTATCTTTCCAGACCAGCTCTGCCGAGCCGTCCCCGCGGGAGCGGATCCGGGTATCCAGATACAGTGGCCGGACCCCGGCGTATTTCAGGCTGTTCTCCAGCAGGTTTTCCAGTATCCGCCGGATCTGTTCCACATCCAGGGGAACTTCCGGCATTTCTTCCTGCTCCCGTTCCAGGCGGATATGAACGTCTTCTTTTTCCAGAACCGCTTCCTTTCCGGCGGCCCAGCTGTCCACAAATTCTCCCAGGTTTACATTTACCATATGGAAGGGCATCTGGCCACTCTCCATCCTGGAGAAAACAAATAATTTCTTTAAAAATACATTCATTTCTTCTGTGGACTCATATGCTGTTTCCAGATAACTTTTTTGTTTCTCCGGCGTGTCTGCCACCCCATCCAGAACGCCTTTAATATAGCCTTGTATGGATGTCAGCGGCGTCCGAAGGTCGTGGGAAATCCCTGTCACCATGTCCGTCCGGGCTCTTTCGTCCCGGATTTTCTGCTCCTGATTTTCCAGAATCTTTGCCTGCATACTGTTAAAAGTCCGGCAGAGATTTTCAAACTCTTCTTCTCCCTGATAAGTAATCTCTTCTTTCAGATTTCCGCTCTGGATACGCAGGGCTCCTTTTCCCAGTTCCTCCAGCGGCTCCATGACCATCCGGTTCATTCTTCTCGTAAAAACTCCCGCCAGTATCAGACTCACGGTCACCGCACCGGCACCTGCCAGCAGAAGGGCCGCCACCAGCGTGGTGAAGGACTGCTGAAGGAAGGTATGCACTCCTTCTTCCAGCATGCCGGCTTCCTCGCCGCCGGACAGCATCTCCTGTTCCAGGCCGTGCCAGGTCTGCTCCAGAGAATCTTCAAACAGCACCAGCACCACAAGCACTACTGCCAGAAGCGCCAATAGGGAGGCCAGAAGAAATACCATATTATAACGAAACATTCTTTTTTTTAACGGCACTTTTTTCTCTCCTTTTTACCGGTCTGCCAGGCTGCCGCGGCAGCCGCCCGGTTGTTCTTTTTCCATCATACCGCAGAAGCTCTCTTTTTTCCATACCATCCCCGAATCTGTTTGAAAAGCCAGGCTGTCAGAAAAGCGCAAAGCACCCCGGTCAGAATACCGCCCAGCACGTCCCCCGGGAAATGAACGTACAGATACATGCGGGAAAACGCAATCAGCACGGCCAGCACCAGAGCGGCATACCAGATTCGCTCTTTTTCCAGCCAGAGGGCCGTCACCGCGGCAAACGACACTGCCGTATGCCCGGAAGGGAACGAACTTCCCGAGGGCCTTGGTATGAGAAGCTGTATCGCCTCATTGATGTCGCAGGGCCGCGGAGCCCCCACCAGGCTTTTTAGCACCAGGTTCGCCGTCACTGTCGTCACCAGCACAGAGGCCAGCACACATACGCCCGCTTTCCGGTGCCTTTTCGAGGCCAGAAGAATCAGCCCCAGAATTATCCAGCAGGCTCCTCCGTTTCCCAGCCTGGTAATCCACACCATCACACTGTCCAGCATAGGTGTGCGGAGATTCTGCTGTATCCAGTCCAGTATCACTGTTTCAAATCCAGTCATTCCGTTCCTCCTGTACTTCCTTTTTTCTGCCCGTGTTTTCCGTTATCGCACAAAAACGCCGGCAGACTTTCCTTTCTTAATCTTATGTTCAAGACCCGCTTGCGGGTCCTGGCGCGGGATTCGGGTCAGCTTCCGCTGACATCTTCCTTACCGAATCCCTGCGCATCCTTGCGGAGTATATATCAGGGGGGATGACATCCCCCCTGATATAAAGTCTACCAGACATCTCTAAATAATTCTGTATTATTTTCTAAATATTTTCTAAATTGAAGTCGGGGACGGGTACGGGCTGGC
>DWYV01000067.1 GCA_019118525.1 Candidatus Bariatricus faecipullorum
CTAATGTGTTTTTATTTACGTAACTGGCAGGTCACGTTTTTATTATACACATTAGGAGTTTTATTTCTGAATACACCGCTAAAGCTTTTATGGAACCACGCGACTATCGCGTGGTTTTCTTTATACAAAAAGCCGGTCATCTTCATGACCACGGTGTTTATCGTCATGGTTCCCGCCGTCGCCAGCAGCATACGGAAGTTTCCAAGAAGGCCTCTTTCATAACGGTTCAGCGTCATCAGGCTGTTCATGGTTGCATAAGGTACATTGATTCCTGTATAGAAAATGGTAGATACCAGATTGTAAGTCAGGAACATATACACAATCCGCACCGTTCCCGTAATCCCGGCCGGCACGCTGAACATCAGCACCGTGCTGACTGCCAGGGGCACACAGAGCCTGGCAATCCAGGGACGCGCCTTGCCGTATTTACTGTGGGTGTGGTCTACAATATAACCCATTACCAGGTCGGAAATTCCGTCCAGGATTTTGGAAAAAGCGATAATCGATGCCGCCGTTCCTGCATTTGCTCCTACTACGTTTGTATAATATACCAGCAGAAAGGCACTGATTGCAGAGTAAACCAGGTTTCCTGCATAGTCTCCGATACCATAAGCGAACCGCTCTAAAAATGAAAGTCTGGCATTAGGATCCATATTTGTTTTACTGCTCATTTTTCTTCCCCTTCCTCTATCTCGTTCTCTCTTCCTCTACAAGGAACCAGCCAAAATCTGCACATCTGCCGAAGTCCCAGCTGTCCCAGCCAATCCATCCGGGCGTATTGACCGTATCCGTCATCAGTTTATAACTCCAGTAAAAATATCCGGACCCTTTATGCCACGCTTCCAGCTGGGCATTTGCCACAGCACGGTAAATCTCCTTTTTCTGTTCGTCGCTGAAGGTTTCTTCTGACATGCCCTCTTCCCCGTTCAGCACCGTCTGTCCGCCTTTCGTATCCCTTCCCACTGCCAGGGAATTAAACAGACACCACTCTCCGCAGATAACCGGGAAGTATTCTTCCATCTCGGCAATATCCACGGCAAAATTCTCCCGGATATATTCTGTATACCCTTCCACGGTCTGTTCGCAGCCGTTCATCTCAGCCACCATCAGATACATATGGGTATCCAGAACTACATTTTTGTATTTTTCTTCCCGCATGAAATCCTTCCATGCTTTGAGCCGGAAGGCGTCATGGATGACTACATACTTATTCTCGGGCATATACTTCCGGAGCCGGTCGTAGGCGTCCAGATAAAACTGGCGGATAAACTCCATGGTATTGGGTTTCGTACCCTTTGCCTTCTCCGGGTCTGCCGCCGGATAACGCTCCACCACGTTCATGGTCTCCCACATATCCTCCAGAATCGGTTCATTGATTACTTCAATTCCCCAGAGTCCTTCCCGGTTTCCGTAACGCTTTGCCAGCCTTTCCAGAACGGTCAGTTCAAATTCCACTTCCTCCGGTTCCTGAGACCATTTGCACACACCGCTGATTCCCCCGTTGTCAAAGCCGTTCTGACTGTCCGGCGCTGTATGCAAATCAATCAGAATTTTCAGTCCGTACCGTTCTGCCCAGTTAAACGCATTGTCCAGTTCCTCCACACAGCCGATGAAGGGCGGTCTGTCCCCAAAGATAAAATACGGTACCGGAATCCGCACTGTATCCATGCCCAGTGCCTTAATCCGGATAAAATCCCGCTCCGTGATATATTCCGAACGGTGCATTTTGATTCTTGCCTCATAGACTTCTTTCGGCAGCTGCGTGGGAAGATAATATTCGTCTTCCGCAGTCGTTCCGTCAAAAAGAGCCGGACTCATCCATTTTTCCAGTACTAGCCAGTTTCCCAGATTTACTCCTTTTACATACATTTTTCATTTTCCTTTCTTTTTGGGGCCTACTTTTTCTTATGTCTGTATCGTAATCCTCTTTTTCCGTTTTCTATATTATATTTCTCATCTAAATATCATATTTCTCAGATAAAATAAATATGCTATAATGTCATTAGACATGATAGCAGCGCCGCCCCAGGGTGCCCGGAAAGGAGGCACCGTCCATGAACCATTTATATCTGATGCAGCATATTTCCTATCATCTGCATACGCTGGTACGCCGCTGTACTCCGGAAGGAGTTCTGCTGGACTCCTATTGTGCAAGAGCCCAGTTTAAGGACCAGTTTTCCACGGAAGAGCTGACGGCTCTTTTCCAGTCTTTCAGCGCAGACAATCCGGTATCACAGCAGGAAATTCCCCTTCTGCTTTTGTCCGGAAAGCAGACCGCCTATGCCCTGATTCCATGCCCCGGCTTTCTCTTTCTCATCGGCCCGGTAGGATTTTCCCAGCCGGTCTATCTGAAAAATCAATACACACCGGAGCACCTGGACGACGCCTGGCTCAAAACCGTACCGGTCTGCGAATTCAGCGACTTCACCACAGATGTACTTCTGGCTTTTAATCTGTACCAGGAAACCGTCTGCACGGAGAACACTCTGCTTCTTGCCAGCTGTATCTGTCCGGAAACCGGAAATACCCTTCACCGTTCCTTTTCGGAACTGGTCTTTGAAAACCGGGAATATGGAAAAATTCACAATCCATACGACCAGGAACTCCGGGAGTTCGCCAGCATTGAGTCCGGGGACCTGGAACAGCTGGAGCGGAGTCTGGCAGAGGATTATCCGGGCGAAGTGGGCACCCTGGCAAAAAATCCCCTGCGGCAGGCCCAAAACCGGGGAATCGTAGTGATTACGCTGGCCAGCCGCGCCGCCATCCGGGGCGGTCTTGTTCCGGAAATCGCCTTTTCCCTCAGCGACTCCTATATTCAGAAGATTGAAGAATGCCGGGATATTCCCGCCGTTTTCCATCTTTTCCACACTGCCGAATATGAGTATGCCCAGATGGTAAAAGATATCAATGCACAAAAAGAAGGGATTTCTGCCAAAGACAGAAATCCCCACATTAACAAATGCAAAGACTATATTTTTTCCCATCTTCATGAAAAAATCACCGTGCAGGAAATCGCCGACGCTCTGGGATTAAACGCCAACTACCTGTCAGGACTGTTCCGCAGGTATGAAAAAGTCTCTCTCTCCGCCTTTATCCGGAGGGAGAAAATCAGCCTGACCAAGAATCTCCTGGTATATTCCCGCTATTCCTACAGCGAGATTGCCACCTACCTGGGCTTTTCCTCCCAGAGCCACCTGGGAAAATATTTTAAGGAGTCTACCGGCATGACCCTGCACCAGTACCGGGACGTCTATGGAGTGAAAGAATTTGACTCCCTATTATGAAAACTGAATATTCTCGCTGACCGCCCGGTCAAACATGGTCTCTGAATAATACTCCCTGCCCATTGTCTCAGTACCGACGCGAACTCTTTCGGATTCTGTTTCAGCCTGATACCGGTTCACGAGAAGGAGGTTCCTCTCCATTTCATCCAGGCTGTTCAGGAAATTTACGATTCCCTGATACACGCTGTTTCTCAATGCGTACCGCTCGGATGCAGGATCCAGAAGATATCTTTCTGCATCCAGGGAATCAGAAAAGGTAACACCCTCTTCGACCAGGATTTCTGCTATTTCCTCTGCAGAAAAGCCGCCGGCAAGATAAGCTGACATATGCATATTAAAATCAGATGTCGATGCAATCGCGTTGTCCACTGTCCACCATACATTTGCCCATTCATAAGGGTCGCTTCCAGTATAGGCTCCGCTCACAGAATCGTAATTGTTGAAATCATTGGCATCATAGGGCAGAACCTGGAAATCGGCCGGAGAGATATTAAATTTGTCCAGATACTCTGTGGTGACAGAATCTTTTACTGATTCCAGAAGCGCCTCCAGCTGTGCGTCTGTCATTCCGTATTCGTTTACTTCCTGGCTTTCCTCCTCATCCCCGTCTGCCGCTGTCTCCTCACTCTGCGTTTCGGAATTGGAATCTGTTTCCTCTTCCGCACCGCATCCGGCAGCGAAAGAAAAGCAGAGGGCAGCGCAGAGCAGAATGGAAATTACTTTCTTTTTCATCGTTTTTTCCTCCTCATAAAGATACTTTAATTAAAGAAAGTATAATGTTTTGTGTGAATAATTGCAATAAAAAATGTATCTAAGTTATGGGCATAGTCTCAGAATAATCCTTCTTTTTTATTTTTTTAAAGCAGGTTATAATAGGAACTATACAGAAGCGCATGGTAACGGACAGGAAACAGATGTGAAAAATTTAAAGTACCGTCAAATTAGAAAGGATGTGACTGTATGCCAATACCGGAAAAACTTTATACGATAGATGATATCTATGCCCTTCCTGATGGACAGCGGCGGCTCCTGCGAGGTCTATCCTGCGCCATTTGCCGTTTTTCTGAACGCAGACGACCAGACATATGTGGAACCTGATATATCCGTAATCTGCGATAAAAACAGACTCACGGACAAGGGCTGCAATGGAGCTCCTGATTTTATAATAGAAATTGTGTCTCCCGGAAGCCGCAGGATGGATTATTCCACTAAAAACGCGCTGTATTCAGATGCCGGGGTTCGGGAATACTGGATTGTTGACCCAGAAAAAGAGCGTACTACCATTTACAGATATGAGGAAGACGCCGCACCTGTTATCATCCCATTTGACCAGGCCGCCTGCGTAAAAATATATGAAAATCTTGAAATACTGATTTCCTCATTCGTATAAAAACCGCACCGGCACCAGAACGGAAAGAAATTCTTAATGGGAGTGTAACAAAATCTAACGGTTTTACGGCATTTCAAAGTATTTTTGTTATTATTAAGTCCCTAACACCTTAAAATTAAGAAGTGCAATCGACTCCAAGATGATACAATAGGAAAGCCCCCGGTTTCCGCCGGGGGCTGTTTTTATACCCGTTTTACATACTTATCATGAATGGAAATCCATCCGGCACCGCTCTTCAGCCGGCCCCAGGGCACGGTACCCACGTACCGGGTCTCTACAATGGTGTATGTACCCTTGTCCGTAATGGTACCCACCAGTTTATTATTGACGCCGGGGCCGCTGCGGATGTTCAGGTCACAGAGAACCTTGACCAGGAAACTGCCGGAAGAGCTTCCAGAACTGCCGCTCTGGATTTTCGTACCCAGCACCCCCTCCGCAATGGCCTTTGCGCACTTGTCCACGTCCCAGGCCGCTTTGTCCGTCTGGGAATCCACAAAGCAGCACTCCACCAGAATGGCCAGCGCCCTGGTATTGGCCAGAACATACAGATTTTTATTGTATTTCGTTCCCCGGTTCCGGATACCAAGCACTGAGGAAATGTTGGCACAGATACGGTCGGAAATGGTTTTTGTCCGGCTGTCATAGTTCAGCACCTCCACACCGGTACCGCCACCTGCATTCAGGTGGATGGAGATATCCAGGTCAACGCTGTGGGCATTGCATTTCTTTACGATGTTGGCCAGGTTCGCGCTCTGGCTCCGGCCGGCGTCATCCGTGCAGTCGTACACTGTATGACCGGCCTGCCGGAGGTAGGAAATCACCTTATCTTTCACCTTTCTGTCTTCTGTCACTTCATCCAGGTACTTGCCTGCCCCAGGCACAATACTGTTATGCCCGGCATGTACATTATATACTCCCATGGTTTACTCCTCCTTATCTGTATCCTCTTCCTGACTGTTCACAATCTTGTCTGCCACTTTCAGCCCGTTCACCAGGATAGCCGGAACATTAAATCCGGCCTCAACGAAATTCTCAAGAATTGACCGGATTTCATTGATTATTAAACTGGCAAGCACAAACCAGCCAAGCAGTGTAGTTACCCCAAGGTCTATCCCGATTGCCTTTCCTATTTCTACAAATATCGCCGCAGCGCCGAAAGCTACCATTATCATCAGCCAGTACCCCAGCTTCTTGAGGACTCCCTGGAATCCCTTTACGGAATTTTCCTTTCCGGCCATACGACTTTTCATCCAGCCCGTAATCCAGTCTGCCACATTGAGCAGCAGAAAGGCGGCAAAAAGCATCCAGTGTTCCCCAAGAACATAAGAAAGGACGGCCACGACCGTCCCCACAACCGCATTGTATCCATCAATTATCACGTCTGCGTAATTCATTTTCCTCATAACCTCACCTTCTCCTATGTCACATTCACCTTTACATCATATATCAGGATTTCCTGACCTATGGTGTAGGTATACTCCAGGGTGTACACCGTACCCTTAATCATTGGCTGGATGATTGCCGACAGCATAACTTCCGCGTCCCCGCTCTGCCGGATTTCACAGTCTCCACGGGTCTCTTCCTGGCTCCCATTCCGCAGCACGTACTTTGCAGACGCCACCTCGAACGGCTCCCGGCAGGAACTGGTGATTTTGATACAGACATATTTCCGTTCTCCCAGCTGAAAATTTACTCTGTCCATTTTTAAACCGCCACCTTTCTGCAGCGTCCAAGCTGCGTCCTGTATGCCCCGGGTACCATGTCCACACTGTACATTTCCACAAGACGGACTGTCCAGGGCAGAAGAACCAGACGAGCCTCCGTATGCACGTGGGCTTCCCGCACCTGAACGGTACACAATAGGTGTCCTCTCGCTCCGGTACTGCTTTCTGCCCAGATTTCAATATCCTGAATGCCTGGAACCCGGGGAGCGTATCCTTCCCAGTATCCTGGCTTATCCGGGATGGGCGTGAACTCCACGTTCGTGGAATTCACAGTGCCCCATACACGAACAATCATACTGTCCCTCCCTAGTCTGCCGGGTCGGTCACCTTGAAGGTTATCCGGATGTTGCTGTTAGCGTTGACCGTGGTGGCATCTGCCACAACATCGCTGATAACCGGCGCCTGGGTATCAACGGTGATATGTCTGGTAACCGTAGTGGTTTTGCCAAGACTGTCTTTTGCAACGACAGTAATCGTATTGGCTCCGTCCGCAAGACCGGTAAGTTCTTTTGAGAACGCTCCGCCCTCTCCTACGGAAACGGCCGTTCCGTTGATTGTGACCTCTGCCAGGGTAACCGCATCGGAACCGGGAGCGGCAATACCAGCTACAGTCACAGTGCTGCTGTTGGTCAGAAGTCCTTCAATCGGGCTGCTCACAGTCAGAGTCGGTGCCGATGTAGAAATAATAAATGTTACTGTATCCAGGTCGGAAACATTTCCGTCATTATCGCTTACCTGCAGGCTGACGCTGTTGGAGCCATCCGAAAGGTTCGTTGCGTGGTATGTGCAGGTCTTTTTGCCGTTTTCTCCGTCCTGCCAGGAAAGCCCGGCAGAAACCTGAATATTATTGACCTTGAACACCACGGACGACATATTCAGGCCAGAGCCTCCTGCGTCCTGAAGTTCCAGTTTGATGTCCTGAGTAGACGCACCGAGTACAGAGCCCTGCGTGGGATTTGTAATGGTTGCTGTCGGTTTTGTCTTTTCCAGGACACGGAAATTCAGCTCATCGCCGTAAGTAGGGTCTGTGGAAAGCATGACTGTTTCATTCCCGGCGGCGTCCAAAGCGTGGAGCTCTACCGGGAATGTATGGTCCGTCTGCGACCAGGATGATTCCGCGCCGGCCGGAAACTCAACTTCCCATTCCTGCGTATCATCGTTATATGTGGCATTGTATGTCTGCCCTTTATACTTGGCATATGCCTGTGTTATTTCACTCATTTTTACTTCCTTTCTGATGCAATCGGGTAGTCATGCGGATAATCATAGGGATAATCCACCTCATACCAGAATTCAAACCGGATTCTGATTTTCTGGCCGACTTCCAGAGTTGTCTTTTCCGACTGCACATTCTTGATTTCCGCCATGTTCTACCTGCCTTCCTATTCTGTCGCCGCTACCTCAAAATACTGACCAACCAGCGCGGACGGAGCAAAGTACAGAATTACCTTTTCTCCCTCAGCCATTCCGCCACGGTTCATGAGATACACTGTCCCATTTTCGGAGTAGTATTTCCCCTTTTCGTACTCCATTCCTGCCATCGTTACAGTATCCGGAACCGGAATCGGGTCTTCCAGTGTTCCGGCGCTGGTTCCGGCATCTACCGCCGCCCAGAGGCTCGGTGCTACACCAGGCTCCCAGCCCGCCTGAGACGTATGCGCCTGCAGACATTTATACAGCACGTCTTCATGCAGCACCTTGTAGTCTGCCGCATAGCTTACGCTTTCCCCGCTCCATGCCGGATAGATGGCCTTTACAGTCAGCGCCTGCTCATCTGTCAGCTCCTGTGCCTGGATTCTGGCCACCGCTACTGCGGCCTGCTGGATTTCTGTCTGAACTTCCGGCAGTGTTTCCGGCTTGTACATAGTCACACCATAAATTTGACCGGTGTAACATTCCGTCCGGTAAAATGCAGTGTAGCCGTCATATTCCCCGATAATCTGACCGCGTTCTTCCACTACCATATGGGCGGTTCGGCCAGCGTCCTCAAACAGCACCCGGAGCTGCTCCGGAGTGTTCCCCGTGGTAAGGATATTCAGATAGTCTCCATAGGTCCTTACCTGCTGGATGTTAATTTCCGTAGCATCATTGAAAGTTAATTTCATTTCTGGTCCTTTCCGGAAAAATACAGAGTTAAATAGCAAAACAAAAAGTACGATACTGGAAGGGAGCAACGCCTATAGGATAATTTCATCCAATATCAATACGGAACAAGGTAACGCTGTAATGCGCAGGGTTGGAAATATCCGTATATTTTCGTTCGAATTTACAGCCAAAAGTACAGTTTCATCTGATATAACACCGTATGTTTTGAATAACGATGACGCCCCTGCATCACGTGTTGATTTCTGTTTTAAATCGGGGTCATCCATAAAACACGGCTGGATATTTAGCGGGAGCACGACCGTTTATACTGATTCCGGGGTAATGACATCAGGACAGGCGTCAAACGGAGAAATAATATATACTGTATGATTACTTCCATCGTCCTACCACATAGATTCCGGATGTAGTATTTAACGTTTCCTGAGTCATGGAATAGCAGGTCAGCCGCATTGATGTTGTCGTGATACCGGTTGCACCTATCCAGTACAGCGAATTTGTTGCATTCGGCGTTATTTCTACAACCGGGGTATCTATAAATATCACTGGGAATCCGCCTGGAAGGTCAGATGTGGCGAAGTACATACCATTTTTCCACAGTGTACCAAGATATGTAGTCCACTGAAAACGCCGCCAGCATTCGCATTTGCCGTTAGCATGTTTTATGACGGTCCAGCCATCGATAACTTCTATCTTGCTATTTAACTCTGTATTTTTCCTTTAAATCTAATGTTTTTGGGTTACAGTTTTGGGCATAACAAAAACACCAGACACCTCTGCCTGATGTAAATAAACCTATTTACTTACTTTGTTATGCACTCAGATATTTTCCATGGTGGAACTTTACGGATTCCTGCTCTACCGTGCAGTATTCCATAGTGGTTTCCAGCTTGGAATGTCCCAACAGCTTTGCCACTTCCTGGACCGGCATTCCTCTGTTCAGGGCATTAGTGGCCGCCGTCCTCCTAAACCGGTGCGGGAATGCATGTACCCCGGCCTTTCGGCCCGTTTTTCGGACAATATCCTCAACTCCGGACTTTGTGAGGCGCCGATGCGGGCTCCGTTCCGCCACAAACAGCGCCGGATTATTGTCCTCCCGGATTGCCAGGTACTCCAGCAGGTACATGTTTGACCGCTCGTTTAGGTATACTACACGCTCCTTCGCCCCCTTTCCGAACACTATCATATCCCGGGTACCGAAACGCACGTCTGAAATGTTCAATGCCGCCAGTTCCGACACCCGGACAGCTGTAGAATATAGGAATTCCAGCATCGCCTTATCCCTCAGTGTCCTGCAGTTACGCAGCATTTTCTCCCGCTCCGTATCGCTGTACGGTTTTCGGATTTTCTTCTCCACCTTTATCTGCTCCACCTGAACCATGGGATTTTTTCGCACCCGGTCACGGTCCCGAAGCCAGCCGAAGAAGCTGCTGAATACCGCCCGGATGTTCTTCAGAGTCTGATTGCTTATCCCTCTGGCCCGTTTATACGCCCGCATGTATCCGGATATGTCTCCCGGCCGAATTTTATCCACAGCCTTGTTCACGTAGGACAACAGCCGGTTCAGCTCATAACGGTACCGCTTCAGTGTGGCCGCTGATTTTCCCTCCAGCGCCTTGGCCATCAGATATGATTCCAAATCATCCCGCCAGCTGTCGTCCAGCACCATGATTTCCTGATTTTCCGGTTCTACCCGGTACCCGCACAGTACATTCTGCAGAACCGTTTTCAGCTCACTCAGCTGGCTGTCTTCCAGGATTTCCTGCATGCCATACAGAACCTGGTTAATCATCCGTTCCTTCATGTTCTCTTCTCCTTTTTGCTTTATTATAGCGGCAAAAGAAGAGAGTTAAATAGCAATATTGAGACCGGAGGAGATCCAAATGAATATAGATACTATGTCCGGTTCAAAAAGGAGAAACTACAGATCTGCTATGGCTCGTTCTGGGCAACTATGGCACTTAGCCAGAATGGTTCCGGTTACACCGGGGTATCAAACAGCATTCGAAATGGCAGTTTCGCGAAAGAATTTTCCACTGTCCGGTCACTGATCATATCACGAAATAGCGGTGACTGGGCAACAATTCTGTCGAAAAGTGCCAATAGCGAGGAAATCACCCAGGTTGTATTGGGCTATTGGGGCGGATACACGTCCAGAGAGTTTGCATTTGATTATGTGGCCATAGGAACATACACTGTTTGATTTATTTTATTTTATAGATTTCATATGCCACATTTGCCGCGCTTGGGGTAACATAGGCCAATCGAACAGAACCGCTGTTTTCCACCTGAATTATTGCAGACACGCGGCTTGTGAAATTCATCGGGCCATTGTAAATGTCTGCTATCGGCTCAATGCCGGATACACCAGTATTTAGATAGGCAGTAAGATAATGCCGTCTATTTGATGCTGCAGACCGTAGCTGCAGATTCAGGGAAAGCATATATATCCCTTTCTGCAGCTGAATGGTTTTCCAGTCCGTCTGCGATGTCACTACCTGGGATATCGACTCCTCGCTATCGATTTTGGAAAACAAATTGCTATTTAACTCAGCAAGGCTCCCGTTTAAAACCTCCAAAAGTTTCACTACTTCCGTAACCTGAATCCCGTCCAGATGCACTTCAAACAGCGGGCAGTCGTCCGTCAGGTCTCCGTCCTGCATGTTTCCCTCCGTATATGCTGGCGCCACCGGAGAATCCGCCGCAGGAGTTCCCTGAATTACTTCCCAGGTCATAGTTTCTATTTCCGTCTCCGGATTTTTGGTGTACCTGGCAACCACTAAGTCAATTCTCTTCATCCCCTGGCTGCCATTGCCTATGTTTACCTCATCGTAGGTATTCTGTTTTACTTCACTGATGCTCCCGTGATGGCACAGCATTCCACTGCGGATTCTCAGCACATTATTAGACTGCAACTCCGGCTCCAGCAGTTCTCCTTTTCCCAGGATGTAACTGCCTTCCCCTATAATCATTTCGTATATTGCTCTATGCTGCGTACTCGTTACATGCGGCGTTTTCGCCGTTCCCGTAATCAGTTCCATCTAATCTTCTCCTTCCACCTGATATTCCACGCTGACATTTCCCTGGTCATCCGTGGTGTAAATGATATTTGATACCGGTTTTGCCATATACACTCCCGTCAGGTAATCCCGGCCGCCTATAATGTCGCCAATATTGACATCAAGATTCAGGGCGGACGTGTTCATGCCAAATTCCTGCCGGTTCATTATCTGAACAAATTCTTCCCGTGCCTTCTCCTCGACTTCTTCTGTTTCCGTGGAAGTGTTCTCATAAACATAGCATCTTTCTTCGATTCCGGTATAATACTGGGTTTTCTGAATGCTGCCATCCGGCCAGGCATATAAATGAATTACATTTCTGTCAGCCAGCTCGCCCTTTCCGGCCACAATCATGTGATTGTAACCGTTCCGGATGTCATTAAGCTGGAAGTCCAGACCACTGTCCTGGGAAAGCTCTATCTCACTGGAATAATCCACTATCGGAACCGATTCTATCAGGACATATCCCAGCTCCCGGCTTTCTTCCACATAAGTTATCTGGATTTTGTACCCCTGGCTTTTCAGCAGCTTTTCAATGCCGGAAAGCATATCCGTGTACCGTTCAAACTGATAATTGTTCACATAAACCCCGGTGCTGACCGAAGAAACCACAAAGAGCCCGTCAAACTCCGGTTCAATCAGGCTCTTCAGGATACTGTTCAGTTCTCCACTCACTATCCGGTAATCCTGGCCGGATGGCGGCTCTATCACTTTCCCGTTCAGCATGCCTCTCCAGGTAATGCCGCACACTTTAATGTAGTCCAGCGCCGTGTCTGTGTACATCCGCCCTATCCGGCCACCGATTTCAGTACCGGGCTGAAAAATCAGACCTCCATACTCAAAATCAGCGTCCCAGGCGTTCCGGTGAACAGATACTTCAAAATCTCTCGTCCCGTTCAGGTCGATATCCACTCCGACATTCAGGAGGGATTTTATCTCCTTCCCGTCTTTTCCTGCCAGAATCAGCGCTGTTTTGCTATCCATAACGGCTCATTCCTTTCTACATATGCTGTGATGTCAAAACCAAAAGTACCGGTCCAGTTCACATAGACTGTGCCGGGACCTATCGGGTCAAACACGCTGTCCTCCATTCTTCTGTTATTATACAGATTTGCCGTGGTTCCATTGGACAGGTATTTTGTTATCGTATGGTCACGACTGTCCAGAATCAGATATTCATTACTCTCCAGTGTTGTGTATATCTGATACGGATGCCCGTCAATCAGAATCCTCGGGTCTGTTACGGGGCCATATACTATCATTGTAAACGGACAGCTTCCAACATGGTCTATATACCAGTCCTGGGAGCCGATATCCGTAACCGTATAATTAAATGGATAATCAAACGGGTAGTCCAGAAAATCACCGATATCTGCGCCGGACATATCTTTTTTGTAAAAATGCTCGGACACTTCACGTATCCAGAACGGGCGGTCAGAAACCACCGTGGCCGTCACCACTGTGTAAATCCCGGCTTCCCATTCCTCTTTGTCCACACCCTTTATGTAGCAGGACAGATATTCTCCATTTACATAAAGCTTTCCCGGAGTATTATCCAGCACATCCACAGCTACTATACTTTCAAAATCATTCATCCTTGCAGGGAACTCAGACTCCGTACAGAACACATCGAATTTCAGTTTTTTCTCAAATATTTTCCTCTGAAATCCATATATTTTACTGCTGTATGTGATTTCCTCCCAGGAGTAGCTGAAAAAATCGGCCGTAATCAGCCGGTATGGATATTTCATCAGGTTGATTTCTTCCCCTCTGCTATTTCTGTAGTAGCAAATCATACCTTAATATCTCCCTTCTTCCGTGTAGCCCGGTTTACTTCCCGGTTATTCAGAATAATGGGTCTGTCATCCCGTTCCCGGTTTATCCGCTTCTGCCGCTGTTCCCATTCGTCAAGGATACCGGTGTAGTCCGCCGGCTGCTGTCCATACGCCTTTCCGGATACCGCTCTGTATACTCCGGATGTATCAGCTGACGTGGTAAGAAGAACCTTCTTTTTCATTCCCATAAGCGCATTTTCCATTTCGGTGGAAAGCAGGTCTGTCGTACTGTCTATGGCGCCCAGAAGCAAATCCGCATTTTTCACAAGGCCTCTTTCAATACCCCGGTCAAACATTTCACCTATCCATTCCCCAACCCGGGAGGGGCTGTTAATGTCCAGGTTTTTGTTTGCGGATTCCACAGCAGCATTGGCGACCTGCGCCGCAGCTGCAGCAACACCGTTCTGTCCGGAACGAATTCCAATAGCCAGACCGTTACTGAACTGCAGACCCGCAGTCTGCCCGGCGCTTCCCAGACCGTTCACCGCCAGCTTTGCCGCGTTGATTACTGTGGTAACCGATGTCCTTACGGTTCCGGTACCCGATTTCAGGGAATCGGACAGAGACTTGATAAAATTGTTCCCTTCCGATTTCGCTTTCTGGGGCATCTGACCGGATGCCAGTCCGGTTATTGCGGCATTGGCCGCCGCAGTAGCAGCGCTTGTAATGCTTCCGGTTCCTGAACTGATAGAACCGGCCAGACTTTCCATAGCGGCACTTCCGGCGCTGGCATATGCGCCGCTTAGGTCCACACCGGATGCGGAACTGGAAACTGCATTGGCCGCCGCAGCCACGGTTCCGGTCTGCCCGGTCAGACTGCTTCCCAGACTCTGTCCGGCCTGCGTTCCCGCCTGAGAAAATGTCCCGCTCATATTGGCGGACACAATGCCGGCATTCGCCTGACTGCCCAGATTCTGGCCGGCAAGAGAAACGTTTCCGGCATTCATTCCAAGGGTACCGGTAAGGCTGTTTACCGCTGTCTGAGCACTGGAAGAAAACGTTCCAGGAACGTTCGCAAGCTGCAGGCCATTACTGGTGCTGGTTCCCAGATTCATCGCTGCTGTGCTTACAGTCACACTTCCTGCGTTCAGTGTTGTCGCAAAGGAAGATGTTGTCGCATCAGCCACACTGGTTGCTGACATCTGGGCGCTGGCCGTTGTACTCTGTACTCCTTCCGCGTATTTCTCCCCGGTTTTCCGTCCTTCTTCCGCTGCCTCATCACTTCCGCCGGTGAATATTCCCTTTACAGCGTCCCACAGACTGGAACCTATGCTGAGAATACCGTCTTTAATGGCCGTAAGAATCTGTTTTCCGACATCCAGCCAGTTTACACTGGTTATTCCATCCACAAAGGCCTGGAAAATTTGCGGAATCAGGTTAAGCAGGTCCGGAATGGCCTGAATCACGCCTGAAATCAGGGCACTCAGCAGCTGAATACCCGTTGTGATAATCGTTGGCAGGCTCTGTACAATTCCCGACACCAGGGACTGTATAATAGACGGAATCGCCGCTATCAGGGTCGGAATCGCGCTGACAACGCCCTGCACCAGCCCAAGGAGAAGCTGCATTCCTGCACTGATAAGCTGTGGGATATTCTGAATCAGGGACTGAACGAGAGTCAGTACCATCTGCAGCGCAGCCGGTATCAGCTGTGGCAGCTGCTGGGAAATTCCGGTTACCAGAGCCGAAAGAATCTGTATTCCGCCCGTAACAATCGCCGGGATATTGGCTGTTATCGCATCAAGCAGATGTGTTATCAGGGTTGCCCCCTGGGCTATCAGTTCCGGAAGGGCGGATGAAATACCGTTACAGAAATCTGTAATAACTTCCGGTCCCTTGGTCTGGACCATCTGAAGGACGCTGTCTATCTCGCCGCCGAAGGCATTATACAGAAGGCCCAGGCCCGCCACCACGATGCCGATACCGCCGGCAATATTCATATATTTCAGGAACTGTGATGAAAATCCGGCCGCTTTCATCAAAACAGGAGCAAAAGACTCTCCCATTTTGCTTACCGCACTACCGAAATTCTCAAAGGGTTTCCCCATTTTGCTTACTGTACTGCCAAAATTTCCAAAGGTTTTCCCAAGCCCTGACAGATTGTCTCCGGCCCCCTTCAATGAACCGGGAAGTTTTGAAATGCTGGACGCAATTCCATCTGTAATTCCACTAAATCCTTCTGTGGCAGTTTTAACGATACCGACTCCCTTGGCTAAAGCCGAAAACGCCGGTACTGCACCCCCGACAGTAAGAAGTGTTTTCCCAAGCGAAAGCAGTTCCTCCGATGACATTCCCTGCAGTTTTTCTGCCAGTTCTCCTGCTGCATCTGTCAGCCCCTGAATCATGGGCACTGCATTTCCCAGCTCATCCAGGAATCCCTGGAAGCCGCCTTCCGCAAAAGCATCATTCAGATTCCCCAGAAAATCATTTATCGCAGGAAGGATATCTTCTCCAAGAACCTGGGATACTCCGGACGAAAGACTTCCAAGAAGCTGCTGTACATTATCGCCCAGAGTAGACAGCTGTCCGGATACTGTCTGGGACTGTTTTTCCATGGACTGAAAGTATTTTCCTCCTGCACTGGTGGAGCGTTCCATGGATGCCGTAATCTCATCAACCGAAATTGTACCTTTGGAAATCCGGTCATACAGAGACTCCATGCTTTCCCCGGTTGACTGGGATATCTCCTGAAGGGGGTTAAATCCCGCCTCTATCATCTGCTTGATATCTTCCAGCTGTACTTTTCCGGCACTGGACATCTGCCCGTAAGCCATTGCGATACGGTTCATTTTGTCAGCGCTGCCCTGGGAAATATCCCCAAGCATCATCATTTTGTCCAGTGCGTCCTCCGCAGTGAAACCGTAGTTCATTAACAGCTGGGTAGTATCGGCAAGCCCGGTCATTTCAAATGGCGTCTCCGCTCCCAGTCTGGTAAGCTCCTGGACAATCTCAGCCGCCTTTTCCGCACTTCCGGTCATAACCTCAAAGCTGGTCTGATACTGTTCTATGGTGGCGTTATACTTTACCCCGGCCGTCACTCCGGCTCCCAGCGCTGCAGTTACTCCGGCAAGAGCGGTTCCTACTGCCGCGACTCCGGACTTTGCAAGCCCGGTCAGTTTTTTAACTCCGGTATCAAACCCTTTTTCGTCAATCCGGGTATCGAAATTCAAATGCCCGTCTACAGCCATGCTCATCACTTTCCTTTCCGTAATCAGCACGGCTCACGGGCTCACTAATGCTTCTGTATTTTTATTTCCTCCGTTTTATGGCAGTATTTACAGCGGATATATACTCCATGGCACTCTGCCGTATCGTTATATATCAGCAGCTTCTGCCCGCATCCGGAACACCGGTACCATTTTTTCTCCGTAGGGATGTTCAGCGTCTTCATCTTTTTCATGCGAACACATCTCCAATCTGGTACGCATCCAGCTTTCTGGCCGGATTTCTCAGTTCTATTCTCTTTTTGATTTCCGCAATACGTTTGCGTTCTTCCTTGCTCTTAATGTCTTTCAAATCCACACTCCGGTAATAGATGCGCTCCTTGATTTCCGTGTTTTCGGGAAGTCCCTCAAACAGTATCAGAAATTTCCACCAGTGCATGTACGGGACCGTTTCAATATCAATCCCGTACACGGCAAGAAAGGCCGCGTATATCTGTACTGCATCCTGCGCAAAAGAAAATACCGGCCTTCTGTTTCTTTTCTGTATTTTCTGTTTCTCCGGACTTTTCCTGTCTCCCGCGGCCGGCTCCGGGACCGGAGCTCCGGCCATGAATTTTTCAAGGGCCCGCACTGCGGCAATTTCATCCGCGGGAATTACTTCGTACCAGTCAAGGATGATATCCAGAATCTGTCTGTTGAATTTTTCCGTTTTTTCAAACAGTTCATACAGTTTAATCCATTCCCGGAAATCCGTCTCAATCCGGTACCGCTTGCCATGAACGGACACGGAATCCGGAAGCTTCTGGAAGAGAATGTTCATGTCCTATCCTCTTTTCCCGTGTTTCTTCTGGTAATCTCTTCGCTGGGCCCGGTTTCCTCTCCGGTTCACCCGGTACTGGTTCACCCGGTACTGGTCCATCCGGCTGTTAAATCCCTCAGACTGTTTATCCTCAAACGCTTTCAGCGCATCGGCAGCATCCAGTCTTTTGCTCAGTGAACCACCGGAAAACATCTTCCTGCTTGCCCCCTGCCCGAGAATCCGGTCAAAAAACCGGTCATAGCATGCATTCTGTGCCCGGACAATTTCGGAATTCCTTCCGGTCTTTGGGAGCTCCTCGGCTTCTTCTTTCAATTTTTTCTGCGCGTTTTCCAGGCAGTCCAGAAAATCCGCATCCGTGAAATCAATTTCTGCTTCAAAATCTCCAAATTTCCAAAGGCTCATAGGCTCAAATTCTCCTTTTCATTTATTCCTCCGGGATATTTCCCTCCGTGAATGTACATGTCTTCCAGTCGTCTTCTGTGGTGCAGTATCCTTTTGTGATTTCGGATGCCGCAGAGAAAGAACCGCTGTAAATCAGGGCATCTGTTCCGTCTCCGGTGGTATCCGGAATGACACTGTATGTTCTTTTTCTTGCAAGCGCACGTCCCTGACTGTCTTCCGTGAAAATATCCACGGAAACAATATCAACCTGGGCGTCTGTTCCCACCAGTTCATCATCGGCGATTGTGGACAGTTTTTCGCATACCGGGTCATTGGTATACCGGTCGAATTCATAATCGATGGATGTGGCATACCCCACCACGTCTGTGCGCTCCGTTGCCTCGTCCACATACTGCCGGCTGTACTCCGTCGCTTCTTTTCCCTCGGAAAGAGAAGTAAAACCGGTCATCCTGGTATAACTTGCGCCGGTCCCTGCAGTGTCCATAAATGCAAGCCGTTTATGGCGGCCAACCAGCTGTTTTGCTCCTTCTGGCATAATTTTGTCCTCCTTTTATCTGTAAATCAGTCTGCAAATTATCTGATATCTCCCCAGGTCTGCCTCCGTGGAAAACAGATACCCGCTCTGAAGGACGTCCACCCTTGCCGCTGTGTGTCCTTCCAGTTTCGGGAAAATATCATTCATGTTATTCCGTTCAATCCATTCTTCAAAAAACTGATAAAAACCACTGTTTGCAATACCCGTCCTGGCGTCTCCGTCATATGCTTCCTTGCTCAGCAGGGAAAACTGGAACTGTTTCAGGCAGGTCCCGTCCGTGTACTGCTTGTAAACCGGGTCTCCTCCTACCGGGTCAATGGAATAGGCCATCTCATCCGGCAGATAATCCACATTTACTTTCCCGTCCTTCAGAAACGGACAGGAAAGAATGTAATCCCTAATACTTTCAATAATTGGCTTACTCTCCGGCAATTCGGTTCGCCCCTTTCAGTATCGTCTCTTTCCGGCTGGCCTTCATGGTTTCAAACCAGCGTGCTTTTTCCTTGTGCTCATAATACTGTCTTCTTGCATAAGGAGCCAGGTATTCAATGCTTCCGCTGCCAATGACTGTGCCAAGTGTGCCTGACTTTATCAGAGTCCCCGTCCTTCTCGGGGTAAGGGGATTCATATACCGCAGGCACTCCGAGTCCACAAATTCCTGCGCCCGCATAAATGCCGCTCCTTTTCTTCTGCCGAATCCGGGCGCCCACTGAATACGTGCCGTAACCTTCCCGTTCTTACTGGTGGTCGTATAAACATATCCCCTTGGGGTCGCAATTTTGATATCCCTTTTCTGTGCCATCTATACGCCTCCTATTCTCCAGTGCGGCAGACCGCCAAAACGATTGTCGGACCAGGAAGTAATTTTACAGTATTTCCAGCCGGATTTTTTCAAATCCGCGGGCTTTTCTATATCCAGTCTGCATATGCCCCTTACTACAATATCGTCATTCTGCAGGGTCCACTTCCCCAGCACGTCACATCCGCAGGCCATCCACTCATCCTCAGAAACATATTCGCTCTGACAGTCCGCATTTTGGGGAATCCTGATTTTGTAGATGTCCGCACTGTTTACGCCGTTATCCCCGACAGAAATTTTATTGTCCACATAAAAATGAACACCGCAGATTACTGTCCTCTTCCATTCGTCCAGCCTGGTATCCGGGTTGTAAAAATGGTTATAAAGAGTAATATCCGCATTCACAGTCATGTCTGCACCCCACCTTTCGGGACAATAGGCCGGTTGGAAGAAGCCACTTCCGGACAATGCCGTACACTTTGCGGGCTGTAAGAGATTCTGACGTTTCCCCGTCTTTCCCCTCCACCGCATAGGTGACAGAATATCCGTCATTATTTTCACTCTTTACCCGCCCTTTTTCTCCGGCCATATCCATGGAGGCCTGATAATATGCATCCGCCGCCTCGCAGGATGCATACTTCAGCTCCTCCCCGTCATAGCTGTCGGATTTTCCGGCGGTTACATAACGGATATACTGGGATGCAGACAGAATATTTCTGGAAAAATCCGTTTCCTCCATCTGGCCATGCCAGCTGTTCAGGTAAAAATCATAATCTGCGTATCCCTCCATATCATCACCACCTATGCCATGATTCCGGCTGCCTTCAGGCTGGAAATAATTCCATTGATAGCCGCCTTGTTCGCATTGGCCAGCGTTACCGCCGTCTGGGCGGTCGCCTGGTCATATGCCGCTCCCGCAGCTGTGGCATCAGCTGCAGACACACTGTTTACCGATGCCGCCTGCTTCACACCGCCAAGCGTATCTGTTGACGCGGCCGGAAGGGTGTAGGATTCTCCTCCCATTCCGGATGAAATAGTCTCCCAGTTATCGGCCATATACTGAATAGCCTCCGCAATCTGGTCTGTGCCGATTTCCACAGTTTCTTCCTCGCCTTTCATGGCGGTGATAAGGTTTTTAATTGCGTCTACTATCTGCATTCTACCCCTCCTATTCAGCCGCTTTCAGAATGGCAAACGGAAACCTCTGCGCTTCCGTGGGCTTCAGGCTGTTAATCGGATTCGGAACCTCCCAGCCAAGCCGCATCACAATCCGAAGGGCAACCATATCCTGCTGGGCAAGCGCGTAGATAACTTCCTTCGTGGACGGGTCCACAATGGTCGCTTCGGTCAGCAGTTTGTAGGTCACATCCTGACGGATGGAATATACGAGCTGGGAGAAATCTCCGGTAATCATCAGAGCCTTGGTTTTGTCAAAAGCTCCGTTTCTGGGGAAGTCCATGGGAGAACCGTCCAGGGAATAATTTGTGGAACCCTGAACATCTGATTTAAAAATCGGTGCGCCGGTGGAGTCCTTCAGACCTCTCAGCTTTGCTCTCATGGTCACGTCTGCCATATGTCCGGAGGGGAAGAAACCTGCTTCCTCTACTTTTGCAATTACACCGTCTTCGGCCATGATTTTGTCATACAGACTGTCTTTCTCTGCCAGGGTAACCACGTTTCCGGCATCTGTGGCGCCTTTTACCAGGCCGTCACGCCAGGTATCCGGTTTCTCCACGTTAAAAAGTACTGCGCCGTCAATTTTCTTGCCAAGCGCTTCCACAGCCCGGGGCCTTACCTCTCCCCAGATATCATAATCCGCATCATCCAGCACGGCTTCCGGGATGGGGATGATTACCGCCAGTTCTTCCGCAATGATGTATTTATTTTTCCATGCCATTTTGGAGGTCTGTTTAAATCCATTGTCTCCATTCACCCAGTAAGCCACCGGGAGCATGTCAAGGACCGGCATCCGGTACTTCTTTTTGGACATGTTGGGCAGTTTCCGCCCCATCCGCAGCACAGTGGACTGCTCTGCAACGCCCTGAATGATTTCATTCGCCACCTGCTCAGAAATCAGGGCCTCTGCCCCGGTCCGGTCAATCATATCAGAAGCCGCATACCTCTGAAGATTCATCCGTTTTACAAGTCTTCCTTTTCTGTTCATATTTTCCTTCCTTTCCTAACGTCTGAACGCCTCACGAATCAGGTTGTTCATCTGTTCGTTGCTGTTCTCTGTAGAGTTTCCGCTTCCTCCAGCCCCTCCGCTGCCGGAAGTCACCCCGGTAGACATCCGGTAGGACTGTCCGGTAAATCTCGGATTTTCCTTCAGAAACTCATCAGCTGCTGTTTTAAAATCCTTTTTGTCGGTAACCAGCTTGTTTACCTTGAAAGCGACATAGTCCAGGTCTTCCGGTTTTACCCCCTTGCCAACCAGAATCTTTTCGTTCTTATACTGGGCCGCCTCAGCGCGTGCCTCATCGCGCTCCTTTTCAATGGCTGCCACATCCGGCTGACTGGCTTTCCTCTTTGCCTTAAAATCGTTAATCGCTGTTGTGATTTCCTCTTCGCTTACCCCGCGTTCCCGCAGATAATTGGCGATGGCAGTCCGTTCTGCCCTGCTGGCCCTGGCCTGGGCCACTTCCTCAAGCTGCTCATAAGTATAATTCGCTGCGTTTCCTCCCTGGTCGCCGCTGCCAGACCCGGTGCCTCCACCCTGGCCTCCTGAGCCAGCGCCGCCTCCGTCACCGTCACCGAAAAGCTGTAAATTCATTGCCATTCTGTTTTTCATATTCTTTTACCTCCGTTTTGCCTCGACAGGCTCCCGAGCTTTTAATGCCGTCACGTTTTGGGCATAATAAAAGCACCTATATTTCAAGGTGCAGTTTTACATAGTCTGGATATTCCTCCTGAATTCCTTCAATTCCGGTTCTGTACATGTCTACCAGTAAATCCGCTTTATCGTCCGGCATATAAATAAAAATATGAGGACTGCGGTCCTTCACATAACGAAATTCTATAAGCTGAACATCCGACAGTTTTCTCAGTGCATTTTCAAGCGTTATCGTCAGAGCCGATACTGCGGAACATACAATATCTTTCCCGGAATCCGCATATCCGGCATGTCCCTCCACATGAAATCCGGTATAATGTTCCCCGTCTTCATGCAGATATACGTCAATCAATCGTCACCACCTCCTGAAGGGTATAAAAATACCACTCACTCCGAAGAATGAATGGTATTAATTCGTTTGATAATATATACTGTCTCGTATTTCCTCCAATTTCTTTGTTTCAAAAGTTGGCTCCTGATTCTCATCCATAAAACCCACAGCAGCATCTTCCAGGAAATCCATAAAATCAATTTTCGTGTCCACATCAATAAAGAATTCTTTATCATTTTTACTATGCAGCACGCTTTGTACAATCTCCTCATCAGGGAACATTTTTTCTAAAAAAATCACCTGCTCTTCCGTCAAACTAATGCGTATCATTTCTTCAACCTCCTGATTAAATCACTATCTGTAGGATTACATTGAATCAAGATTCCCGTATCAGGATTTATTGTAACCGTTGCTTTTTCACCTACATATTTCTGACTTCTTTGCCCGTTTTTACTGGTTTTAATCTCATTTACTTTCACTGGATTAGCTAAAGATTCCAATATATCTTCAGCCGAAACACCAGAACGTGCATTTCCTGTTTTTGGGTCGCACATAGTACCAATTACACGTTCCATAAAATGTTTACTTTGCCCTGTGATTTTTGTCCCTTCTGCCGTCTCGACCCCAACTACATTTTTCTCAATCTTGTTATAGATTTTTTTATAATTTTTAAACCCTGATAACGGAGAAACCATGCCACTTTCCACTGAATTCTTATAATCTGTCAAAAGAGCAAAATCATTAGGTTTATTGTACTTCATCTGCCGGAAATTCGCAAGGGTTCCCACACTGTCCCCGATAATGTTTTTGTATCTTTCATACTGTCTGGAATCTTTTTCCGCATTACGAATCATACTGGCAGTATACTTTGCATTCTGTCGCTTTGTATTTGAAGCCACAAAGCCCTGCATATCATAGTAAATCCGCTCCCTTTCTTCCTTTAGTCCCATTTTCCGGCTAAACCT
Organism: Candidatus Bariatricus faecipullorum; assembly: GCA_019118525.1. GTDB lineage: Bacteria > Bacillota > Clostridia > Lachnospirales > Lachnospiraceae > Allocoprococcus > Allocoprococcus faecipullorum. The sequence goes on from DWYV01000067.1 coordinate 23,242, forward strand.
GGAATACTCATTCAGTTGTCCCTGGTACTTCGCCCTGGCAAGCATTATATCATCCGGGTCTGCTTTTCCTTCCTGAAGAAGCTGCACCTTTTCTCTCTGAGCCCTCATTGCCGTTTCCATCTGCCGCTGCTTCTGCTTTGCCTCGTAAACCGTATATTTCTTTCCATGAAATTCCCTGGGAGTGTTTTCTTCCCGGTTTTTCCGTTCAAGCCATTCATCAGACCAGTTCCGCTCAGACAGTCCCGGGAAAAACGGGTATCTCTCATGATAGCAGTTTGCCCCTTCCAGCCCCGTCACTGTTCCAAGACCGCAGACCGTAACAAGCTCCTGCCGGCTCCATACCTTCCCCTGCCATACCTGATGTGTGGGTCTGGCTCCTGCGTGCCATGCGATTTCAAAATAATCTGTTCCCAGGGTCTCGGCATTGTAATCCGAAATATATCCGGTAAGCTGGGTAATTCCGGTCATTACCGCCATTCTGGCGGACACATTTACCCGATATGCTCTTCCCGATGCATAATCAACGGTACGGAGGCCACTGTTTGTCATCTGTGTGACAACTCTCCGGAGAACACTGTTATAGTCAAAGGCACCGGATACGATGTCCATGCATGCCGCGTCCAGATAACTCTGATACACCTGGGCAAGCGGGGTGAGAACCCGGTTCCCCCCTCCGTAGTCCAGGTAAAAGCCAAGCGACTGCGTAATATTCTCCAGTTTCCCCCTGGTCTGCCGGATAATACTGTCAGTAAGCTGCTGAAGCTGTGCGTTATCCTCGAAAGGGATAAAGCTGGCGTTTATCTGCTCATAGATATCCCGGTTCCGCACATATTCCCAGTCTATTACCTGGTCATACAGTTCAAACATTTCCGGATAGGAAGCGCTGAGCGCATCCTTCAGCATTTTTTCAATGTCCTCTGAGGAATTTCCGAGAATGCGAAGGCGGTTTATCTGCCAGTCCGCTGTGCTGGTAATCTCCCCGCTCTGTCTGATACGCCGCACAATATCCTTCATAATGCGTTCTTCCAGACTGGAGAACTGATTCTCTATCTTCCGGGAAAGCTTCTCTTTGTATTCCTGGTTCATTCAATCACCTGGTTCTGCTCCGGAAGCCTGCTCCTGGCTTCTTCTTCTGTTTCACCGTACCATTTTGCCCGGTACTCTTCATGCCTCATCACGCCCATACTGACATCCTGGCGGTCCTGCTGGCGCTCGGAGGCCTTGTCTTCAATAATGGAATCGTCAAAATCAATGGTAACTTCCGCATTTTCATCCAGGCCGGCCACTCCGGTCTTAATTCCCAGGCGTATGATAATTCCAATCAGCTCTTTTATCACATCTTCCAGAATGATTTCATGTTTCTGCAGATTCCGGTACATGTCGGAATTTTCGCTGATAACCTGGGTCGCCGTAGTCACAGTCCCCTTTTCAAACCTATACCTCTCTGTTCCGAATCCGCATTTAAACGACAGAAAATTCAGGTCGTCATTGATGGCCTTGCTGTGCTGTTCTGCCCTCAATTCCATGTCAACTTCGTAAATCGGTTTGTTTCCCATTTCCGTATCTTCCGGAAGCTGATAAAACACCGTATCATTTTCATCAAATGCTGGATTCCCGTTTTCATCCATCAGCATCTCCGGCGCCACAAAAATACGTTTCCGTCCAAGATTGAATTCATTGGCATAAGAATCATATTCCATGTCAATCTTCGCCAAAACGTCAATGGCATTTGCGAAGATAGAGACGCCCATGGGATTGGTGTCATCCTCGTCCGCATTATTTACGATATTCAGACGGTCCAGAACGAACTGCGGCTTGTCAGAACCAGTCCTGATTTCCGGCGCCAGTCCGGCAAACGGTTTCAGTTCATTCCATTCATCCGGTGGAATTTCCGTACCGGTTGCGCCGGATGTACACTGGACCACATGGTTCTGAATCACATATTCTTCCTCCTGGAGCAGATGGAACTGAATCAGTGCGTACTTTTTCCCCTGAACCGTTTTGGGGAAAAGGAAGGCCGCTTCCGTTACTGTTCCGTTTTCCCAGGACAGCGGAAATATATTTTTTGCCTGGACATAATTTATGATAATATGCCCTCCGCTTATATTTCCCTCCCCGTCTGTCACTGCGTCTTTGAGCTGAGGTATATAGGCGACTGTCCCCGTATAGGCCTTCCGTTCCTGATAATCATTTCCCTTCACAAGAAATTTATTCCGGGCAAGAACATCATTCACGAATTCGTCCGTACTCCCGGACTTTCCTACCGTTATTTTTACCCGCTCATTCAGCAGCAGGTCTGCCATGTCTTCGCATACTTTCTTTGCCATGCCAAGACTCAGCCTTCTGCAGCGGATTTTATTCTTGCCATTGTAAACATGGTAATGATGAAATTTCCTCACATCGCCCTTGTACCAGGACTCCCAGACCTTTATCTGCGTATAGAACGAGGAATCCACTACGTCAAAACCAAGCTTTTTCAGATATGTAAATATATTCAATCTTTCTCACCCCTTTCCTCAGCCGGAAGAAAATGTTTTATTTTTTTCCAGAATCCCATGACCAGGTATCTGAGAGCATCCATACAGTGGTCATCTTCCTTGACCGGTACTTCCTTTCCCTTTTCCACGGAATTTTTGTCATATTCATAAGTCCCGAATTCCCGCACCAGATTTTCCTGGCGTGGCGAAACCTTCAGGACCTGATACATCAGCACTTTCTGCACCCTGGAAATCCCCAGTGAAACCGTATTCTCCGCATCCTTTATCAAAACCTGGTAAGGTTTTTCCCTTGTTTTCCGCTTCAGTTCTTCAGCAAGTCCCGCAGCGGAAGGGTCGATATAGGCATAAAAAATACTGCATGCGTATTTCTCATGCAGCATATCTGTCATATCGCAAAAATCCTTGGCGTATTCTGACGGACTCTTCTGTTTTCCCTGGTCTCTGCCGGAATAATAATACTCCCACAGCCCGTCCAGGCTTCTCCGCTCCATGTTCAGTCCAAACGGGAGATACACGGTTGCGTTCTGCTGTCCGTAGTCCACGCCGATTCCGATAATCCGGTAATTCTTGCGTGCCGGCAGCTCTTTGTGCTTTTCCGAAAACATGTAATATATCAGGTCATCTACTCCGGTAGCTTCCCCCAGCCATACCCATCTGTACATCTTCTCATCGGCATTTTTCATGGCCTCCGCAGACGCAATCAGGTCTGTTCCAAGCCAGTCCGCGGGAACGTCCCGGTAATCCGTATGGATATGGATACAGTCGTCCCGCTTTTCCATTTTTCTGCACCACTGATTCACTGGAGCATTCGGGTTCTTTGGCGGATTGTACAGATATATCATCTGGAATCCTCCCTTGTTTCCACGTACAAAGGTGGCCTCTATATTCGTCAGCTCGTCTTCGCCTTCCCCATCATCAAAGAATTCTGTCAGCTCATCCAGAACCACCAGCCTGATGGGCTTGTCCTCATCAATAATCCCCTTCGTGTCGTCTATTCCGTCAGACCCTGAAAAATATATGGTGGAACCGGTCTTCCGGTAGCTGATTTCCATCGGGGATTTCGTAATAACAAACCGGTTTTTTGGTATACCAAGGCGGCTGATTCCACGAAGCATTTCCTTGTACACGGTTTTCCGCAGCTTATTGTGATGCTTTCTCAGGACTACCACGGAGCCCGACGGGTCTGATACAATCTGGTAGTCTGACCGTATGGCGGCATAACTGGATTTTGTGCCGGCACGGCCGGAAGTCAGGATAATGTGCTTCACCGTCCGGTTGTTAAATATCTGCAGGTACTTCGGTATGATTATTTCCGATATCCTCACCTGCCGGGGCATCGTTGACAATCACAACACCGTCCTCTCCATCTGCCTCCGTGTGGTCACGGCGCAGGCGTTCCGCATTGGCTTTCATCTGCTCTATGCGGGCTTTCTGCTCATCCGTTGCCGCTTCCCAGTTCTTATGCAGCATCTCATCATACTGCTTTATCATGCTCCGCAGTTCTGACTGGGCTTTTGCCTGGGCCTGGAGGAAATGCGCCTGCTTGTCCCAAGCCTGCTGTACCTCCCAGCGCTCTCCAATTACATTTCCGTCCTTTTCTTCTATTTTCTCAACGGTTTTATCCTGCTTATCTGTCACATACATGATTGGCTGGGCCCGGAGTATTGCCGTGTAAGCCAGTTTTATCTGGTCCCACAGAAGGTCCAGGGGCTCTGCCTCGTCCAGAGAGAAGAATATCTCCCTGGTGTCTTCCGGAAGATACCGGGAAAACAGTCCGTGTTTCCTTGCATTCTGGTTTCCCTTTGGCGCTCCGTGGCCTGCCGCATTCTGATTACCAGGCGGAGCTCCCCTTTTCCTTTTTCCCGAACGTTCGTTTCTTTTATCCGAACGTTCGCTATCCCACCCGTAAGAATGTTTCCATCTTCTAACAGTCCCTTCCGGAAGGTTCAGCTCCCTGGCAATGTCTATCAGCCTGGCCCCGGAACGGTATAATTCTTCTGCCTGATAGGAATCAGGACTTCTCTGCTTCGGCAATCACCTCACCTCTGTCTTTATATTTATATACCACCATGCGAAGCATATGTTCTTTTTCAGCCAAAAAACGCCCTGCGGCATGCAGAGCGTCTTTTTATGAAGAGAGGAATGTCAAAATGACTTTTTCACTTTTCTCAGCTTATACTATAGCACTTTAAAAACGGACAATCCGGGACAAAACGGACAAATTTTAATTTTTTTGTATAAATCTCTGAAATTCTTTTCTTATGCTTTCTTCGCCGCCCTTACATTTCATCAATGTAGCAGTTTCCTCCCAGGACAGCCGATTGAAGAATCTGTACCGGACTATCCGCTGCATCCGGAAGGGAATGGTCTCCATCCACTCTTCCACTCCAAGCTTTAGCTCCTCTGCCTCCTGGAGCTTCCTGGCAAGCAGAGCCTCCTTCCTGGCCAGCAGGCTGGCATCCTCCGGCGTATCCGTGGTACCGGACACCTGGAAGGACCGTGCCTCATAGGGCCAGTCCGGGTTGCTGCCATATACCTTATCCTGGACAATCCGCCTTTTCTGCTTCATCCTTGCGATTTCCTCCCGGATTTCCCGGGCATACTCGCAGGCGTCTATGTAGTCCTCAAGAATCTTTTTGTCCATGCTCACTGTCCTCCTTCAGCCGGGGTATGTAATACCGGTTCTCATGATACTTCTCTACTTTCCTTACCTTCCCCAGAAGCTGCCGGAGCTGCTCCAGCGTTCTCTTGTGCTGGGGTTCCCGGAAGAACTTCACAATTTCATCCGTTTCCTCAAAGATGTCCTTGTACCGTCTACGTTCTGCCCTGCAGTGGTGAAGCTTCGTGCACAACGGCCCTCTCTTCTTAGAATTATTCTGAAATTCTATTTCATGCAGCAGGTCCTGCTGGCGCTTTTCCTCCGTGGATATGCCTTTGGCCGCCATGCTGTTCAGATTATGACATTCATCCACAAAATCAAGGAAGCTCTTTATCTGTTCTGATGCCTTCAGTGCTATCCCCTCCTATCCCTCCAGATTCCACTGAATTGCCTGCCCGCAATGATAACAATATTCAGCAATCCCAGTTCCGGTAAAGTGTTTCCCACAGTTAGGGCAAATATAGTCATCTGTGTGCCTTATGCTAGAGTTGGTAACTTTCTCCGGTTTCTTCGGCTTCTGCTTCTCCGCCCCCTCCCGGCACTCTTCCACTGTTCCAATTTCCCTGTACTGCTGGATTTCTTTAAGGGCGGTGATTGCCATACTCAAAGCTACGGTTATATATATGGCTCGTGGTTCGTTTAACTTATGGATTTTCATATGGTCTTTTATTCTTTCAATTGCTTCATTCTCCGTCATTGTTATCGATCCTTTCTGCTTGGTACGGCTCTGGATTCTCTCGCCATGCAATAACGTATTCGTCCACAATTCCCGGGCCATGCCACCAGTGTCCATTGCCATATTTGTAGTGCCGCACATCTTTAACATTTCCAAACTTCGCCGTCACTTGATATTCACAAAAATCCTGTGATGCCGGATTTATTTTTTCTTCCGGCAGCCGCTCTTCCACCGGAATCCAGCCATCATTCATGTGCTTGCGGATAATGTCTTTCGCTATATTCATCCCATAGCAGAGATCAGTTACTTTTCCGTCTATATACGGATTTTTCCCATACCTTTCTATCGTTTCGTCTATCTCTTCCAGAATCTTCTCTAATTCCTGCATGTCAGTCCTCCTTTAATTCCTTAATCCTCGAATATGCCAACGCAGATAATCTGTCCACAGCAAAATTCAGATGGCATACAATCTCTTCGATATCGTTTGATACAGCAATTCTGTTTATATTCCCCTGTATCATATCAAGGATGTACCTCTTTTCTTTTCTGGTGAATGGTTCGTTTAACAACTTTGCCATAGTCAGTCCTCCCACTTAATCCGCTGTCCGCATTTTGGACAGAATTTATAGTCATCATAATCTACCTCATACTTTTCGCCGCAATTCGGGCAAATCCATATATCGTATATTATGTTCCCATCGTCGTCATATCCGTCACCCTCATAATCTGGAACTTTCGCCTTATCCCGCTGCTTCAGCTCCTGAATCTCTTCCGGATTAAGGCCGGCATCCTCGTACTGCGCCAGTCTGTCCACCAGTTCCTGCTTTTTATTCGGTGACCAGTAGCCTTCTTTTATGCCGTTCATCCGGTAATGTGTTAATCTCTCCATATCGTCATTCCTCCCTGAACTCCACATACCATTTCCCGTCCCTGGGCATTACCTCTATGGTCCCGGTCAGCTCCACGCTTGTCCCGTCCGGGTACACCATTACCAGGGTGCCCTCTTTCTCCTGGGAAGGGATGTGGACTGTCTCTGCCTTTGTTTGTTCTGCCTTTTCTGCCTTCCTTGCCTCGTCCCAGTCGTGCCGGATTGCCATGGTACCGGCAACGGCCAGGACAGTTCCTGAAAGGATAATCACTTCCGCCATTCTCTTCACTGGTCTTCCTCCCTGATTCTGCGCAGCTGCCTGAGCAGTTTCCGCATAATCATATCCTTCATCTCTTTCTCACAGCCCATAAGATGCTTCATCTGCCAGAGCATTATCTGAACATCTGCCATTTCCTCTATGACCTCTTCCCTGGAGCAACGTCCACCATAGTCATAGTGGAGGAGCGTGTCCGACAGCTCAATCAGTTCCTCAACCGTTTTCTCTTTCTGGCTATAATAGCCGTAATAGTCTGCTATCATATGCGCCAGTACCGGCATATGCATGTCTTCCACCTCCGTCAGTCATTCTCCCGTATCGTCATCTCAATTCCCAGCTCATCCCGGATAGACTGGATATAGTCATCCCAGGAAGCCATATCATCCACCAGGCACTCCGCCTTCAGGTTCAGGCGTTCGATAAACCTCCTGCACCGCTTTGCGCCGAAGCCAAACTCATCATGCAGCGTTGCCACGGAAATGACCAGAATAGTGTCCAGGGTCCGGTTTTTTATTTTGACACAGGCCTTGTCCAGCTCCTTCCTGGTCAGCGCCACGTTGATGCCGGTGATGTTCCGGAACCGGATTTCCTTCTCCAGTTCTTCAATTCCCCGCTGTTTTACGATATCCAGGGCCATCCGCAGGCCGTCCGCCCTCCCGGCAGAATAATCATCTACTTTTCCCATCAGGCATACCTCCTTCATTTAGCGTTACGCCCTTCTTCTTTCTCAGGGGCGCCCCTTTTTGGTACACAGTGCACTCATCAGCCCGGCAGCCCCTGCTGTGGTCATTCAGGCTGCAGTAATCACAGTTCATCCCGTTGCTTTTAGGCGTTCCCGTCATCCGGAACATGCAGGTTCTGCACAGATGCCGGTCCGCATTGTGTCCGGCCGGATTTTCCGGTTCAGGTTCCAGCTTCGGCACTTCCACGCCGGTCTCTGTCTTCCTGCGGGCGCCCGGCCGTCTGAGCCCGGTAAGACCGTACTTCCTGACCAGATGTTTCAGCCTGGATTCCGTTATTCCCAGTGTCCTGGCTATGTCCGCATTTGTCATTCCCGCCCGTATGTACTGTCCTATCCGCTTTTTCATGTCCTCCATGTCAGAATCCTTCCTTTCCTCAGCCGGGAATCTCGCTGTTATCCCCGGCCTCTCCGGGGGGGGGGGGGCTGGACTTTCCTCCCCGGAAGACCCGCCTGCCATCATGTCACGCACGGCGGCGCTGAAGTCCGGATTCTCATAGGCCGGAACGTCCACCAGAAAATGAAAATCCTTATTCTCCAGAAAATCAGACAGCAGGCCCGCATCCATCTTTCCCGACTCCTCAACAGTCAGCACTGTTACTTTCCGTCCTTTCACATAGTCCCCAAGGGCACTCTTTACATCCTTTTCAATCAGCATCCTTTTTCCTCCTTCAGATGTTCCCCGTGAAGCGCGTTCATAACCGGGGCAAATGCATACAGGATATTTACAAGAAACCTGCTCCGCTTGTATTTCTCTTTCAGTTCCCCAACTCTCCGGTTATACAGCGCCATGTCATGACCCGCCGTGTATTCCCGGTATATTTTCCAGCATTCGTTGTATATGACCGTTACTTCCCGGTCCAGTTTCTCACTGTCTTTCATTTATCCTGCACCCCGCTTTCCGGTAACTCGTCTTTCTCTTTTTCCACTGATTCTCACAGAACTGTATCCGGTCCACATAATCCAGACACACGGCGCTGTCCTTCCCCTCCGCTTTCCGGGCTATCCGTCCGATACTCTGGGTCACCACGGCATAGTCCTTTTTCGGCGTGGCCATGTACAGCCGGTCAAGCCTTGGAATGTCAAGCCCCTCTTTCGCCAGGCTGTAGGAAGCGAAAAGGATATGCTTCCTTCCCTCCCTCATGTCCTCAATGGCCCGGATGCGCTCCGCCCTTGCTTTCTTCGATGTCATTTTCCCGTCTATCATGACGCTTTCCTTCCTGAGCTCCTCCGGGAGCATGGAACGGATTCTCCGCAGATGCTCCAGCCGGTCCGAAAGAACCAGGCTGTAATACTCCCGGTTTTTTTCCAGGTCGGATACTATCATGGCGTTCCGGGCCTGGTGCTCCGTCAGATACTGTATCAGGCTGCTGTATACCATGGTTCCGTCCGTGTCCAGACAGCTCCGGGATGTCTCTACCCCGGTATCCCGTCTCTGTACGGTCACACGCATGGTCTTTTCCTCCACTGCCTCATCCGGCACACGGTACCTGACTTCCCCGAGCACTGCGAAGGTACTTCTAATCAGACCGTCAGACCGGTGAACCGTGGCACTCAGTCCGTATTTGTACCTGGCCGCCAGGCTGCTTACCACCCGGTAAAACATTCTGGCGCTGGAAGGCGTCCCGGATACCCGGTGGCACTCATCCACGATGACACAGTCCCATGCGTACCGGAACTTCCGCAGGTCCAGTCTGGAAAGTGTCTGCACGGTTGCAAACGTGATATGGCTGCCGACATGCACCTTCCCGCCGGTTATGTCTCCCAGAATGTTTTCCGGAAAGTAGCGTGCCGCCCGCTCCCTGGACTGTGTCAGAAGGTCCGATGTATGTGTCAGCCACAGCGTTTTCCGTCCGGTCCGTGCCGCCAGCGCAATGCCCATCTGGGTTTTCCCGGAACCGCAGGGGCTCTGCAGAATTCCGCAGCCTGCCTTTTCCATGGCGCTTACCGCCTCATCCTGGTAATCATAGAGGGGAACTTCCCCCGGCCATTCCAGAATGCCGTTGTCGGCCAGGTCCGTTTTCATCACGGCGCCCTTCAGGAACGGACGTATCTGTCTGGCTGCCCCGCAGGGGATTACCAGGCTGTCGCCGTCCACATAGTACATATAAAGCTGCCGTTCCGTATTTCCGGTCCACAGCCCCATCCGCAGCCGTCTGGAATACTCCGGGTTTTCCAGCACCAGGTTTTCCCTGGCCCACCCCACAAGCTCCGGAGAGGGGGCCCATATAACAAGCTCGCTCCCTATCGTCACCTGCATAACTGATTTCCTTTCAGCCAGTCTGTCAGCTCCACGCCCGTTTCTGACGCAGCGCTTTCCGTCATCACGGAAATTCCGCCTTTTTCCAGTTTTTTCAGAGCTTCCAGGGTAACCAGAAATATCGCATCCCGGAACTCCAGGGCGAACATTCCCGGCGTGTTTCCCGTTGCCGCCCAGAGCTCCATGGCGTTTCTCTGGTTTTCTTCTATCCTTGCCAGGCGGAATATCCCGGACCTGCATTCCTTGCAGTCAAATGCCCAGGCCGTTCCGTCCCTTGCCGCTATCACATCAAAGGGCTGGCCATTCCGGTTCCCGGCCAGGCAGTGCGCCCAGAATCCTTCCGCTGCCAGTATCCTGGCAAAATTCTGTTCAAATTCCGTCCCGCTGCTCTTGTTGCTCATATTTTCCTCCTTTTTCCGGATGTCTTACCTTTTTCCCGTTTTGTCTTACCGGCATCTTACCCGAAAAATGCCCGCAAACCCTCTAAATACGTGGTGTCTTACCTTCTTACCTGAAATCCGTTCACACATACATATTTTTTACATGTATTTTTCCGGGGCATGAATAAATGCGTTACGTCACGTATTTAATTCAGGTAAGACAGTAAGATGGTAAGACATTGTATTATAAAGCCCGTGGTTGAGCCATTTCTTTGTCTTACCTGATGTCTTACCTTCCAGAAAATTCACTATTTTGTTTCTTTTAGGTAAGACATTTAGGTGAACGGGAGTTCTATCTGTTCCTCTTCCGTTTCCACAAAACCGTCCCCGTCCGCGACCGGCTCCATGTTCAGCTTGATGTAGCTGGCCTTGGTTCCGTACACCCGGGTCTGATGTACCAGTTTCCCCTGGGAGTTCCGGATAAGCCGGTCCTTTGACGCCCATTTCTTGCTGACCGCGGCATAGTCGTAACCGTTCTGCTCCAGGAAGGTACAGAGGACGTCCTTGTTTATGACAGCCACCGGAGGCTTTTCCGGATGGTCCGTGTCAATGCGTCCCCATACCTCTCCTCTGTTGGACGAATAATCATCATCCGGATTCCGGAAGCGGACCGGGTTCCTGGCAATCCAGTTCAGCACAAGCTGGTAGGAGCGCTCCGCAATGTCCACTTCCTTTGCGCTGCGCAGGTATCCCTTCACATCGTCCACGGTCAGGGCGTCCTCATCCGTAAACACCACATCCGTAAGAATGCGGTCCGCCACCAGCATGCATCCCATGGACATGGCCTGCTTTTCCGTGGTATCCAGCCGGCACATGGCGTCAAAATACCCCTTGTACTCCTTCCGCAGGCTTTCCATGTCCACGTTCTGCAGGTACCGGACCAGTTCCTTTCCCGCATGTCCGTAGTTCTCTGTCAGGATGGATACCGTGCGGTTTCCGTCCTCCAGCAGTTTTTCCTCTGCCTCCACCTCGATAACACGGTTTTTGGATCCGGCCCGGCTGTTCGCCTTGGTAATGGGTTCCTCCCCGGTAAACAGATAGCTGTTGTGCCAGGTCTTTGTCTCCTCTATGCCGCCGGTTGCCCGGCCTCTTCCCCGGTCAATTCCTTCCGTTATCTGATAGATGAGCTGGTCAAAATTTCCATGCCATTTGTCCTTCATGGTCTGCAGTTCATCCCCCGCATAGGGAAGGGAGTACAGGAATGCGGAATTCCGCATGATTCCCACCTTGGTGGTATTCATGGTTTTTACCAGGCCGCCCATCTTCGGGTTTCCCCAGATGGACATGGCAGCCATGACAGCAACGGTTTTTCCGGTACCTGATTCCCCGCTCCAGATATGGAACACGAACGGAAGTATCCTGAGCAGCTCAATCAGCACGCTTCCCAGGCTGGCGGCAAAGGCCATCCGGACAATCCGGTTCTTCCGGAGTTCTCCGCAGTGTTCCTTCCAGACCTCATAGTTCCCCTTTTCCCCGATGTTCCGGTAGACGGAATCATACTCCCGGTCCCCGTCATACACAATGTCTTCCGCATAGGGCATAAACTCATTCCCGCACCAGCCGAGACGGTTGATGGAGCGCTTCGGCTCCAGCTTTGCCGGGTTCATCCCTATGCATTCGCTGAGAAACCGCACCAGGTACTTGGCATTTTCAGAGGTCACCTCTACTCCTATCCGGCTCAGGACCTTTACTATACTGGAATTGTCCGCGCAGACCTCCCGGTTTACGGTCACATAGTTCCATGTCCCGTACTTGAAATACGCAATTTTAACCCTTTCATCGCCAGTGTCCACATTTTTCAGGATTTCCACCGGGAGAATGGGATGTATGCAGGCTGTTATTTTTACCGGCATGCCCCGGGTGTCAAATTTCTGCGCGGTGACGCCCGCGTCTGTTGCCCTCCAGGGGCCGCACTGCAGCTCCAGGGGCTGCTCCGTAAACTCCGTCACATTCCCGTGCTCCCGCATCCGCTGCTGATAGTCACGGAAAAAGGACTGGAGGACATTGGAAAACTCCCTGGCTCTTCCCAGTGCCTTCGCACGGTTCCGCAGGGCCTCCACGTACTGGGTCCGCTCCACATGGTCCTCTATCTCAAAAATGGCATAAAACACTTCGTCCGGAAACGGCTCTGCCGGCGTCAGCTCATTTATTCCATCCAGCAGTTCGCTTCTGGATTTCTCCAAGTTTCCTCACCGCCTTTCTGTCGGCATAATACTCCGCGGGATTTTCCCGGAGGCATTCCAGACGGTATTCCACAACGGAAAGCTCCTGCAGGGCTTCCACAAAATGAGCGGATGAAGGGTCCCTGGCCGCCTCGCAGAGCAGTATCCGGTATCCGGAAAGAATCTTTTCTGCTTCCTTCCGGAACTTCTGCAGCTGCTCATGTCTTTCCTGCCGCTTCTGTCTTTCCCGCCTTTCCCGGTAGGTTTCCCCTTCATGTGTCACCGGAATGGAAAAATCCTCCGCCAGTTTCCGGCAGGCCTCCCGGTCAGTCAGGCCAAACAGAAGGGCCGTGAACCTTATCACGTCCCCGCCTTTCCCACAGACCCAGCAGTAAAATCCCCGGTCATCCGGGTAAATTTTCATGCTGGGATGGATATCGTTATGAAACGGGCAGAGGCACACCCCTCCCCGCTTCACCTGGTACCCGTAGAATTCCGCCACCTTTTCCATGGAAAGCCGGCTTTTTACCTCCGCGTAGTCTTCCCTAGTTAAAGAACGGAAGCTCCTCATCAACCCCGTCCGGAATGTTCATGAATCCGTCACTGTCGGCCGGCCCGTACTGAGGCGCCGGGGCGGCGGCCGGCGCGTCCTCCAGCAGCCTGTCCTCCGGAACTTTCGCGTCTTTCAGCCCGTCCACGCTGCGTATCTGCACAATCTTCGTTGCCATTCTCTTCTGGCCTTCCGGCGTCAGGAATTCCTCCCGGCCCATCACGGCACCAAACTTTTTGCCTGCCAGGGTTTTCTCATTCCCCTTTGTTCCCCATGGGAACCGGTACCCGCTGTTGGATTTCTCCACGCTGGTCATCAGCCCCTTGAAAAACGGAAGGCCGGAACCGTCCATGTACTGGTTATGTACGCCCCTGTATCTGGCGTTCTGGTCCGTCTGCTTTGCCATTCTGTACTGTTTCTGATAGAAATCCTTCTGTTCCCCCTCCGCAATGTCAAACTGCATGACAAAACGGGGTCTTCCGTTATGTTCCTCCTGCTTTGCGCCCAGGATGGTACACACGTACAGTCCTGCCGGGAGCTGCGAAAACTCCCCGGTGTATGCCTGGGCCTCATCGTATCCTTCCGGTTTCTGAATCATATTTATTTCTCGCTTTCCTTCTGTTCTCTGTTTTTCGGGTTCTCTATTCCGTAATACTCACGGATTCTGCTGTCCACATAGAGCAGGTCATTCGGTATCTCCGTGTCCTCAAACATTCCTTCCGGGGACTTGGATATGGCGGAGCCGTCCGACTGGGTAATGAACTTGTGCTCGCTCAGGTTGTTGACGCACCGGAGCACAATCGTAAACATCCCTTCCAGGCATATCTTTTCATCCAGCAGCTTTCCGATGGTCTTCGCCTTCACATTTCCATAGTCATCCGTATCCTCATGCATCATCACGTACACTACTTTTTCCTGCGGAACCTGGTTTACAATAAATTCAATCAGGTTCCAGAAGTTGTCCGCCAGGGTATTGTACAGACCGAACACCTCATTCCCTTTCCCCTTGGTACTGTGGTTCCGCATAAAGTAGTTGGTAATCAGGTACCCCGCGTCATCGATTACGACCGATTTTGCGGGAGCCGATTTCAGGGCCCGTGTCACCATCTGATAGTCATCCGTTACCCAGCCCGGTATTTTCCCCCGGAACGGCAGGGGCTTGTTCAGCACCCTCACCAGGTTGAAGTCCTTTCCCACGCAGTGTTTCATACTGGCAGACTTCCCGCTGCCGGACTTTCCGATAATCAGTACCGGAATTGCCATTTATATCACCTCCACAAATTTTCCGAAGTCCACGGTTTTCAGGGCGTCCATAATCCTCCTGTCGCCGTCTCCCACCCCGTCAAGCGGCAGGCAGGCGTATGCGGAGTGCTCGTTTTTCCAGACAAGGCATCCGTTCTCTGATACGGACGCCGGGCCGGACGGCCGGCTTTCCTCTCCCAGTTCGCTGAAATCAATCACTCCGTAAAAAGATTCCGCCATGGCCTTTATGAGGTCCGGATGCCCGGTTTTCTGTAAAAACCGGATTTCCGAGTACTGGCCCCTGCTGACTACCGGAGTCACGGTCCACGCTTGCGTGCATTCTTTCCTCATCTGAGGAAGGTTGTACGCCGGACAGTCCGCCACCTCATACTGGACCGGCTCATTTTTTTTGGCCAGTATGGCGGTTTCCGGCCCGGGAAGCTCCCCGGTATGCTCCATCACGGCCGCCTTCAGCCAGTTTGGAACATATCCGTCCTCTGTCCAGGTAACCCAGGACCCTCCGGCCACCACAAGTCCCCCGTATATCCGGCCCACAAACAGCCCTTCCCATTTGTAGGCGCTTTTTATCATTGCTTTTAATCTGGTTTTGTTAAGGAACACGGTATTTCTCCTCCTTCCCTGCATTTCCTCACTGCTTCCGCCGCCAGCTCCAGGACAATCTCGCACTCATCCCAGGTGGGACTGTACAGATTTCTCCCGTTCACAATCTGGTCCGTGACCGCGGCGGCAGTCTTTACTATCTGGTTCATTCTGTATGGGGAAATCCCCTTTCTTTCCATACCGTCCATGGCGCTACCTGATGGTAAGATGTTTTCCATAGGGTTCCAGATGCGCCCATTCCACTTCTTTTTCCGCCAGCAGCTCCCGGATGGCCTCTTTGTCCGGCAGCGGAACCTGCGGAATCAGGTATTTTCCGGGAATGTCTCCCAGGTTGTCCGTAATCACAAGAGGCTGCTTTCCGCCATTCTTCGACACGGAGAAGGAAAACATCTGTGTTTTGAACTTCGTCTTCCCGATAAACTCCAGATTGGCCTGCAGGGTGTTTTTGAGCCTCTGGATACGGTTTTCCAGTGATGCCCTCCTGCCATGCAGCCGTTCCTCCTCCGCCTTTAAGGCCGTCACGTCCGCGGCCATGTTTTTAATCAGCCGGGCATAGTTGTCCGCCTTGTCCTCAATCTCGCCCTCTATGGATTCCAGGGTGTCCAGGATGGTCTGCTCGTCCGTCTCGCCGTCATACAGCATCTCCTCCACGGTCTTCCATGCATCCGTCAGTTCATAAATTGTGCTCATCTGTCTGTTCCTCCTTCAAAAACATAAAATCTCTCATCATCCGTTCCTTTACGGCTTCCGCATCCTCCAGTCCGGTCAGACTGTCATATACGGGCACTGCCAGGATAAAATCCCCGGCAATGGGACAGCCGTGTTCATCCGCTGCATAGAACCAGCTTCCCAGCCGGTTAAATGGCAGCTGCTTCAGGTGGCCCTCCTCGTCCACAATCATCATGATGTCCGTACCGAAGTAATCCCGCATGCGCTGGGTACGAACGGTTTCAAAATGGCCGCCTATGGCCTTCTGGATTGACCGTAAATCATCGAAATCCACATCCACTATGGAAATCCGGTCATCCGTGGTAACTTTTACTGTCTTCATTGACATTTCCTCCATTCTGTCCGATAATAAAAGTGGTTAGTTAATCTATGCGCCTTCGTGGAGTTGCCGCTCCCGGGCGCATTTTTCATACAGCCGTTCCAGGTGCTCCCGGCAGCCCCGCAGCGCCTTCTCGTCCGGGTTCCTGACGCTGATTCTGTACACTGCGTCATACGGTTCCTCCAGGAGTCCGTCTTCCCGGATGTAAACGTAAACCAGGCCGGTCAGTGTGCTGTAATCCAGCAAAATCAGCGGTCTACATAGTTCCGCGTCATTCATTTCCATGCAGAGCCTGAACAGCTCTGAGATTCTCTTTTTTGCGTTCACGTCTTTCCCTCCTTTCCAGTTCCAGAAAATACCGGCATCCGAAGTATCCGGTACCCATCATGGTCAGCCCCAGCAGCAGGTAAATCATCATCATGGCGAATGTGCTGACCGGGTTGTCCGCTATGGCCCCGGAAAACAGTACCAGCAGCAGTCCGAATATGGCCAACGCCACGCAGCCCCGCTGGAGCGTCCTGTAGGCCAGCATGCGCCGCTGTCTCTTCTGCCGGGCCTCTCTTATGGTCATTTCCTCATCACCTCCTCTCCAGACGTTCTTCCAGTTCGCCGTCTGTAATGGACAAGTATTTTGCCAGGTCCCTGGCAATAATTTCATAAGAATTCTGGGTCTGGCCGGTTTTCGCCTTCGGTATAACCCTGCCAAAGGTCCATATATTTCTCTTCAGTCTTTCCCTTACCTTCTGCGGGGTACAGCCTATGACAACCGCCGCCTCACTGGCTGATAAAATGGGCTTCATGCTACTCACCTCCCTATATTTACTGCTCTGGAATTTACTGGTATAATCTTCCTAACAAATGATGAAAGGAATGATTTTATGGAATTAACACGGGACACTGATAAAATTTTTTGCCTAATCTACGAAGAATACTTAACTCGCAGAAAATTGGGGTTACCAAAATCCCAGGCAAAATTGTTTGATAGTCCGGCTCTTTTACAAAAACAGTTCTTACAAGGAATGCTTGAAGATGATATCAGTGATGCCATACTTGAATTAAGTCACGCAAAAGCTATCCGCATGTATTATGACCGTTCCTTTTATCTTGAAGACGCCGGTATCATTTACATGGAAAACAGATTTATAAATGGGCTGAAAGAAGTAACTGACTTTATCAGCAAATTCATTCCTTAGCGCTTATGCGGGCGCTGTATATACCTCATCCCTGGTTATTTCCAGCGCCCATCCGTCTTCACAGTCCCATGTAAGTGCCAGGGCCCGTATCCGTTCGGCCTGAATTCCGTTAAGTTCATAGATTCCTTTCTCCAAATCAATGTGAATGGATTTAAATTTTTCCGGTTTCATTTCCTCTCACCTCCTCTCATCTTCTGTCTGGAACAGATAATCTAATGACTTATCCGGAAAAGTTATCCACATATCCCTATATTTTGTGGATAACTATATTTTTATGATTTTTTAATACTTTATATTGTGCTAATACACAATTTATTGTTGACATTACACCAGCCAAAGATTATTCTATATTTAGAACATGTATTCGGAAAAGAAAGGTGGTGAAAATATGTCAAAAGGTAAAACATGTAAACCCTCTGCTAAAGTTAGTAAAGCCGGACACACACTCTCTACCAGTAAATCCAAATCTGCAAAATCACAAGCAGGAACTACGTTAGCAAAACACAAGAACGCTTGCCATTAGCACAAGGCCTGAGTTATTCCTCGGGTCTTTTTAAATTGTTCTAAATAGCACTTTTGTAATTTCAATCATTGCATTTAATTCCGCCGGTGCCGGGTTATCTTTTGTTGCTGTCCGCATAACAAAAACTGATAAATCTTCTACCATCTCCTCATACAATGATTTTCGTTTCTTTTTTGCCACCACTCTCACCTCCTATCTCTACCAAACAAATACTTAATTTCTAAATCCGGGAAGAATGTCTCCTGAATCAGCATTGCTTGTTCAATGGAAAAAGCGCTTTCGCCATTCAACTTATTCGCCACGCTATTCCTATGAATTCCAAGTAAGTCTGCTATGCTTTCTATTGATATTTTTCTTTTTGCCATCTCTCCCCGTAAGTTAATACAAGGCACTCTTTATCACTCTCCTTCTAAATTACTCGTTTGCGTGTTTCTGATGATACATTAACACGTGTTTGCGTGGTTGTCAACATAT
Organism: Candidatus Bariatricus faecipullorum; assembly: GCA_019118525.1. GTDB lineage: Bacteria > Bacillota > Clostridia > Lachnospirales > Lachnospiraceae > Allocoprococcus > Allocoprococcus faecipullorum. Next base: position 41,472 of record DWYV01000067.1, read on the forward strand.
TTTTACGCATTTGCAAAATATTTTGTTGAATAAAATCCGCAAACATGATATATTCAAATCATAGGAGGTAGTATGATGGGAATAGGTAATAAACTAAGTGATTTACTAAAAGAACGTAATATGACTGTTACAGAGCTTTCCAGAAGAATAAATGTCGCTCCAACTACAATCTACTCAATTATTCAAAGGAATAATAAAAAAGTAGACATAGATGTACTTTTGGACATAGCAGATGTTCTTGGTGTTACCGCAGAATATTTTAGAGATTCTCCAAAATCAGAACCCACCACCCTCGCCGCCCACTTTGACGGCGATGAGTTTACCGAAGATGAGCTGGATGAAATCAGACAGTTCGCAGAATTCGTAAAAAACAGAAAAAAATAGATGTCCATATTTTTGGACACCCGGTCTGATATACTGTAGCGGGAGGTGCATGGTTATGAATATGTACGAACGTATGGAAGACGAAGCCTGCGAGGACGGTATAGATATAATTGACTGTGATTTCACGGAGAACATAAAAGGACTGTACTGCGACGGAGTTATAGGTATAAATAAAAAGCTGGATACAACAGAAAAGGCCTGCGTCATGGCCGAGGAACTGGGACACCACCATACCAGCGTGGGAAACATACTGGATATGTCCATTCCCGGAAACCGGAAGCAGGAACGCCAGGCAAGAATCTGGGGATATAACCGTCTGATTGGTCTGGCCAAGCTGGCAGAAGCCTATGAGAACGGCTGCCGGAGCTACCATGATACTGCGGAATATCTGGAGGTTACCCCGGAATATCTGGCAGAGTGCGTGGAATGCTACCGGGATAAATACGGGGACAGCGTCACGGTCGGTGATTACATCATCATGTTTATACCTTATCTGGCAGTATTTAGAAGGATATGACCGCTTCGGCGATTATATAAATGCGGTTGTGTAAGGTACGAAAGAGAGGGAAAGCATGAAATTATTTGATAAATTATTAAAAAAATCACCTGAAATACCTGAGCAAATTTGTAAGCATAATATTTATGAAAAGGAGACTTCTCAATATTCCCCACTACCCAGGTTTTATTATATAAAAGGCGAAAAATACGATATTGATTCATCAAGCAGTGTTTTGAACATCCCCGTTTGTGAAACTAATTTTAAAATCGGCAACGAAGATTGGGGAATAGATACCATTTTACGAGAACATGTAAACAGATACTATGTTCATATTCCAGAGGATTTAAAAGAGGCATGCTATGCAAAAATTTCTGAAATAAAATGGGAAGGTTTGGAAAAATTATCTCGTTCAGAAAAGTCGGCATTAAAAAACCAGCAAGAAGAGCAATTACAAGGAAAATCTTTGTTAAACGCCATTTCACGTTCAGATATGGAGCAATTCCATTTTGAAAAATATAAAATGGAAGAACCTTTTTATGATAATAATAAATGCATTATGTTAATTTCAGGCGAAAACAGAAACCAGGTCATAAACGATTTATCACTACTTGAATCTCATGTGGAAACATATTGTAAATCTTTATGTATTAAAGATAATTTGCATATAAATCCTCAAGAATTAAAGTTTGATATCTCAACACACGAAAAGACAAATACTGCTTTATATTTTACTTATTTTGAGTGTAATCCGTATACTAAAACAGGAAAAAAAGCAAAATTTCCGCTCATACTTCATTATGCAACTCCCGCATATTATGAATTTAATCCGACAATAAATTTTTTTGGCGATATATATTATTTACAAGACGGAAATATAGGGAAAGCTCGACTAATATACTGGATTCACCATATAATGTATTCTTTTGAATTAGGGATTACAAGGCAAACATTAGAAGTAAAGAAAGTGGAAAAAACTATCAACGGAAATAAAAGTGTATTATATAATCAGTAAAAACCGCCCTGGTGCGCCAACACCAGGACGGCTGATGAACTCCGAAGAGATACATCTTTGTGCAAATAATATTGTATCATCTTCGGTACAGCCATACAATCCAGAACATAAGTTCATGGACTGGCTGTTATTTTTGTACTTAAAATACGAAAAGGAGATGATGTTATGGCTAAACGAAAGAAACATCCACGGCTCCCGAACGGCTACGGAAGCATACGCTGGCTGGGAAAAGGTCGCCGCAATCCCTACGGGGTCTATCCGCCAGTAACAGAGTTCACGGAAGACGGAGTGGCAGTCCAGAAGAAGGCGCTGTGCTATGTCGATGACTGGATGGTAGGTTTCGCAGTCCTCACTGCATACAAGGCCGGAACCTGGAAACCGGGAATGGAGTCCGAATTTAAAAAGCTGACGCTGGAAGACGGTACCGGAACATCTACACTGGCAGGACGCATTCTGGCCGACTACAACCGCTACGCTCATCCGGACAAGGGAAACGGGGAGAAGAGGCCCACATTTGCAGAAGTGTATGAGCTCTTTTTTGACTGGAAGTACAATGGAAAAAAGAGGTATTCCACTGCTTCCAGAAACAGCACTCAGGCAGCCTTTAAGAACTGCTCAGCGCTTCATGAAAGAATATATGCAAATATTTCCTACCAGGAAATGCAGGATATTCTGGACAACTGCCCATTAAAACATTCTTCTGTTGAGCTGATGAATTCTCTTCTAAAACAAATGGCCCGGTATGCCATGGCCGAGGGAATTGTCAAAGATATGCGAAGCGTAGAGCTGCTCAAAATCAATATTGAGGATGATGATGAGCACGGTATCCCATTTACGAATGACGACCTTAAAAATTTCTGGGCAGATTCCCAAAACGATGTAGCAGAAGTTATCCTGCTGATGTGTTATTCTGGTTTTCGCATAGGTGAGCTGTATGTGGTAAATGTAGACCTGAAAAATAAGTGCATCCGTGGCGGTTTGAAAACACGTACAAGCAAGACGCGAATCGTACCTATACATTCCTCCGTTCTTCCAATAGTAAAGCGCAGAATTCACAAATATGGATGTCTGATGCCTATTCCACGTGACAAGTTCCGAAAAGAAATGTATGAGTATCTGGAATGCCGCAATATGGAAAAACACACACCACACGACTGCAGACACACCTTTTCCAGATTATGTGAAGATTATGGGGTACGTGAAAATGACCGCAAGAGAATGATGGGACATAAAATCGGAGACATTACAAACGATGTTTACGGCCATAGGGAAGTTGAGCAGCTTCGAGAGGAAATTGAAAAAATCCGAGTGCCTGATTAAGAGAATCTGTTATTAGTTTGTTACAAGTGATTTCATTTTATTGCCATTGTCCTAATACGATAATAAGTAATGTAAGACACTGACAAACCCAGTATTTCCAAGTACTTCGGTAAAAATCACTGACAGCATACGGTTTTTGTAAAACTCACAAATTCTTAATGGGAGTTTAAGAAAATTTCGTTTTCTTTTATGGTTCCATCATATTTTGGACACATTTTCACTTTATACTAAAAGTCAGATAGTTGATAAACACTCAACTATCTCCCCCCTCATAAAGTAGTACAGCCGGGGAGACCCGGCTGTCGCACTTTACTCTCATTCCTTTAGATAACTTATAAAAACAACGGAACCCGCTGACCGAAAGGCCAGCGGGTTTCCGCCGTTCATGGGACTGTCCCGGACGCCCGTGGACAGTTTTGGGACAGTTTTTGTTCCTGTCAGAAAAACTGCAGCTCTCCCGTCTCTCTGTTATGCTTCTCCACTCTCCAAATCAGGAAAACCGTTATCCCGGCCATCACAGCCAGACAGAGGAAAAGCCCTGCCAGGTCCGGCAGAATATTGTGTGCCCTGCTCTGGATTCCCAGGATAAACCGGATAATGTTCAGGCAGTATGTCAGCGGGAAAAGAAGGGATATCACCTTCGCCCACAGCGGAAAACACTGTACCGGAATCCTTGTCCCGGCAAACAGAATCATGGGGGCGTCAAATACATCCATAATCATGGACGCATCTCTGGAATACAGAAAAACCGCGTTCAGCATGCCGCCCCAGACCATGGAAGAAAAAAGAAGGAGGACCAGAAACAGCGGCAGGGCCCACAGATTTTTCCAGTTCAGGGTGTGGGTGTAAAAAAGCACAAACAGACAGAAGCACCCGAACATCCACACTTCCTGAATCAGGGCTCCCAGTGCTTTTCCATAATTCATGGCCAGTCTGTTTGCCGGAGTAAGAAAGGCCATTTCCAGGGTCCCGTCCCTCCTCTCCTGAAGCGACATGGACCAGGCATTCTGCACCATGGACCAGAAGCAGGTATAAGCCATGTATCCGGTTCCCAGAAAAGCCAGCAGGTCGCCGCCATCTTCAATTCCCAGATATCCGGTAAACGCAAACGGTTTATATGTATAATAGACTTCCAGAAATCCCAGTACCGGCCAGATTAGCAGGGAAAACCAGACAAAATAGGAATGATAGTCATACTGCTGTTGTTTGATAATTTCCGCCTTCATTATCCGCGCAATGTTCCTCATCCGTCTCACCCCTTGACTGTTTTATAATTTTCATCAGCACTTCCTCCAGACTCATTTCCTGCACTACCAGGCGTGGTTTCGCTTTAAAGATTTCTTTCAGTTCCGCCTTTGTTCCGCGGGCAATTATCTGGCCCTGGTCCAGGACATAGATGTAATCGCAAAGCTCTTCCGCCTCACTGATATAGTGGGTAGTCAGCAGGATTCCCTTCTGTCTCTCTTTTGCCAGGGTCAGAATCAGCTCCCGAATCTCTTTCGCAATCAGAATATCCAGCCCCAGGGTCGGTTCATCCAGGAACAGATATTCCGGCTCGTTGATAAGTCCCCTCGCAATCTGAAGTCTCTGTTTCATTCCCTTGGAGTACCGCTCCACCGGAATATCCGCCGCTTCTTCCAGGCCGACGGTTTTCAGCAGTTCCCGGATTCTCTTCTCCAGTTCTTTTCGGTCAATCCCGTACAGACTTCCGAAATACCGGAGATTCTCCCGGGCAGTCAGCCGCCAGTACAGATTCCGTTCCCCGCCGGAAATAATATTTATCCGCTCCTTCACCCACAGATGATGTTTCACTGCGTCCACTCCGTCCATGGTCAGCGTCCCGGAAGCAGGTGCAATCAGGGAAGACAGCATCCGGATAGTCGTCGTTTTTCCGGCTCCGTTAATTCCCAGAATCCCCGTGATGTTTCCCTTCGGTATTTCCAGGGAAATATCCCGCACCGCCGGAACCTTCCGTTCTTCCTTTTTTCCGAAAATGTGTTTTTTCTCTTTTATAAGATATGTTTTCGATAAATGTTCTGCTTTAATCATCGCTTCTCCCCCTCTTCTACCCGAAAATGCTCTCCAGCAGAGACCGTTCCTGTTTCCGGTTCCAGATATATCCGGCCGCCAGGTAGCCTGCGGAAAGCAGGAGCACCTGCCAGATGAGCTGCTGATTTTCCAGAATGCTCTGCCCTGCGGTTACCACGTTTCGAAACAGGGTCACCGCCGGAGTCAGGGGAAATATCTGGGCCAGACACTGCACCCAGCGGGGCAGGTACTGAATGGGAAATGCGATTCCGCATACCAGACTCATGGACACAAACAAGGTATTCTGCGTAATATACGTGTCCCGTGTATACAGCATAACGCCCGACAGCAGAAGACCCATGCAGAAAAAACTGAAGACTGCCAGCGCCACGGCCGCCAGCGAAGAGACCGTAAATATACGGTCAAGCCGCGCCCCGCAGCAGGCGCCCACCACAAGCACCGTACCGAATTCCAGAAGTGCCCTGGTTGTCTGCTCCATCAGACAGCCTGCAAAATAAGGCCCCCTGGAGGACGGGGACAGAAGAATCATCTCCAGCGTCCCTTCCCGCAGTTCGGTAATGAGCGCTCTGCCGATATTCATCAGCGTGGAGACCGCCAGTACATTCAGGGCAGAACCCAGTACCACATAGGTCATATAGTCCGCTCCTCCTGCGTATCTGTAAAAAGTGTCCGTCACGTTTTCTTCCATAAAAAAGGTATAAATAAAATAAGGGATAACAATCTGAATGATACCGGTCGTAATCCTGGATACCATAAAAGACCAGGGCACCGCCCGCCATATCCCGATTCGAATCCGCCTGTAAGTCGACCAGGCAAGACGCATCCTAACCATCCTCTCTCTTTTCTTTCGTTTCCTTATCTGGTCAGTATTTCATAAAGCGTGTAGGGAATAAAATCAATTACTTCCATATTCAGGCTGTATTCCATAAAATGGCCCCTGGCGGCCTTTCTTACCAGATTTGCCCCATTTAAAACTTTCAGGTGTCTGGATACTGCCGCTTCACTTATGTTCATCTGTTTTGCGAGTTCCTGCGTTGTCCTGACTCCCTGGAACAGAAGCCGCATAATATTTAACCGCGACGTATCTCCCAGCGCCTTAAACAGCTGCACGGTCTGTTCCGGCAGATGCCAGCATTCCGGCTGTTCCACCCGGATACTCTTTACGACCTCCAGCTCCGTACCGTTCTGGTACAGCCATAAATGGGGCTCCAGAAACGTACTGGCCGTAATATATATCGTCCGGATATCCGTTTTCCGGTAGACAAACTCCCGGTTCTTCCGGTAAACGACCTGATGTTCCTCCACCTTCAGTCTCTCGTGAATCGTCCGGCACCATTCCCAGACGCCCTTTTCTCTGCAAAGCCTGGCTTCCCGTTCCAGAATTCTTGTCAGGAACGTCCGGAGTATCACCTCTTCGCTTCGGAATACCTGCTCATAATAGGACGTGAAAATTTCCAGAATGTCTCTCCGCTCCCTGCTATCTATTTTTCTTCCCAGGGTGTTCACCATCCCGTTCCACTGGCGAATGTCCTTCTTTCGCAAAAAGGCGAGAAAATCCGGAATCTCCATCTGACGCATGGCTCCCCATGCAGGGACATCGATAAACAGGGTCCACTGGCAGGTAAGCTCTCTGTATTCCCGGATGCGCTTTGTCAGCTCCGGATACATTTCTTCTGCCCTTTTCGCCCATTTTTCCCGATAGATATGGTGGTCCGGATTCGAAAGCACATGCATGGAAAAGCACAGCTCCCACACCGGCAGATAAGAGACGACCACATCCGGCCCTTCGCTTTTCCAGTGATTCAAAACCATTTTACTGACCTTTCTTCGATTGACTAATTAGTTAATCTTTGCGCTTTTCCCTTAAGGTATGGCTATTATAAGGACGGCGGTTCGGTCTGTCAATCTTTTTTTTGGCATACCGCCCTTGTGGTAAAAGTTGCCACAAAAGAGGGCATTGACCACCAGCAGCGTTTTCATCATCCTGCCGTAATGTCTGGCGTATTCATCGCCAGCCTATTTATTTACAGTCAATTTCTTGACTATGCTGTAACAAAAAAAGCAGCCTTTCAGCAAGGCTGCAATAGCTTTTTGTTATCCATAAAATGTCTTATAAAACACCGTTTAGTAGTATCCCCAGAAAAATGCTCCTAATCCGGCGACTGCAAACAGCGTACCGGCAATACACTGGATTATGCAAGTTATATTTCTGTTTCTATAAAATGGACTTTCGAGTTATCCCAGTACTTTTTATATACCTGGCCTTTCCGCCCATTCAGATTTAACTGGTACATTCGAAAAGTGACCAGAATATCTTTGGGCTGCCACTGCTCTTCATAGGAATACTGATACTTCATTCTAATATTTTTCATCACGCCGCCGCTTCCCGGATTCCTGCGGTCATGGGTAGCGGTGATATAAGGGATTCCGTCTGCTTTCACCTGTTCAGCTACTGCCCGCCCTGCTTCTGTCATAATGCCCTGGCGCCAGAACTCTTTTCGCAGGCCGTAACCAAAATCATGGCCTTCTCCCATTTCAACATTCATATATCCAATCGGAATATTATCTCTTTTCATGCAGACCGCATAGGCATATGCCTGCGGCTGTGCATACCGGGACTCATACCTTTCCTGGAAAAAGTACTGTGCCTCCTTCATGTTTTTTACCGGGAACCAGGGAAGAAACCGGTTGACTTCCTCATCACTGAAAATCTGGTAAAAGGCTTCCATATCGTTTGTCGTAAATTTTCTCAATAGCAGCCGCTTCGTCTCAAGTGCTGGTGTGTTCATTTCTTCTTCCTTTTCCTGCAGACCGTATTCGCCAGAATGACCGTGATTACCGCCGCCGCAAAAATAATGGAGCCGATAAGGCCTTCTCTTCCACCGGCCGACAGCCCCAGAATCCCGTCCGCCAGAAACATGATAGCGCAGAACCCGGTCAGACAGCTCATCAGCCGGCACAGTTTTTTATGGTCATAATTCTGTTTTTCTTTTTCACTCATGGTATTATAACCGGCAAACAGCCAGCTTCCTTTTTCCTTCCAGAAGGCCACGGCCATTATGGCCAGGACAGCCGCCACTGCGTATTCCATATTCATTCCAGCCACCTCACTTTTTCTTCCAGGCTTTTCTTGATTTTACCACAAATTCCTTGTCTGTGACCATAAATCCGGTTATCATCTATATAGAAATGTTACTTTCAAAGGAGGGCTTTCCATGGACTGGATGGAAGAAGTAAAGACAAGACTTGGCAGAAAAAACCAGGTTCTTTTTTCCAAAGATTCCCCCTGCCTCCAGGATTTGCGGCTTCTGCTTCAGGACCAGGACCGCAGGCTTCTGATTTTATGGGCCCTGGATTTTGCCGAAGAGTCCGCGGCGGATTTAAAAGAAAAATACCCGGAAGAAACCCGGCCGGAAGAAGCGCTTCAGGCCGCCAGGGACTGGGCCTCCGGCCGGATAAAAATGCCCCTGGCCCGGCGGAAAATCCTGGACTGCCACGCCTTTGCCAAAGAAATAAACTGTAAAGAAGATATCGCCGCATGTCACGCAGTGGGTCAGGCCTGTTCCGTTGTGCATACCGCCGGCCATGCCATGGGCTATCCCATTTATGACCTGACTTCCCTCATATACCATTATGGCATAGAAAGCTGCCGGGAACCGGCAGAGGCCCGCATGGCAGAATATATCAGCCGCCTGCTCTACTGGCAGAAAGCTTTTCCGGATTATAAACGAGAGTGGGCCGGTTTCCTGCAGAAAAAATAACCGGCATAACAGAGCCGCGTTTCCCGCCAATTTGTATGAATTGTGTCAGAATTGTAGTGGGGGACGGGTACGAGCCAGCTCGTACCTGTCCCCCGCCAAAACTTATGAGAATAAAGGTTTCAGCGCTTCAGCCAGGCTGTCTTTCTGTGCCTGTGCTTCGGCCAGGTCTTTTCCAAGTGTAGTAAAGTAGGTTTTAATCTTGGGCTCTGTTCCGGAGGGACGCACGATAACGGTGGCACCGCCTTCCAGTTTGTAGATAAGTACATTGGCAGACGGAAGTCCGGTTTCTTCCGGCTTCGTATAATCTACTGCCTCTGTCACCTTCAGGCCGCCGATTTCTGCAGGCGGATTTTCCCGCAGGTTCTGCATGATGCCTGCCATCTTGTCCATTCCGCTCAGTCCCGGGAATTCAAAGCTGTCTACCTTGTTCAGGTAACGGCCGTATTCTGCATAGATTTCTTCCATTCTCTGCTTCAGGGAACTTCCGATGCTTCTGTAATATGCCGCCATCTCGCAAATCAGCATGGAGCCGATAACGGCGTCTTTATCTCGAACGTAGGGGCCTGCCAGGTAACCGTAGCTTTCTTCAAATCCAAAGATGAAACGGTCTACTTCTCCGGCTTCTTCCAGTTTTGCAATCTGGTCGCCAATCCACTTGAATCCGGTCAGCACGTTTCTCATTTCTACGCCGTAGTGCGCGGCAACAGCGTCTGCCAGCGGTGTGGATACGATGGATTTTACTGCAACCGGATTCTCCGGCATGGTGCCTTTTTCAATCCGGCCTGCACAGATGTAGTCAAGAAGAAGTACACCTACTTCATTTCCGCTTACCAGCTCATAGGAGCCGTCCGGGCATTTCATGGCGATACCTACCCGGTCTGCATCCGGGTCGGTGGCAAGCATCAGGTCTGCGCCGGTCTCTTCTGCCAGCTTCAGCCCCTGCTCCAGTGCCTCGAAAATCTCCGGATTCGGATAGCTGCAGGTGGTAAAGTATCCGTTTGGGTACTCCTGGTCAGGCACAATGGTAATATCCGTAACGCCGATATCCTTGAGCACCTGGGTTACCGGTACCAGACCGGAACCGTTCAGCGGGCTGTACACCAGTTTCAGTCCTGCGCTCCTGCACAGTCCCGGACGAACCTGGCGGGATTCGATAGCGTCATACAGCGCTCTCTTGCAGTCATCGCCTACGAAACGGATAAGTCCTTCTTCCACGCCCTGGGCAAAGGACATGTATTTTGCTCCGTTTAATACGTCTGTTTTCTGGATTTCTTCATAAACAACAGCCGCAGCGTCGTCGGTCATCTGGCATCCGTCCGGTCCGTATGCCTTGTAGCCGTTATACTTGGCCGGATTGTGAGATGCCGTTACCATAACACCCGCGTTGCATTTGTAATACCGTGTTGCAAAGGAAAGCGCCGGTACGGGCATCAGTGCGTCATAGATTCTGACATGAATTCCGTTTGCCGCCAGCACGCCTGCTGCCGTCTTCGCGAAGACATCACTCTTCAGACGGCTGTCATAGCTGATTGCCACAGTCTGGGTGCCGCCCTGGGTCTTTACCCAGTTTGCAAGTCCCTGGGTTGCCTGACGTACCACGTAGATATTCATACGGTTGGTTCCTGCTCCCAGCACACCCCGGAGTCCGGCTGTCCCGAATTTCAGCGCTACTGCAAAACGGTCTTTGATTTCTTCTTCATTTCCCTGGATTCTGGACAGTTCCGGTTTTAAATCGGCGTCCTCCATATCCGCCGCCATCCAGCGTTCATACTCTTCCTGATACATTTTGACCACTCCTACTATTCTTTCTTGATTATTTTTGTACAAATTGACAAAATATCAGTTATACTATACCATGTTTGAAGAGTTCTGGCAACAAAGAGTTCGCCGGTCAGAACGTCAGGATTCAAAAAAGCTCATAAAGACGGCAAAGCTGTCTTTTCCTGCCTCCCAGGACAGCACCCCGCCGTACTTTTCCACAATCCGCCTTACACTTTTCATCCCATAGCCGTGAAGGCCGCCTTTCTTGGTAGTCGGCAGCTTCCCGTTTTTCTCTTTTGGTCTCTCCCCGATACTGTTCCCCACTTCCAGGAACAGCATCTGATTCTTTTTCTCAATCCGGACCCGAATCCACTTTTCTTCTCCCTCTATCTTTCCGCAGGCCTCCATGGCATTGTCCAGCAGATTTCCGAAAAGGGCACACCCTTCCCGCTGGGAAAAAGGAAAGGCCGGAATCAGCTCCGCCTGCACAGTCACTGCAATCCCTGCCCGTTCCGCCTCTTCTTTTTTCTGCTGAAGGACCAGATCCCAGAGGGTATTCTGGGTCCAGACGGTCCGTTTCCGGGAGGCCAGCGCCTGGCTCATGCTGTCCAGATACTGCCGCAGTCCTTCGTAGTCGCCGCTGGCGGCGTATTCCCGCAGCGCCGTAACGTCATGGCGCATATCGTGAACCATACAGCGGTTCTTCTCGATTTCCTCTTCCAGTCTCTGGTACTTCTGCATCATCAGGTCTTCCTGCATGGCCAGATACTGATTCTCGCTTCTCGTTACCCGGTTATTGAGAAAAAGGATAATGATAATGCTCAGAACAACCAGGCTTGCCAGGATGGAAAGGCTCATGCCGCCTCCGGCCAGATTATCCTGGCCCAGCATAATGGCTACCATCCTCTGGTAGTACTGCCACAGAAGAATTACCAGCGCGGCGGCGGTTCCGGCCAGCACCAGGCGATACTCCTCTTCCGGAATCTTTCCTCTCCATTTTTTCCCCAGAATCAGCACCGGCAGGGCCAGGACCAGCCGGGAAACCAGATAAATCCCTGCCTGCCAGAACAGCCCCTCCCCGGTAAAGACCTTTTCCAGAAAAGCTTCCCCCAGCAGGGGCATACTGGCAAAGGCCAGCACAAAATCCAGCAGAGCCTGTACCGAATACCAGGAAAAAATTACGGAGGCAGTCATCAGCAGATGTCCCCGCTTTACTACCGCCCCGCAGACAAAATGAATCCCGGCCGCCGCCAGGAACACCAGCGGAGAGAAAAACATCCGCATCCGGTTTCCGCTCAGTAAGGCGCCGAGAAGCACGAGACTTCCTGCAATCAGTTTTCTGTCTTCAGGGTTCTGTTTTTCCTTCCCCGGCAGGACACAGAAAAGAACATACCAGCCAAGGCCCGCCTCCCCGCAGGCCAGCAGCATCTGCAGGGCCAGGGCCGCCCACCGGCTCATTCTTCTCTCCTCCAGTACAGATTCATCTGCTGTTTTACCCGGTTCAGACGAATCCGGCTGATTTTAATCCGTTCTCCGTCATCCAGACAGATTTCCGCTCCATCCAGCTTCTGAATATGCTCCACATTTACCAGGATACCCCGTTCTGCCTGGATAAAACGGCTCTCATCCAGCTTCCGGATGACCGCCTCCAGGGAAGTCCGCTCCCGATAGGTCTGGTTCTTTGTCACAAATTGCACATATTTTCCCGCTTTTTCTTTACTGATGACCAGAATATCCCTGTAGTATACCTTTTCCTGGTGACTGCTATTTCCCGTAATGCGGTACTGCTGCTCCTCCTCTTCCAGCTTCCGGGCGATTTTTCCCAGAATCCGGGGGAGCCGTTCCTCCATCTGGTCTTTCAGTACATACTGGTAAGCATCCAGCGTATAGCTCTCCATGGCATACTCCGGATGGGCCGTCAGGTAAATCAGACGAATCTCCGGACAGGTTTTCCGGATTATCTGGCCCAGGCGGATTCCATCCATTTCTTTTTCTTCCATCTCAATATCTGCCAGCACCACATCCGGTTTTTCCTCCAGCTTCAAAGCGTCCAGAAACGCTTCCCCAGAGCCAAAACAGCGTACTTCTCCGACCCCCGGTATCCGGCCCAGAAATCCTGGCAGCCTCTCCCGCATTCTCTGGTCGTCGTCTACCACTGCAATCTTCACGGGCTTTTCCCCCTTTTCTTACAGATCCGCCATCCGTCCAATAATCTCCTGGTAGAAGTCCTCCCGGCTTTCCCCTTGTGTGAGGGTATCCAGAATCACCCCGTCCTTTAAAAGGATAATCCGGCTGCAGCAGCTTGCCATCTGCGGGTCATGGGTCACCATAACGATAGTTTTCCCCAGTTCCCGATTGATTTTCATCAGAGAGTCAATTACGATTTTTCCCGACTTGGAATCCAGGTTCCCCGTGGGCTCATCGGCCAGAATGACGTCCGGGTCGTTAATCAGCGCCCGGCAGACAGCTACCCTCTGTTTCTCGCCGCCGGAGAGTTCATAAGGATTTTTCTTCAGCAGATGGTCAATCTGGAACTGTTCCGCGTATTTTCTGGCTGCCTCTGTCATGACCTCCACTTTTTCCTTTCCCAGAATCATGGGAAGCATGATGTTTTCTTCCACGGAAAGGCTGTCCATCAGATAGAAATCCTGAAATACAAAGCCTATCTGTTCCCGCCGGATGTCCGCCAGGTCATCCCCGTAAAGCCCGCTGGTGTCTTTTTCCATGAAGCGGACGGTTCCGGCAGTCTGCTTGTCAATCATTCCCAGCACCTTCAGAAGGGTCGTTTTTCCACAGCCGGATTTCCCCATAATCCCCACGAATTCCCCCTCTTCCACAGAAAAATTCAGTCCTTTCAGCACCTTGATATCGTCATCGCTCTTTTTCAGGGCGGACTTCTGATAATTCCGGACCAGATTCTCTACTTCCAGTACATGCATGGTGTTTTCCCCCTTTTCCCAGTCTTTTTAAAATATAATTGGCAAACAGCCGCTGTATCAGCATATCCGCCAGTATATACGCCACAATGATTCCCAGCCAGTACCACCAGAATTCCCGGTGAAGCAGCGCCGCCTCTTTTTTCAGGCGGTACAGAAAAATGCCCAGATAAAGAACTGCCATGACAAGGCAGCTTCCCAGGGCAACCCGGGAAAGCATCCCCGTTTCAAACCGGATAAGTCTGCACTGCTCCTTTTTCTTCATTCCCATACAGTTCAGAAACGTATAGCGTCTCCTGTAGGAATCCAGTTCTGTCAAAATCCGGATTCCCGTAATGAAAAATCCGCTTGCGAACAGAGCCGCCAGAAGAAGCAGCTTACTTACCAGACTGAACAGAAGTCGCATTTCCTGGCCGTGCAGAAAATCTTCCGTATGGTAAAGTGCCTGCCCTTTTCCACTGGATTTCAGCAGCTCCATGGCTTTCTCCCCGTTTCCGTCCTGGAAATCAAACAGCGTCAGCACAGTGGCCTCTCTTGTATCTTCTTTTACCAGTTTCTGCTGCCGTTCAAATTCTTCCCCCGACATCACTATCAGATTTTCATGCCACCGGTCAATGGAATACTGACCGATGACACTCTCTGTAATGATTTCCTGGATATCATAGAGATACTCCGGATCCCGGATATCAATTATACCGGTGCCCCGGTCCTTCTCTCTGCCAGTATACAGAAAAAAATAGGCATTCTGATAACTTTCATCCTCTATCCGGGTCTCCTCTGTAAAATCCTGGTCTTCAATTCCCACCAGAATTTCCCTGCCTTCCAGATGTACCTGCTTTCCGCCCAGCCTTTCATAGGAACCGGCGGAGATACCAATATGTTCCGCCCCGTACCGGGTGGTCATGCGCACCATGGGGCAGGTTCTGATTTCACAGTCACTGATTTCTTTTATCTGTTCCGTCAGTTCCTGGTCTTCCTCCCGGGCAAGCCACACTGCGTCATAAGGATAGTTTTCCCGGTACCTGTCCAGCGGAAGAACCGATGCCGTCTCCACCGTCAGGTAGGTCAGTGCAAAAAAGTGAAGGACCAGCAGCATCAGCAGAACCAGCAGACTGTTCTGATAGTGGCTGTACAGCTGATTCAGTTTCAGGATGTTTCGAAGATAAAAATGCTTCCTCTTCCGCAGCGCTCCCAGAATCAGGGCAAGTCCAAAATATACAAGGAGAAAAAGCCCGGCTATCCAGAAGACGTGGGACCATACATATCCTTTGTCGGAGCTCTGGTAGTAATAAAGGGCAAACGCAGTCAGGCCCGCTCCGGCCAGGGCCGGCAGTATCCAGCCCTTTCCTGCGGGGCGTTTTTCCACCCGCTCTCCCTCCATGGCCAGTCCGCTCAGGTCCCGTTCCTCCATCCAGACCATCAGTCCTATAAATACCACCGCCATCAGAGCCAGTCCCAGAATGCATACATTCCGGTATATCTCCGGACAGACGGCAGTCACGGTAAGGAATTCGGAATCCAGCCGTTTCAGCACCCACTGGGTCCCGTAAAGCAGAAGCTGCCCTGCCGCCAGACCTGCTGCCAGCGATGCGGCGCATCCTGTGCAGTACTCCAGAAGGAGCAGAAAAAAAGAGCTTCTTTTCTTCATACCAAGTATGACAAACATACTGTAATCCTTAATCCGCAGACGGACATAGTGCTGCATGGCATAAATCATCAGAAACACGGTGATAAAAACCATCAGCCCCGCAGCCACCTGGAAATCAAACTTCAGCGCCTCCGCGGTAACCTCATCATTCACCGCTTTTTTCACAATATCGTTCATTCCCCAGAATACAAACAGCTCTGCAATCGCGATAATACTGCTGGTAAAAAACAGCACATAGTTTTTCAGGTTGCTCCTGAAATTTTTTAAAATAATATGAAACAGCACATCCCGGCCTCCCCTCTTTTTCCTTCTGGTTCCAGTATAGCAACCTTCCGGTTTTCCCGCATCAGGGTGGCCATAATGTGCTGTTTTCTGGCCATGAATGGTTCCGGCCGTTTCCTTAATTCTGTTCGCGAAATACGATTTTTCCGGTCTTCCATTCCATGTCGTCCACAATGGCCAGAGACTCCAGCTGGTATCCCAGGTTCCGAATCATCCGCCCTCCGGGCTGGAAGCCTTTTTCAATCGCAATACCGATTCCTTCCACTGTGGCGCCTGCGGACTGGACAAGCTGAATCAGTCCCTGGAGGGCACAGCCGTTGGCAAGGAAATCGTCAATCAGCAGGATATGGTCATTCTCGTTCAGAAACTTCTGCGCCACAATGACCTGATTTTTGCATTTATGGGTGAAAGACTCCACTTCCGCCACATACATCTCCCCGTCCAGGTTAATGCTCTGGGTCTTCTTTGCAAATACTACCGGCACGCCGAAATGCTGGGCCACAATGCAGGCAATACCGATTCCGGAGGCCTCCACCGTCAGAATTTTGTTGATATTCTTTCCTTCAAACCGTTTTTTAAATTCTTTTCCCATCTCGTTAAACAGCTCAATGTCCATCTGGTGATTCAGAAAGCTGTCTACTTTCAGTACATTCCCCTCCTTGACGATGCCGTCTTTCAGGATCCGTTCCTCTAAAAAGTTCATCTTTATCCCTCTTTCCCCGGTGTCTTACCAGATTTCCTTCATCATAACATATTTACACTTCTGTATCCACCTCATATGGGAATAAAAATGAGCTTCTGTATCCCTATATACATGATATACCTGCTCTTTTTCCTCTTCGGTCACCGGCCTGCGGCCAAAAGAGGCCTGACTGACCGTATCCGCCATGTTCTGAATCCGCTCCGGTTCCAGCCAGGGCAGGGCTTTTTCCGCCTGTTTTACAAAATCTTCTTCCACGCCGGTCATGCCTTCCAGAAGGTGATGCCTTTGTACCAGGCGCAGAAATTCCCCGAAATAGTAGCGGCAGTCCTTCTTCACGTTTCCTCTGCGCCACCGGCGCCAGAATATCCAGCCTGCCAGGGCGGCCAGAAGGAGAACCGCGGCCGTCCGGGGAAGCCAGGAGGGTATCTCAAAATCTGCGGCCTGCCAGACTGTCTGTGCATCCTCCCCGGCGCGCTCCTCTTCCTCCGGCGTCTCCTGTGTCTCTTCCTGGCCTGCCGTACTTTCCTGAATCCGGGCCGCCAGATTCATCAGACTGGACCCGTCCATTCCAGGGGAAATTCCGCGCTCTGCGGCAGTTCCGGTTTTTCTCCCTTTTCTCTCCATGCCTGCTCCGACTCATACAGGCAGGTCAGCAGAAAGTCCCGCTCCTTTTCCTCCCGCAGCACAGTCTGTATCAGCCCTTCTCCCGGCTTTCCCGGCCAGTATATCACTGCGCCCCGGGGCAGACGGACCAGAGCCGTAAGCAGGGCGTAAAGAATCTCATAAAACGCGTCCCTGCATTTCTCTTCTTCTGGAAACGGGTTTTCTCTCCGGGGATTTACCAGGAGGGCTGTCTGCCCGTCCGGCTCCCGCTCGTATTCTTTTATCCAGTAATTTTCCATCCGGGCGCTGATTTTCCAGTCGATGTCACGAACCGCATCCCCCGGCCGGTATTCCCGGAACTGCCGGTAGTCATGCCCTTCTTCTCCGGTCTCTCCCGTGCGCTCCTCCCGGTGGTCCCATTCCTGCTGTTCCGAAAGTATCTCGCCCTCCGGCCACACCAGGTTTTCCCCCGGAAGGACATATCCTTTCAGTTCGCATCCGCTTTTTTTCCTGCTCCCGAAAATTCCGAAAAAGTCGTAGACTTTCAGGGAAACTACCTGAACCTTCACAATCCCGCAGTGCTCCGGTTTCAGCCTGCATGGGGCGTCTGTCTTGTCTTCCGCCGGGGCCTGCCCCCATACTCTCCGGTGTCTGGGGGACTCTTCCGGTTCTGTCACCGTCAGGCGCAGCCGGAACAGCCCTGCCGGAAGGCGGCTTGTATTCAAAAGGGAAATCGAAAAAGACGCCTCTTTTCCTCTGTGAAAAAAAGACGCGGGAACCTGCGGGGAAACCGTCAGATGTTTCCCCAGATAACGGCTCATCAGAAACAGGACCGGCAGGGCCAGAATTTCTGCCACGGCCAGTACCAGAAGGGACCGGGAGTGATACATCCCGGCAAGATAGTAGGTTATGCACACTGTCAGGAAAAACACCAGTTTTCTCATCCGCTTCTCCTCCCCAGAGACGGCGGAACGGCGGCCTGGCAGATTTCCGTCAGAATGGCCTGTTTTTCCCGTCCTTCCATACGGGCTTCTGCCGTTCTGCGAATCCGGTGAACGGTTACCGGGGCAAACTGTTTCTTCACATCAGCCGGGGTTACATAGTCTCTTCCCCGCATCCAGGCTTCCGCCTTTGCCATCTTCACCAGCACCGTGGTTGCCCGGGGCGAGGCTCCCCGCTCCAGGGCGGGGTGCTCCCGGGTGGCGCGAATCAGGCCGGTCAGATACCGGCCTACGTCTTCTTTCAGGTAAACCTGCTGTACCTCTTCCTGAAGGGCCAGGAATTCTTCTTTTCCGATTACCGGATGCAGCCGGTCCGTCTGGGCCTCCGGCAGGAACTGGGTTCCTGCGGTTCCGGACGGGTTCTGGGTGGCAATGACCAGAAAGGGTTCCGGTACTTCCCGGGTCACGCCTTCCGTGGATACCCGGTGCTCCTCCATAACTTCCAGAAGGGCGGACTGGGTCTTGGGCGACGTCCGGTTTATCTCGTCTGCCAGCAGCAGATTGCAGAAGACGCTTCCCGGCTGAAAGACAAACTTTTCTTCTTCTTTTCTGTAAATGGAAAATCCAGTCAAATCGGAAGGGAGCACATCCGGAGTAAACTGTACCCTCCTGCACTCCAGACCCAGGCTTCTGGAAAATGCCATGGCCAGGGTGGTTTTCCCTACCCCTGGAATATCCTCCAGAAGCACGTGGCCGCCGGCCAGAAATGCCAGAAAAACTTCTTCCACTACTTCTGCTTTTCCCAGAATGACCTGGTTTACCTGCCGAATTACATCTGCGGCTTTTTTCTGACTTTCCCTCATCTGTCTGTCTTTCATGTTCTGCTCCCTTCCTGAAATCGGCATATCTGATGGTTCCGGGGCTTCCTATGCCCCGAAGATTTCTGCGGCTTCCCGCATGTTCTCTGTCACCTTTACGTGGAACGGACACCGTTTCTCGCAGGCTTTGCACTGCACGCATTCGGAAGCTTTATGGGGCAGCACCCCGTAGTGCTCCCGCACGGTCTCCGGCATCTCCTTCTGGGCCTTCACCAGATTCAGAAATTTGGTTACCGCCGCCACATCGATTCCTTTCGGGCAGGGCGCGCAGTGACCGCAGTACATGCAGTGCCCTTCCCAGCTGATTTTCGGCATGGAGGCAAACGCCGGGGCGTAGTCTTTTTCTTCCTCTGTGGCCGTTTCGTACGCAGTGTTTGCCAGCAGTTCCTGAACGGAATGCACGCCGGACATGATACTTACCACGCCCGGTCTTGTCAGGGCGTAATGGAGGCACTGCAGTACGGTCAGTGCGGTTCCCGCCGGGGAAAGGGATGCATCCAGCAGGTCCCCGCCTCCGAAGGCTTTCATCACGGTGATGCCCACGCCCATCCGCTGACAGACTTCATACAGTTCCTCCCGCTCCGGGTCCATGTTCACCAGCTGATTTTCGTAATTTTTCTCATCCCAGAGGGCGTTCACATCCTCGCTGGCCGGCTGTAAGTCGTAGCAGGGATTGACGCTGAACAAAAGCACATCGATGTCCCCGCTTTTTACCGCTTCCAGGGCGACCTGGGGATTGTGGCTGCTCAGCCCCAGAGCCTGGATTTTTCCTGCGGCTTTCAGTCCCTTCGCATAATCCAGAATCCCGTTTTTCTTTACCGTCTCCCAGTCCTCCAGGGCGTCCACGTAGTGAATCATTCCCACTTCTATGCTGTCCCTCCCCAGCCGGGTCAGCATATCTTCAAAGCCTTCCTTTACTTCGTCCAGCTTCCGGGTCCGTTTGTACTGGCCGTCCTTCCAGACTGCGCAGAGATGTCCTTCCACGGCGAATCCGCCGCCCAGCTCCTGAAGGGCCCAGCCAATCCGGGAGCGCAGCTCCGGATCCGGCGCATACATGTCGATGCAGTTGATTCCCTCTTCTTTTGCTCTCTTTAAGATTTCCAGTGTCTCTTCCTTTGTCTTTTTCACAAAGCCTTCGCAGCCCAGTCCGATTTCGCTGAACTTCAGTCCGGCCCGTTCCAGTTCTCTGTACCTCATGAGTCCCCACTCTCCTTTTTTGTTGTCTTTTGTCTATCATAAAGCCTGGAGTCCACTCCAGGTCAAGTCTTCCCTCTGTTGTTCACACAATGTTCGCAATCCGTTATATAAAAAAGCAGGAGTCTCTGCTCCTGCCTCTGTCTACACCCAGTATGCCCACATTCCTTTTATCTGAGGAAGCAGGACATCTGCGCTCCATTCTTTTTCGCTGTTTATCCGGCTGTTCGGGTCATTGACCTGAATCATTCCGTCGGCTGTAATGCCGGACAGGACAATAAAATGTCCCTGGTCGGTAAAGTCTCCCGGCCCCATACTGCAGATAATGGGATGCCCCGCCTGAAGCTGGGCCACAATCGCGCTGGTGCTCCAGTCCACTTCCTGCCACTTAAGGCCGAGCTGTCCGGCTCCCTGGCTCATCAGGCTCCAGTCTGTCCCGGTGTCTTCCAGGTAATAGCCCTCCTGCTGGGAAAAATCGGCTATCCGCTTGGGCGTAAGGGACGTATCCCCGGTAAGCCCCGTGACTACCATGGAAAGACTGGTGGGCCCGCATCCGTCCGTGGCAATCTGCCCGCTCCCGTAGGAGGCATAGCCCCAGACCTCACTCCACTGATAATATCTGGGAATACCGTTTACCGAATCGTATTCACTGACATCCACCGGCTCCAGCGCTTTTGCGTCAATCGCCTCTGTCCCCTGTGCCATGGCCTCCGGGTACTGAATCACCCAGTCTATGGCCTCCGGGTGCCCTGCCAGGTAGTCAATCAGTTCGTCGGAATATTCCGACCGGTTCCGGATAATCGTCTCGGTCTCCGGATAATCCGCGTAAAGCGCCCGGAGCTGTTCCTGTCTGCTGTCCCCGGCCAGAAGCTCCTCCACGCTGATTTCTTCTGTTTCTTCCTTTATATCTGCAGAAGCGGCCTCAGCCGCTTTTTTATTCTTGTCAACGGTATTTCCCCCGCACAGTACCAGTACTGTGACAAGGATGATTCCCCCCGTTATAATACCGTAAACAAGCTGCCTCATCTGCTTTCTCCTCTGCATTACTCTGTACTGTCGCATCCCTGTCGGTCCTTTCTAAAATCAGAATCTGCATTTCCTGTTTTCTGGTATGATAACGTCTGTACGCTCCGGCGTTTCGGCCGGACCGGCTCCGTCATTATGTCCAGTCTAACACATTTCCCGTGGAAAATCACCCTTTTTTCGACACCCTTTTCTTAAAGCCGGCGCCAGACGGGCTCCAGAATCTGCCTGCAGGTAGAGCAGACCGCAATGCGGGCGTCTGCCCCGGGCGTCTGAAATTCCCGGAAAAAATACGCTTCCTTTACCTTTTCCGGCTGCCGCATCAGCACTGGTTCACGGCCTTCTTCCAGCCGGATTTCAAAACTGTCCAGGCCCAGGACCATTCCGTACCGGGTCGCCTTCATAAAGCTCTCTTTCAGTACCCAGAACCGGTAGAACAGCTCCTTCTGTTTTTCTCCTTCCGCGTTTACAATCGTATCGTACTCGGAGGGACAGAAAAATCTCCGGGCCGTTTCCCGGTGAAACCGTTTTACTGTCTCAATGTCACATCCGGCTTTTTCCCCTTCCGGTCCCACGGTGGCCAGCACATACCGCCCGGAATGGGACAGGTTAAACGGCTGCTCCGGGGAGGCTCCCAGCTCGTTTCTGGCCGTCGTCAGAAGCAGCCAGGCTCCCACACTCTGGGCCTGGTCCTCCCGGAAACGCAGCCGCTGTGCTTTTTCCCTGCGGAAATCCGGCACCTTTTCCAGGGCTTTCCGGTAGGCTTCTTCCTCCAGGAGGGGGGTAATATCCGCCAGATATGTCCAGACTTTTCCCTTCTTCATAATATTTCCCCACTTTTTCCTATTTTATACCAGTGTACCACAGCGGCCGGAAAACCGCCAGGCAGGGCCGTTCCAATTTCGTTTTCCGTCTTGGCAAGGCGCCCTCTCCTATGCTATAATAAATGCATTTGATAGAAAGGACGTGAAACTATGTGTGGGTTTGCCGGCTTTTATGGCACTGGAGATTATAATAGAGAAGAGATTCTGGATAAGATGGGAGAGATGATTGCCCACCGGGGACCGGACAGCAAGGGCAGTTTCGTGGACGATTATGTGGGCCTTGGCTTCCGCCGTCTGAGCATCATCGACCTGGCCGGGGGTACCCAGCCTATTCACAGCGCAGACGGAAAGCATGTGATTATTTTTAACGGCGAGATTTATAATTATAAGGAAATCCGCCAGGACCTGATTGAGAACCACGGCTGTGTATTCCAGACCAATTCCGATACGGAAGTCATTTTACAGACTTACAAAACCTATGGGGAGAAGACGGCCTCCATGCTCCGTGGTATGTTTGCTTTTGTGATTTATGACAAAGAGCATCACACCATGTACGGCGCCCGGGATTATTTCGGCATCAAGCCTTTTTACTATGCGAAGATGAACGGCACCCTGCTGTTTGGTTCCGAGATTAAGTCGTTCCTGCCCCACCCGGCTTTTGAGAAAAAAGTCAACAAAGACGCCCTGAAGATGTACCTGATTTTCCAGTATACTCCCCTGAATGAAACCATGTTTAAGGGCGTGTTCAAACTGGAACCCGGCACATATTTCACCTATGACGGGGAGAATTTTAAGACGACCAGATATTTTGACCCCACCTACGAGATGGCGGACCGGACCTTTGACGAGACCGTAAAGAAAATCGGCGAGACCATCCAGGAATCCGTGGATTACCACCAGATTAGTGACGTGGAGGTTGGGTCCTTCCTTTCCGGCGGTGTGGATTCCAGTTATATCGCTTCCACCGTGAAGCCCATGAAGACCTACTCCGTTGGATTTGAGGTGGGCGGTTTTGACGAGACCACCTACTCCAAAGAGCTGTGCGAGATTCTCCACATGTCCAATGCCAAGAAAGAGATTTCCTCGGATGAGTTTTTTGACGTACTGCCCCAGGTGCAGTATCACTCGGACGAGCCCCACGCCAATCTCTCCGCGGTACCGCTTTTCTTCCTTTCCGAGCTTGCGGCAAAGGATGTCAAGGTTGTATTAAGCGGGGAAGGCGCCGATGAGATGTTCGGCGGGTACGATACCTATAAGCCCAGCAAATCCGGAGATGTATACCGGAAAGTCGTTCCCGCTTCCCTGCGGAAGAAACTGGGAGACTGGGCGGAAAGCAAAGGCGCCCACCGGGGACTGAACTTCCTGAAGAGGAACGCCACCTCCGTGGAGGATTCCTACATCGGCCAGGCATTTATCATGGATAACGAAGAGGCAGACGAAGTGCTGGCTCCGGCTTACAAAAGCAGCCTCCGTTACCAGGATGTGACAAAGCCCTACTTCGACCAGGTCAAAGATCAGGACGACCTGCACAAGAAACTGTTCCTGGACATGCATCTGTGGCTGCCCCATGATATTCTGCTGAAGGCAGACAAGATGACCATGGCTCACTCCCTGGAGCTTCGGGTTCCCTACCTGGACAAAGAAGTGTGGAAACTGGCAAGAGGTATCCAGAGCAGCTACTGCGTGGACGGAAAAGAGACCAAAAAAGCCTTCCGTACCGCTGCGCTGGCCAAAATCCCCATGGACTGGGCAAAACGGAAAAAACTCGGATTCCTCGTCCCCTTCCGGGTATGGCTCCGTGAGGACAAGTACTACAACAAAGTAAAAGAAATGTTCCAGAAAGATTTCGTTTCCGAATTCTTCAATCGGGATCTCCTGCTCAAATGGCTGGAAGACCACAAGAACAAAGTCGGAAACTTCCATAGAAAAATCTACACCGTCTATTCATTCCTTCTCTGGTATGAACAGTATTTCGTTCTGAGATAATTCATCGGTTTATCGGGGACGGGTACCGGCCAGCCTGTACCCGTCCCCGACTACAATTTCCAAACAATTCAGACCATTCCCATACTGCGGAGAATATAAAGCCAGGCCGTCAGGGTGAAGGCGCTGAACAGGGTGGTGAGCATGACCACGCTGGAGGTTAGCACGCCTTCGTGCCCCATGTTCCGGGCCATGACGAAGCAGCTTACGGTGGTGGCGGAGCCGAGCATGACCAGAATGGCCACCAGCTCTTCCCGGCGAAAGCCCAGGGCGACTGCCAGGGGGAGGAAAATCAGTGCGTATCCCACCAGCTTCATGGAGGCGGCTGCAAGGGCGGGCCGGAACTTTCCGAAGGCCTTCCGGATATCGAAGGTGGCTCCCATGGCCATCAGCCCCATGGGTGTGGCCACTGCACCCACATTGGAAACGGTCTTTTCCAGGACTGGGGGCATGGGAATCCGGAGGGCCGACCAGAGAAGGCCGGCGGCAATTCCGATAATAATGGGGTTGGTCACAATTCCTTTCAGCGTCCGCTTCCAGACTTCAGCATCCAGCTTTTTCCGCTGAGGCTGGAAAAAGGACAGCACCACCACGGCCATAATATTGTAAAGGGGTACACTTCCGATAATCATCAGCGGCGCCATGCCCGCATCCCCGTATATATTCTGGATAAATGCGATACCAAGCAGGGCCGCGCTGCTTCTGTAGGAGGCCTGGATAAATTCCCCCTGAATGCTCCGGTCTTTTAAAAACAGTGACAGAAGCGCCGCCAGCGCAATACTTGCCAGGGTCGCCCCAAAGCAGAACAGCACAAATTTCAGGTTCCATACCTGGGAAAAATCCACTGTGGCCAGGTCTTCAAAAACCAGCACCGGCAGGGGAACCAGAAACACAAATTTATTCATCTTCGACGCAAACGCTTCATCTATCCATCCCAGTCTGCGGAAAAAAAGCCCCAGTACCATCAGAAGAAAAACCGGCACTGTGGCGTTCAGACTGAAAACCAGATTATCCATGGTATTTCACCCTCCTTACTCTTCTTTTTATTTTCCCCTGTTTTCCCCCTGCTGTCAAGAATCCCCCTTATCCATATCAGAATGTTATGAATGAGATAGAATAATTTTATTTTACGGTATGACCCTTTCCATGCTATGCTTTCCATGGTAAAACTTTTACAACAACGAAAAGGAGAGTAAGGAAATGGCAGAAAAAAATGAATGCCTGGAAAAACAGCCCCTTTGCCAGGAAATGCTGGAAAAAATGAACGCATACTGGCGGGCCGCAAACTATCTTTCCGCAGGACAGCTGTACCTGCTGGACAACCCGCTGTTAAGAGAGCCCCTGACCATGGACCACATCAAGAAAAAAATCGTGGGCCACTGGGGAACCGTACCCGGACAGAACTTTGTCTACGTACACTGCAACCGTGTCATCAAACGGTATGACCTGGATATGATTCTCTTATCCGGCCCGGGACACGGCGGAAACTTCATGATTGCAAACACCTGGCTGGAAGGCACCTACAGCGAGGTGTACCCGAACATCAGTCAGGACGAAATGGGAATGAAAAAAATGTTCAAACAGTTCTCCTTCCCCAGCGGAATGCCCAGCCACTGCGCGCCGGAGACCCCCGGTTCCATCAACGAGGGCGGCGAGCTCGGCTATTCCATCGCCCACGCTTTCGGAGCCGTATTTGACAATCCGGACCTGATTGCCACCGCAGTAGTTGGCGACGGCGAGGCAGAAACCGGCCCTCTGGCCACCTCCTGGCAGTCCAACAAATTCCTGAATCCCATTACCGATGGGGCTGTCCTTCCGATTCTCCATCTGAACGGATATAAAATCAGCAACCCGACCATTTTCTCCCGTATCTCCCATGAGGAAGTGGAAAGCTTCTTCAAAGGCTGCGGCTGGAAACCCTACTTCGTAGAAGGGGATGACCCGATGACCATGCACCGGAAAATGGCCGAAACCATGGATACCGTTATCGAAGAAATCCGGGCCATCCAGAAGCATGCCCGGGAAAACAACGACCCGGAACGTCCGGTATGGCCGATGATTGTCCTGCGCACCCCCAAGGGGTGGACCGGACCGAAGGTGGTAGACGGACAGCAGATTGAAGGTTCCTTCCGGGCTCATCAGGTACCTCTTACCATGGAAAAACCGGAACATCTGGACCTTCTGAAAGAATGGCTGGAAAGCTACCATGCCGAGAAGCTCTTTGACGAAAACGGCCGCCTCATTCCGGAACTGGCCGAACTGGCCCCGAAGGGAAATGCCCGCATGGGCTCCAATCCCCACGCAAACGGCGGTCTGCTTTTGAAAGATCTGCGTCTCCCGGATTTCCGTGACTACGGCATCGAAGTAGAACCCGGAAAAACCAAGGCTCAGGATATGATTGAACTGGGCGGATTTATCCGGGATATCTTCAAACTGAATAAAGAAAACAAGAACTTCCGTATTTTCGGACCCGACGAAAGCATGTCCAACCGGCTGTACAAAGTATTTGAAGAACAGAACCGTGACTGGAACGCCGGTCTTCTGGAAACTGACGACTGCCTGGCAAGAGACGGCCGTATCATGGACGGTATGCTCAGCGAGCATATGTGCGAAGGCTGGCTGGAAGGCTATCTGCTCACCGGACGCCACGGCTTCTTCGCAAGCTATGAGGCATTTATCCGTATCGTGGACTCCATGGCCGCCCAGCACGCAAAATGGCTTAAGGTCTGCAACCAGCTTTCCTGGAGACAGCCCATAGCCTCCCTGAACTTTATCCTGACCTCCAATGTATGGCAGCAGGACCACAACGGATTTACCCATCAGGACCCGGGATTTCTGGACCATATTGCCAATAAAAAAGCAGACGTCGTGCGGATGTATCTCCCGCCGGATACCAACTGCCTGCTCTCCTGCTTTGACCACTGTATCAAGAGCAAAAACTACGTCAATGCCATCGTGGCCTCCAAGCACCCGAGCTGTCAGTGGCTGTCCATGGAGCAGGCGGTAAAACACTGCACCCAGGGTATTGGTATCTGGGAATGGGCAAGCAATGACTACGGCCAGGAACCGGATGTTGTCATGGCTTCCTGCGGCGACACGCCCACACTGGAAATGATGGCCGCCGTTACCATTCTCCGGGATGAAATGCCGGAGCTGAAAATCCGTGTCGTAAACGTAGTGGACCTGTTCAAAATGCAGTCCGACCACAAACATCCTCACGGATTAAGCGACGCAGAATACGACGCAATCTTTACAAAAGACAAACCGGTAATTTTTGCCTTCCACGGCTATCCGACCCTGATTCACGAGCTGACCTTCGAGCGGAATAACCACAACATGTCCGTTCACGGATACCTGGAAGAAGGTACGATTACCACTCCCTTTGACATGCGTGTCCAGAACCAGATTGACCGGTTCAACCTGGTAAAAGACGCCATCATGCACCTGCCCCAGCTTGGCAACAAAGGTTCCTTCCTCATTCAGAAGATGAACGACAAACTGGTAGAACACAAGCAGTACATTGCGGAATACGGCCAGGACCTGGAAGAAATCCGCAACTGGGAATGGCACACTAACTAATATCACATATCACATATCAAAAACAGATTCAGCCGGGTCCCGGAATTTACTCCGGGCCCGGCTGAATCTGCAGTCAGGATAGATTCGAAAGGTTAAGCCGCATGTCCATTCCGGTATTTGCCGCTTCCGGAACGGCCCGACGAATGACCTTCCTGTTCCTGGCATGCCGCCTGGAACTCTTTTAATTTCTGTCTTGCCTTCGCATTCAGACTGGAAGGCACGTCTATCTGCACGGTCACGTACTGGTCTCCGTGAACGGAAGCGTCCTTCATGGAAACGATTCCTTTTCCTCTCAGCCGGATTTTTGTACCGGACTGGGTTCCCGGATGAATCCTGCACATCACGTCGCCGTACAGCGTGTGAACCCGGGCCTCACCGCCAAATACCGCTGTCGTAAAGGGAACTCTCGCTGTCGTATAGACGTCCATGCCCTTCCGTTCATATCCGGGTTTTTCCGCCACCGTAATTTCCAGAAGCAAATCGCCCGGCTCTCCGCCGTTATAACCGGCACCGCCTTTTCCACGGAGCCTTACACTTTTTCCCGTGTCGATGCCCGCCGGAATGTGTACCTGAAGGGACTCCGTCTTTCCCGTATCCGGGTCCTGGAGACTGATGACCTTGTCACATCCAAAGGCCGCCTCATCAAAGCTCACTGTCACCCGCGCATGGGCGTCCTGCCCTTTCGAGCGGAAATTTCCGCCGTGGAAACTGTTCCCGGAGAATCCGCCGCTTCCAAATCCGCTGCCACCGAATCCACTGAACCGGCTGCTTCCGGAACTGCCGCTCTGTCCGCCATGGAAAATATCCCCAAAAATATCCTGAAAGATATCGTCCATATTTCCGCCTTCAAAATGGAACTCCTGATAGCTTCCGTCCGGACTTCTGTACGCCCGGCCATAGGGACCTCCCTGGGCTCCTCCGCCCTGGAATCCCTCATCGAAGGCCGCATGCCCAAACTGGTCATACAGTTTCTTCTTTTCTTCATCACTCAGCACATTATACGCTTCCGTAACCTCTTTAAATTTCCGCTCCGCCTCTTTGTCACCAGGGCTGGTATCCGGATGATATTTCTTCGCAAGTTTCCGGTAAGCTTTTTTTATCGCGCTGGCATCGGCATCTCTTCCCACGCCCAGCACATCGTAATAATCTCTTTTTGCCGCCATGTTACCATCCTCCTTTCCCATTCTGTATAAAAACTCCCCGGGAACAGTCCCGGGGAATCCATCGTCTCACTGTAAGAACAGAACCCTTTTATCTGTTCTATTTGTAATATAACACTACTTACAGACTGTGTCAAGAGAATTGTAAAAATTTCTTCTGGTCAGGGTTACTATTCACAGCCCACCCGCATGCGCACCCGTCGCCTCTGCGAGGCTTCAGTACCGCTCCTTATTGGGCAAAATCAATGGAGACCGCCTTGTATGATGCAGTGTAATCTATGGAAATAATTCTTCCGTCCATATCCAGGCGCCACCCGCCGCCATTGTCCCGGTCACTTTGCTCTCCGGACACGCCCAGATACTCTTCCATCTGCTCCACGCATGTCTCATATACTTCTTCTGTATTGCTGGCCTGAATATAGAAAAAGGTGGAAGTAAAATCATCATAAAAACTGATGTCTATAACCTCTTCCGCAAACGCCGGAATCTCTACTCCCGGGGTACCTGTTTCCGTGTAGGAGTATCCGTTTTCATCCAGCCACTGACAGGCTTCTTCCAGACTGGACACCGGACATTCGGCGATAACCTGGGGCTGGATATCTATGGAAGCCGTATCCATCTCCGGGATTTCCTGCCTGGAGACGGAAAGACTTCCGGCTGGTCTGCCATAAGTCACACTAAAATTATTCGTATCATCTCCACAGTTATACTGGTCTTCTGTTTCTTCCGATGTGTACATTTCATAGAAATCCCCGTTTTCAAAATAACCGATAAGGGCATTATACGTGGCGCGGTCCGCTTCGCCGGCTTCCTGGCTGTTCCAGGTTAAATCCAGATATCCACTATGAATGCTCCCCTGCCAGTCTCCTGCTGTAAAAGAAATTCCCATATCCGAATCTTCATACTCGTATCCCGCCTCTGTCAGCCAGTTCCCGATTTCTTCCTGAGTTCCAGTTAGCGGAAGTTCTGTAAAAAGCTCCTCGTCCAGCCCGGTTTCCTGCAGGATTTCCCGTGCCTCCTCTTCCGATGGTACTCTCGTTCTGTTCACGAAAAAGATGACCAGCGCCACTACGAGCAGGGCCGCAATTCCCAGGGCCCACCAGGGCTTTTTCTTCCGGGATTCTCCGGTTCCGTTCTTTTCTCCCTCCCCGGGTTCCGTGCGGGAGCGGAACTGAAAGCCCGGCGTCATATCCGGCCCGGACGCCTGCTCCGCTTCCGCAGCCGTCGTCTGCGGTTCCGCCTGCTTCGGCTGTTCCTGTCTTTCCGTAAATACGGATACCGTTTTTTCCTCCTGAAAATCCCGGTTCTGGGCCCCGGAAGGCTCCGAAGTACCGGCAGTATCTGCCTCTGCCGTCTCCTGCGGAAATACCTTCCAGCTTTCTTCTTCCTCCCGGAATCCGGTTTCCGCTCCCTGCTTCCGGAACCAGTTCTCCAAATCCCGGCGCATCTCCCCGGCATGCTGGTATCTCCTGGTTCTGTCCGGTTCACATGCTTTCAGGATAATCCTTCCCAGCTCATCGTCCGCATCCGCCGGGGCAGGAAAGGGTTCTTTCTGAATCCGCCGAAGCAGGGCGCTTTCCTTGTCCCGGGGGAGCAGAGCCTCTTTTTCCGACGGAAGGGGCTCAAAAGGCATCCTATTCCGGTTCAAAAGCCGGTACATCACCAGCCCCAGGGAATAGATATCCACGTTGTAACTGCTTCCGCTTTCCCCCAGGCAGACCTCCGGGGCCATGTACATCTCCGTTCCTTTTCGGGAAAGGGTGCTCTGGGGTTTTTCCATCTGCCGCGCGATTCCAAAATCCCCCAGCTTGAAGTTTCCGTACCCGTCCACAAAGAGATTGGAAGGCTTAATGTCCCGGT
The DNA here is from genome assembly GCA_019118525.1 of Candidatus Bariatricus faecipullorum. Classification (GTDB taxonomy): domain Bacteria; phylum Bacillota; class Clostridia; order Lachnospirales; family Lachnospiraceae; genus Allocoprococcus; species Allocoprococcus faecipullorum. The sequence goes on from DWYV01000067.1 coordinate 71,872, forward strand.
GAATAATCCGGGATTTTTCACAGTAATCCAGGGCACTGCTGATATCCGCCCCCAGCTTTGCCGCCTCCCGGGGGCCCATCGGATGGTTTCTCCGGTACAAGTCCAGATTTTCCAGAAGCTCCATGCGGATAAAGACCTCCCAGCCGATTCCGTCCTCCCGCTCCCGGACTTCAAATTCTTCGATATTTACCACATTTCCGGCGGATTTTAAGGTATCCAGCACCCGAATTTCGTTCATCAGTCCTTTGACAATGGACTGATAGTAGGACTGGATAGACTGGCTGGTCATTCCGTCGCTTATCATCTCCCGGATTTCTCCCTCGTCCTGGGGAATCCGGATAACCTTGACGGCGCTGTAAAAAACCTCTCCCAGCTCTTCCCGCCTTACTTTAAACACCCGGCCATAGGCGCCCTGGCCAATGGGCTCTTCGGTATGCCACTTGGGCCATATTTCATTGATTCTGTCCATAAAACGCTTCCTCTTTTTTAATAGTCATATGCTCTCCAGATACCCTGGTTAGACAGCCCTTCCTCCGTAACAGATACCCAGTAAACATTTGTCTGAGTTCCTTCCAGGAACACATACTCGGTTCCCTCCTGGCCGGATTCTTCCCGAATACTGGACCAGGTACCATTGTCCGCATGAGCAGTACCCACGTCCGCCTCACTGCCGTCTGTTCTGCTCCAGTTTACCGCAATGTCCCCGTTAAACAGATTATTCGTAACATTTCCTGTATAGGTCCAGTTCCATTCGCTCCATTCTCCGTTAATGCTATAAGGAATGGCATAACTGGAAAACGTACACTGTCCATTGGCCACGTCCCCGCTCCAGACGCCCTCTGTCACAGTGTACTGGGTATCGGAATCATCGTAAACCCCGAACTGCTTTCCGTTTCCATTTCGCTGACTGTCCTGAATGTCCCCGGTATAGACCCCCGCCGTGCTGAGAATCATGCCGGAGCCCTCCGTAATCTCATCCAGTTTCTGCCCGTTCTGGTAGTAGTAAATCCCATCTCCGAGCTGCGCTTTGTCTCCCTTAAAATAAGCCAGCAGTCCGGCATAATCCGAAGACTGCATCATGCTGTATATCTGCTGCAGGGCGCAGGCGTCCCGCAGATCCTCTGTCTCGCTTTCGGAAAAAGGATACTGCCCGGCATCCAGATAAACTTCCACCTCATTGACGCGGTTCAGCCGGATAAAAAGCGTCATCAGTCCGGCCGGAGCCTCCGTCCGGGAATCGTCCATACCGATGGCCTCCTGGTAGGCTGCTTCTGCCCCATCAAAGTCCCCGGCCTCTGCCAGTCCGTCAGCTTCCGCCACCTTATCCGTATATTGCCGCGCTTCCATCTCTGAAATCAGCAGGGCAATTTCCCCGTCTTCATCCCGGCAGGCACTTTTGCCCTCGTCCAGTACATCCAGAGCCTCTTCATATTCCCCCTGGGCCCCGTATACTTCCGCCAGCCCCAGGTATCCTCTTTCGTCTTCCGGATAGGTTTCCACTCCCTCTTCAAACTGCGTTCTGGCCGCTTCGTAGTCCTCTTCTTCCAGACTGCTCTGTGCCGCTTCAAAAAGCCCGTTTCTGGCAGCCTGGGCCCGGAAGTACCAGATTCCCGCCACCAGCGCCACTACCAGCACAGCCGCCGCGGCGATAAAAGCATACCGGTTCTTCTTCCCGCTTTTTTCCGGCTTCCCGTAATCCGTGCTTCTGTACTGCCGGGAGGAATACAGCGGAGGCTCTTCTCCCAGCTTCCGGCCCTCTATGGTCGGATTCTCTGCCGCCTCTGCCGAATCTGCTCTTGCCGCGTCTGTTTCTGAAAAGTCTGTCTTCCTTTCGCCAAACACGGAAACCGTCTCATCCAGGCGGTCTCCCGTACTGTCCGCGTACGGGTTCCGGCTCTCCTTAACCGGAGTATCTTCCTCCTTCTTCACAGTTCCGCCGGCTTCTGCTCCTGTCCCGGCCATCTTATCTGCCGGTCCGGAGGCTGTCCTCTGCCCGTTCCGGCTCCAGCTTTCCAGGTCCTGGCGCATCTGCCGGGCGCTCTGGTAACGCTTTTCTTTCTCTGCCTGGCAGGCTCTCAGAATGATACTCCCCAGCACCGGATCCGCGTCTGCCGGAGGGGATGGCTCTTCCCCTTTCAGTCGCCGCACCAGGGCTTCTTCTTTGTCCTGCTGAAGGAGAAATTCTTTCTCGGAAGGCAGGGGTTCAAAGGGCATCCGGTTCCGGTTTAAAAGCCGGTACATCACCAGTCCCAGAGAGTAAAGGTCCACATTGTAGCTGCTGCCGCTCTCCCCAAACCGCACTTCGGGCGCCATGTAAAGTTCCGTACCCTTCCGGGAGAGAGTGCCCTGGGTCTTTTCCATCTGTCTCGCAATCCCGAAGTCGCCCAGTTTAAAATTCCCGTACCGGTCCATAAAGATGTTGGAAGGTTTGATATCCCGGTGGATAATATGACTCTGCTCGCAGTATTCCAGCGCCTTGCAGATATCGCTTCCCAGTTTTGCCACTTCCCGGGCATCCAGAGGGTGCTCCCTGCGGTAGGCGTCCAGATTCTGCAGAAGTTCCATCCGGATATAGACTTCCCACCCGATGGCGTCCTCCCGCTCCCGCACGTCAAAATCTTCAATATTTACTACATTTCCGGCAGATTTCAGGGTCTCCAGCGTCCGGATTTCATTCATCACGCCTTTGGCAATGGACTGATAATAGGACTGAATCGACTGGCTGGTCATTCCGTCGCTTATCATTTCCCGGACTTCTCCCTCTTCCCGGGGTATCTGAATTACCTTTACCGCACTGTAAAAGGTTTCTCCCTGAATCTCCCTCTTCGCCTTATATACTTCGCCATAAGCGCCCCGGCCAATCAGCTCCACGGTATGCCAGGCCGGCCATATCTGACTGATTCTGTCCATACTCTCATCCCCATCCTTTGTACACTGTTCTCTAACTTCTGATAATCTGCGTCATCTGGCGCTTTATCCGGACACTGAGCCAGATTATATAGAAAAAACCGGCAAAAATCACGAAAATCGCGGGAACATATAAGAACGGCACCATCATCATGACTCCCATAATATCAGCCAGTATCATATACATAGCCAAAGCACTTCCCAGCGCTCCCAGCCAGGCTCCGGCTCCCTTTCTCTTTTTCATCAGCAGAAGCCCCGGAAGAATCAGAACAGGAATCAGGGGGACTGCCCAGATGGCGCCTGCCGGTATGGAAGCCACCGCTCCCACTACTGTAAGGAGAATCAGCAGTTTCTGAAGCTGCTGTTCATCCATGTTTTTCTGCCGCGGGTCAGTCTTTTCCAGATTTTTAAAATACGTCTCGTTCTTCTGTCCGGAACCCGCTCCGCTCTTCTTTTCCTCCGCCTTCGGCCTCTTTGCTTCCTGCTTTTCCTCCGCCTTTGGCTTCTCCTGCTCCTTCTTCTCCTTCTGCGTTTCTTTCGCCGTGTTTTCCTGCTTTTTTTCCTCCCGGATGTGAATCCGGAAATACATATCTCCTGCAGGGCCTCCGTTTTCCCCGGGCTCGCCCTCTCCTTTCAGCCGGATGGACTGTCCTTCCTGGATTTCCGGAGGAATCGTTACCTGCATCCTTCTTCCGTCCACCGGCGCCATGATATATTTCTGCCCCGGACGAATCTCTTTGTCTAACCAGATATCTTTTCCCGGCCTGGGCTTTTTTTCCTTCTCCGGCTCCTTTGATTCCTCCTGGAAAAAGGCAACCGTTTCTTCCGGAAATTCTTCCTGCCCTGCCTGGGGCTCCGGCGCTTCCTGCCAAAACGTCGCCTCCTCTGCGGCCTGCTCCGTCCGGTTCTCTCTTCCGGTCTGAGCAGCGGACTCCGTTTTTCCTTTCCAGGCCAGCAGGTCCCGCTTCATCTCTTCCGCACTCTGATACCGCTTCGCTTTGTCCGCCTGGCAGGCTTTCAGAATGATTCCGCCCAGTTCTTCTCCTGCATCCACGGGAAGAGGCAGGGCTTCTCCCTTCAGCCTTCTGGCCAGCGCCTCTTCCTTTTCCTGGTAGGAAATCATCTCACTTCCCTGCGGTTCAAAGGGCATCCGGTTCCGGTTTAAAAGCCGGTACATCACCAGCCCCAGAGAGTAGATATCCACGTTGTAGCTGCTGCCACTCTCCCCGAACCGCACTTCCGGCGCCATGTAGAGCTCCGTTCCCTTCCGGGAAAGGGTGCTCTGGGTTTTCTCCATCTGCCTTGCGATTCCGAAGTCTCCCAGTTTAAAATTCCCGTACCGGTCCACAAAAATGTTGGAAGGCTTGATATCCCGGTGAATGATGCGGCTCTGCTCGCAGCAGATGAGGGCCTCGCAGATATCCCGGCCCAGATTTGCCACTTCCTCCCGGCTCATCAGTCTTCCCTTCCGGTAGTCGTTCAGATTCTGCAGAAGTTCCATCCGGATATAGGCCGTCCAGCCGATGGCGTCCTCCTTCTGCTGTATTTCAAACTCTTCAATATTTACTACATTTCCCGCGGATTTCAGGGTCTCCATAACCTTAATCTCATTCATCAGCCCCCGGGCCACGGATTCAAAATAATACTGAATGGAGGCACTGGTCTGTCCTTCGTTCAGCATTTCCCGGATTTCCTCTTCCCCCTGGGGAATCTGGATAATCTTCACGGCGCTGTAAAAGGTTTCGCCCAGCTCCTCCCGCTTTGCCTTATATACTTCTCCGAAGGCGCCCCGGCCTATCAGTTCCACCGTGTGCCAGGCCGGCCATATCTGATTGATTCTGTCCATACTCTGCTCTCTTTTCTACTCTGTAATGTCGCACAGGATAATCGTAATATTATCCCGGCCTCCCTGGTCGAGGGCCGTTTCCAGCAGGCGCTCCACGCACCGGGCCGTTTCCTTCTCCTTACGGAGAATGTTTTCGATTTCCTTTTCTTCCGCCATATCCGTCAGACCGTCACTGCACAGCAGCACCCGGTCTCCCGGCATGCAGGTTCCTTTCTTTACAAAGGGTTCCATCCGGACCTCCTCGTCGCCCATTCCCAGAAACTGGGTCAGAGCCGGCTTTCTGCCCAGAAATCCCTGAAGCTCCAGGGGCAGCCGGCTGACATGGGCTTCTGAAAGAAGCGTCAGCTTCCCCTTACGGAAAAGATAGAACGGGCTGTCTCCCACGTTTCCCATAATGTACTGATTTCCTTTTGTAAAAAACAGCACTGCCGTGGTTCCTATCTGGGTATATTTTTCTTTCTCGGCCGCTTCTGTGACAGAACGGTTCAGGTCGGCGCAGAGTTCCTTCACGCTTTCCTCGGAAAAGGTTCTCTGCCCCGACAGCTCTTTCATTTTGTCCGCCGCAGTAAAGGAAGCCAGCTCTCCGGCCGCCTCCCCGCCCATACCGTCAAACACCGCCGCTGCCGCCTGCCCTTCCGGCTCCACCTGAAACTCCAGAATTCCTTCTGTTCCTTCGTGCAGGAGGGGAAGCACGGTGCCCATAACATAAAAATTATCCTCGTTATTCCCCCGCACTTTCCCTTTATGACTGACTGCCGCAATACGGATTCCCACCGGGCCTTCCTCTTTTTCCGCACCCAGCAGGCCTTTTAAATACGCAATTACATTCATGGGTTTTCCTGATTATTCCTCTCTGAGAAGCCCTGCTTTTTGGGCCTCCTGCTCCAGAAGGGCCAGTTTTTCCAGGTAATCCTCTGCCTTCTCATCACAGTAGCCTTTTTCCAGTACTTCTTCGATTTCGTCTCCATTAAAGCAGTAAAGATTCCGCTTTCCATACATCCCTGCGGGATAGCCGGTGCCCACATAATCTGTCACGCCCTTCTGGCTGACGGGCATATAACCGATGATAATCACGGTCCGGGATTCTTCTTTCAGCTTTACTGCTGTTCCCAGTGGAAGATAGTGTTTCACTGCTTCTTCCCTCCATCCTCTTCTGCTTTTTCCCGGATTTCCTTAAGAATCTGCTCCAGAAGAAGGGCCTGCCCGGGTTCCATGGCCTCTATTCCGTCCGCGTACTTCGTAACGTAACCCCAGAACTCCTTTCCTCTCTCGTCACAGTACCCCCGGGAGATAACTTCGGAGATATCGTTTCGCCGGATAAAATAAAGCGACTCCTCTCCCAGATAGCCATAGGGCCAGGGCACGCAGAAATATCCCGCGATTACCGTTCCGTCTTTCTCTGTATTCTGAAAACCGGTCAGAAGAACGGTCTGTCCTCCTGCTTTTACCACGCTTCCTGCCGGAAGCATTTCTTTTTCTAATGCGCTCATTTATTTCCCCCAGTCAAATAGTCCGCCGGCAAAGCTCCCTACTTCGTCCAGAATCATTCCGCCCGCTTCCAGGGTGTCAGAAATATGAAGGGTGGAATCTACGACGTTCGTGACGACTTCCACGGACCCCCGGATTACAATATCCACAAATCCGTAGCCGATGGTACCGGCGACGCCCAGAAGGTCTCCGTCTCTTAACTGTTCCAGGGCCTTTGCCTCCATTGCTTCTTTTCTGCTCATGGTCGTGTCATCGAAGACATAATCCAGGGTCTCCTTCACTGCTTTCTGGTAAGCTGTGTCTCCTGGAAGAACCACGTCCTTTGCCTTCAGGGCGATATCTTTAAATTCGTCCCCGTTGATAATCATTCCGCTCAGTTCCATGGAATCCATCAGGTCGTCTCCGAACAGTTTCCGGGCCGCTTTATCCAGCGCCTTCTGCTCTGTTTCATCCAGCCCGTCATAGAACGTCTTCCATTCCTGCAGAAGTTCTCTGGCATTTTCCTTATTGGTCTTTACTCCTTCCACTGCCTCTTTCAGCAGATCCATTCCTTCCTCCGCGCCTGCACCGGCTGTGGAGGCGGAAACAGTTTCTTCCTTCCGAAAGGCGATGGAAGCACCTCCCGTGGTACCGGCTGCCAGTGCCTGCCCGGCCTTTCTGTCGGTATTCAGATAGGTGGCGGAGACTTCCGACAGGACGGTTCCCAGATTCCGCACATACTGCCGGTGATTTTCCGTCTCCTGCGCCGCCTTCCGGATACTGCTGCAGTATTTGGAGGTGGTGGAATTTCCGGACAGCGCCTGGCTTACGGAACTTAACCGCTCCGACAGGGAAGCCAGCCGGGAAACCATCTGGTCCTCTTCGACAATGGCGCTCTGCATCCGGTCAAACTGTACTGTAAAATTCGCCATACTTTTCCCTCCGGCTTACGCTATACCATAAAGTTGCTGTCCAGGCTTTCTGCTTTTGCCTGGGCCTCGCTGATGGTTTTCTCTACTTCTCCCGTGTAGCTTTCCAGGTCCTGAATATTCTGCTGCAGTTTATCCCTGGCCGCCGTTACATTGGTCACCAGTTTCTGCATCTTACTCTGGTAGGTGTTGGAAGCCTGCTCATCTTTCCAGGCAGACCGGATTTCACCGATATTGTTTTCCAGCGAGGAAATATCATTGCTAATCTGGGATTTACAAGATTCAAATTCACTGATGGCTTCTCTTAATTTCTGGGGATTTACAATAATCACGTCACTCATTTCGATGTTCTCCTTTCACTGATTCCGGCTCCGTTTAGCTGTTTTCCGGTCTTGCATAGGTCGTCATTTCTTCCTGCAGGGTAACCAGATGGTCCCGCCCGTTGTTGTAAAGGCTGGTAAGCGCCGCCCGGTAAGCGTCAAAGTTCTTCACGTACTCCGAACGCTTCGGCCCTTTCCACACGCTTTCGTTCATCATGGCCGACTCAATCTCTCCCATCCGGTCAATCTGTTTGCTCAGGTCGTTTAAAATCTCTGACAAATGGTCTGCTGCCGCCTTCATGGCTGTAAAATTCACTTCATATCCTGACATCTTTTTTCCTCCTTCTGTTTAAAAACTATGGCCTCCGCCGCCGTGTTCCGTCAGTCTGCTTAGTTCCAGGCTCCTGATTTTTTCTGCTTCTTCCCGGATGGCCGCCGCAATCTCCCGAATGCCGGAGGCCGTCTGTTTCATCTGTTCCTGCCGCTCGCCGACCTTCTGAATGTAAAGAGAGGCATTCTCTCCTTTCCAGCCCTGAGCCAGGTTTGCCGTTATTGTACCAAGGCTGTCAGAGGCAAGACCTCTCATCTCCGAGGCAATGTTTTCCAGTTCTTTTGCCTGCCCGGTGGCCCTGTTGTACTCCAGTTCTATCTCCCATCTGGTTTTCAAACTGTCACCCCCCTACTGCATGGTAAATTCCGAAAGTGCTTCGGCCAGCGCCTGGGCGGCCCCCATGGTGCTTCTGGCGATTCCCGCCCGTTTCATCAGTTCCCGGGGGTATTCTTCAAACATATGAAGGGTGTCCTCCACCTGCCGGAGACGTTCCTCAAAGGCTTTCCGGTATGCTTCCCTGCCTTCGCCTTCCCAGTAACCGGAAGTGTTTTTTATCAGCCCGTTCATGGTTTCCAGCTGCGCGCGGTACCGGGCTATCCGTTCCGTGGCCAGCTCCGCCCTGTTTTCCAGATGCTCTGCGTCGATTTTTACGGTTCCCGGAAATACCAGTTCTGCCATACGGTTCCCTCCCTTCCTCAAAGCTTCTGAATCAGATTTCTTACCTGCTCTTCACAGCCTGCATAATCCCTCTGGGCCTGCCGCATGGATTCCAGATAAGAGGTCAGGCTCTGTCCGGCCTGCACCATCTGTTCAAAACTCTGGTTAAAACTGCTGACAAATGTATCGTGGCTTGGGCCTTCCCAGGTCTGATGCAGTTCATCCACGCTTTCCTTCATCTCCTGCAGACATTTCTCCAGCTCCCGGATTCCGCTCTCAAACTGGGAGCAGTCCCTCTCCAGACGGGCTGTGTCCATTTTTACTGTCTGTGCCATAACCTTCCTCCTTCTATATCAGCATCAGCTGACTTCCCTGTTTCGTCCGGCATTCATACAGTGTTTTCCCCAGGGGGAGTATCCGGTGTCTGCCGCAGTCGCACAGCAGCAGGGGACTGCCCTCTGTTTTCCAGGTTTTCTGCTCATACTGGGCGATAACGGCGGCTATCTCTTCGATAATCACCTTTACCTTCGCGTTCTCGTTTAAACTGAATTCATACTTTTTTTCCAGGGCCGGAACCTGAATTTCCACATGAAGCATACGCTCACCTACTTTCCTGCCAGGGGAATCTTCACCCGTCCGGTAAGGGCCGGATTTTCTCCCGCCGCCAGCCAGCCGGTTCCCCGTCTCTCAGCGCGGCTCTTCTGAGCCAGGCTGCCCATATAGTCAAAGTCCAGAATATCCTGGTCGGAAGCGCCGCCGCCAAAAAGGATGCCTTCCCCGTCCTTTACAAAGGCCCGGAAAAATTCTCTGCTCCGGCTTCCGTATCCGCCTTCTCCCTGATATTCTGCAAACATGTAAATCCGGTGCATTCTGCCTTTGGTGGCCAGCATCTCAAAGAATCCGGCCATATTCGGCTTTCCTTCGCCCGGTTCATACAGAATATCCAGGAAGGCTTCCATATCCTGAATGAAGATGAAAATGGCTTCTTCCGCTTTCATCTCTTCGTAGATTTCTGCCTCGTCCATTCCTTCTGCCGCAAGAGCCGCCTTTTTCTGGTTCCTCTTCTGAATTTCCGGCATCAGTCCGTGGAAGTATTCCAGAATCTCTTCCGGCGTCTTCAGATACGCCGCCTGGCTTTCCCTGGCGGTTCTTTCCAGAAGGCCGCTTCCGTCAATAACCGAAAGTCTGCCGCCTTTTTCTCCGGCCATCCGGATAACGGTCTGAAGGAAATTGGTTTTCCCGGTTCTCCGTTTTCCCATAACCAGATAGCAGTAGAACCGGCTCATGTCCAGCGCCGCCACTTCGCCACTGGCCATGTGATAGCCGATGGGAAGCATCCGGTCGTCGGCCAGCAGATTTTTCACCTGGGGAAGCTGTGAGAATTCACTGTAAACCGGCTCTTCGGGAACCTCCGGCACTGCCGGCGCCCTTTCGCCGTCCCAGGCTTCGCTCATGTCCCGGCACTTCTTCTGAATGAGTTCCAGTCTCCGGTAATCATCCTCCGCCTTTACGGCTACTGCGGTCTGGAATTCCAGCATTCTGCCGAATACGGTCAGCAGGCCTCTTCCTTTGTACCGGGTATCGGGCAGGATGTTCACTCTGCCGGATTTCAGTACGTCCGCATACTGGTATTTATCGTTCATGGCCAGGCAGACGGCGCCCCGGATATTATCCGTAATGGCTGCGGGCAGTTCACTGGTTCCGTAAGCGTTTGCGGAGATAACCAGGTACATGCCGCAGGCAGCGCCTTCTTTTACCAGTTCCAGAATGGCGGCCTGATATTTATTGTCCGTTTTCTCCCGGAAGGAACCGTACTGGTCCAGTACAATCACGATGGCCGGAAGCACCGGTCCGTTTGCCCGGATATACTGGGTAAAGGTTCCGCCCCGCAGAATGGCCTTTCTTTCGTTCAGAATCCGTTTCATCATATAGAAGAAGCGGGCCAGTTTCTCCGGCTGATTCTCGTAAATGATATCCCCGGTGTGGGCGTCGCCTTCAAAAGCACCCAGCATATGACTGCTGAAGTCCACGCCGTATACATGAAGCATCTGCGGACTGTAACGGGTAATCAGAGAGTACACCAGCGTCTGTAAAAAGGTGCTCTTGCCCGAGCCCACGGTGCCGCATACAGCGTAGTGGCCGTTTTCCGCCAGATTCAGCACGACCGGAGCCTGCCTCTGATTTTCCGGGTCGTCGTACATTCCCACCACGGCTTCCAGACTCCAGTCCTCCCCGGCGCGGGTCCGCCATTCCCCGGCAAATTCTTCCTGCTGATACCTGGGGATGGTCTGAAGGGGAATCGTCTGGGGAAGCACCGGAAGCCACAGTCTGTGCTGCACCTTCATCTCCTGGCTTACCGGCATATCCGCGATGCAGTCCACAACCGCGTCCAGCTGGGTCTTCTCCCTGCTCTCCGGATATTTGCGGCCGGTTATCTCCGCCCGGTCCAGAAGCATTTCCGCCAGCTTTTCGCCGTCTGTCTCCCCTTTTCTGGCGCCGCATTCATAGCAGGCCTCCAGGAAATTCCAGATTTTTCCGGTATTGGCCTCGCTCTGAGGATAATCTGTTCCCTGACTCCAGAGAGCCTGGTAAAAGGCCTGACAGATTTCCTCCCCTTTTCCCGTACTGCCCAGGCAGTTTTCCAGGGAAGTTTCCTGCTCCATTAAAATCCTCTCCAGAATCTTCCAGAGCGTCTCCAGCCATTCTTTCTTCCGCTGTTTCTTCTGCTTCATTCTCTGGTGATTGCCCACCAGAATCGTCTCTCCGGTCAGCCGGTACATCCGCGCAAGCTCGGTGCTGTCGTTATCCATGTCCTTGTCGTACACCGCCCCGCTCCAGGCTGACTGGAAGAGTTCATAAGTGCCGCCCTCTCCTACCTTCAGGTAGCCCCGGCCGGTCTGCCGGATATAGACAGCGTCATCCTTTCGCAGCATATCCATACTGTCCTGACGGCTTTCCACCTTCAGGCAGAGCCGGAATTTCATATTGGAACTGATGTTGTCGTCCACGACGCCTCCCGGCTTCTGGGTGGAAAGAATCAGGTGTACCCCGAGGCTTCTTCCGATGGTGGCGATGTGGATGACCTCTTTCATAAATTCCGGCCGTTCCTTTTTCAGTTCCGCAAATTCGTCAATCACCAGCACCAGATGGGGCATGGGCTGACGGATTTCCCGGTTTTTATACCGGCGGATATAAGTGTCTATCTTGGTGACCCCGTTTTCCCGGAATACCGCCTGTCTGCGGTTCAGTTCGCTTTTCAGGGAAATCAGGGCCCGGTCTATCTCGCTGCCGGACAGGTTGGAAATCTGTCCCTGCATGTGGGGCAAGCGAGTAAACAAATCTGCCATGCCGCCGCCTTTGTAATCGATGATAAAAAAGCTTAAGTCTTCCGGGCTGAAATTCACGGCCAGGGCCAGCAGCAGCGTCTGCAGGGTCTCGCTCTTTCCGGATCCTGTGGTTCCGGCTACCAGTCCGTGGGGGCCGTCGCCCTCCGCCCCGGCCTCGGAACCGTCGTGAATATCCAGGTAGCAGAGGCTTCCGCCCTCTCTTACACCGAAGGGCACCTTCATGCTCTCATAGACACGACTGTTCTTCCACCGCTCTTCCACCTGCAGCTCGCCCGGCGTATGTACCCCGTACATTTCGAAAAATGTCACGGTATCCGGAATCTTTGCGTTCTGCCCCATGGGCCGTGCCTGGACGGCCGCCAGCGTGTGGGCGTACTGGCCCAGCTGATGAGGACTGACCGTATCCAGCCGGAGGGGCTGTACCTTCCGCATGCCTTCTTCCGAGGAAACGATGGCTGTTTCTGTTCCCTCATTCTGTATATAAATCCCGCAGGCGTTGGGAAGCTCCTCCCTCCGCTCTGTACAGACAATCGTCGTAATTCCCAGGTATTCCCCGTTATCCAGCAATGCTTCCTCCGGCGGGGTATTCTCCAGCAGCTTCCGATCCAGGACGAAAATCAGGTATCGGGGAAGGGGAGCCTTCTCCTGCCCGCCGCGGGACTGCCGGCTCTGTCTGGTCCGAATCATCTGGCTGATTCCCAGCAGGAGTCCTGCCGCGCTCTCCGGTCCGTCCGCCGCATACCGGATATTTTTTTCCTCGTCCCACAGATGGGGAAACCATTTCACCGTTTCCAGAAGTTCCCTCTGTTCCGGGCTGTTTCCGTCACAGAGAAACACCATCTTTACATCCGTGTAACTGCAGGAGGAGGTGACCTGCGCCAGCAGGGTACGCAGCACGCTGTAAATCCCCGCCTTCTTTTCTCCTCCCGTAATTCCCAGAATCCGGCAGCCCTCCAGGTCCACTCCCACGGGAGCCCCTTTCAGCACCTGGTAAGTATCCCGGATACGGGCCGGTTCCTCCGCCAGGGTGTCCCGAATCAGGGTAAACCGTTCTCTGGGAATCCGGATATCCATCTGCTGGTCGCATTCTCCGGTTCCCAGACGGAAAAACAGGAAATCCGACTGGGTGTCGTTCCGGTTCCAGAGCCGCCCGGAATCTGTCCCAAAAGTGGTGCATCTGCCGCCGTCGGGATACTGCCGTATCATTTCCTCCAGGTTCCGGCTGGTCTTCTCCTTAATTTCCGCTTCTTTTTTCTGCAGATATTCACTGTAAGCCTGGAATCTCTGCTCTTCTTCTGCCACAGCCTTTTTCTTCTGGGCATTCATGTTCATCCAGGCCCAGAAAGCCCCGATGGCCGCAGAACCGAGCATGGTAATCAGGCCGATAACAAGGCCGCCCATCCCTGTGATAATCACCCCGACCAGCATGGGAATGGCCATGGTAATGGACGGGCCGATGGTCATGAGAAGGGAACGCTCTCCCTGGTTTTTCGGCGCCGGAGGCGCTTCAATTTCCACCGGCTCGGTCTCATATTCCGGCAGCACCCTGGTGGGTCTGTTGAAGTATCCGTCGTTTCTCTCTTCCTCTTCGGCATAGAGCTGAAGACTGGAAAGCCATTTAATCCGCTCGCTGTCCGCCAGCTTCAGTTCTTCCCCGTAAACTGCCTCCTGGGTGGCGCTGACCGCCAGAATATCTCCCAGGAAAATCATCCGCAGTCCGTAAATCTCTATCTCGTCTCCCGGCTCCAGGGCAATCCAGGAGCCTCTTAGCTGACGGTGGTTATAGAAACTGCCGTTTGCGCTTCCCAGGTCTTCGTAAATCCAGCGGTCCGTCTTTTTCAGGCGGCCATGGTGTCTGGACACCAGTCCCGCCCGCTGGAACTGTATGGTATTGTCCGGGCCGCTTCCTATCGTGACCGTCTGATTTTTGTCCAGGGAAAATTTACGATACACGGGAATCGTGTCCCCTTTCCGCTGGGCTATCATCAGCAGACGGCTTCCCTTTTTGGAAGTCAGCATCAGAATCTCATTTTCATGTACTTTATGCAGGAAAAACACTTCGTTCTTCCAGTGAATGGAATACTCCCTGGATTCCGGGAAACACCATTCCCCGTCCAGCGCTTCCAGGTGAAGGGTAATATCCTCCGGTATCTGAAACAGTTCTCCGGAAATCCGGATACTGCACTGCTCCTGTGAAACAGGCGGCAGGTCAAACACCTGAAAATATTTCATTCCGTAAACTGCCAGTCTTATCTCGCCGCTTTGCATGTTCTCCTCCTTATGCCGATAACGTACTGCCGGACTCATTGGCCCCTTTCGCACAAAGAGCGCAGAATGACTCCCTGTCATCTGCGCCCGTTTTCCTTCGTTTCGCTTATTCTGCTGCCCATGTCCGTTTCCCCCCCGGCGTTTATTTCTCAGTGAGGAACCGCCCTCCTGATATCTTTTCATTCCAGATATTATTATATCGGGTATCCACAGAACCGTCAATACAAGGAGCCCTCCGGTGTTATTTCCGTAAAAATTTCTGGAACATCCGGGAAGCCGTGCTCTGGGGATACTCCTCGTCGTAAATCAGGGTAATGCTCCGCTCCGGCAGGGTCTCCGCCACTTTAATCTCATGCACGGTCCCTGCCGCCAGGTCCGCCCTGGCAAACGCCTCGGGCAGGAATCCGATTCCCAGATTGTGCCGCACCGCCGGAAGTATCATGTCCGTGGTGGCCAGTTCGATATCCGGCACAAAGGTCAGACCGTGCTCTTCAAAGTACTCGTTCAGAAAGTTCCGGGTAATAGCGTCCGAGGTGAGGCTTATCCAGGAGCAGGCAGACAGCTCCTCCAGGGACCGCTCCTTTTCCGAGAGCTCCCGGTAACGGCTCCCGCCGATGAGAACGTCCCGGTAGGTTCCCAGGTCCCTGGTTTTCAGCGGCGCCGTCACTTTAAAAGGCGCCGAGGTTACCGCCAGGTCCACCTTCCCTTCCCGCAGGACATGAATGGATTCTGTGGTACTGTGGTTCAGTATCTTAAACCGCACCCGGGGATACTCCCTCTGAAACCGCTCCATGGCCTGCAGAAGGACGCAGTGCAGCGCAGTCTCCGTGGCACTGATGTATATCGTTCCGTTTTCCAGACTGAGCATACCCGTCAGTTCATCCTCTCCCCGGAAAAACTGGGCGCAGCCCGCCGACACATAGTCGTAAAACCGGCGGCCTTCCGGCGTCAGTTCCACCCCGGTTTTGCTCCGGATAAACAGACGGCACCCCAGCTCATTTTCCAGATTGTGAATGGTACGCGTCACGGCAGGCTGGCTGGTCATCAGCACACTGGCCGCCCGGGTCAGACTGCCGTACTTGGACACATAGTAAAACACCTTGTAATATTCAAAATTTATATTCATACTGTCCTGTTTTTAGTTCTCCTCTGCCGACTCTTCTTTTAAAAAATGCGTTCCAGCACCGGAACCAGACTTTCCAGCCCCTCCTGGTCCTCTTCCGTAAACCGGCCCTTCTCAGGGCTGTCAATATCCAGCACCGCCCGAACGGCTCCCGTACGGTCATGGAGGGGCAGGACGATTTCGGACCGGGAGGCGCTGTCGCAGGCAATGTGTCCCGGGAACTGATGCACATCCTCCACCCGGATAACTTCATCCCGGGCCACCGCCGTTCCGCAGACGCCCTTCCCTACGGCGATTTCCGTGCAGGCTGGCTTCCCCTGAAAGGGTCCCAGCACCAGCTTCTCCCCTTCCAGAAGGTAGAAGCCTGCCCAGTTAATATCCGTAAGTCCCAGGTTCAGAAGGGCGGAAGCATTGGCCAGATTCGCCAGTCTGTGAGGACAGCTGTCCACCTGCCCGCTGAGCCGGATTTTCAAAAACTGATACAGTGCTTTTTTCTCTTTTGGAAACTTATCGATTGCTTTTTCCATCTTTCTCTCTCCTTATTCCACCAGGTATCCTTTCTGCCTGAGTGCTTCTTCTATTTCATCCAGCGTCTCTTCCCTGTCTGCCTCTATCCTGTGACAGTGCTCCTGGCAGGTCAGATTCATCAGCGGACTGGATTTTCCTTTCCGGATATCCTCCAGAAACTTCCGGACGTCCCGCCGGGAGCGGATATGAAGCCCCGCTTCCAGTTCTCCGTACACCTTATGATTCACGCTGACGTTTTCCACGCAGCCGCCCAGATCCACCACGGTACACAGCTCATCTTCCAGCTGTTCCTCTGTATGGTTCACCTTCAGGACCCGGTGCCGAACCGGCGGCATACTTTCCAGCAGATACCCCCGGTTCGTGGAAAGGATGTCCTCTCCTGCCGCCCGAAGCAGGGCGATGTCCTGGACAATCACCTGGCGGCTGACCTGATAAATCTGCGCCAGCTCCTTTCCGGAAAGAGGCCGTTCTTCTTTCCGCATCCGTTCGATTATGTCTTCCCGACGCTGCTCTCCTGTCATTTCCATCACCTCTTCGTCCATTGTATTCTGTAAAAACTGCCGGTGTCAATTCTATTCTTTCCGCTTTCTGCATAAATTGTGTAAACTGTGTTTTCGGGGGATGTTTATGCGTTCTCTCCCTCCTTTTTTCCGGCGGCTGGCTCCCGCCGTTCTTTTTTCGGTTTCCCTGTCTCTGGTATCCGGCTGCGGTCGGGACACTTCGGCCAGTCCGGACAAATCCTTTGAAGAATTTACCGCCCGGCTCTTCCGGGATGAAGTCGCCGCCACTACCATCGGCCTTCATTATACGCTGAAAGAGCCGGAAGATTTCGGCCTGACCGACGTACCCGTCTCCTACGGTTCCTTTACCGCCAGCCCGGAGGCCGCCCAGGCTTCCGTGGAAAATGTGCAGGCTCTGCTGGAACCTTTCGCGGACGCAGACCTGTCAGAGGAAAACCGGCTTACATACGATGTGCTCTCTTTCTATCTGGAAAGCGCCTCCCTGGGCGCGGACTATGTCCTCTACCAGGAACCGTTAAGCCCGGTTACCGGCATTCATGCCCAGCTTCCGGTCATCCTCTCGGAGTTCCCTTTTTATGACAAAGAGGATGTGGCCGATTACCTGGCTCTTCTGGAGGAAACGGACACCTATTTTGATTCCCTCCTTTCTTTTGAAAAAGCCAAGTCAGAGCAGGGACTCTTCATGCCGGACTTTCAGGCAGAGGAGGTTCTGGAACAGTGCCAGGCCTTCCTGGACATGGGAGACGGCAACTATCTGTACAGTACCTTTCCGGAGCGCCTGGAAGAGCTGCCCGGCCTTTCCGAGGAAGAAAAAACCAGCCTTCAGGAGCAGAATACCTCCCTGGTATCCGGCGTTCTGCTTCCCGCATATGAGAATCTGGCCGCGGGTATCCGGGAACTGGCAGGAAGCGGGGTCAACGGCCAGGGGCTCTGCTATTACCCGGAAGGAAAAGACTTTTACGCCTATGTCGTCCGTCAGGACACCGGCCTCTCCGAAACGATTCCCGCTCTGCAGGAGATGACGGAAGCGCAGATTATCGAGGACCTGACAGCCATGCAGCGCATTGCCTCCCAGCCGTCCGGGACACAGAACACGGTTTCCGTTCTGGAGAGCCTGACCCCCTCCGCCATCCTGGCGGATTTGCAGGAAAAAATCACCGGCACTTTCCCGGAGATTCCCGAAACCAGCACCCGGATTAAATACGTTCCGGAGGCCCTGGAAGACTACTTAAGCCCCGCGTTTTACATGATTCCGCCCATCGACAGTTCCCTGGAAAATGTAATTTACATCAACCAGGGCCAGACTTCCCAGGGCCTGGAACTCTATACCACGCTGGCCCACGAAGGCTGGCCGGGGCATCTTTACCAGACAGTGTACTATGCCTCCCTCCAGAGGGACCCTCTCCGGAGTCTCCTGGATTTCGGCGGATACACGGAAGGCTGGGCCACCTATGCGGAAATGATGTCCTACTATATGGCGCCTCTTTCCACAGCGGAGGCGGCCCTGTATCAGAAAAATGCCTCCGTCATTCTGGGACTTTACGCCACCGCTGACATGGGCATTCACTACGACGGCTGGAGTGTTGCCGATACCCTCCGCTTTTTCAGCTCCTATGGAATTTCCGACGCAGAAACAGTCCGCTCCATCTACGAGCTCATTATCGGTACCCCGGGCAACTATCTGAAATACTACCTGGGCTACGTCAAGTTCTACACCCTGAAAAAGGAAATGGCGGCCAGACTGGGGGAAGACTTCTCCCAGAAAAAATTCCACCAGGCCGTGCTGGACGCGGGCCCGGCTCCTTTCGACGTGCTGGAAGACTATGTTTCCGGACGTCTTCTGGAATAACCCCGGCCCAGATACAGAGCAGGGACAGGGGCGGCCGCCGTTCTCCCCTGTCCCTGCTGATTCAGTTTCTGTTTACAATTTTTATAAATCCAGCTTCAAATCGTTTTCCTTAATCCAGCCTGCCCGGCGCAGCGGAAGCGCAAACAGCCAGGACAGCAGGCCCGGAAGCAGAAAGCAGATAAGAAGCAGTCCGCCCCAGTCCATCCCCGTTACAGCGGCCTTCGTTCCTTCCGCAATATCGGACATCCAGCCCGTATACACTCCAATCTGTCCGACCAGGCCGCAGGTTCCCATACCGGAGGAAACTGCCGGCCCGTTCATCTCCAGATGGAAGAGGCAGGTGGCAAGCGGTCCGGTCACGGCAGATGCCAGCGTGGGCGGAATCCAGATACGCGGGTTTCTCACGATATTTCCCATCTGAAGCATGGAGGTCCCCAGTCCCTGAGCCAGCAGGCCACCCCAGCGGTTTTCCTGAAAGCTCATAATGGCAAAGCCTACCATCTGGGCACAGCAGCCTGCCACTGCCGCTCCCCCGGCCAGTCCCGTCAGAGAAAGAGCCGCGCAGATGGCTGCGCTGCTGATGGGAAGCGTAAGCGCAATCCCCACCAGCACGGATACCAGAATCCCCATAAAGAAAGGCTGAAGCTCGGTCGCCCACATAATCGCGCTTCCCACAGCACTGGCCGCGGCGCCGATGGCCGGCGCCCACCAGATGGACAGCAGTACGCCGGTGGCAATGGTTACAAACGGCGTCACAATGATATCTATTTTTGTTTCTTTTGATACAATCTTGCCAAGTTCTGCCGCAAAAATGGTCACAATCAGTACCGCCAGAGGGCCACCCGCCCCGCCCAGTTCATTTGCCGCAACCCCGACAGCCGTCAGGGAAAACAGCACCAGCCCCGGACACTGGAGCGCATATCCGATAGAAATCGCCATGGCAGGTCCCGTGGCACTTTTGGCGTAGTCCCCGATGGTCACCAGAACAGACAGTCCGGTCTGCTCTCCCAGGGTACCGATAATCGTTCCAATCAGCAGGGACGCAAACAGTCCCTGGGCCATGGCTCCCAGTGCATCAATTCCATACCTTTTCACGGAAAAGACAACATTCTTTCTTTTTAGAAATTCTTTCATTTCTTTTCTCTCCCATTCCTTCTCATTTTCTGGATTTTCTCAGTCTTTGTATGTCTTATCATGTGTCTTGTCACCAGAGTCGACACAACTGTTATTATCCCTCTTTTTCCGCTCCCCGTCAAGACATCGGATAGGAGAATTTCTTTCCCCTATCCGCTCCCGCGATACCCCGCTCATCTCGCAGCAAAAGCTGCTCGATGGTCTCCGCTCTGCTCCGGTCGGCGCTAAGCGAACGTCCACTGGACGTTCAGCGCCGTTGCCCGTCGGATGTCCGCTCGTGCCCTAAAGGACTAGCTCCGCGTCGCAAGCACGGCGGCCGCCCTCCGGGCGTATCGCACAAAAAAACCCGGCCTCCCGGATACCCGAAAGGCTGGGCACTTTTCTCTGACAGCACAGCTGACAGACTAATTGTTCACTTTATGGTGGGGCGCATAGGAGTCCATCGTCAGCGGCAGGAAGGTATACCCCTGCTCCCGGTAATGCTCGATAATCTTCGGAAGCGCCTCCACGGTTGTATCTTTTGCGTCGGTATCATGCATCAGAATGTTGATATGCTTTGCCTCGCAGGAGGTGGCGTTTTCCACCAGCTTCTCCACCGGCACATTGTTTCCGCTGGCGTCTGTGGAATCGCAGTTCCAGTCAAAATACTGATACCCCATCTCCTGCACCTTCCGGGTCAGTGTGGTCATTAGTCCGGGCGAATACTTTGCACTGACTGTATTGCTTCCGCCTCCGGGGAAACGGATAATATGAGACTCATCCCCGGTCACTTCTTTTACCATGTCCGATATCCGTCCCAGGTCCTCAAAATACGCTTCCTCCGAAGAATAGACGGTTTTGTAGTCATGGGTGTATGTATGAAGCCCCACGGCATGTCCCTCATCATGGGCCCGCTTCAGCAGGGAATTCCATTTCTGGTTATTCCCCGTCACAAAAAAGGTGGCTTTTGCGTTGTACTCCTTCAGAATATCCAGGATTTTTCCCGTGTTTTCCGACGGCCCGTCGTCAAAGGTCAGATACACCACCTTCTGCTCATACTCCGCATTGCGGAGGACCGTCACCTTTTTCTGAACCGTCTCCACATTCCCGGACCTGTCCGTTGCCTTATACGTCACGATGTATGTTCCGGGAACGGTAAAATCCACACCAGCGCTGTCGATTTCCAGCACCGGCGCCGGATCCAGGTTGTCGCTTACTGTGATGCCGTTTTGAAAATCCAGCGTCTTTCCCTGCAGGATTTCCTCGTCCGCCACTCCGCTGACCGCCGGCTTCTCCGTATCCTTCTGCCTGGTCAGCGACGCTTTTTCCGTGGTCCGGTTTCCACTGGCGTCCACTGCCTCTATCTCGATTTCCTTCGTTCCCTCTGTTTTTTCCGTCTCCGGCGTTTTAAACTGCAGGGTAACCTCCGAGGCGTCGGTCACCTCCTGAACAAACATCTCCGGAGAAACATCCCCTGCCGTATCCGTCGTATACGGCTTTGTTTTCAGCACCGGCGGCTTCGTATCCCGCACTTTTACCTTTACTTTCTGCCGGTCTCTCCGGCAGCTGTATGTTATCTCATAGTCGCCTTCGCTTTCCGTATTGACCTGACCGGTTATTTTCACCTCATCCTTTTCCCCGAAACGCACGCGCCGGATGTTCTTTTCCGGCTGAAAAGGTTCTTTCAGTTCCTGGTTTACTACTTCATTTTTCAGTTCCAGAGGGTACTGGTACAAGTAGACCGCCCCTCCTGTGATTCCGGCACAGATTAGAAAAAGGAGGACCAGAAGTACAGGAAGTGTCCTGCTCCCCCGCCTTTTTCTTCCCCTCCGGCGTCTTCTCTGTCTCCGTTTATCTGTCATACTGATTCCTCATCTTTTGTAATTATAAGGGTGCTGATTCAGCGTAACATATTGTCTGTCGTTTTTCAACTAACTTCCGTATTTTATCTTGAAATTATTCGTTTTACGTATGGTTTTCACATCATTCCGGCCAGAACCACGCTGGCGGCCAGACCTGCAAAAGTGGCCAGGAGCGCCCCGGCCAGAGTATAGCGGGTATGTCTGACTTTTGCCGTCATGAAATAAACCGACATGGTGTAAAAAATCGTCTCCGTGCAGGCCATGGAAATCGAGGCAATCAGTCCGATACGGGAGTCCGTTCCGAATTCTTTGTAAATATCCAGGAGAAGGCCGGAAGCCGCTGAGGAGGAAAACATCTTTACCACGGTCAGAGGCACCAGCTCCCCGGGAAAACCTATGTAGCCGGTAAACTGTCCAATCAGCCCGCTGATATAGTCCAGAAACCCGGAGGCCCGGAGAATCCCTACCGCCACCATCAGGCCGATTAAGGTAGGCATGATTTTTATCACCGTCAGGAACCCGCTCCGGGCCCCCTTAATAAAGGTATCGTATACGCCAGTCTCAGCGCTCAGACCGTAGATGAGAATACTGACAATCAGAAACGGTACGATAAAATCCGTAACATAGAGAAAAAACTGCATAGAAAAACCGCCCTGCCGGATACTTTATTACAAATGTATGCGGCAGAACGGTTTTCCAGTACTTCCCTATTTCTATTGTAAAAGTTTCTTTATATCTCCGGTTTTAGCGGCCCATAGAACCAGGCGGCAGTAACACCCCGTCGGTCAGGAAGTCCGCTCTGTCAATACCGTATCCTCTCTTAGCATACTGGGCCAACACCTGAGTTGCCCATCTTCGAAACTGTGTTGCCCTTATAGAGTTCACCCGATATCCTACGGATATAACAGCGTCTAAGTTATAATGCTCTATAGAACGGTTAACCTGTCTTAAGCCCTCCGTTTGAACTATTCGAATTTTTCGAGTAGTTGCCTCACACTCAAGTTCTCCTGATGCGTATACTTCTTTCAAATGATAAGTTATGGTATTTACTTCCACATCAAACAAGGCTGCCATCATTTTTTGTGTCATCCATAATGTCCCATCCTCATACCGCACCTCAACCCCGTCACTGTGGTTTTGTGTCTCAAATATTAAGAATTCTGCTGTGCTGTTACGAATCATTAGTTTCTTGTCACTCATAATAAAGGGTTCCTTTCAATAAACTGAATTTTATCACTTTTCCCCGTTTTATTTACATAAATACAAAACTTCTTATTTTCACTTTCATTCTATTATTGGGTCTTTATAATGTCAACATCATACTGTCTGGCTTATACAGTCTTAGAGACCATATCCGGCATGGGCCGAAAAAGACAGAGAGCCTAGACTCTCCGCCTTCTGTCCATCAGCTTACAGAAAATCACCGCCACCCCGGTACTCACCGTAGTGGCCAGTATCCCGGCCCCCACAATGGCGGCCGGATTCACACTCCCGTACTGGCTCCGGTAGGCTATGACATTCACCGGTATCAGCTGCAGGGAGGAAATGTTAATAATCAGAAAGGTGCACATCTCATTGCTGGCGGTTCCGGCCGGGCGCACCGGTCCGGGAAGCCGCCCTCTCCTTCTGTCCTCCTCCAGTTTTCCCAGCTCTTCCATGGCCTGCAGGCCTGCGGGAGTGGCCGCCCAGCCAAGGCCCAGCACGTTGGCTATCAGGTTCGCCATGATGGGCGCTTCTGCCGGATGTCCTTTGGGAATTCCCGGAAAGAGGAAGCGGATGACCGGCCCCAGCCTCCGGGAGGCCGCCTCCATCACTCCCGCCTGCCGGGCAATTTCCATCAGGCCTACCCAGAAGGACATCACGCCCAGCATGGTAATACAAAGCGTCACCGCTTCCCGGGAAGAATCCAGGGCCGCATTGGTTATCTCTCCCATGTTTCCCGTAAAGGCCGCAAACACAATTCCCACCAGAATCATGCCGGCCCAGAGATAATTCAGCATATACACACCGCCTTTTTCCGCTTCTGCTATTATGTATATGACAGAGTTTCTCCGGGCAGAAGCCCCGGGAAAAAACGGCAGCCCGGTATCTCCGGACTGCCGTCTGTCTTTACAGTTCTTTTCCTTTCTTCTGTTCCTCGCGGAAGATTTCTTCCATACGCTCCTGCTCTTCTTCCGTATATTCTTCCACCGTAGTGGCCGTTACTGTTTTTATCTTCTGCTTTTTCAGCAGCAGACGCACTACTTCCCGGAACAGCGTGTAGACCACAGAAACAATGGGAATGAAAATCAGCATTCCCACAACGCCCATCAGGCTGCCGCCCACGCTGACCGCCGCCAGCACCCAGATGGAGGGAAGCCCCACCGAATTCCCTACCACATGGGGATAAATCAGGTTTCCTTCAATCTGCTGCAGTATCAGAAAGAGAATGACAAAAAATACCGCCTGCCTGGGATTGACCATAAATATCAGGAACGCACCCAGAAAGCAGCCTATAAAAGCGCCGAAAATGGGAATCAGCGCGGTAAAGGCGATAAGAATGCCTATCAGCAGGGCATAGGGCATTCCAAGCACCGTCATGGACACAACAAACATGGCACCCAGAATCAGGGCTTCCACGCACTGCCCCGCCAGGAAACTGGCAAAGGTCTTATACGTCAGGGAGCAGACCTCCAGGGCCACCTCCGCTTTCCGCTTCGGGATAAACGCAAAAAACACTTTTCTTGCCTGTACGTGCAGCTTTTCTTTCTGAATCAGAATGTAGCAGGCAAAGGAAAAGGCGATGAAAAATGTCGTCACCCCGCTTACAATATTCCGGGTCACGGTAATCGTCGTATTCATCACACTGTTCGCTCCGCTTCCCAGAAAGCTCATCGCCCAGTTCACCATCTGGTCCGGGTTAAAACTGAGCCGATTCACGTAGTCCATAATATCCGGATTGTTGTTTGTGAATTCTGCAATCCAGTCCCGCATCCGGGGAAGGAAATCCGCAATGCTGTTGCCCAGGCTTACCACAGTATTCCCAAGCTGCGGGATGACCCCGAACATTACCAGCACAATCACCGTAACCGCCAGCACAATGGTGATAACCAGACTCAGCGGCCGGGCCAGTTTCCGTTTCCACCGGCCCCGGTTCTCTTTCTCCCCGAACAGCGTCTTTTCAATAAAACTCATGGGAACGTTGATTACAAAGGCAATGGCGCCTCCCAGGACAAAGGGGAAGAGGATCCCCCAGATAAATCCAACGGCCTCCAGCACCACGGAGAGGTTCCAGAGTCCTACCAGTATCAGAATGGTAAACACTATCAGCCCCCGCAGTTTTTTAATCGTTTCCCGGCTCAAGTCCATCATATCAGCCTCCTATTTCCGGAACAGCCCCCGTATCCATTTGAGCAGCTGAATCACCGGAACATTGGCGATGGCCAGTCCGTACACTACGGCAAGATGCCGGATATCCAGGGTCACAACCTTGAACATGCCGTGCAGGGCAGGAATTGCCAGTACGCCGGTTATCAGAATCACTCCCAGGAAAAATGCTCCTATCAGGTATTTATTATTCAGCAGGCGCCGGGTAAATACAACCGGGGCGTCTGATTTACAGTTAAATCCATGGAACAGCCTGGACAGACAGAGTGTTCCAAAGGCATAGGTACTTGCCATGGCAGCGCCGCCTTCCCGCAGGCCAAGCAGGAATGCCGTCGTTGTCATAATGGCAATTACCAGACCTTCCAGTCCGATTTTGGCAAGGAAATCCCGGGTCAGAATGGACTCATTCACCGGACGGGGTTTATCCTTCATCACACTTCTGGTATGGGGCTCCAGTCCCAGCGCGATAGCCGGAAGGCTGTCTGTCAGAAGATTGATAAACAGCAGGTGTACCGGTTCAAAGGGAACTGCCAGCCCTGCAATGGAAGCATACAGTACGGTCAGGATGGCCGCAAAGTTTCCGGACAGCAGGAACTGAATGGAGTTCTTAATGTTCTTGTACACGTTTCTTCCGTTTTCCACAGCCTTTACAATCGTTGCAAAATTATCGTCCGTCAGCACCATGGAAGCCGCGTCCTTGGCCACTTCGGTTCCGGTAATTCCCATGGCCACACCAATGTCCGCCTGCTTTAAGGCCGGAGCGTCGTTGACACCGTCTCCGGTCATGGCCACAATGTTCCCTCTTTCCTGCCATGCCCGTACAATCCGGATTTTATGCTCCGGTGACACCCGGGCATAAACGGATATATTCGGCACGAATTCTTTCAGTTCTTCGTCGGACATGGTCTCAATCTCCGCGCCCTCGCAGGCCTCGGACATGTCATTCAGAATGCCGATTCTCTTTGCAATGGCAGAAGCTGTCACCTTGTGGTCTCCGGTAATCATAACCGGCTTAATACCGGCGCTGATACATTCTGCCACGGCCGCCTTTGACTCCAGTCTCGGCGGGTCCATCATGGAAATCAGGCCGAGGAAGGTCAGGTTCTGTTCGTCTTCCAGGGTCAGCTCATGATTTTTTTCTGTCTGCCGGTAGGCAAATCCCAGCACACGCAGACCCTCCCGGGAAAATTCCTGGTTCTGGTCCTCAATCTGCTGTTTGTCTTCTTCTGTAATGGGACGGACGCCGTCTGCTGTCTGAATGCTGTCCACTCTGTCCATCAGCACGTCCATTGCTCCCTTGACCACCATAATCTCTTTTCCATCTATCTCATGGGAGGTAGACATCAGCTTCCGGTCGCTGTCAAAAGGAATCTCGCTCTTTCTCGGGTACTGCTCCCGCACGGTTCCGTTTTCCAGTCCCAGAAGGCTTCCCAGGTTAATCAGGGCCGTCTCCGTCGGATCGCCGATTTCCACCCCGTCTGTATTGGTAGAATCGTTGCAGAGCATACTGTAAATCAGAAGCTGCTTCTGACCGGCGTCTTCCAGGCTGATGGCGTCTGCGTGGATTCTCTTTCCTTCTACGTAATAATCTTCTACTGTCATCTTGTTCTGTGTCAGCGTACCGGTTTTATCGGAACAGATAACCGAAACGCTTCCCAGTCCTTCCACTGCCTGGAGCTTCCGGATGATGGCGTGCTCCCGGGCCATTTTCTGGGTGCCGAAGGAAAGCACGATAGTCACGATAGAGCTCAGCGCCTCCGGAATCGCGGCTACGGCAAGGGCTACGGCAAACATAAACGCATTTCCGATATTTTCACCACGGAATACACTGATTCCAAACAGGATTCCGCAGAAAATCAGAATCAAAATGGAAAGCTTCTGTCCGAACTGGTCCAGATTTACCTGAAGAGGAGTTCTCTTTTCCTCTGCTGTCTTCAGCATTCCCGCAATCTTACCCACTTCTGTGTTCATTCCGATATCCGTTACCAGAAAAGAACCACGTCCATAGGTTACAAAGCTTCCGGAGAATACCATGTTAATCCGGTCGCCCAGAGGAACTTCCCCTTCGATGGGGTCTGTCATCTTGTCCACGCCCATACTTTCTCCGGTCAGGGCGCTTTCGTCCACTTTCATGCTGGCGCAGTCCAGAATTCGTCCGTCCGCCGGCACATAGTCTCCCGCTTCCAGCATGACAATATCGCCTACTGTAATCTCGCTGGTGGGAAGCGGCGTCACCACACCGTCACGGAGTACCTTGGATTCCGGGCCGGACAGCTTTTTCAGGCTGTTCAGGGACTTTTCCGCATTCACCGTCTGCACGGTTCCCAGAATTGCGTTAATCGTAATAACAATCAGAATTACCACGGCGCTTTCCATATCTCCCAGAATTCCGGAAATAATGGCGGATACAATCAGGATAATAACGAGGAAATCCTTGTACTGTTCCAGGAAAATCTGAAAGGTGCTCTTTTTCTTCCCTTCTTCCAGCTCATTGGGACCATATTTTTCCTGATGCTCCCTCACCTCGTCCATGCTCAGCGGTTCCTCGTGGCCGTTTATCTGACGCCGCACCTCTTCCGCTGTCATCTGATAATTTGTCTTCATCTTTCTTCCTCCTACTTTCAGGTATTGACAGTTTCACTGCTTTCCATTCAGAAATGCCTGCACAAAAAAAGACCTTTATTGCACGTCTCTGAATGCAATAAAAGTCTCACCATTTACTCACGATACCGGATGTCATCCATCGTACTGACGATACCGCAAACGCCGGAAGCGTTGGTTACTCCCTTTTATTTCTTATTTACTATATCCGTTTTTCGGCTGATTGTCAAGTCTTAAAGTCAATTTCGCATCCCCGGGCCTTCCGGCCTGCAGGGATACGGAATCTTCTTTTTTAAAACGGACCAAGTCCGGTCGCATGGGCAATCATAATCAGAAGGAATGCGCTTACGATAAAGGACAAATAGATTTTCCAGCAGAACTTTGCCCAGCGGCTGCAGTATGGCATAATGATGACCGCCAGCGGGTAAAACGGGTAGGCGGCTTCTCCATGGCCCAGCACGCCGAAGATAACGAAAATGGTATAAAAATGCAGACAACCGAAAATTCCTTTCCCCTTGTCTTTTTCAGAATCATGCTGATTCCCTCCCCAAAGGCTCCGCTGCATTCCAGAAGGTAAATGACGCCGGAGCTGATAAACAGAGTTCCCATGATAGTGGCCCCGTTTACAAACCCGTTATACACTGCCTCGAAATAGTTCATAAAGGAAATCGGATTCTCGTTTTCTACATACTGAAACGCATCCAGATCCACCACAGATATCCCCGCCTCATCGGTAATCCGCTCATAGTCTCCGTTCCATGCTTTTACAGCGTTCACTTTGTGATTTTCCAGAAGTCCGTTCTCCACCATCATCCTGGCCCCGGTCTCTTCCCCGGGCTGAAACAGCAGTTTCACCGTCCCCTTCAGAGATTCTTCCATGTCCTTCAGAATCCGGGCTGCTCCCAGAAGCATCGCCATATGGCCGTCATGCCCACTGTTTTTCCACGCAGGCAGTCGTCCCGGGAAGATTAAGTCCGGTCTCCGGTATCTGGTGAAGCCGCCTCCGGTCGGTGATAATCTGCTCTCTGATTTTTTCCGCTCTTCTTTTTATGTCTTCTGCTGATACCTTCATCTCATCTCTCTCCTTCACTCCTGTTCTTTTATATAAAAAAAGAGAGTTCCCATTGCGGAACTCCCGAACCTGCAACTGCCCAAAGCACTCCCTTGCGCATTGTCTAATATATCGTTTTAAACCCGGCTTATTTCTATAACCTTGTTTATCATAGCATTTTTTCTGACAAGGGCAACTATTTTATCAAATCAGAATTCTGAATTGTGCCCGAATTGTAGTCGGGGACGGGTACCAGCCAGCCGGTACCCGTCCCCAATGAGTAACTAGTTTGTAATTGTAACTTCTGTTTCTTTGTCGAATACATGAATCTTTTCTGCATCGAAAGCAAATTTTACAGTATCGCCCGTTCTTGCTGTTGTTCTGGGGTCAACTCTTGCTGTCATGCTTGCGCCTTCGTAATCGAAGTACAGATAAACTTCTGCACCAAGCATTTCGTATACACGAATAGTTGCTTCGATAACAGTCTCCGGAGATGCTTCGATGAACATCTGCTCGTCATGTACGTCTTCCGGACGGATACCAAGTACAACGGTCTTTCCGTCATAGCCGCCGTCTTTCAGTTTCTTTCCTTTTGCCGGCGGAAGTTTGATATCAGCCGGGCCGACTTTCAGATATACATCGTTGCCCTTAACCTGGCATACAGCATCCAGGAAGTTCATCTGCGGGGAGCCGATGAATCCTGCAACGAACAGGTTGCACGGTGAATCGTAAAGTACCTGCGGAGTATCTACCTGCTGAACGACACCGGCATTCATAACTACGATTCTGGTTCCCAGTGTCATAGCCTCTGTCTGGTCATGGGTTACATAGATAATCGTTGTACCCAGTCTGTCGTGAAGTTTGGAAATCTCAACACGCATCTGGCCTCTCAGTTTTGCATCCAGGTTGGAGAGCGGCTCATCCATCAGGAATACCTGAGGATTACGAACGATGGCACGGCCCATGGCAACACGCTGTCTCTGTCCACCGGAAAGAGCTTTCGGCTTCCGGTCAAGGAGCGCTTCCAGGTCAAGAATTCTTGCTGCTTCTCTTACCATTTTATCAATCTGGTCTTTCGGAACTTTTCTCAGTTTCAGACCGAAAGCCATGTTGTCATATACAGTCATATGAGGATACAGAGCGTAGTTCTGGAATACCATTGCAATATCTCTGTCCTTTGGTTCTACGTCATTTACTACACGGTCGCCGATTTTCAGCTCGCCGCTGGAAATATCTTCCAGACCTGCAATCATACGGAGGGTGGTAGATTTTCCGCATCCGGAAGGTCCTACAAAGATAATAAATTCTTTATCCTGAATTTCCAGATTGAAGTCTTTTACCGCTTCAAATCCATTTGGATAAACTTTGTTAATATGTTTCAGTGATAAGCTTGCCATTTCGTACTTCCTCCTAATCTTGTTTCCCCTAAAGGGCTGTTTCCTTTTTCAATCTGATATTTAGTATAAATCAAAACCCTTTCCGGGTCTATGAAGGAGTTGAACAAACTTTTTTGAATAATCTGTACAACTTGACGAAAACTTTATTCCTCCTCTGAGAGCAGGGCTTTATAGATGTCCCGCTTTCCGGTTCCCCTGTCTCTGGCTACCTGTTTCATGGCTTCTTTCCGGTCCATCCCCTGGCCGGTATAGTACTCCATATGCTCCGAAACCGTCATCTCTTCCCAGGCCTCCTGCCGGCTGCGAAGAATTTCCCGACGGCTTTTTCCCTCTATCACAAGGACGCATTCTCCCCGGGGTTCCTGCTCCGCATAGTGGTTTCCGGCCTCTTCCAGGGTGGACTGCCAGACTGTTTCATGTTTTTTAGTGAGTTCCCGGCACACGGCAAGCCGCCGGTCTCCCCCCAGATGCTCCGCCAGCTCTTTCAGGGTCCGGACCAGTCTGTGAGGCGCTTCATAGAGCACAATTGTGCGTGTCTCCCCGGCAAGCTCTTCCAGAATCTCCCGGCGCTCTTTCTTCTCCGCAGGCAGAAATGCCTCAAAGGCAAACCGCCTGGTGGAAAGTCCCGAAACTGTCAGGGCCGTAATGCAGGCCGCGGCGCCGGGAAGAGACGTTACCGGAATGCCTGCTTCGCGGCACATTCTGACCAGCTCCTCTCCCGGGTCTGAGATTCCCGGCGTTCCGGCGTCCGTTATCAGGGCCACATTTTCTCCGGAAAGAAGCCGTTCCACCAGCTTTTTCCCCTTATCGATTCTGTTGTATTCGTGATAACTGGTCATTGGTGTATGGATGTCAAAATGGTTCAGCAGCCGGATACTGTTTCTCGTATCCTCCGCCGCAATTACATCCACTTCTTTCAGCACCCGCACCGCCCGGAAGGTCATGTCCTCCAGGTTTCCGATGGGAGTCGCGCATAAATACAGGATTCCACTCATTTTCTGCTCCTTATCCGTCCAGTCCGTACAGTTCCAGAATCTCTTCTGTGTACCGGCCGTCCTCGCCATATACTATCAGCGGCGGTTCCACGGTTATCCGTGGATTCGCCCCACGCATTCCCTCAATCAGCACCATATTGGGTTCCTTTTTTATCCCCGGGTACACCAGTCGCATCCGTTTTGGCTCGATTCCCCGCGCGCACATCCGGCTGAAAATCTCCGCCAGGCGGAACGGTCTGTGTACCATGTAAAACCTCCCCCGCGGCTTCAGAACCCGGGCTGCCTCCCGCAGCACGTCATCCAGAGTACAGAGCAGTTCATGCCTTGCCACGGCTTTTTTATCCTCCGGATTCAGAAGACCGTGATGCCCCGTCATGTAAGGCGGATTCGTCACCACTACTTCAAAAGAGGCCGCCCCGAATATCCGGGAGGCTTCCCGGATATCCCCTTCCACAATCCGGATTTTCTCTTCCAGGCCGTTCAGCGCCACGCTCCGGCTGGCCATATCCGCACTCTCCGGCTGAATCTCCAGCCCGGTGAACTGCTCCCCCGCGGTTTTTGCTTCCAAAAGAACAGGGAGAATCCCCGTTCCTGTTCCAAGGTCAAGAACGCATTCTCCCTTTTTTACTCCTGCAAAAGCCGACAGAAGGACGGCGTCCATCCCGAAGCAGAAGCTGCCGGGATGCTGGATAATCCGGTACCCCTTTATCTGAAGATCGTCCAGTCTCTCTCCTTCTTTCAGCTTAATTTCCATTCAGTTTTGACGCTCCTTCGTTTTTCGTCACAGATGCCAGTTCTTTCATTTCCTCTTTTGACAGACGGACGTCTTTTTTCTTCCGCCTGGGACGGAATCTCAGCTCGGAAGCCTTGTACTCCCGGATTTCCTTTTCGTCATTCTCCACAGTCACCACGACCTTCACAAGCTGCCGCAGTACGCTCAGAGACTGTACCTCTCCCTGAAGACCTTCCGGCGTAGTCACCGTGTCGCCCACCGCCGGCAGTCTGCTGTTCAGCTTTTCGTAGGTTTCCTCCTCATTGGTCAGACAGCACATCAGTCTGCCGCAGACGCCGGAAATCTTGGAGGGATTCAGGGACAGATTCTGCTCCTTTGCCATCTTGATGGACACCGGGGCAAATTCCGTCAGGTAGGTATGGCAGCACAGCTCTCTTCCGCAGATGCCGATTCCTCCCCGTATTTTTGTCTCATCCCGCACGCCAATCTGCCGCAGTTCTATCCTGGTCCGGAACACAGCCGCCAGGTCTTTTACCAGCTCCCGGAAGTCGATTCTTCCGTCTGCGGTAAAATAAAACAGCACCTTGTTGTTGTCAAAGGTATATTCCGCATCAATCAGCTTCATCTCCAGCCCGTGCTTTTTGATTTTCTCCTGACAGATCTGGAACGCCTCTTTTTCCTTTTTCCGGTTTTTCTCTTCTACTCTTCTGTCCTCGTCCGTGGCGAGCCGGATAACCGATTTCAGCGGCTGGCTGATTTCCTCGTCGGGAACTTCCCGGACTCCCATCACCACGTTGCCGAATTCCACGCCCCGGGCCGTCTCCACGATAACCTGCTGGCCCCGCTTTATCCGCAGCTTTCCCGGGGAAAAGTAGTATATCTTCCCGGCTGTGCGGAAGCGGACTCCTATCACTTTTGTCATAGCTAATTCTCCTTTATCGTCAGCAGAAGAAGCTCCATAACCAGCTCAAAGTTTACATTTGCCTTCAGCCGTTCTTTTGCCTTTTCCAGGGCTTTCAGAATCGTCTCAATTCCTTCGTAGGAGCTTTTCTTCGCTCTCTCCCGGATAAACTCCAGCTCTTCGCCAAAAATCACCCGGTCAATATTTTTGGTGGCTTTATAAATCAGCACATCCCGGTACCATATCATCAGAATATCCAGATAATCCGTAATCTCAATCTTATAGACGGTAATCCGTTTTACCGCGTCCATCAGCTCCGGCAGCTCCATGGTATCGATATATTTCAGAAGCTGCACCGCCTCATCCCGGATTTCATTAAAATGGTCGGACGAAGCAAGCATAATGGCCCGGCCGATATTTCCCTGGGCAAAAGCAGTACACAGCTCCGCCTTGTAATCCGGTATCTGCAGCTGCTCCATCAGGTATTTTTTCACAAGCTGGTCCTTGATATTGCGCAGTTTCAGCATCACACACCGGGAACAGATAGTGGGAAGCAGGCTGTCCGCGTTTTCCGTCAGCAGAAAGATGACGGCGTAGGACGGCGGTTCCTCGATGGTCTTCAGCAGGGCGTTCTGGGCCTGCACAGTCATCAGGTCCGCATCCGCCATGATGTAGATTTTATATTTCCCGCTGTATGGTTTAATCTGAATATCCTCATTTATCTGTTTCCGGATATCATCCACGCTGATAGAGCCGGGTTTCTCATGTGTGACACGGATAATGTCCGGATGATTCCCGCTGACTGCCTGACGGCAGGAATGGCAGTGATAGCACGGCTCTTCTTTTCCTTCCTCGCACTGCAGCGTCTGGGCGAACAGATTCGCAAGAAGCTTCTTTCCGGAACCTCTCTCTCCGTTCAAAATATAGGCATGGGACACCTTATCCTGAGAAACTGCGTTCTTTATATACTGAATAATGTCTTTGTGTCCTACTACGTCTTTAAATCCTGACATATCCTTCACCTTCTTTGTCTATGGGTTTTATGTGCTATAGGCTAGTATAACATAAATTTTTACGGGCGAGGGAAAAAACTCTGAATTTTTTCAGAAATTTTATCCAGGCATTCTGCCAGATTCTGGTTCTCATACCGTTCCCGAATTCCGCTTTCCGTTAAGTTCTCTTCGGAAAAATCCCTGCTGTCCGCCAGGAAACGGCGGCACACTTCCGCATACCGGGGTTCTTTCTGCCCGCGTTCCCGCTGTACGGCCCGGAAAAGCCGTTCCCCGTCCTCCACTTCTATATAGAAGGGAATCACCTGCTCCGCTCCGAAATAATCCCGCATTTTTCTGTAGGAGACCAGAGTACCCATCATCAGACAGCTCTCTTTTTCCAGATTTATCTGTCCGTCATCCACCGTAAAATAGTCCCAGTCTCCGCAGACGGTGTGGTAAGTACGGCACTCAATCACTTTTCCGGCTTCTTCCAGCGTTTCCAGCGTTTCTTTCCCCACGAAAAAATATTCCCTGCCGTTTTCTTCCCCGTCCCGCCGCGGCCGGGTGGTATAGAGAACCACCGTCCCAAGCTGCGGAAAACGTTTCTGCATTTCTTTGTAAATGGTATCCTTTCCCGATGCGCTTTTTCCCATAAAATAAAATATCTTACCCATGTTTCAGCACCCTGCAGTGTCCTTCCTTCTGAATTCCTTCGATGGAAAATCCCTGGCGTTCATATTCCGCAAGCAGTTCCAGGGCATCTTTGTTTATCCTTTCTCCCGGAACCAGAACCGGACTTCCCGGGGGATACAGATAGGCGTATTCCGCCGTCACGCGCCCCAGGCACTGGGAAAAAGGCAGTACCTCTGTTCCCAGCCGTTTTTCCGCTTCCTCCATCTGCCAGGGAAGATACTCCTGAGAAAGTTCCGGCAGTTTGCCGGACACGGTGGACGCGGCTCCCATCTTCCCGCCGGTTTCCTTTTCTGCTTCTTCTGTCAGTTCCCGGTCTATACGCTCCAGCGCCTCCGCCAGCCTGCCAAATCCCTCTTCCGTATCTGCCACGGAAGTGATT
Organism: Candidatus Bariatricus faecipullorum; assembly: GCA_019118525.1. Taxonomy (GTDB): domain Bacteria; phylum Bacillota; class Clostridia; order Lachnospirales; family Lachnospiraceae; genus Allocoprococcus; species Allocoprococcus faecipullorum. The sequence goes on from DWYV01000067.1 coordinate 106,048, forward strand.
CCCAGCACATACGTGCCGCCGGTCATCTCCATCTGCAGATGATATTCCTCCAGCAGCCGGAAATACAGTTCCCGGCTTCCCAGGGAAGTGCCCGCCACGGAAATCACAAGTTTGGATTTATCATAATGGGGCGTCTCCAGAAGCTTCAGGGCTTTCAGCCTGCCCAGTCTCTCCCGGAGACTTTCCAGTCTTTTCACATAGGTCTCAAACACTTCCGTCCCCCGCTTTTCCAGCATGTCCGCGCAGGCGTCCAGACTGGCCATAAACACATAAGAAGGACTGCTGGACTGCAGCATGTCCAGGTACCGTCTTACCCGGTCCCAATCCGCCAGATTCCCGTTCAGATGAAGCAGGGCCGTCTGGGTCAGGGAAGGCAGTGTCTTGTGCAGACTCTGAATCACCACGTCAGCCCCCAGGGCGTTTGCCCGGCGGGGAAAATACGAATGAAACCCGAAATGGGCACCGTGGGCCTCGTCCACAATCAGCGGAATACCCTTCCGGTGAACCGTCTCTGCAATCGCCTCCGTATCTGACACCACACCGTCGTAGGTGGGGGACACTATCACCACGGCCCGGATATCCGGCTCCCGCTCCAAAGCCGCCCGGACGTCCGCTTCCCGGATTTCTCCGTTCAGATGACGGCTCCCGTCAAATTCCGGATACAGATACACCGGCGTCAGTCCATTCAGATACATAGCATGATATATGGATTTATGGCAGTGTCTGGCCACCAGAATCTTATCCCCTCTCTTTGTACACCCGCAGATTCCACTCAGAATTCCCACCGTACTTCCATTAACCAGAAAATGCGTTTCCTCTGCGCCAAAAACCCGGGCGGCCCGTTCCTCCGCTTCCTTCAGAATTCCGGAAGCATGATGCAAATCGTCGAAACCTTCAATCTCCGTGATATCGATGCCATAGGGGAGCGCCGTATCCATAAAGCCCCGGTTCCGCTTGTGGCCCGGCATATGAAACCCATAATAATCACTGTTTTCATATTCTTCCAGTCTGTCGTAAAGTCTCATGGCATTCTCCCTTCCCGATTCTGTCCCTATCCTACCGCATTTTCCTGGAGGGGTCAACCGGAAAGGAGGTATCCTGCCAGAAATTCGATTTTCCGTCTTGACTTTCCCTGTCCGGTATGATAAGTTGAGATGAGTGTGAAATATAACATTTTCAAAAATAGAACATTGTATTACCGCCGGGTACGCCGTATTCATTCTGTAGGCCTTTGAAGGAATGAATAGGGCGTTTTTTTGAGGCAAAAAGGAGGTTTTTATGAAACAGTCATCCTGCTTACGGGATTATGCAAAATATTCTTCCCTGAACATTCTGGGTATGCTGGGACTGTCCTGCTATATTCTGGCCGATACGTTTTTTGTATCCCTGGCCATGGGAGCAGACGGGCTTACCGCGCTGAATCTGGCCATTCCCGTATACAGTTTTATTCACGGAAGCGGCCTGATGATTGGTATGGGCGGCGGCATCCGGTATTCCATTTTTAAAAGCCAGGGAGATGCCCGGCATACCAGCCGTATTTTCACTGGGGCTGTCCTGCTGACAGTCCTCATTGCCGCAGTCTTCTTCCTTGCCGGACTGTTCGGCTCCGGCTTTCTCATCCGCCTGCTGGGAGCGGACGATGCCATCTTTCAGATGGGGAAAACTTACCTCCGGGTCATTCTGCTGTTTGCTCCTCTGTTCATGACCAACAACCTGCTGCTGTGCTTTATCCGCAATGACGGCGCGCCTCAGCTTTCCATGGCGGCCATGATAACCGGAAGTCTCTCCAATGTGGTGCTGGACTATGTATTTATGTTTCCCCTGAAAATGGGAATCTTCGGAGCCGCATTTGCCACCGGCCTTGCTCCGGTTATCAGTATTCTGGTTCTGTCTCCCTTCCTGATTCAGAAAAAGAACCAGTTTCACCTGCAGAAATGCCGGATAAACCTGCGCCTGGCCCTGGGAATCTTCTCCAGCGGCCTGCCTTCCCTGATTACGGAAGTATCTTCGGGAATTGTTATGATTGTATTTAACAGTATTCTCCTTCGTATTTCCGGCAATACCGGCGTAGCCGCCTACGGTATTATCGCCAATCTGTCACTGGTTGTGATTTCCATTTATACCGGTATCTCCCAGGGAATTCAGCCTCTGGCAAGCACATACTTCGGCCAGGGAAACCGGAAAAATACTGCTGCCGTTCTGCGCTATGCCCTGCTGACTGTGGCGGCTGTGTCTCTTGCCGTTTATGCCGCAGTATTTTTCGGTGCGGATGTCATTGCCTCTGTATTTAACAGCGAACAGAATGTCCTCCTGCAGGACATTGCCGTCACCGGACTGCGGATTTACTTCACCGGCTGTATTTTTGCAGGATGTAACGTTGTCGTGTCTGTATTTTTTACTTCCACTAACACCCCGCTTCCGGCCCACATTATTTCCCTGCTGAGAGGGTTCATCCTGATTATTCCTTTCGCTTTTCTGCTGTCCTCCCTGGCCGGACTTCCCGGCGTATGGGCGGCCTTTCCGGTTACAGAGGTTCTGGTATGCCTTACCGGCACAGTGTTTCTCCGGAGAAGGAAATAGCAAAAGAGCTGTTACTCCCATGTAACAGCTCTTTTTAACAATTATTCCTCTTCTTCTATATTCTGTCCGAGAATCGTCTCCACGTTGTCTATTGTCGCCCGGCTGACTCTCTGGGAACCGTCCATCTGTACATAATAATAAGTTCCATCTTCATCCTGACTTCCGATATAGAAGGTTACAGATTTTTCCTCCTCTTCCCCGTCGTCATTGTCCTCCGTATAAGTCAGCACCACCGTGGTGCGGCTGTTCTCATCCAGTCCGTACTGACTGAGCGTTTCATCCGTCACATGATAATCGGCACAATCTGTAAAATAGAAGGCCGCCAGCCCGTTTGCCACAGAAGTCACTGCGTCCTCCTGGTCCTCGTTTTCAGAATCAAATACCGTCTCGGTTCCGTCCGGGGCAGTAATTACCTCCCGGACAAAATTATCCGTTGTCACAGTGACAAAACTGTCCCTCTCGGCAAAATCAGCCATATCCCAGAGCATCTCCGAAGTCAGGGCAGAAGCCACCGTATAAACCGTATCCCCGTCCTTCTCCATAAAATAGTAATTCTCTCCGGAGGCCGAGCCAATCTGGAAAGTCCGGGACTCCCCGTCAGAAGTCAGGGTCAGCTCGTAGGAAGGACTGTCAAACCCGTAATCCGCCAGGTCATCCGGTTCCGTTATCTCCTGTACCGCCGTAATATCCGAAAACGTTTCTTCCAGAGTGGACATAGTACTCTCTGTCAGGTCTATGGTTGTATCCGGCTCATACCGCCAGATTCCGTCTTCTTTTATGAAACTTACCGTATCCGTACCGTCTGTATAGGACATTCCCTCCAGCGAATCCGTCTCATAAATATGAATCACAGCGTCTTCCTCGGCTTTCGCTTCCTCTTCTTCACTGCGCTGATTCAGATAACGCATTAGGAAAAATATCCCCAGCAGAACTGCCAGCACCAGCAGGAGAATCCAGATTTCTTTTCGCTTCTTTTTTTTCACCAGTTCCAGTCCTCCTTTCCGCTATGACTTCCGTCTTCTCCACCAGGCAATAAAGCCGCCAATTAAAATCACAGCCGGAATGACAAAAATCACAAGCAGGCTGAACCAGCCGGCATGAAGAGGCGTATTATACTCCACTTCCAGACTCTTCGCCTCAATGGCCAGGTTCTCCACTCCGTCAAAGTTTTCCGTCACAGAATTCATAAACAGCGTCAGATTATCCAGGGTGGTAAGCTGGTCGGTGATACTGGAATCAATCAGGGACGCAGAAGCCACAACCGTCAGTCTCGCTTCCAGCGTTTCCGTCTCATCCACAGTCTCTTCGGAGTCTTCCTCCGTATCTTCACTGTCCGTATCTTCACTGTCTGTGTCTTCCTCTTCTGTCTGAATTGTGTCCGTAGCGTATGCACCGAGAATGTACTGCCCCTGGGTCTGATTTTCTTCCGTCACCGCATAGCCGTCGGAAGAAGTTTCCATAAACGTGGTAGTAATTATGGTTTCACTGTCCAGGTCATTCATCTGTAATCCCTGGGAATTATAGAGCAGTACCATCTCATTGCTGATACCCTCTCCCAGTCCGCCGGAAAGGCTCAGTTCTGGGAAGATGGCATAGTAATTTCCCTGATAATTGCGCTGGGTATCCGCGATATATCCGTCCACCGTCTCCAGGCCGTAATCTGCCATAATCTCATCCAGATTCGGAGTATCCTCTGCTGTATCTCCCAGAATCAGGTAAACCTTTCCCCCTTCTCCCAGATAATCCAGTATCAGATTTTTCTCATCCTCCGTAATATCTGCCGTAGGGGCATAGAGGAAAAGCAAATCACAGTCTTCCGGGATTTCCGGATTCATGCTCAGATTCAGTTCCTCTGTTTCCAGATTGTTTTTCGTAAACAGGTCTGACACAGAAGTTGAGAATGTACTCTCTCCATGTCCTGACGTCCGGTAAATCTTTTTCGTATCCTCACTGGTTACATAATTCACCGCGCTGGTGAGCTGTCCCTCTCCGTCAAAGGCCGTCTCCGTCATGGAACCGGTCATATAATAGGAATATGAGTCGTACTGAATAATGTCGGAGAAACTGACCGTCGTAGATTTCCCGGTATCCTCGCACTCTACTACGATAACATCTCCCTCTGTTTCGTATTCCTGCAGGATGGAAGGATGCTGTACACTGTCTACCCATTCCAGCTCAATCTCATCGCTGAGAGAGGCATACTTTTCCACAAACGTCCGGATTCGGGTATCCACAGAATCCAGCTCTGCGATGACCGTCATCTTTACCGGTTTATCCAGTTCATCCAGCATTTCTGTGGATATGTCGCTGATTTCATAAAGATTGTTTTCACTGATATCAATGTTTTTCAGACTTTCCGGGAGCTGCCCCGCCACCAGATTGATTACGATGGCAATGGCGATAACGACCGCCGTAAGTCCCAGACTGTAAGAACCGTTCCGGAAGGAAATGCTCTTACACATATGCTTGATTTTTTCCATGCCCGTTTCCTCCTAACTCCAGCGTCTCTTCTGAATGGACTGCATGGTAAAAAATACAAACAGCGCCGCCAGGGTCAGGTACACCACCAGACCGCTCACGTCAAACAGACTGTTGTACGCCACGTTGTCAAACACATTGGCGATATACAGCATTTCCATTATATTAACCAGAAGGTTTTCAAACAGTTCACCATTTACAAAACTTATAATAATGACGGCCACCACTCCGATGACTTCCACCGCTCCGGCCATCACCCAGTTTTCCGTCATCCGGTACACAAGCAGCGCCGCCAGCGTCACCAGCACCACGACGCCAATCATGCCGCTTATCTGGGAGGTGGGCAGAAAATCAATCAGTCCGCCCCAGAGATACAGAAGGAGCAGAGCGCCGAAAGACGTAACCGCCGCAATCACCTGGCTCTCTGTCAGGGACGATAAAAACATGCCGATGGCAATGTAGACACAGCCCATCAGAAAATACATGAAAATCGACAGATAATCTACCTTCAGATACGCCGTCCCGAAGCTTTTGATAATCAGCGGGAAAATACAGAAAATCAGGCAGGGCACCGCATACACGGTCACCATGGCAAAATATTTTCCCAGCACTACGCCGGACAGACGCACCGGCGAAGATAAAAGAAGCTGGTCCGTCTTATTCTTCCGCTCTTCCGCAAAAGAGCGCATGGTCAGAAGCGGAACCGCCACAATCAGAATATAGTTTGTATTCATCAGTACATAGGAAAAATACGGATAGCCTGAATTCAGATTGTAGGCCATAAAATAGATTCCCGTAAACACAACCATAAAGGCAATCAGCACATATCCTGTCATAGACTGAAAATATGAGCGCAGCTCCCGTTTATAAACTGCTGCCATCCCGGTCCCCTCCTTCCCTTTCGCTCTCTTCCATTAATTCCAGTTCTTTCTCTTTTCTTTCCTCTTCTCTTTCTGTCTTCTTTTTCTGCCGCTTCCGGTTCGCCACTGCGGAACTTCCCTGGGTCAGTTCCAGGAATACATCTTCCAGTGTAGTTCTGCTCTGATAGAGCATCAGAAGCGGACAGTCTGCCTTTGAAAAAGCCGTAAACAGAGATTCCCGGATATCCGCACCGGACTTCGGCGTCAGAACCACTTTCACCGTCTGTTTTTCTCCGCCGTCTTCATAGGCCGCCTGCCGGATACCCGGCACAGAATTTACAATCTTCTTCACGGTGTCCCGGCTCCCTCTCGCCAGTATCTCCACCGTCTGCTGGTCGCTCATCAGATTCTCCAGATTTTCCGGAGTATCACTTGCCACCAGTCTGCCCTGGGAAATAATCAGAATATAGTCGCAGACCTCCTGCACCTCCGCCAGGATGTGGGAGCTCAGGATTACCGTGTGCTTCTTCGCCAGCTCCCGAATCAGGCTGCGGATTTCAATAATCTGCTTGGGATCCAGTCCCACTGTAGGTTCATCCAGAATGATAATCTCCGGAAATCCGATAATCGCCTGGGCGAAACCGACTCTCTGCCGGTATCCTTTGGACAGGTTCTTGATAAGCCTGTGCTGAACGTCAAAAATTTTCACCAGAAGCATGCTCTGCTCTACCTGTTCTTTCCGTTCCTTTTTGGGAATTTTCTTCAGTTCCGCCACAAAATCCAGATACTCTCTCACCGTCATATCCAGATAAAGGGGCGGCATCTCCGGCAGATACCCGATACAGCGCTTGGCCTCTTCCGGCTCTTCCAGGATATTGTGGCCGTTGATAATGACTTCCCCCTCCGTGGCGCCCAGATAACCCGTCATGATATTCATGGTCGTAGACTTTCCTGCGCCGTTCGGTCCCAGAAATCCATAAATCTGGCCCGTATCCACAGTAAAATTCAGATGGTCCACCGCCAGGTGGTTCCCGTATCTTTTGACAAGATTTCTTACCTCAATCACTGCGTTTCCTCCTACTGCTTTTTCTATGCTATACGCTCACTCAAGTATAAAAAAATACTGTGAATCTTCTGCGTTGAAACTGTGTATTTTCTGTGTTGTTTCATACCCCGCAGGCATGACTCCCGCCCGATGACCGTTGCCCGTCTAATGTCCGCTCGCGCCCTAAAGGACTAGCTTCGCGTCGCAAGCGCGGCGGCCCATTGACGGACGTATCGCGCAAAAGAAAAAGAGCTCCCCTCGGAACTCTTTTCCCCTTATTATCCGGCGTATTCCTCCCCACGGCCTTTCTTCTTCCGGTCCTCAGGATACCAGAAATTCTTCCAGTATCTCCCGGATTCGGGCCTCTTTGGGAAGCTCTGTTTTTTCTTCCGCCAGTCCGCGCTTTTCTTCCGCCGGCCCGCTCTTTCTCTCCGGCGGATTCGTCCGTCCTTCCGCGGGCGCAGACGCCGCCATGGCCGGCTCATACGCATTCTCTTTCTTCCTGCCCGGCGCCGGTTCCTGTCCGGCATCCGCGGTCAGAATCTTCGCATCCTCCGGAGGAAGTTCCGGTACTTCCTGCTCTGCTTCCTCTTCTATATCTTCGGCCATATCTTCTTCCAGTTCCTCTTCCGGTTCCTCCGGCCGGTATTCCCCGTCGCTTCTTTGCACCGTCACCTGAATTTCTTTCTGATGATTCTTTGCATAGCGGTGTGCATATGTATTTTCCAGGAAATCCACCATATACATCTTTGCCGCTTCCATCTGGTATTTTTCATCCATGGAGATATAAAGGAAGAAAAGCACCAGCACGCCGGCTCCCCCGGCCACCCCGTATGGCAGAAGAAGTTCCGGGTTTCCGTACATCCAGTAATCTGCCCCCGCTCCCGCCAGAACCAGAATCCCATAAAGCCAGACTGACGCTTTCTCTATCCGCCGCCATGTATGAAGCCGTATCCCCAGTACCCTGTACTCATACAGGTATTTTTCCACAAAAGCTCTCACGTTCTGTACTTTGTCGCTGACCATGCAGGCATGCTCAAATTTGGCCCGGACAAGCCGCATCAGGGCATGGCTGCTCTTGTTCATGTTTCCTGCCGCCCGCACCAGTCGTCTCAGCGAGATACCGGCAGTAATCCGCGCCACCACTCCCACTGCTGCCACGATGCCGGCAATGTAAAAAATAATCTGCCTCTCCACCAGTGTTTCTAACATAAAAAGAGTCCTCCTTCTACCGATTTACCGTTATTATAACGTAAATCCCGGAAGTTGGACTCCTGAATCGTTCCCCATATTCTGACACCGCCTCCATGAAAAAACAGAGGTTCTGTCGTTTTTTCTCCGAAGCTTTTTTACAGTCTGGGAAGCAGACTGCGGACAAGCCTTACGCTGTGCTGGATTGCCTGCTTTTCAAAGGTCGGGTAATCCATGGTGGCGCTGTTGTCGGCTTTATCCGAAATCGCCCGAATTATGACATACGAAATTCCGTTCAGCCAGGCCGCCTGGGCAATCGCCGCCCCCTCCATCTCCGCGCACATGGCATGGAAGGATTCGATAATCTCCTGCTTTTTGTCTGCTCCTGCGATAAACTGGTCTCCGCTGGCCACCCGGCCCGTAAACGTGCCAATCTCCGGATTTGCCTCCCGGTTTGCCTGGGCTGCTTTTTCCACCAGCTCTTTGTCCGCCGGAAATGCCAGTACATCCATCCCCGGAATCTGGCCTTTCTCATAGCCAAGAGGTTCCACATTCATATCATGCTGTACCGCGTCGGTGGAAATCACCATATCGCCGATGTTCAGCCGCTCATCCAGCGCCCCTGCCACACCGGTGTTGATAAGTACGTCCACGTGAAATTCATCTGCCAGTATCTGGGCGCAGATTCCTGCATCCACCTTACCGATTCCGCTCTGTACCACTACGGCTTCTTTTCCGCAGAGAATCCCTTTGTGAAATGTCATCCGCGCTTTCTGTACAGTTTCCACCTGTTCCATATCCGCCTGAAGCTGGGCAACCTCCTGCTCCATGGCTCCTATAATTCCAATCATTTTTTCATCTCCTGTCTGTCCGTTTTGCGTTTACAGAAGTATTATAGCATTTTTGCAGGGAATCTCAACGGCTACTTTTTCTGGTGTTTTTCCGGGGTTTCTCTGGTATTTCTTTCGGAGCTTTGTTATAATTGCCCTTGGAAACAAAAACTTTACTTTTCATATTTTATCTTTACATCAGGAGGAATCATTATGGAATATACACCCCATGGAGTCTGTTCCCAGCATATTCATGTGGAAGTAGACGATAACGGAACCATTCACAATGTACAGTTCACCGGAGGCTGCTCTGGCAATACCCAGGGCGTTGCACGCCTTGTGGAAGGTATGAATATTCAGGAGGCCATCTCCCGTATGGAGGGAATCCGCTGTGGATTCAAGACCACTTCCTGCCCGGACCAGCTCGCCCAGGCATTAAAACAGATTCAGGCACAGAGATAGGAAAGAAAGTTATCAGGCCGGCGTTACAAGCGCCGGCCTGATGGTTATCATAGACTGTTTTGAAAAGATTTTCTCTGTCTCACAGGAATAGTTCCGGTTCATTGTCAATCAAATCATGCACCAGATATTTATAGTCCATGTTCTCTATTCCATAGGAGCCCTGCTCAATCTGCTTTGCCAGCCTGCTACGGTAATAATTTCTATATTCTTCTCTTTTGCCAGATATTCAATTATAGATTCTTCCAGGTTCTGTTTATATATATAATCAATTTCTTTTCTATTCATCAGCTCTACCCACCTGATACCATTTCTGATATGTCAATTTCTTTTCTAAAACGTCCTGATTTACAATACAAATCTGGTCATTCATTTTGTAATACCGAAGTTCATTTAAGGCTTTCTGTTTATTCCAGATACCACGAACATACATATCTACCGTTTTAAAAACATCGTCATTTGCCACTCCGCCGATTATAATATCATATTTCTGATTGTGTCTCATTTAAAATATGATAAACTTCCGCAGGTTTTCGTCCCCACTTTTCTGCCAGATTATAAATAACAAAAATACTGAACTGCAATTCTTTTTTTGTACACATAACCCTATACCACTCCTTGCCTGCCTTTATTTTACCAGGTCGCTGGCGCGACGACGGATTTCTGGTATGTGTATTCGCCTTTTTAAAATAGCAATTTTAAGTTTTCTGTTGTATTGTTAAATTACCACACGAAGCAAACTTCTAAAACGCTAACTACTATAATTAATTTATCATGGATTTTAGGACTCAACAACTGCATATCCGGCTTTCCATCATCAGACACACAACAAGTTCTGTATCTTTTTGTACTCTAATTACTGTCTCTTATACACATCT
>DWYV01000068.1 GCA_019118525.1 Candidatus Bariatricus faecipullorum
AGATGTGTATAAGAGACAGGCCCGTACCCGTCCCCGACGGAATTAGAATTTCTCGCCGGAGAGAAGTTCGTATGCTTCGATGTATTTGTCTACTGTTTTCTGTACGACTTCATCGGGAAGAAGGAAATCGCTGTCCGGGTTTGCCTTCAGCCAGTCACGTACATACTGTTTGTCAAAGGACGGCTGGCTTTTTCCCGGCTCGTAGCCTTCCAGCGGCCAGAAACGAGAGCTGTCCGGAGTCAGCATTTCATCGCCCAGAACCACGTCTCCGTTTTCATCCAGACCGAACTCAAATTTGGTATCGGCAATGATGATGTTCCGGGAAAGGGCGTATTCCGCACATTTCTTATAAAGCGCAAGAGTGTAGTCCCGGATTTTCTCCGCATATTCCCGGCCTCTGCCCGGATGGAGTTTTTCCAGAATCTCCACGGTGTCCTCAAAGGAGATGTGCTCGTCATGGTCGCCCAGATCCGCCTTGGTGGTCGGCGTGTAAATGGGTTCGGGCAGACGGTCGGATTCTTTCAGCCCTTCCGGGAGACGGATGCCGCATACGGTGCCGTCCTTCTGGTAGCTGGCCCAGCCGCTGCCGGTGATATAGCCCCGTACGATGCACTCAACGGGAAGCATGTCCAGTTTTTTGCACAGCATGGTATGGCCTTCAAATTCCGTTTTCTGGAAGAATTCCGGCATGTCTTTTACATCTGTGGAAATCATGTGATTCGGTACGATATCCTTTGTAAAATCAAACCAGAACCGTGACATCTTTGTGAGCACTGTTCCTTTGTCTGTGATAGTGTTCTTCAGAATGTAGTCGAAAGCGGAGATACGGTCGGTTGCGTAGATAACCAGATTCTCTCCCGTGTCATAAACCTGACGGACTTTCCCTTCTTTAATCGGCTTATATTCCTGCATGGGTTTCACTCCTTAGTAAATTTTTTCTTTCCCTATTCCGGAAAGCTATGAATATTGTAGCAGATAATTTCCAAAAAGAAAACAGCATTTCGAAAACTGACGCAGGGTTTTGCGGCTCTCTGGTTGCGGCAAATGGAAAAATGCAATATAATGATGCCAGAACCGGAAAATACTGATACAGGAGAAAAGAGTTATGAACACATACATGAAAGACGAACTGCGTATCCGTCATGGAAGAAAAGAAGACGCCGGGGAACTGGCCCGGGTGGAGCGGGCCTGCTTTCCGGAAGCGGAGGCGGCCACGGAAGAAGAGATGGTGGCCAGGCTTGCCGTTTTTCCGGAGCATTTCTGGATTATGGAAAAGGCGGGACGCATTATCGGGTTTATCAATGGGATGGTAACCAGTGAACGGACCATCCGGGACGAGATGTTTGCCGATGCCGGACTTCATGAGCCGGGCGGGGACTGGCAGGCCATATTCGGCGTGGATACGTTCCCGGAATTTCAGGGCCGCGGACTGGCCTCCCGGGTTATGGAACAGGTGATTGCGGATGCGAAAAGCCAGGGAAGAAAAGGCTGTATTCTGACCTGCAAGGAGCAGCTCATCGGGTTTTATGAGCGCTTCGGCTATCAGAACGAGGGTCTGTCCGCATCCACCCATGGCGGGGCACGCTGGTATGATATGCGTCTTGAATTCCAGAACTTTCCGGTCAGGGAAAATGGGACAGAATAGACAGTGACAGTAACAGTAAGGAGACGAAGATATGATAGAAATTATCTGCTTAATCTGGCTGTGGGGGAAGATAGGAAACATGGCCCGGGAAAGAGGAAAACGGCCTGGGAAATACCGTGCCATCACGTTTGCGCTCTGGTTTGGTCTGGAGACACTGGGAACCGTGCTGGGATTCACCCTGGGAGCTTTTCTCTTCGGAGCCGAAAATGCCGCAATGATATTTGCCTATATGCTTGGCATTGGCGGGGCTGCCGCAGGAGCCCTGATAGCCTGGCAAATAGTGAAAAAATCCGGTCCGGCCGGGCAGAACGGCCAGGGACACTACCAGGGAAATCTGGACCCGGACTATGGAATGCCGGGCTACGGCCCGCAGCCGGTAAACCAGGGCGGATATGCCTATGCCAATGAAGATATGCTGGGGACTCCGGCGGAGATCCGGCTGATAACCAGCCCCCTTCCGGGAGAGCTTTTCACCGATTTTTATCTGAACGGACAGTGGGTATGCCGGCTGAACAGCGGCTGCGAGTACCGGTTCCGGACATTTACCCGGAAGAACCGGATAACCACTGGAAGTCCGGATCCGGTTCCAGAGACGCCGGAAAATACCGTAAAATTTATCGCTGCGGATAATGGCAGCATTGAAATCCACGCAGAGACAGGGAGGCTTCTGCCGGAGCAGTTTTTGAACCGCAGGGGAAACTGATGTCAGAAAGGAAGGAAAGCATATGAACGCGCTTATTATTATCCTGGCAGTGCTGATTGTGGCTGCCGTTCTCCTGGTAATCTGGATGATTGCCACTTACAACGGATTTATCCGGCTGAAAAATAAGATAGACGAGGCCTGGGCAGCCATGGATGTCTCCCTGAAAAAACGGTGGGACCTGGTGCCCAATGTGGTGGAAACCGTGAAAGGCTACGCGAAGCATGAATCGGAAACCCTGGCAAAGGTAACGGCGGCCAGAAACAGCGCCTTTTCTGCAGCCACGCCGGGAGAGCGGATTCAGAAGGACCAGGAGCTGACGGGAAGTCTGCATTCGCTGTTCGCCCTTTCGGAAAGCTATCCGGACCTGAAGGCCAGCGCCGGATTTCAGGGACTTCAGGAGCAGCTTTCCCGGATGGAGGAAGAGATAGCGGGTTCCCGGCGGTATTACAATGCCGTGGTGAACCGTTTTAACACGAAGCTGGAAATGTTCCCCGGAAATATTATCGGAGGAATCTGCGGCTTTGAGCGCCGTCCGCTCTATGAACTGAAAGAGGACAAGGAGCGGGAAGCGGTAAAAGTATCTTTTTAAGGACAGCGAAGGAGAGACGCTATGAGAGTAAGAATGAGGATGCGGGGGAACCGGAGAGGAAACGGGTTTCTTATCTGGTTTCTGATTGTTCTGGTGCTGGGCAACCTGGGCATGCTGGAGAATCTGTTTTCCGCCCGGCAGGAAACGGGAAACCAGACCGTAACGGAAGACCTTTATATGTCCACGGATAACTATTTTGTGGACGCGCGGATAGACGAACACAATACAGTCACAGTTACAGAAGATATTACGGTTACCTTTGAAGAAAGCAGACACGGGATATACCGGTATATCCCGTACAAGGGTGTGATTACGGAGCTGGAGAGTGACGGAACCACCCGGGAGACGCCTTATTATGCCCGGATTGGGGATGTGGCTTCGTCCACGGCAGTGGAAGAGAGCCGGGAAAACGGAAACTGTGTGCTTCGTTTCGGAGAGGAAGATGATACGGTCCGGGGCGCTGCAGAATATGAGTTTTCCTATACGTTTACCCCGGTTACCAGCAGCGGATATGAACAGGTTTATTACAATATTTTCCCGACAGGATGGCAGAATGAGATTCCTGCGGGAAGCTCCTTCCGGATTACGTTTCCGGAAGAATTTGACCACGATACTGTGCAGTTCTACTACGGAAGCTATGGGGAACGGATGGACGGTTCTTCCCTCCTGGAACTGAGCTGGGATGGAAACATCTTAACCGGTGTTCTGACGGAAGCCCTTCCGGTGGGAAACGGACTGACGATATATGTCCCCATGGAGGAAGGGTATTTTCAGAGTGTGGCTACGGTCTGGGGCAGCAATCTGATGCTGATTGTTCTCTCCGCAGTGATTCTGGCGGTGCTGCTGGTGCTGTTTTTCCTCTTCGGGAAGGAGGAGCCGATTCTTCCTTCCATTCAGTTTCAGCCCCCCGCGGGACTGGACAGCGCAGCGGCCGGTTATGTGGTGGACGGATATATTTCCGATACGGATATCACCTCTCTTTTCGTGTTCTGGGCGGACAGAGGGTACATAAAGATTCGGGAACTTTCCGACGGGAACCTGTCTTTTATCAAGCAGAGGGAACTTCCGGCAGACGCGCCGTCCTATGCGGTGGTTCTGTTTGAAAAGGTATTCGGAAGCGGGGAGGACACGATTGGAAAAGAAGTCAGGCTCTCCAGGCTGAAGTATAAGATGGCAGAGACTTACCTGACGGCAAAGGAAATGGTGAAGGACCGTTACCGGGGAATCTATACCACCTCCTCCCGGGTGGCCCGGGTGATTTCCGGAATTCTGGCAGTTATCCCCATGCTGGCTTTCCTGATTGTGCTGTGGCAGCAGACGTTTGCCGGACTGCTGCTTCTGTTTCTGTGGATTGCCTATGCAGGCGGCCTGATACTGTTCTGCCTGGCAGTGGATTTCTGGTACTCCCAGAGCTCCCGGGCAAGACGGGTGATGTGGACCATGGGATGTGCGCTTTGTACCGTTTCCTGCCTGGTTCTGGCAGTAAGCTGCGGAGTGGGCATGCTGCGGGGAACGACGCTGAATCTGTTCCCGGGGCTTATGGCCTGTACGGTGGTATCCATCCTTGCGCTGCCGCTGGCCGGATTTATGAAAAAACGGTCAAAACAGTGCCGGGACTGGATGGGATATCTGGCCGGACTGCGGGAATTTATCGAGACGGCAGAACTGGAACGGATGCAGTTTATCGCAAGGGAGACCCCGGAACTTTTCTACCATATTCTGCCCTTTGCCTATGTCTTCGGACTTTCGGACATTCTCCTTGAGAAGATGAAAGACCTGACGCTGCCGGCTCCGGAATGGTATATCAGCAGCCGGCCGGTGTCTTACTTTGATTATATGATGATGCACCATTTTTTCCACACCAGTATGCGGGAGATGAACACCGTTCTTTCTGTGCCGGAACCGCCCAAATCCACGGGCGGCAGTCACGGAGGCGGGTTCTCCGGCGGCAGTTTTGGCGGCGGGGGCGGCTTTTCCGGAGGCGGCTTCGGCGGCGGAGGCGGTGGAAGCTGGTAAAACGGAAAGGAATGTTGGTTCCCGAAGCCGCATATATTTAGTTACAAATTCACTCTGTGGCGGACGAAATGAAACGGAGCAGGGAAAAAGAAAGCGGAACCCTCCGCACCCGTATGGCGCAGGCGACGGACCTGCCAAAAGACGTGGTGCTGGGGGTTCCGGTGATTACCATAACCGGCAGTCTGGAAGTAAGTGTGGAAAACTACCGGGGAATTCTGGATTACACAAAAGAGCAGATACGGATACTGTGCCGGAAAGGTGAAGTCCGTATTCTGGGAAGGGACCTGGAGATAGCCTACTACACGAATACCGACATGAAAATCACGGGATATATCCGGAAACTGGAATTTACCCATCCGTAATCCCGGCAGACCAGGAAGGGGAATCAGCATGCTGACAACGGCGCTCCGTTATCTGGGCGGTTATGTACTGCTCCGGGCAGAAGGCGGCTCTCCGGAGCGTTTTCTGAACTTGTGCAGCTACCGGGAGATTGTACTGTGGGACGTGAAACCGGCGGGAAATGCCTATGAGATGAAAATGTGGGTAAGGGACGTGAAGCGGCTGGCTCCCGTTCTGCGAAAAAGCGGCGTCCGCATCCGGATTCAGAAACGGATAGGCCTTCCCTTTTTTCTGCACCGTTACCGGAAACGGAAAGTGTTCTTTGCGGGGCTTTTTCTGGCGCCGGTTCTCATCGGCATTCTCTCCCTTTTTGTATGGAATATTCAGATTACGGGAAATCTTCATCAGACGACGGAAACCCTTCTGGAATTTCTGGAGACGGAAGGGGTGTATTCGGGAATGCCCGTATCTCAGGTGGACTGTGAGAAAATAGGAGAAGAAATCCGCAGGGAGTTCCCGGATATTATCTGGGTATCGGCCTCCCTGGAAGGAAGCCGCCTGCATGTGCAGGTAAAGGAAGGTCTGCTGGAGGAAGAGCCCGGAGCCCAGGAAGAACCTGAGGCGCCAACCGACATTGTGGCGGAATACGCGGGGACGATTGCTTCGATTGTGACCCGGAGCGGAACGCCCCTTGTACAGGAGGGAGACGCCTTCGAAGCGGGAGACGTGCTGGTCTCCGGCAATGTGGCGGTCACAAACGATATGGAAGAAATTACGGGTTACCAGTATCAGAATGCAGACGCGGATATTCAGGCGTACACGGAGCGCTCCTATGAGGACACGATGAGCCTGACCAGAATGGTTCCGGTCAGGACGGGGAAAAAAAGAGCCGCCCTCTGGCTGGGAACCGAAAAGAGTCGTTTTTTTCTCGGCATCCGTCATCCCGGATTTGACCAGTATGTGGTTTCCACCAGGGAAAAACGGTTACAGCCCGGAGAGAATTTTTTCCTTCCCTTTTCTGTGGGAATTCTCATCGCGGAAGAGGTTCGTTATGAGGAGCAGGAGTGGAGCCGGGAGGAGTACCGGCAGATACTCACAGAGACGTTTGAAAGGGAATGTCAAAATTTAGAGAAAAAAGGGGTTCAAATTTTACAGAATAATGTTAAAATATACAAGGAAAAGAGTTCCGTATCTGCAAGGGGTACTCTGTCCCTGCTGGGACCGGTGGGAACCAGCCAGAGTGCACAGAAACTTCAGGCGCCCCAGGCGGCGGAACCGGGAATACAGGAAGGAAACTGATATATGAGTATACTGGAAACAGTGGTTGAGATTCCGGCAGAGCACGAACAGAATATTTTCGGTCAGTTCGATGCGTTTGCCCGGAAGATAGAGCGCGCCCTTCATGTTACGCTGATAGCCCGGGACAGCCAGGTCAAGATTCTGGGCGACGAGCGGAATGCGGAGCGGGCAAAACAGGTACTTTCCCAGCTTACGGCCATGTCGGAGCGGGGGAATACCATTGACGAGCAGAATGTAAATTATCTTCTGGCACTGGCCATGGATGACAGTACGGAAGATATTCTGGAGGCAGACCGGGACCTTATCTGCCATACCCTTCAGGGGAAACCGGTAAAACCGAAGACACTGGGACAGAAAAAATATGTGGACGCCATTCGCAACGGGATGATTACCTTTGGCATCGGACCGGCCGGAACGGGAAAGACCTATCTGGCCATGGCTGTGGCGATTACCGCATTTAAACATAATGATGTGGGCCGGATTATCCTGACCCGTCCGGCCATAGAGGCGGGGGAGAAGCTGGGATTTCTGCCCGGCGATTTGCAGAGCAAAATCGACCCCTATCTGCGGCCTCTCTACGATGCACTGTATCAGATTATGGGAGCGGAGAGTTTTCTGAAAAACTCGGAAAAGGGACTGATTGAAGTGGCTCCGCTGGCCTACATGAGGGGACGTACCCTGGACAATGCGTTTATTATTCTGGATGAGGCGCAGAATACCACTCCCGCCCAGATGAAAATGTTCCTGACCCGTATCGGATTCGGTTCCAAAGTGGTCATTACCGGGGACTCCACCCAGAAGGATCTGGCGCCGGGACAGCCGTCCGGTCTGGATGTGGCCATGAATGTGGTGAAGAATATTGAAGACATCAGTATCTGTCATCTGACCAGCAGGGATGTGGTTCGGCATCCGCTGGTGCAGAAGATTGTAAAAGCATACGAGGATTATGAACAGAAGCAGGAGAGCACGAACCGGAGAAAACGGGGCGCTGCCTCCGGCGGAAGGAAACCAAAAAAACGATGAGACTTTACATGGAAGAAGAAGGGAGCATAAAGCTTCCGCTTCCCTGCCGGGAACTGGCCACGGAAGTGGCAGAGGCCGTGCTGGACATGGAGGGATGTCCCTATGAGGCCCAGGCAGAGCTTCTGCTTACCACGGACAGGGAAATACAGACGATAAACAGAGAATACCGGCAGACAGACCGTCCTACAGACGTGCTGTCTTTTCCCGTGACGGATTACCCGGTTCCGGGGGACTTTTCTGTTCTGGAGGAGGCGGTGGACTGCTTTGACCCGGAGACCGGAGAACTGCTTCTTGGAAACATTGTGGTGTCGAAAGAGCGGGTACTGGCCCAGGCAGAGGAATACGGGCATTCCGTCCGCCGGGAATTTGCATTTCTGATAGCACACAGTGTACTTCACCTGCTTGGATATGACCATATGGAAGAGCAGGAACGAGAAGTAATGGAAGAGAAACAGCGGGAGGTTCTCGGCAGACTGGGAATTCCCAGGTAAAAGAGGTGTTTTATGGCAAAGAAAAAATCAAAGGCAGGCGGATTTCTGGTACAGGGATCCATTCTGGCTTTTGCAGGAATTATTACCAAGATAATCGGAGCGGTCTACCGGATTCCCATGCTCAGTATCATGGGACTGGAAGGCCAGGGATATTATGATATTGCATTTCAGGTATATTCCATTGCACTTCTGATTTCATCCTACAGTCTTCCGCTGGCAGTGTCCAAACTGGTTTCTGCCAGAATCGCGAAGGGACAGAAGCGCAACGCTTACAGGGTACTCAAGGCGGCCATGGCCTTTGCTGCGGCCTCCGGCCTTCTGATTACCCTGATTGTATTTCTGGGGTCTGATTTTATCGCGGACAGCATCATGGGAGCCAGTCTCAGCAGTTATGCCCTGCGTGTTCTGGCGCCGGGGCTTCTGATTGTGGCTCTGATGGGCGTGCTCCGGGGCTATTTCCAGGGTACGGGAACCATGATTCCTACCGCCATTTCCCAGGTGCTGGAACAGATTGTCAATGCCATTGTAAGTATTATCGGCGCGGCTGTGCTTCTGGGATACGGCCAGACTGCGGCGGAGAGGCAGAACAACGATTTGCTTGGGCCGGCTTATTCGGCGGCAGGCGGTACGCTGGGAACCGTAGCCGGAGCCCTTATCGGTCTGGTTTTCCTGGGTATGTGTTTTGGCGCGTACAAGAACGTCCTGAAGCGTCAGCTCCGTTCGGACAAAAGCCGGAAACGGGATGAATACCAGATGCTTCTGAAACTGCTGGTGGTGACGATTGCGCCTGTGATTCTCAGTACAGCCATCTACAATTCCAGCAACGTCATCGACAGCGCCATGTTCAATAACATTATGACGGCCCAGGGCTATACGGAACAGCAGTGTGCCACGGAAATCGGAAAGCTGGGAGAATACTATACCCTGTTTAACGTGCCTCTCGCAGTCGCCAATGCGCTGGGATCTTCCATGATTCCGGGCCTTGTCAGAGCTTCCGAGAACCGGGACAGAAAACTGGTGCATCACAGGATTTACATGGCAGTGCGCTATACGATGCTGATTGCCATTCCCAGTGCCGTCGGATTCTTTGTGATTGGGAAACCCATTCTGGATTTCCTCTGGCCGAATGTGGAAAACTCGACCCAGGGCATGATGCTCCAGATTGGCGCCATTTCCCTGGTGTTCTATTCCCTCTCCACCATTACCAATGCGGTGCTGCAGGGGCTGAACCGGATGACGAAGCCGGTAAAAAATGCGACCATCGCGCTGGTTCTGCATATTGTGGCCCTGTTCATCATGCTGGTGATGTTCAAGTGGAGAATTTATGCGATTATTGTCAGCAAGATTGTCTTCTCTCTGGTGATGTGCATTATGAATGCCCATGACATCCGGGAGGCCACCGGCTATATCCAGGAGCGCCAGCGCACGTTTATTATTCCGGGCATTGCGGCGGCCATTATGGGTGTGGTGACATTTCTGCTGGACCTGATTCTGGACGTCTTCATCGGCGGGCGTATTGCGACTCTGCTTGTGCTGATTGTGGCGGTTGCCGTTTATGGAATCAGCCTTCTGAAGCTTGGCGGCCTGACAGAAGATGAGCTTCTGGCGATGCCGAAAGGCGCCACGCTGATTATGATTTGCAAAAAACTTCATCTGCTGAATGAGAGTATGTATTAGAATAAAACGCAGGCCGGCAGTTCCGGCTGTGCCGTAAAAGTGAATAAGATAAGAAAAAGCGGCGATACTGTACAAAAAAGGAGTTGTCCTTATGGAAAAGAAATACAGTATCGCGCTTACCGCAGCCGTTCTTGTCTGCGTGGCCCTGCTCAGTTTTGCCTACCGGGCGGAGTACCGGTTCCAGGAGAGACAGGCCCTGGAAATACAGGAAAAAGAGCAGGAAGCGGGTTCCGAAGAGGAGGCGCTGTCCACCCAGGGAGATGCGCAGAAGGAAGAGATTTTCTATCTGAAAGAGCTGAACGGTTATGTGGCTGTCTATCAGGAAGATAAGACAACCATTTACGAATACACCAGCATTCCGGCAGAGGAACTGCCGGAAGAGGTGCAGAAAGAGCTGGTTTATGGGAAACGTATAGAGTCCGTGGAAAAACTGTACGGATTTCTGGAAAACTATTCCAGCTGAATTACGAAAGGGAAAAGGATATCAATGGACGAGAAAAAAATCGCGAGAATTAACGCACTCTACCGGAAGTCAAAGGCGGAAGGACTGACAGAAGCGGAGCGTAAGGAACAGCAGGTTCTGCGTCAGGAATATATCGCCGCAGTGCGGGAGAATCTGAGAGGACAGTTAAACCAGATTTCCATTCAGGAAAAGGATGGAAGCATTACGGATCTGGGTGAGAAGTATGGAAACAAAAAAGGACATTAGAAAGCAGGCGCTGGCCAGGAGAAGCCGCCTGACGCCCCGGGAAGTGGAAGAGAAGAGCCGGATGGCGGGCGAACGGGTATGCGGTCATCCCTGGTTTCAGAAGGCATCAGTTCTTCTGGTTTATCTGAGTATCCGTCAGGAAGTCCGTACCAGGGAAATTATTGAAGCCGCCTGGACTGCCGGAAAGCAGGTGTTTGCCCCTGCAGTCGAAGGCAGGGAAATGGAGTTCTGGCGGATGGATTCCTTTGACGCACTCAAAAAGGGGACCTGGGATATTCCTGAGCCGCCCCGGAACGAGAAGCTTTCTCTGGCGGATATGGCCCCGGAGGATGTGCTGGTGCTGATGCCCGGCGCAGCTTTTGACAGGCACGGAGGACGTGCGGGATATGGCGGCGGTTATTATGACCGGTATTTTTCCCGGTGGCCAAAGGTGCATAAAATGGCGCTGGCCTACGACTGTCAGTTGACAGAGCGGGTTCCCGTGGAAGAATTCGATATTTCCCCGGATGTGATTGTTACGGAATGGGAAATCATGGAGTTGTAGTCGGAGACGGGTACGGGCCAGCCCGTACCCTGTCTCTTATACACATCTCCGAGC
>DWYV01000069.1 GCA_019118525.1 Candidatus Bariatricus faecipullorum
AGATGTGTATAAGAGACAGCTATTGCCACGTCCGGATAGTTGGTAATCACTGCCTCAAACCCTTTTTCTATAAATTCTTTCATGTCATTTCTGTCATTTACGGTCCAGATGCGGATGTTCAGGCCGCTGGCCTGATAACGTTCCATAAAATCAGCCATGTGCATATGGTATACAGCCGGGTGCAGGCCGTCTGCACCGGTGCGGAGGGCATATTTTTCTACATCCAGCATAACGTCGCTAATCAGGTAGGCTGTCTCGGCAGAGGGGTTCAGTGACTTGATTCGCTGAACGCTGTAATGATTGAAGGAAGAGTAAATGACCCGGTCTTCCATGCCGGCATTCTGTACAACTTCCAGTGTCTTTTCCTCAATGCCGGGATACCACAGAATGCCGGTTTTTAATTCAATGTTTACCTGCATGGTCCCCGGTTTTACCAGTTCCAGAACCTCCTGGAGAGTGGGAATCTTTTCTCCCTGATACTGCTCCATGTGGTTGTGGAAGGAAAGTTCTTTCAGTTCGGCCAGCGTATAATCGCAGACACGTCCTTTTCCGGTACTGGTCCGGTCAATGGTTTCGTCGTGAATCACCACTACTTTTCCATCCTTTGTAAGCTGTACGTCCAGCTCGATTCCGTCAGCCCCCTGCTCCTGGGCCAGGACGAATGCGCTGAGGGTATTTTCCGGAGCATAGCCGCTGGCGCCCCGGTGCGCAAATACTTTTGTCATTTCCGTCATCTCCTTTGGAAATCCTGCTTATTCTGATGATATTTATGATAGCGTATTTTGATTTGAGACTCAATTAGCCGGACCACATTTACGAGAATTTAACATAAGCATGTGATATAATGATAGTACAAAAAAGAAGGAGGAGTTGAAATGTCAGTAACAGGCGCGGTTATGGTTCCCCATCCCCCTTTAATTATACCGGATGTGGGAAAGGGCCAGGAAAAGAAAATTCAGGCAACGATTGACGCATACCACCGGGCGGCAGAAAAGCTGGCCTCCTGGAAACCGGAGACGGTAGTGGTACTCTCGCCCCACACCGTCATGTATGCGGATTATTTTCATATCTCTCCGGGAAAGGGGGCAAAGGGAAGCTTTGGAAATTTTCGGGCGCCCCAGGTAAAAATAGAAGCAGAATACGACACGGAGTTTGTGCGGGTACTGTGTCAGGAAGCGGAGGCCAGAGAGGTTCCTGCCGGAACCCTGGGAGAGAGGGACTGGTATCTGGACCATGGAACCATGATTCCGCTCTGGTTTCTGAATCAGTACTACAGGGATTATCAGGTCGTGCGAATCGGCCTTTCCGGCCTGCCCTTTTCCCGGCATTATATGCTGGGGCAGTGTATACAGAAGACGGCAGAGCTTTGCGGCAGAAAAACGGCCGTCATCGGAAGCGGGGACTTGTCCCACAGGCTCAAAGAAGACGGGCCTTATGGATTCCGGAAGGAAGGACCGGAGTATGACAAACGGATTATGGAGGTCATGGGAAAAGCCCGGTTTGACCGGCTGTTTGACTTTTCCGAAGAGTTCTGTGAAAAAGCGGCTGAGTGCGGGCACCGTTCGTTTGTCATTCTGGCCGGAACACTGGACCGGCGGGAAGTGGAGGCAGAAGAACTCTCCCACGAGGGAACCTTTGGAGTAGGCTACGGCATCTGCACCTATGAAGTGAAGGGAACCGGGCCAAAGCGGGATTTCCTGCGGCAGTACGAAGAGAGAGTAAAAGAAGAGGCAAAAAGCCGGCGGGAAGAAGAGGACGCTTACGTTCGTCTGGCCCGCCAGACGGTAGAAGCCTGGGTGGGAAGCAGAAAACGAACTGCCGTACCCCGGGGACTTCCGGAAGAGATGTATCAAAACAGGGCAGGCGTATTTGTCTCCCTGAAAGAGGAAGGAAAGCTCAGAGGCTGCATTGGAACCATCGGGCCGGTGCAGGGAAGCATTGCGGAAGAAATTGTGGAAAATGCCATCAGCGCATCTACAAAGGACCCCAGATTTCATCCGGTAGAGCCGGAAGAACTGGAAAAGCTGGTGTACAGCGTGGATGTGCTGGGAGAACCGGAGGAAATATCTTCCATAAAAGAACTGGATGTAAAACGTTACGGCGTGATTGTTACCCGGGGACGAAAAAGAGGACTGCTGCTTCCGAATCTGGAAGGCGTGGATACGGTGGAAGAGCAGATTGCCATCGCGAAACGCAAGGCAGGAATCCGGGAAGAGGAAGAAGATGTCCGGCTGGAGCGGTTTGAGGTGGTGAGACATTTTTGAAAAAAGAAAAAGACCGTGTAGTCTGCCCGGTGTGCATGCATCACTGCCGTCTGGCGGAAGGCCAGTACGGCCGGTGCCGGGCCAGAAAAAACGAAAAAGGCAGAATAGTCAGCGCGAATTACGGAAAACTTACCTCTCTGGCGCTGGACCCTGTGGAAAAGAAACCGCTGCGCCGGTTTTTCCCGGGCAGCAGTGTGGTTTCCGTGGGCAGTTTCGGATGTAATCTGTCCTGCCCGTTCTGCCAGAACTATGAGATTTCCATGGCAGGGGAAACGGAAATCCCTTACAGAGAAATGACGCCGGAAGAACTGGCGGAACTGGCCTGGCGCTGCCGCGGTCAGGGAAGTATCGGTGTGGCGTTTACTTACAACGAACCCCTTGTGGGGTATGAATTTGTCCGGGATACAGCCCGGCTGGTACGGGAACGGGGCATGAAAAATGTTGTGGTAACCAATGGCTCCGTGGAACTTCCGGTGCTGGAGGAACTGCTTCCCTTTATTGACGCCATGAATATCGACCTGAAGGGATTTACGGAGGAATATTACCGAAAACTGGGCGGAAATCTGGAAACGGTAAAACAGTTTATCCGGCGGGCCGCAGAAAGCTGCCATGTGGAACTGACTACCCTGATTGTTCCGGGGGAAAATGACACGGAAGAAGAGATGGAGCAGGAGGCCCGGTGGATTGCGGACTTCAATCCGGAGATACCGCTTCACGTCAGCCGCTTTTTCCCCAGATACCAGATGGAAGACAGAAATGCCACGGAAGTAAGGAAGGTATACAGACTGGCAGAGACGGCGCGGAAATGGCTGAACCATGTATATACGGGAAACTGCTAAAGGAGGAACAGGTATGGCACTGTATGCACTGGGGGATCTGCATCTTAGTTTTCAGGCGGACAAATCCATGGATAAATTTGGAAGAGTGTGGAAAAATCACGAGAGGAAAATCGAAAAATATGCCGGCAGGACAGTGAAACCGGAGGATACCCTTGTCCTGACCGGAGACCATTCCTGGGGACGGAAACTGGACGAGTGCAGCGAGGACCTGGACTTTATCGCGCGTCTGCCGGGCCGGAAGATCCTGCTTCGGGGCAACCACGATATGTTCTGGAATGCGAATAAGACGAAACAGCTAAACGAAGAATTCGCAGGAAAACTGTTCTTTCTGCAGAATAATTTTGCCGCTTACCGGGATTATGCCCTGGTGGGAACAAAGGGCTATACCTTTGAGGGGCCCTTTTATCTGGACGGCCGGGGCCGGATTACAGGCTGGGATGAGGAACGGGAACAGCAGGCGAAAAAACTGGTGGACCGGGAGATGAAACGGCTCCGGGAGTCCTTCCGGCAGGCAGAAGAGGCCGGATACAGAAAATTTGTGATGTTTCTTCACTATCCGCCCACGAACATTCTGGAGGAGACCTCGCCTTTTACGGAAATCGCGGAGGAGTACAGGGTGTCGGCTGTGGTGTACTCCCACTGCCATGGCGAGAGCCGGTTCGGGGACAGTATCCGGGGAGAATTTCACGGGATCCGGTATCTGCTGGTGTCCGGAGATTACCTGGGATTTCGGCCGGAGCTGGTGCTGGAATAAATTTACTTAAAAAAACAGAAAGTGCAGGAGAAGAGTATGACAGAAGAGACTATCAGACAAATATTAGCGTTTCGGGACAAACGGGACTGGAAACAGTTTCACAATCCGAAGGATCTGGCAATATCCATCTGCCTGGAAGCGGCAGAACTTCTGGAGGTGTTCCAGTGGAGCGCTGAGGATGTAAACTGTACAGAAAAAACAGATAAGATAAAAGAAGAGCTGGCGGATGTCCTCATCTACTGCGTGATGATGGCGGATACCTGCGGTCTGGACCTGGACGAAATTGTCCGGGAAAAGATGAGAAAAAACGGAGAAAAGTATCCGGTGGAACTGTCCAGGGGGAGTAAGGAGAAATATGATGAGCTGAAGGAGGGAAATTAAATGATTATCGATAACCAGATACTATATGCCATGGGGGACAACAGAGAAACGGCCATTCGCGTGCCTCAGAATCAGGCCGTCACTTTTCATACCCGGGACTGCTTCAACGGACAGATAACATCGGAAGATTATGTGATGGACGGCCTGGACTGGAATCACATCAACCCGGCTACCGGGCCGGTTTATGTGGAAGGCGCCAGGGCAGGGGATGTGTTAAAAGTGGAGATTCTGGAGATTGAACTGGAAGAAGAAGGAACCATGTGCTGTCTTCCGGACAACGGCGTGCTTGGCCGGGATATCCGGGAAAGCAGTGTGAAAAAAATACCGGTAAAGAACGGTTACTGTCTGTTTCATGATAAGAAACTGCCGCTGAAGCCCATGATTGGGGTCATTGGCGTGGCGCCGGAGGGGGAGCCGGTTCCCTGCGGTACGCCGGGAAACCACGGCGGCAACATGGACAATACCCGGATTGCCCCGGGAAGTACCTTATATCTGCCCGTTTTCCAGGACGGCGCTTATTTTGCCTGCGGAGACGTACATGCCTGCATGGGCGACGGGGAGATTATGGTAAGCGGCGTGGAAATCGGCGCAAAGGTTACGGTAAAATTTGAAGTGGTAAAAGGTGTGACCATCGATAGTCCCAGACTGGAGGACGGGGAGTATATTTATACCATCGCATCGGATAAAGACCTGGAAAAAGCAGTCTATCAGGCGACGAAAGCCATGTGCGAAGTGCTGGAAAAACATCTGGGATATTCCCTGAACGAGGCGGGAATGCTGATGAGCGCCTGCGGAACGCTTCAGTTCTGCCAGGTGGTAGACCCGGAGCGGACGGTAAGCATGGCCGTGCCGAAAACAGTCTGCGATAAGATTTTATAAAGGCAGGCCGGCAGGGATTTTCCTTTAAAAGAAACCGCATATGTGTTAGAATAGTCAGGATAGGTAAGCAGGTTCGTAAAGGGCCTGAGGGGAAAGCGAAAAAAGAGGAGGATTTTCAGAGATGAAGATAGCGGTAACTTATGAAAATGGAAATGTTTTTCAGCATTTTGGAAAGACAGAGTCTTTTAAGGTGTATGAAGTGGAAGATAACCAGGTGGTTTCCAGTGAGGTCATCAGTTCCGGCGGTGTGGGCCACGAAGCGCTGGCAGGGCTTCTGGCGAATCAGGACGTGGACGTGCTGATTTGCGGGGGTATCGGAGAAGGCGCCCAGGCGGCTCTTGCCGAGGCTGGTGTGGAACTCTGCTCCGGAGCCCAGGGCGACGTAGACGAGGCCGTGGCGGCCTATCTGAAAGGGGAACTGGTCTCCACCGGTGTGAACTGCGACCACCATCATGGTGAGGAACACAGCTGCGGCGACCATGAGGAAGGCCATTCCTGCGGCGGCGGATGCGGCTCCTGCAGCGGATGCGCCAGCGCCCAGCCTCCGATTACGGGACGGAACGCGGGAAAAATCTGCAAGGCTCATTACCGGGGAACGTTCAATGATGGAACTCAGTTTGATTCTTCCTATGACCGGGGAGAACCCCTGCAGTTTATCTGCGGCGCGGGACAGATGATTCGGGGATTCGACGCCGCTGTGGCGGACATGGAAGTGGGCCAGAAAGTGAAGGTTCACCTGATGCCGGAAGAAGCATACGGAATGCCGGACCCCAGTGCCATTATCACGCTTGAGATTGCGCAGCTTCCGGGAGCCGAGGAACTGAAGGTAGGAGAGCAGGTGTATCTTACCAGCCAGAACGGTCAGTCCTTCCCGGTAAAGGTGACAGAAAAAGACGATACGATGATTACCTTCGACGCCAATCATGAGATGGCAGGAAAGGAACTGAATTTTGAGATTGAACTGGTGGAAGTGAAATAGCAGGCATGGGATGTGTATACTTTGTCCGGCATGGGCAGACAGTGTGGAATGTGGAAAACAAAATCTGCGGCGCCACGGACGTGGAACTGACGGAGCTGGGGCACCGGCAGGCGGTGGAGACGGGAAAACGGATACTGGAGGAAGGAATAAAGGCAGATGAAATCCTCTATTCCCCTCTGGTGCGCGCGGCAGATACGGCCCGCCATATTTCGGAGATTACGGGGATTCCGGCGCGGGTGGAGCTGCGTCTGAAGGAGCAGAATTTTGGAAAATGGGAGGGTACTCCCCGGGACGGGCAGGAATTTAAAAAGGACAAAGAAAATTTCTGCTGCCGTTATGAAGGCGGGGAATCCATGATGCAGCTTGCCCAGAGAATTTATAACCTTCTGGATGAAATCCGGGAGGAATCGGACAGGAAAACGTTTATTCTGGTAGCTCATAATGGAATTGCCAGAGTGGTGCAGTCCTATTTTCATGAGATGACAAATGCAGAGTATGCCGCATTCGGGGTGAAGAACTGTGCCCTTTTGCGGTATGAGTTCGAAAACTAAAGAAAAACCGGAGAATTACCGTGTTCAGTCAGTCAGACTGAACACGGTAATTTTTGTTCCGAAAAGCCGTTTATAAGGCGGTAGACAAAGAAACTAAAAAAGAGTAGAATAAAACTGCATGAAATTGAAAAATACGGCTTTTTTACAGACTTTTCTGAAAAGTTTTCAGGAATGGAGCGGGTCCTGAGCAAAACGGGAGGGCACAAAAATGCAGGATTACTACGAGGAGCTGGGACTGAATCCCGGCATGTCCCTGGATGAGATAAAAGATGAACTGGCGCGGCAGGAGAACAAGTGGACGGCCCGGAACGCGGGACCGGCGGCCAAAAAGGCCGGGGAGATGCTGGCTTTACTGAACCGGGCGAAGGAGGTCTTCCGCATGGAGGCTGCCCGGGCG
Organism: Candidatus Bariatricus faecipullorum; assembly: GCA_019118525.1. GTDB lineage: Bacteria > Bacillota > Clostridia > Lachnospirales > Lachnospiraceae > Allocoprococcus > Allocoprococcus faecipullorum. Next base: position 7,045 of record DWYV01000069.1, read on the forward strand.
GAATATGACAGAAAACTGGAACAGAGCCGCCGCCAGCCGGCAAGGCAGGAAGCGCCCGCGCAGAAGCGGGAGGAGAGTTTTCAGGGCTGGAAAGCCCGGATGCGGCAGCTTTACGACAACAGTCAGTATGATGTGGCGAAGGAAGCCTTTGAAAAGGCGCTGGGATTTCAGGATTCCGCCAGGCCGGATATTGATTTTTACAACCTGGGAGTGGAGATTTACTGGCGGCTGCGGGACTATCACAGTGCCCTGCACTGGATAAACCAGATTCTTCTGTATGAACAGGAAAATCCGGTTTTCTATCTGGAAAAAGCGGACATTCTGATAAGCCGCGCGGCAAACGGAACGCCGCAAAGCCGCATGGCAGATTACGAGCAGGCCATGGACGCCGCGGAAGCGGCCCGGAATGTGGCCTGGCAGAGGCAGGACGAACGGCAGCAGGGGGAGGCGCTGGGGCTGAAGGCCTACATCTGGCTTGCGGCGGATAATACGATTCTGGACCGGGAACCGGACTGCGGAGAACTGGAGACACTGGCCCGCCAAGCGCTGGAACTTTGTCCGGATGACCAGGGGGCCAGATATGTGCTGGACCGTCTGCATCAGGCAGGCATGACCGGAGAACAGATTGCCGAGCGGCGCCGTCAGAAGCAGGAAGCGGCAGAAGAGGCGCGCAGGAAAGAAGAAGAGGCCAGGCGGCATAGGGAAAAAATGGCGTCCATCCGAAAAAAACTGGTATGGCTTCACGTGGCGCTCATGGCCGGACTGCTCCTGTTTACTGCCGACGGTATCCATATTGTAAGGGAAGTGGGAAGAAACATGAGCGCGTATATTCCGGAAATACAGACGGCAGGACGCTGGAGAGAGTTTCTCTGGCCGGTGCTGATAGCCGGCGCCGCCGTCACAGACCTTTATGCGAAATATAGTCTCGACCCTGGGCCGCTTAAAAAACTGATTCATGGAATCGACCTGCTGCTTTTATGGGGGGCTGGATTTGTGAGTATGCTTCTGTCTTCCAGCACCTATATTTCCTGGCTCGGAGTAAACGGTATGCTGGAGGGCAGCGGGTTTGGAATCCGGGTAAGAGATTTCATTCTGTATTTTGTCTGTCTCATAGCCGGATTTACACTGAATGAAAAACTGAATCAATATCTGGAGCAGGAGAAATGAGAGATATTTTAGAAGTATGCGAATCTCTGCACATGGGAGGTTCCCCGGGAATTACAGCTGACTTTATCGGAAAGTCCAGTATCTGGGTGGAAAATACCTATGAAAAAGAGGAGACGGATCTGGTAAAACGGATTCTTTATGAGGCAGTTACAAAGACGGCTCCGGGGCAGTTGTCTGTCATTGGATACGACAGCGATTTGTCCGGGATTTTTGCGCCTTTTTCGGCGCTGTCTTCCGGAGGGGAAAAGGTTCTGAAGCTGATTCAGAACGAAGAGGAACTGAAAACCTACCTCGGATATATCCGGCAGAATATCCAGTCCGTGCAGAATGTGATTCAGGGACGGGAGGAGACGCTGACCCGGTTCCGCCGGAATACGGGAAGAGCGGTGGAAGGCTACACGCTGGTGGTCCTTTCTCTGGATATGGGAGTGCTGGATGAGGAAATCCGCGCAAAACTGGCCATGCTGATGAGAAGAGGCCCGGCCAGCGGCGTGACGTTTCTGATTTTCTCCACACTGGACATTGACATGGAGACCCAGAGCAGGCAGGAGGCCATCCGGAAGGTAAAAGCGTTTGCCCCAAATCTCTCTCTTTTCAGTGTGCGGAGAGGAAAAATCACGGCAGAAGGGGCGGAAAACGGGCAGGCGGACATGGAGGCGCTTCCCGCGGAAACCATTATCCAGACCTGCGAAACCTATATGGAAGAGGCCCGGAAGGCGTCCCTGCCGACGGTGGGTTTTGAAGAACTGGAGATTCACGGAAGGCGGGAGGAATGGACGTCCTGCTCCGTGGAGGGACTGACTTTTTCCATCGGAAAGTGGGGCGTAAATGACGTCAATATTACGATTGGCGACGAAGTGAATCAGAGACACAATGTACTTATCACCGGAGCGGTGGGGCAGGGGAAGTCCAATCTGATTTCCGTGATTATTCACAGTCTCTGCCTGCGCTATTCTCCGGAAGAACTGCGGCTGTATCTGCTGGACTTCAAAGAAGGAGTCACCTTTAAGGCGTTTTCGAATATCGGGAAGAAGGATTACCTTCCCCATGCAGAGGCGCTGGGCCTGGAGAGCGACCCGGAATTCGGACTGGCCGTGCTGTACGCGCTGTACGGGGAATACCAGAGGCGGATGAACATTCTTAAAGAGCAGAATGTAAAAAGTATCCGGGAACTGCGGGAGAAAGACAAAACTGTGAAAATGCCGCGGATTGTGGCGATTATTGATGAGTTTCAGATGATGTTTGGGGAGGATATGCAGAACGGACCGAAGATTGCCGAGCTTCTGGAAAAATCCGTCCGTCTGTTCCGGGCGGCCGGAATTCATTTTATTCTGGCTTCCCAGACGCTTGCGGGAAATCTGTTTCTGGCCCAGAAGCGGGAGGCAATTTTCAGCCAGGTGCCCATCCGGATTGCGCTGAAAAATTCCCTGGAAGAATCCCGGCAGACGCTGGCCATGAACAATTCGGCGGCGGCGTTTCTGCGGCCCAGGGAGGCGGTGGTAAATCTGGACTATGGAGAAATCTCCCAGAACAGAAAATGCGTGGTTGCCTATGCGGATGAACGGTATCTGGAACCGCTCCGCAGAGGCTGGTGGGAGAGAAGAGGAAAGGATTCCCGTCCGCCTTATGTGTTTGAAAGCGACAGAAGAATTACGGTTTCCGAATGTATCGAAGAAATCCGGAAAAGACGGAGCGCGGGCGCTGTTCCGGCGGCCTGCGTGGGAGAGCAGATTTCGGTTCAGGGCAAACCGGTGCTGCTGCCCGTCCCGCCGGAACCGGGGAGAAATATTGCGGTTATCGGCGCTTCGGATGAAGACTGCAGTGTGGGGGACGGAATCCTGCAGAGCATCGCAGTATCCCTGGCGCTTCAGCATCCGGCGGGAGACGCCCGGTTCGTATTCTGTGATTTTTCCAGTGAAGAGCCCTATGAAAAGCGGTATCCGGCTTTTGCCCGGCTGATGGAAGCCTGCGGTTACTATCTGGAGTTCCTGGCGGGCAGCGAGTTTGAGGATGCAGTAAAAGCCTGGAATGAGGAAGCGCCGGACGAAAAAGGAGAAGTGCTCTATCTGTTCGGAAGCGGGATGGATAAATGGCAGTATGAGCCGGACCTCTACGGGCAGGGAACGGTGCTGAAGACCTTTGTGGAAAAAGGACCTTACCGGGGGATGCACTTTATCGGCTGGTGGGTAAAGGCCTCGTTTTATACGGCCCAGGTGGCGGGGCTTGGGAGTTCGGACGCCTTTAATTCCAAGATTTTTCTCCGGGCAGACGAGAGAACGGTACAGTCTTTGGGGTCTCCGTTTCTCCGGTGGAAATCCAGGGCCAACAGGGCGCTTGTATGCGATGAGGTGGAATTTGAGGAAGCAGTAACACTGATTCCTTTTGCTCCGGTTACGCCGGAGGATATCAGTGCCTTTAAGATATAAGAGGAAGAGCAGAGGTCTGCGGGAAAGGAGAAGGAGATGTCAAAGATTCAACAGTTGATTGCGGCTATCAATGTGTCGGTGACACAGATAGACAGTCAGGAGATGAGAATCCGGGATTTTAACAGAAGGCTGGAGGACATGCGAAGCCAGATTGACACGGTGATGGGAACGGAAAATCCGTCTGCCCAGAGAATGCTCAGTCAGATATCAGCCACCATGGACCGGAACACGGAGACGCTGCGGATGCTGGAGGCGGCGAAGGACAGGCTGCGGCAGATTCAGCTGGTATAGGAGGGGAAAGATGTCAGTAGAAGAAATTTTAGGGAAAGTACAAAGCTTAAAACAGGACACAAAGGAACTGTCTGCCGGTATGGCAGCTACGGGACAGAATCTGCAGCAGAACAACACGCAGCTTCTGGCGCTGGTCAGAGGAAGCAGCAGCGGGCAGACAGCAGTCAGTGCGGTCTCTATGGCAGTGCGCGCCCTGCAGGACTCGGCGCTGTCCCTTCGGGAACTGGAAAGAGAATGTGAAGGATTTCTGGCCCGGAATTCTTAAGAGGAGGCGATGCCCGATGTGGCTGGAAGATAACGAAAAGGTAGAGGCAAAATATTATCTGCAAAAGAATCTGGAGAGCAGTATCACGAATCTGTCCAGCCGGAGCGAAGAGATAAGGGATACCGTGGCCATACTGGAAGCGGCGGTTTCCGGAAGCAGTTCCGGCATGGACCGGGACCTGCGGGAAGCCTGCGTGCAGGTGATGGAGGAACTGCGGTACGCGCAGGAAACGATATACCGTGCAGTACAGTCCATAGAAAGACTGGAGACCGGGGAGGAGACGGACCTATGAGCATAGAAGAAATTACCCGGGAACTGGAGAAGGTAAAAGACCAGTCCCGCAGGCACAGGGAAGGAATTCTGCAGGAACGTGCCTATCTGCAGGAGAGCATTCAGATGACACAGCAGTATTTTGGCGACCAGGAGGCAGGACGGGAAATGATTCTGTATCTGGAGCAGGCCATGCAGAAACTGGGCTATGCGGAAGCGCATGTGCGGGACTTGTATTTTAAGGCAGAGGAACTGACGGCAAGACTGCAGCGATAGGAGAGGAGGACGCCGAAATGTCAGAAAAAGTGTATGGGATTGATTTGGGGACAACGAATTCTGCGATAGCGGTTTATGAAAACGGAGAGACCAGAATTTTAAAAAACATGGACGGGGATGAAGTGACCCCGTCAGTGGTTCTGTTTACCAGTGTGGACGAAGAAGGGAAGGATGAAGTGCTGGTCGGCTCCCAGGCCAGGGAAGAAGCGGCATCCAGCCCGGATACGGTGGTACAGTTTGTGAAGCGCAATATCGGGAAAAAAGGAGCCGCTGTCCAGTTTACCGCGCCGAGCGGAAAGGTATACACTCCGGAAATGATTTCCTCCCTGATTCTGCAGAAGGTGTGCCGGGACGCAGAAAAGTATGCAGGGGAAGAAGAAGTCAAAGACGTGGTCATTACCGTGCCGGCCTATTTTGACGACGCCCGGCGGACCGCCACAAAGCAGGCAGGAATGCTGGCGGGACTGAATGTCCTGGACATTCTGAACGAGCCTACGGCTGCGGCGGTTGCCTTTGGCCTGGGCAGGGAATTCAAAGGCAGGATTCTGGTATACGACCTGGGCGGCGGAACCTTTGACGTTACCATTATGGATATCGACGACGGGAAATTTACCGTGCTGGCTACCGGAGGAGACCCCCAGCTTGGCGGGATAAATTTTGACCAGGAGATTTCCGGCCTTATTATCAAAAAGCTGGAAGAGCAGGGAATTTCGGTGGATTATGAGGACGATGAACGGATGGCGGAAATCCGGGAAAAGGCAGAGACTACCAAAAAGCAGCTCACGAACGTGGAGCATTCCCATCCGGTTTTCCGGTTCCGGGAAGACGGAAAAACCCAAAATGTGCGTCTGGATATTTCCAGGGAAGAGTTCGAAGCGGCTGCGGAGCAGCTGATGAGAAGAACCCAGTTTATCATAGAAGACGTTATGAAACAGAAAGAGATTACCTGGGAACAGATTGATGAAATCATTATTGTAGGCGGTTCTACCAAAATGCCCATTGTGATAAAGTGGCTGGAAAACCTTTCAGGAAAGACTATTTCCAGAGAGGTAGATCCGGATACCGTGGTGGCAAAAGGAGCGGCGATTTTTGCCAGCACAGTATCAAAAAGGGCAGAAAACCAGGAAACCGGAAGTGCGGCGTCAGAAGCGGGGGAAGTGCCATCCGGCGGCCTGGTGATTTCAGACGTGACCTCCCAGTCTCTGGGAATTGTTTCGATAGACCCGGCAGACCCTGTGGGGAAAAAAGAAGTGAATTCGGTGATTATTCCAAACAATACCGCGATTCCGGCAAAGCGCTCCCGGGAATTCCGGACGGTAGTGGAGAATCAGACCTCTGTTAAAATTCAGGTAACAGAAGGGAACGACCCGGAACTGGAATATGTCAATATTATTGGAGAGACGGTACTGCAGATTCCGCCGTACCCGAAGGGTTCTCCCATTGAAGTGATTTTTGCGTACGACGCGAACCAGATGGTTTACGTGGAAGTTATCGACCTGGTGGCCCAGAAGAGTCTGGGAACGTTTGACATTGAGAGACGGTCCAACCTGACGGCGGAACAGCTTGCTCAGGCAGAAGAAACTGTCCGGCAGACCAGTGTAGAATAGCCTGCCGGAAAGGGAGGAGAGCGGGAAGCGTAGTGGAAATTATCCGGTATTTTGCGGGGGAGTAAAAAAATTCCCGCAAAGTGACACACGACATTGCGCGGCAGGCGCAGACGTTCTGTCATAAAGAAAAATAACCGCATACAGAAGGAAAGGAGAATGAAAATGATTGATTACACAGAGGGCGCAGGGGTGCCCTATCACATTCAGACGAATCCGGAAAAAGTAGGAAAATATGTTATCATGCCGGGAGACCCGAAACGGTGCCGGAAGATTGCAAAGTTTCTGGATAATGCGGAACTGATAGCGGACAGCCGGGAGTACGTAACGTATACGGGATACCTGGAAGGGGAAATGGTCAGTGTGACATCCACGGGAATCGGGGGGCCGTCAGCGGCCATAGCCATGGAAGAACTGCACCAGTGCGGCGCGGACACCTTTATCCGGGTAGGCACCTGCGGAGGCATGCAGCTGGACGTCAAAGGCGGCGATCTGATTGTGGCAAACGGCGCCGTCCGTATGGAGGGAACGTCAAAGGAATATGCGCCGATTGAGTATCCGGCAGTGGCGGATTTTGAGGTCACAAAAGCACTGGCCGACGCGGCGGAAAAACTGGGATTTACTTATCACGTAGGAGTGGCGCAGTGCAAGGATTCCTTCTACGGACAGCATGAGCCGGAGGTAAAGCCGGTGGGCTATGAGCTTCTGAATAAATGGGACGCCTGGGTAAAATGCGGAGCCCTGGGTTCCGAGATGGAATCCGCGGCGCTGTTTATCGTGGGAAGCTGCCTGCGGGTGCGGGTAGGTACGGTACTGCTTGTCATAGCAAATCAGGAGCGGGCGAAAGCCGGTCTGGACAATACGCAGGTACATGACACGGAAGGAGCTATCCGCACGGCAGTGGAAGCTGTCCGGAGCATGATTCGAAAAGAAAAGGAGAAAAACTGATGACAGAGGAAAAGACATTAAGCCGGGAGGCGCTGAAAATGCGTGAGTTTTCCTATAGTCCTTATTCCCATTTTCGGGTCGGGGCAGCGCTTCTGGATAAACAAGGGAACATTTATACGGGATGCAATATTGAAAACAGCTCTTATTCGCCTTCGAACTGTGCAGAACGGACTGCTTTTTTTAAGGCAGTCAGCGAGGGGATTCGTGAGTTTGAAGCCATCGCCATTGCAGGAGGGCCGGAAGGAGCGCAGGAGCTGAATTACTGCCCTCCCTGCGGAGTGTGCCGGCAGGTAATGCGTGAGTTCTGTGAAGATGATTTTAAGATTATTTTAGTCAAATCAGAGGAGGAATATAAAGTATTCACTCTGGGAGAACTGCTTCCGCAAAGCTTCTGGGCAGACTTTTGAGGAGGAGAGAGTTAATGCTGGAACATATATTATTCGACCATACCATTTTAAAAGCGGACGCCACCCGGGAACAGGTGGAAAAAGTATGCAAGGAGGCCCTGGAGCAGGGATTTGCCTCCGTATGCGTCAATTCTTATTATACGGCCTGTGTGGCGGAGCTTTTAAAGGACAGTGAAGTAAAGACTTGTACAGTAGTAGGGTTCCCCCTCGGACAGATGAGCACCCGGGCGAAAAGGGAAGAAACGCTGGCTGCCGTGGAGGACGGCGCAGAGGAAATCGATATGGTGCTGAATATCGGAGCTCTGAAAGACCGGATGTTTGATGTGGTGGAACAGGATATCCGCGCGGTAAAAGAAGCCTGCGGACCGGAGGTACTGCTGAAGGTCATTATTGAGACCTGCCTTCTGACGGATGAGGAAAAAATCGAGGCATGTACGCTGGCAAAGGCAGCAGGGGCAGATTTTGTGAAAACCTCCACCGGATTTTCCACCGGAGGCGCAAAAGTGGAGGACGTGGCCCTGATGCGGAAGACTGTGGGAGACTCCATGGGCGTGAAGGCCAGCGGCGGTATCCATGACAGAGAATTTGCCGAAAGGCTGGTGGAAGCAGGGGCAAACCGTCTGGGGACCAGCGCCACAATGACGATTGTGAAAGAATGAAAACAGCCTCCGGGTAAGGACGGAAGTGTATAGAAAAGGAGAAGGCAGATGAACCAGGAACAGCTGAAAAAACTGCCGAAGGCAGAACTGCACTGCCATCTGGACGGCTCTCTTTCACCGGATTTTATCCGGGAGCGTCTGGGGCGGGAAGTGGCCGCGGAGGAGCTGATGGTAAGTCCGGACTGCCGGAATCTGGCGGAATATCTGGAAAAATTTGACATCCCCCTTTCCTGCATGCAGGATGAGGCAGGACTGAAGGGCGCCGGGTATGATTTTATCCGTACGGTTTCCCGGGAAAATATGCGGTACGTGGAGGTGCGGTTTGCGCCCCTTTTCTCCGTCCATGACGGGCTGAATACAGAAAAGGTTCTGACCGCCGTCCTGGAAGGGCTGGAACAGGGCCGGAAGGAATTTGGGACCTGGTATCAGGTGATTGTCTGTGCCATGCGGAATCATTCTTTTGAAGAAAATCTGGACATGTTAAAGACGGCAAGGGCATTCCTCGGACAGGGAGTCTGTGCCGCAGACCTGGCCGGAGATGAAGCGTCCTGGCCCATGTCCGGTTTTACCGGTCTTTTTGAAGAAGTCCGTAAGATGGGATTTCCCTATACCATCCATGCAGGAGAATGCGGCAGTGTGCAGAATATCATAGATGCGGTAAACTGCGGGGCCGCCCGTATCGGACACGGCACTGCCATGAGAGGGAATCCGGAAGTGCAGAAACTGTGCCGGGAAAAGCATATCGGAATTGAGATGTGTCCCATCAGCAACCTGCAGACAAGAGCGGTGGAAAGTACCGCCCAGTATCCCATGCGGGAATTTCTGGACGCCGGACTTCTGGCCACAATCAATACGGACAACCGGACGGTCAGCGGAAGTTCTGTGACAAAGGAACTGGAATTCATTCAGAAAGAATACGGCGTCCGGGATGAGGAAGTACTGCTTCTTATGCGAAATGCCGTTTCAGTATCTTTTGCTCCGGACGAAGTAAAAGCAGAACTTCTGAAAGAAATGAAATAATAGTATGATAATGTGAAAAAGTCTCTGGCAAACGGATAGCCAGAGACTTTTTATATAGCGGGGAACTTCGTTCCCCGCTATATTCTGTTTCTGTCGCCCCATTCGCACATGCCGTCCAGAATGGGAATCAGGGATTTACCCCGCTCGGTCAGACTGTATTCCACCTTGGGCGGAATCTGTGGATACTCTTCCCGGTGAACCAGCTGGTCCGCTTCCAGTTCTTTCAGGGTAGAACTGAGTGTCTTGTAGGAAATGGCCCCGATATATTTTTTCATCTCATTAAAACGGACCACACCGAATTCCATCAGCGTATAGAGAATGGTCATCTTGTATTTCCCGTTAATCAGGGACAGTGTATAGCTGAAGCCGGTGGTACTGAGATTTTCGTTTGAGATACAGCGTTTACCCATAAAGCACTCTCCTTTTAGTAAGTATATAACTTTAATGCAAGTACCTAACTTCAATGTGCGTACTTGTTTTTTTGTATATTCTTGCTATGATTATAATATCAGCAGCAGGAAAAGTCAATTCTGCGGATTTTAAAAAGGAGGAGTTACATAGTTATGAGTAAAAAAGTAGTTGTAATTACAGGAAGTCCCCGGAAAAACGGGAACAGCTTTGCCATGACAGAGGCTTTTATCAAAAAAGCGGAGGAAAACGGACATCAGGTGACCAGATTTGACGCAGCCATGAGTAATGTGGGCGGATGCCATGCCTGTGAAACCTGTTTTAAGAGCGGGAAAGCCTGTTCTTTCGATGATGATTTTAATACCATTGCTCCGGCAATCCTGGAAGCAGATGTTATCGTATTTACTATGCCGGTTTACTGGTATTCCATTCCGGCACAGATAAAAGGCGTGATTGATAAGCTTTATTCTTTCTGCGTGGCGGGAAAAGAGGTGGCCGGAAAAGAATGTGGGCTGATTGCCTGCTGTGAAGAAGACGACATGTCTGTACTGGACGGCGTACGGATACCGGTAGAGCGTTCCGCAGCTCTGCTGAAATGGCATATGATGGGTGAAGTTCTGGTTCCCGGCGTTTTAAATACCGGAGATATTAAAAAGACAGACGGATGTGCCCAGGCTGAGGCTCTGGCCGATAAAATTGTTTAGAAAAGGAGAAGAAAAATGAGTAAAAAGATTGTAATTTTAAATGGAAGCCCCCGGAAAAAAGGAAATACTTCTGCTCTGGTAAAAGCGTTTACAGAGGGAGCAGAAAGCGCAGGAAACACAGTAACGGAATTTTTCTTAAACGGGATGGATATCCACGGATGCCGCGGATGCTTCGGCGGTCACAGCAGCCAGGAATGTCCCTGCGTCCAGAAGGATGATATGAATCAAATCTATCCCGCCGTAAAGGAATGTGATGTGGTTGTGCTGGCTTCCCCGCTCTATTACTGGAACATGAGCGGTCAGCTCCGTACTGCCGTGGACCGTCTCTTCGCCCTGGAAGAAGGCGACGGAAATCTGCTTCGTGGAAACGGCAGATCCTCCGCGCTTCTGATGGCAGCGGAAGGAAACGGCTTTGATGATGTCGTTCTCTATTACGACCATCTGATGGAACACCTGCGGTGGAAGAATCTGGGCTACGTACTGGCCGGAGGAAACGGGGACATTGGAGACATCGAAGGCAAACCAGAGATTCAGAAGGCCTTTGACCTCGGAAAATCCATTCAGTAAAGACAGAATTGTTTCTAAATTGTAGTGGGGGACGGGTACCGGCCAGCCGGTACCCGTCCCCCATTAACTAAATTTTTCTTTGTATCCCTCTCCCCAGGACCACATGGCGTCCAGCACCGGTTTGAGACTTTTGCCCAGGTCGGTCAGACTGTATTCTACCTTCGGCGGAACTTCCGCATAGACCTTCCGGTTCACCAGTCCTTTGCTTTCCATATCTCTAAGCTGGGCGGTGAGCACTTTCTGGGATACGTGTCCGATTGATTTTTTCAGTTCTCCGAACCGTTTGGTTCCGGGCATTAAATCTCTTAGAATAAGCACCTTCCATTTATCTCCAATTAACATCAGGGTTGTTTCTACCGGGCAGGCCGGCAGTTCGTTGCTTTCCTGCATTTTCTCTGCTCCTTTCCAATAGTTTCTTTTTGGTAACTATAGCACAATGAAGTGCTTACTTTACAAAAACTCCCTACAGTCATATTATAAACTTGCAAGATGAAAAAAGCAAATGAAAAAAATCATTAAGGAGGTCTTTGACATGAAAGAAGTAGTAGAATTTTTACAGGAAAACCCGGTACAGTACCTGGCCACAGTAGGACGTGACGGAAAGGCAAAATGTCGTCCCTTTATGTTTGCAGGTGAGCTGGATGGAAAACTCTGGTTCTGTACAAACAACACCAAGGACGTTTATAAGGACATGCAGGAAAACCCGAACGTGGAAGTATCGGTATCCAGCCCGTCTTATGCCTGGATTCGGCTGAACGGCGAGGCCGTTTTTGAGGACAACATGGCTGCGAAAGAAATGTGCATCCAGAATCCGATTGTAAAAGGACAGTACGGCGAGGCGACCAACCCGATTTTTGAGGTGTTCTATCTGAAAGACGCCCATGCAGTTATCGCTGACTTCTCCGGAAATCCGCCGAAAGAGTACACACTGTAATGGAAAAAACAGTAATTACCCAAAAAAGAACGATAAGCAGGAACGTCCGGACCCTTACCGCAGTAGCCGTGCTTTCGGCCGTTTCGTTCCTGCTGGCATTTTTCGAGTTCCCGGTTCCGCTGTCCCCTTCCTTTGCGAGGATGGATCTGTCGGATTTACCCGCGCTTATCGGGGCCTTTGCCTACGGCCCGCTGGCAGGTATTATGACAGAACTGATAAAAAATGTACTGCAGTTACTGTCCTCTTCGACCGGCGGAGTCGGAGAACTTGCCAACTTTATCATGGGAAGCAGTTTCGTGGGAATCGCCGGCCTGATTTATCAGGCGCATAAGACAAAAAAGAGGGCGCTTGCTGCCTGCCTGGCAGGAAGTCTGGTTATGGGAATCGTGGCGGCAGCAGTGAATTATTTTATTCTGCTTCCCGTATTTGAGACATTTATGCCGCTGGAGCAGCTTATCGCTTCTTTTGGCGCATTCATTCCCTTTATCCGGACAAAACTGGACGTGGTACTGTTCAATGCCTTTCCCTTTAACCTGCTGAAAGGACTCGCTATCAGTATGGTTACCATGCTGTTATACAAGCGGCTGACCCCTGTACTTAAGGGCAGACAGAATTAGGAGGTATCTTCATGGAAGCAAAAGATTATCTGAAATATATTGTGGAAGAGATCCATTCTACGGTCTTTGCCACGGTGGACCGGGAGGGCCGGCCCGTAACCTGCGCCATAGACATGATGGATTATGATGAAAACGGACTCTATTTTCTGACGGCAAAAGGCAAGCGCTTTTATGAGCGGCTAAAGGAAAATGAAAATGTCGCTTTCACGGCCATGAAAGGAGAAGATACCCTCTCCTGCGTCGCAGTTTCCATTCAGGGACGGGCAAAAGAACTGGGACCGGAAAAGCTGCCGGAGCTGTTTGAGAAGAATCCTTACATGAAAAGCATTTATCCGGATGAACGCTCCCGCAGTGCCCTGACGGTATTTCAGATATATCAGGGGACGGGCGAATGGTTCGACCTTTCCAAAAAACCGATAGAACGGGCCGCTTTTTCTTTTGGCGGGGCCCGGGAAAAAGCGGAAGGTTATGTGATAACGGATAAGTGTATCGGCTGTAAGCTGTGCTATTCCAAATGTCCTCAGAAATGTATTGATATCAGCAAAAAACCTGCAGTGATTCAGCAGGAGCACTGTCTGCACTGTGGAAACTGCTATGAGATCTGTCCCGCACGGGCGGTAGAACGAAAGTGATGTCAGTCAAAGAAAAAGAATCTTCCATTTAGATTTGACAGGTATGAATCTGCAAAAACCGGTCATAATAAAACCATCAAAAATATGTACAAACTTGACACCATGTGCTACAATAGTGTCAAGTTATAACAAGAGAGGTGATGTTATGACCGATTTAGATTCTTTGAAAAAACTTGTCAGAGAAAATGGCTATCTATATACGAAAGACGTAACCAGCGCAGGGATTCGCCGGGAACAGCTCAAAAAATATCTGGATGAAGGCAGTCTGATTCGGGAAAGCCGGGGAATCTATTCCTTTGCGGATAGTATCAATGACGAATTTGTATTGCTGCAGAGCAGGTGCAAAAAAGGGGTTTTCTCTTATGGAACAGCATTATATTTTCATGGTCTGTCTGACCGTTTTCCACAGATAATTTCTATGACAGTGCCAAAGACCTATAATGTATTCTATCTAAAGGAAGAATTATTTCATGTAGAGTTTCACCGGATTAAGCCGTCTTTATGGAGCATTGGAATGATGGAGATGGTCTCGCCGCAGGGCGGAAAAATCATGGTGTATGACAGAGAACGGTGTATCTGTGATATGATACGGAGCCGCAAACAGACAGATCCGCAGGTTTTTGGCCAGGCGGTGAAAGGATATTTTGCTTCCAGAGAGCGTGACAATATCCGATTGATGGAATATGCCAGGAAATTTCACATTGAGGAAAAAGTACAAGAGTACATGGAGATATTATGATGAAGACACCAGAACAACTAAAAGGAGCCATCCGCAATCTGGCAAAGAAGAAACAAATCCATGCACAGGAAGTCCTGCAGATTTTTATGTTTGAACGCATCATTGAACGCCTTTCTGTTTCTCCGTACAAGGACAGATTTATTTTAAAGGGCGGGCTGTTGATTTCCGCAATCCTCGGTGTGGCGGAACGGACGACAATGGATATGGACATAACCGTAAAAGGCTTACCAATGGATGAACAAAGTATGCGGAAAGCAATCAGCGAAATCCTGAATCAGCCCGTAGATGACGGGATTGAATTTCAGCTTTTAGACCTGATGCCAATCCGGGAGGATGACGAATACGAAAATTTCCGTGCTTCTATCCAGGCCACTTATGGGAAAATGAAAATACCTATGAAGATTGATATAACAACCGGTGACGAAATTACACCAAAAGAAATCCAATTTTCCTACCCGTTCCTATTTGATGACCGCCGGGTAATGGTGAAAGCCTACACACAGGAAACCATACTGACGGAAAAATACGAAACAATCATCCGAAGAAATGTAGGAAATACGCGGGCAAGAGATTTTTATGATTTACACCTTCTGTACCGGCTATATCGGGAAAATGCAGACTGGAACCTTCTAAAACAGGCGGTTCTTGCCACAGCGAAGAAAAGAGATTCCTTATCCGTTCTGCAGGACACGAAACGGATTCTGCTGGCATTGGAAGAATCAGCCGTCCTGCAGGATTTATGGAAGAGGTATCAGGCACAAAATTTATATGCAAGAGAGATTACATATCCTGTTATCATGGAAACCGTAAAAGAGTTTACGGAGAAAATGAATTTCTGGCAAGAGGGATGAACAAAATGGAGAGAAAATTATGTGTCGCCGTATAAGTCATGGCTGACTAAAACGGTGTAGTAGCTTCCAATCGTGGAAGGAGCATTAAACAAAACGGCCAGCATATCCCGGCCATGGGTAAAGGTTTTATCAGCCAGTTAAACTCAATGTTGTCCTTTCAGGGTATAGGCGGTAGAACGAAAGTGATGTCAGTCCGACGAAATGAAAATAACGTAAAAATGATAGAGCACCTGACCATAGTCCTCTAAAAAGGATACGGTCAGGTGTTTTTTTGATTTTTTAGAAAATAAACTTTATGTATTGACAACAGTATATGTGTGTAATATACTGTACTTGTTGGTGCAATACAGTATGAGACCTGTCTCTTATACACATCTGACGCTG
>DWYV01000070.1 GCA_019118525.1 Candidatus Bariatricus faecipullorum
AGATGTGTATAAGAGACAGAAATTAAAGTGGATAGCTTAATCTACCATCCATTTAGTCATCAATATAAAAAAGCAAAGTTTCTCTCTTTACGCCAAGAAAACTCTGCCACCACAAGAAAATGATACCATATATAACAGACTCCAACAAGCTGATATTCTTTCTTTACTTAAATCCGTTATTGTTTTATCATTCTAGCCCCTTTTACTACACCATTTACTACACCATTTTCGCAAAAAATGACGATTTTTGACGCTTCCAGACAAAAAGTAAGAACCCGCAAAAACCTTGTAAAATAAGGCTTTACGGGCTCTGACACCACAGGACAAAACCACCCCAAACGAGCCAAGAGGTGAGTGCTAATTTTTTTAATATTTTTTTTGTAAGGCTTAAATGAAAAAGTTAATGCAAGTTTTGAGTAACCAAAATACCTTCTATTGCATTTGCTGTTGCAGTAAGTCCTGCAAACTATGGGTGGCATTTACTCCTGCAATGCTTTATGATACTTCTATCTGAACCGATGCCCGAAGCAGATTGGAGGTTCTTTATGAAACATTTGACTCTCTCTGACCGGATCCGTATCGAAGCCCTTCTGGAAGAAAGAAAGAGTTTCTCCCAGATTGCTGCAGAACTTGGCAGATCCACTACAACTATTTCAAGGGAGGTGCGCAGGCATCGTTCCGTCGTGCACCATTATTCCACAGAAATGGCAAGGAAGCGTTCGGAATGCGAACATTTTGGTTCCTGTACGGTGAAAGGCCTGTGCGGACGCACACAGTGTGAGGCCTTCTGCTCCAAATGCCGCAGCAAACGCTGCTCGCTTTCCTGCAAAAGCTTTGCTCCTAAAATATGCGCCCTTCTCAAAAAGCCGCCCTATGTCTGTAATAAATGCCCAAAACTGCGCTCCTGTTCCCATGATTTCTTTTTCTATCGGGCAAAATATGCAGATGACGCCTATCATGAGGTCAAATCTTCTTCCCGCAGCGGCATTAACCAGACCCCGGAATCCCTGGCACAGCTGGACAAGCTCATTTCTCCGCTTTTAAAACAAGGCCAGCCCCTTTCCCATATCTATCTTTCCCACAAAGAGGAAATCGGCTGTTCCCAGCGGACTTTATACAACTATATCGACCAGAATCTTTTTTCCGCCATCAATCTGGACCTTCCACGGAAAGTACGCTATAAGCCCCGGCAAAAACGCCGCGGGGACAGGGAAATCCCGGGTTATAGGAAGGGGCGTACCTATGCCGATTTTGAACTCTGCCTGGCATAGCACCCAGACTTTTCCGTAGTGGAAATGGACGTTGTGGAGGGGGCCGGTGGAAAAGGCGGAAACGTTTTCCTGACACTTTTGTTCCGGAGCTGCCTGCTTATGCTGGTCTTCTTGCCGACCGCAGGGAATACATCAGAGAAGTTTTCGATTTCCTTTATGACGGGCTGGGAGCCGCATCCTATGGACAGCTGTTCCCTGTAATCCTCGCAGACAACGGTTCTGCCTTTAAGTATCCAGGCGTCTTTGAAAGGGAAAATGGAAACGGAGAGTCTACACGTGTATACTACTGTAATCCCATGGCCTCCTGGCAGAAGGGAAGGTTAGAGAAGAACCATGAGTTCATCCGTTATATCTCAGCCGTCTCTTTCTGATGCCGGAAAAGGGGAATCCCATCGCGTTTCCTGTTCCTTAAGTATAATAAAAATGCCAAAAGATAGCCAACCCTGGATGCAATGAGACCGTTTCAAGTTTTGTGTAAACTGAAAAAACTGATATAAGATATGTCATTAGTTACTTTGGGCAGGACCAGTTTTTTGAGGTTCTGCCCCTGCTTGTATTATAATGCAGTTTCCAGACATGTCAGGCAGGGCTGGCTAATCCAGCCCTCTCAGACGGGAAGCTGCTTATAATCCGGATAGTCTTTCTTCAAAGAAAATCTCCAACTACGAATGAATCTGCCCCCAGTCCGGACCTTACTCACGACAAAACACTACATATAGTTTAGTATCCATCTAATATAAATAATTATAAAACTTTACTACACCATTTACTACACCATTTCTGCAAATAACTACACCATTTGACACTCCCAGACAAAAAGTCAGAACCCGCAGAAACCTTGTAAAATAAGGCTCTACGGGCTCTGACGCTTTCCGGTCCGTTCGTCCTTGCAAACGGACACCTGTGCCATATTCGGCGGACAGTCTGCGACATAATTAGCGGACAAGTGAGGACACATTAACCAGACAAGTCTTGCATTACTTTGTCTGTATCCATGCGGCATTATCTTCCTTCCGTATTTTTTACATAAATTGTGCTTCGTGCCGCGCCCTCTTTTCTCAAATAAGCACTCTCAACCATATTCATTAAAACGGCTCTTGCTCTACGCTGTTTTACTCCTAAAAGCTCTGCTGCCTTGGCTGTCGTAATGGAGTTATTTTTCAATACATATTTAAAAATCTGCTGCTCCTGCTCATTATCCGGCAGTTTCGCCATCGTATCCGGCATTTTTTCCGCACTATCTGGTACTTTTTCAACTGTATCCGGCACTCCATCGGCACTATTCGGCACTTTTCCCGTAGTATCTGGCACTTTATTGGCATTAATAAAGTCATTATGATCCTTGGTTTCAACCTGTCCACGATAGATATTAATGCGCAAATCAACCTCGCCGCCAATAAACTCCGGTTCCCGTAGTCCGGCAGCTTTTACTTTATCAATAATTCTCGGAATGCCGCTTCCCCAATGCTCAATCAGATTCATATAAGCAAAGGCATGAGCAAGAGCTTCATTTCTGATTTTGGAATAGCCTTCTTTCATACGCTCCATAGTTTGTCCCATTGGCAGCTTTCCCGGGGAAGTGATTTCCAATCGGTTATCATACACAGCAACCTGTATCGTACCATGATCCAAATAACTACGATGCACCATGGCATTGATAATCAACTCACGAATGGCATCCGGTGGGATTTCATAAACATCCTGGCGATAAATCCCAACAATAGTAGCGCCCAGATGAATATTTCGCAGAACAAACTGAAATGCATCATCTATCTGTTCCCAAAGCGGACCGGTATATTCCCGCCGATCAACAAATACCGCTTTTGTTGTGCCTTTGAAGACGCCACATTGCGTTGCAACATGAAGTCCCGCGTTGCCTGTTAAAATAGCAAAGGCATTAGACGGATAATCTTTTCCATCACGTTCAATCAAAACACCCCAGGAACGGAGCTGCTGTCTGCCAACATCTTTAATAGATGCCTTCTGTTCCTCCGTATGAGCGTTTTTGATTGCCTGCTCCTTCATGGCTTTGCAAAGAACATCAATATCTTCATCTGTGATATTCAACCCGGTACACAAAGCCTGATCGTAGTAGCGGTTGCTGCCCTCAAACAGCAATTCTTTTATCATATACTCGTCAGCAAGACGGGTTGTTCCGGCAACACGAACATATACTCCTCCGTCTCTGCCAAGGGCTTTGATATAATATGGGCGTTGTCTGCCCTCAGAAACCTCTACCACAATAACAGTCTTGCCATCAATCGTCTGTAAAGAAATATCCGGGATAATTGCCGGTTCGCAACTATCTGATACAGCATTGGCAATGACATCCATTTTTTCGAACACATCTTCCTTGGAAAAACCGACAACTTCTCTTGTCTTATCAGCAATTCCAAAAATAATTTTCCCTCCGGTTCCATTTGCAAATGCAACTACAGACTTCATATATTTGATGCTTTTCTCCGGCAGGCTCTCTTTGAACTCTACATTCTTAGATTCCCCTGCAAGAATTTCTTCTATGGTCATCATAACACCTCGCTTTCTTTGGCAGTCCTAACCTTCACATTTTTTCACTAAATTGATGTTGTTCTTGCGTTCAATGCTTTATTCTAAGCAACTTCATTAGCCTGTCTTTTTCTTAGTCTTTCACACATACCAAGTATCTGATAAATACGTTCCTTCACAACAGGAAAGTACTTTCTGCATTCTTCTTCGCTCAACTCATGAATGGCTTTACTCAGAATCCCATAAATAGTTGTATTTTTGACCAGTATATCCGAAAGATGACTTTCCAACATCTTAATTTTTTCAACTAGTCTCGCCTGCTCAAACATATTTATTTGAATTCCATTCGCCGCGTGCATAAGCTAGACCATGAACATCCAAGGAGCAACGCCCAAACATACAACCAACCGCATAGGAAATGAAAGAACAATTGTCACTTTATCTTTTTTCTTATTCAAATATGATTTTTCCTTCTCATTATCGTTTTTATACAAACTCATTAATTACTGGTCATTCATACATTTCTTCTTAATTTTATCAAATCTCCCTACTTTTCGCTATCCCCTTATTTTTCATCCCTCTCCGTATCTTCTGAAGTCATCCCACTACACCATTTACTACACCATTTCCGCAAAAACCACACCATTTGACACTCCCAGACAAAAAGACAGAACCCGCAGAAACCTTGTAAAATAAGGCTTTACGGGCTCTGACGCCACAGGACAAAACCACCCGCCACACGGCAAGAGGCGAGTGCTAATTTTTTAATATTTTTTCACGCATGCTATGAGCCATGCAGGGTCAATCCCGGAATGCCCCATTGGGATCCTGCTCACATACGGGCTTTTCCGGGATTATATCTATACGGCGACAGCCGTGACCGAATGAACACAGTTCATGAAGTGCATGGCGAAATTTTCCTTTTTTCGAGGTTTGACACCAGTTTTTTTATTTTCTGGTGTCAGAAGTTCACCGCCATTTTATCCAGTCTTGCAATCTCATTTGCATGAACAAACTGCAGAAGTCCCCTGAAGAATAAATGCATACAGAAAAATTCACCACCGCTCATAAGACCAGTTATAAATTTCCTTCCTCCTCTTTCCTCTGCACTTTTATACCCCTATTATATCTCTTCCAGTTTCCAGTGACTCAGAAGTTTTCCAAGCTGTTTCGCAATCAGTCCCACCATAATGGCTGCCGCTACAGTGCCTTCCCGCACACCCTGCAGCTGCCCGGTAAATACAATAGACAAGACGCAGGCAATAACCACCAGCGTTACGTCAAACCCAACCTTCATATATCCGAACTTGACCGGCAGGACCTGACATATCGCAAGAACTACACCTTCCCCAGCAAGTACAACGACGCCCGCTTTTACCTCCAGACTGACGCCCACGGCTACCAGAAAAATTCCGATTAGACAGAGAATCCACTGCTGCCAGTAGGTATCATAAGAAATCCCCTGGACAGCCCACACGCCAAAATCCGTCAGATAGCCAAAGAAAACCGCCACCGGCAGCTGCATCAGCTGGATTGGATGATAATTCTTCCTTAGAATCAGAATCTGCATAAGAATAAACACACAGTGCATAATGATTGTCGCTGTTCCCACAGTCAGCGGAGTAAACAGACTTACAACATAAGGTACGCTTGAAATGGGTGATGTGCCAAGGCTGGCTTTAATAGAAAAAGCCACCCCGAAGGCCATGACTGACAGACCAGTCAGGAGCAGCAGATAACGTTTCAGTAGACTGACATGTAATTTACTCACCTTAATCCTTCCTTTCCTTCCCCTCTCCCCACTATCCTCAGCAGCATCTCCCCGGTCCCCACGCTGTATCCGCTGACCGCGTAAATCCCTCTCTGCTTACCCTCCGTCACCAGCACGAGCGGAAACTTCCCCGGCTCCACATACATACTCCGGCTGAGCAGGGACGCCGTATCCCCGGATTCCGAAAAGAATATCCGGATTCCCGGCAGAGCTTCCCGCAGGGTCCGGATAAGCCGGTCTTCCAGCGCCGCCTCTGACCCCAGGACAAACAGCAGACGGTCTTCCCACTTCCGAAAGGCTCCTTTTTGTTCCAATATCTCATTCAGAATATGTTCCGTAGGCTCACTGCCCTCTGTCAGCCAGAGGAAAATCCGTTCCTCTCCTGCCGTCAGCGTCCGGGAGGAAACCCGTTCCCCGGCCGGACTTCGAAGAAAAAACTCTGGCAACTCTATTTCCGGAAGCATGGCGCGCAGATCCGCCTGCCGCAGTTCCAGGGTGGCCCCACGTCTTTCTCCGGCGCTGAGCAGAATCCGGCACTGCCTGGCGAGCAGATTCCCATTGGGAAGCCGGTTCGCAGTAAGGATCCGGTAAGTCCCCGCCGGCAGATTCAGTTCCAGCATTCCGTCTTTCCGGACCTGCCCCTCCAGGTTCAGGGTACGGTATCCTTCTTCTGTCTTTCGGGCAAGGCTCCAGTTTCGCCCGTATTTCCATGCAGTATCGCCGCTTCCCCTTATTTCCAGCCAGGCAGTTTTTTCTGCCTCTTTCTGCACCGGCAGAAACTGCCCCTTTCTCCAGTATTCCGGCGCTCCGTCCAGAGGCCGGAGTCTGGCGGGCACACCCAGGCTCCTGGCCAGGGCCACAAAAAGAACCTCCTTGGAATGGCGGCTTCCCACACCCAGTTTCAGGCAGGCGGCAGGAGTAATAACCAGGCTGCTCCGCTCCCCTTCCGGACGCTCTTTCACCCGTACTTCCAGCCAGTCCCACAGCAGTTCCGGCGTATTCCGGAACTGCTCTCTTTCTTTCTCCCCCAGCCGGTCTCTCAGATACGCCCGGTAGTCTGTCAATACTTCCTCCGCCACCCGGGGATTCAGCACCCAGACCGCGGCCTCTTTCTCTTCCTTTTCCCTGCCCGGCTTATCCGGACGGTTCAGCCAGGCGTCCTCCAGATGAGCTTTCAGCACTGGAAAGCGGCAGTCTGTCTGGTCCTTTTCCGTCAGATAATCCAGCATTTTTCTGCCCCAGAAGGCCTTTTCCGGTTCCTGTTCTTCGAGCCAGCCCAGAAAGGCCCGGCGCTCCGGATTCTCCCAGGTTCCCTTCGGTCTGACCGGATGGGATTCCTCCCTGGCAGGCTGAAGACTGTCCACGCCTTTGGGGGCTGTCATGTCAAAATCCTGCCAGTTCTCTGCCCCCTCTTCTTTCAGGCGGATTTGGCAGGCGGCCTTCTCCGGAAGGTGGAGAAGGGCCTCCCCGCTCCGGTTTTCCCGCCAGGCATACACGTACAGACTGCCCAGGCCGGTGGTCAGCTCTGCCACTCCTGTCCCGTCGGTCTGTTTCTCCGCCACGGTGGAAAAGGCGGCAAAATTCAGCACCTGAAAGCAGACCCGGACTCCCGGGGCGGGACTTCCGCCTGCTTCCAGCACCTGAACCCGGACACGGCAGACCGGCGCGTAACGCCTCAATTCGTTGAGCATGGTTACCATGCCTTCTGTTCCGATAATCTCCTCCCCGGAGGGCGGCATCTGGTCAAACCATCTGGCATGCACCAGCATGGCCCGGGATGCGGCCCGGGTAAACCATCCGCTGTTCAGTACGGGCTGGGGCTCGCAGGCGCCCAGGTACTGCCAGGTTCCGTTTACCCACACTTCCACCCAGGCATGGTTGTCGTCGCAATGGGACCACCAGGGCACATACACCTGACGGGCAGGAATGCCAACACTTCGCAGAGCATTTACCGCAAAGACGGATTCCTCCCCGCAGCGCCCGTATCCCCGTTCGTATACCGCCAGGGCGGACAAGGTCCGCTCATCCCCTGCCCGGTAGACGGCTTCTTCTCCGCACCACCGGTTGACTTCCAGGGCCGCTTCGGCCCCCTCTTTCCCTTTCAGGCGCGGTTTCAGCTTCCCGTAAAACAGACTGCGGCAGGGCCGGATTTCTTCTTCATTGACCCGGTGGTGGAGGACATAGTTGCGGAAGATTTCTTCCGGCAGGCGGCTCACAGCCTTTTTTTCCCGGTAGAGCCGTGCTCCATGTTCGGCAAAATCCAGGAAGACCTCCACCGGATAATTTGCCATGTCGCTGTAGGGCATGGCGCTGTACAGCCACTTCAGGGCCAGGGCGGTTTCCGGACTGCATTCCTTCATTTTTTCCTCTATAGACTGGAAAAGTGCCGGGAATTCCCGGCACAGTTTCTCATATCGTTTTTCCGTCTGTGTTCTGCTGTTTTTCAGAAACATCTTTCGTCTCCTCTGTATGCGCTTTGGTTTCGGCATCTTTCTCTGCTTCTGCGTCATTTTCGGCTTCTGTATCTTCTCCGGCCTCCGGATATTCTTCCCCGGCTTCTTCTTTTGTCTTAAAGATGTGTATCACGCCAGTCCGGTTCAGATAGAGAATCAGGGACAGGCCTATGGGAAAGCCGAACAGTCCGGCCACCCCGAAAAGCTGTACCCCTGCAAACATGCTGACCAGGGTAATGACCGGGTGCAGACCTATCTGCTTTCCTACAATTTTCGGCTCAATGATATTCCGGACCACAGTGATAACCAGATACAGGGCCAGAAGCTTCAGCGCCATGGGAATATCTCCCAGCACAGCCGAAATAATGGCCCAGGGTATCATCACTCCCCCGGTTCCCAGCACAGGAAGGATGTCAAATATGGCAATACCCAGAGATATCAGAACCGAATTTTCTATCCCGATTATCGCAAGCCCAACCGCCAGCTCGCAAAAAGTAATGCTCATAATCAGAGCGTAGGAGCGGATGCAGACAAACAAGGTTCCCACCACATACTCTTTTACCGTCAAAACCAGTTCCCGCACCCATCCGTCCAGCTGCCGCATACAGAAGGAAGCCATGGCATCGTAATCCATGGCGATAAAAAATGTCGAGATAACCATAAGAAGCAGGCGGATAAAGAGCGCCGGCAGGGAGGACGCCAGGCTGGAAATGGCCTCCATACTTGTCAGGGACAAATCGGACACCAGACTGGAGAGCGACTGGGTCAGCTGCCCCCAGAGATAATCTACGGTGTCCAGAACAGCGGGATCCGTCTCACCCAGAGCATGTTCCAGCTCCTGAAACAGTTCCCGCATCACCGGATTGACATACTGGAGGTAAATTCGCGGGAGACTCTGCACCAGGTCACTTACAAAAGAAAACGCCCGGATACTGCCCAGTACCAGAAGAGTACCAATGGTACCGTAAAAAATCAGAACCATCACTACTGCAGAGGCTTTCCGGGGTAATGTTGTCTTTCGGGAAAGAAAACGAATCGGACGTCTTAAAATATATGCAATAAAGAGCGCCGCCACAAAGGGAAAGAGCAAAGTCAGCGCAAACTGCAGCACAAGAAATACGGCTGCAGTGATAATCGCAAAATAAAGAAAATTAATGATAAATTTTTTTCGCTTTTCCATGTTCTGATAATACCTTCTTTACTCTCTGTGGCCCGAAGACCAGTCTATTATTAAGCATAACGAAGATATGGAAAAGTGTCAACTAAAAGCGACATTTCTTTTTAAGGAAAGAGCTGTTCCAGCACCGTCAGCACACCATCCTCTTCATTGGAGGGGCACACGGCCTTTGCCGCTCTTTTCACTGCCTCCGGTGCATTAGCCATGGCGTAACTGTGTCCGCAGTACTGCAGCATTTCTGTGTCGTTTCCGCCATCTCCAAAGGCCACACACTGCTCCTGCGTAATGCCCCAGCGTTGTACCAGCCGTTTTAATCCGGAGGCTTTATGACAGCCCGGCACTATCAGATCCACGGACCCACGCCCGCTGGAAGCGGGCTCTGCCTTCCCGGCCAGTCTTTCCCGGAATACGTCGCAGTAGTATTCGGTTTTCTCATCCGGCACTGTGGGAGCGAATTTGAAAATCTGGTCCTCTACTTTTTTGAAATCGTCCACCCACTCCAGCCGGTGATAGTAGATGCGGGTCAGGTCAAAAAAGTCCTGGTCTACCGTTCCCCGCTGGCAGTATGCGCTTTTCACTCCGCACAGCACATTCTTCACATCCGGGTATTCCCGGCATACGTCGATGATGTATTCCACGTGTTCCCGGGGCATGGAAGCTGTGTAAACCACTTCCCTTCCGTCCAGGATGTAAGCCCCGTTTTCCGCCACAAAGGCCAGCTCCTCCTGGCACTGGGGAAACTGGTCCCGGAGCTGGTAGTACTGATTCCCACTGGCCACCACAAATCTGCAGCCGGCCGCTTTCATCCGTCTGCGTATCCGCTCAAACCGCTCCACATCGTAGGTATAATCCGAACGGACAAAGGTTCCGTCCATATCCACTGCCACCAGTCTAATTTCTCTGCTCATCTGTCCGTCTCCTTCCTGTTTTCCTTCCTATTCTAACAGTCCCCTGCGTAGTAATCCACAATGCTCATGTAGTCTGAGGGTTTTTCAAATTCCAGGGTCAGGGGAAGCCGACGCCCGTTTTTCAGATACTGGTCTTCCAGATGATACTGGGCGGTGTAGTTTTTGTTGATGTCCGTTTTTTCTCCCTCCGGGGACAGCATCAGCACTTTACCGGTACACTGGTTTACTGTATTCAAAAAATTACGGATATTCAGAATCTTCACTTTAATCATGGCGTCCTCCTTTTCTGATTATCAGTATAACGCCATTATAAAGTCTAAAATATCGTTTTTCCGTCAATTTTTATTACGATTCTGCCATTTTCTCTGGTATTCCAGGGGCGTACAGCCCATCTGTTCGCGAAACAGTTTTCCGAAGTAGCTGCTCTGGCCAAATCCGCAGGCATGGCCGGTTTCCGTCACGCTCCTTTTCCCCTCGGCCAGCATCTGGCAGGCCATCTGCAGCCGGTAGCTTCGGATGTATTCCGAGGGCGTCATATGAAGGCAGTTCTGAAACACCCGGTAGCATTCCCGCTCGCTGAGAAAAGCTTCTTCTGCCAGCCGGGCCACGGGTATTTTTTCTGCGAAATGTTCGTGGACGTAGGCCAGCATCTGCTTGATTTTACCGGTCTCCCGGTTTTGGCCGCCGTCCGGATTCTGCACTTCGTTCCAGACCAGTTTTATCATTTTCAGCCAGATTCTGGAGAGTGCCTCCCGGATCTGTAATTCATATCCGAATTCTGTCTCCGGTATCTGGAAAGCCTGCCGGATGAGCCGAAGAATTTCTGCCTGCTCCGGGTTTTCCGGGTAAAGGGCAATCAGCTCCGGACGGGAAGCGGAAACCACCGGCGCCACATAGCGCTGATTCATCCGGCTCCCAGGCGTTCCTCCTATCAGATCCGGATGAAACAGATGCAGAAGCTGAACGTTTCTCTCCCTCTGTATCCGGAAGTCCGTCTTGTGCAGAACATTGGAATTTACCATGCCTCCGGAACCTGCCGGGAACACCCGGGTGCCGCCCGGCGTATAGTACCGGAGTTCGCCGCTTTCCATATAGAACAGTTCCACGGCCCGGTGCCAGTGCCAGGGGACAAAGGAGGTGCCGTAATAGTCCAGTTCCGCCCGGGAAGCGAGATAGGGAAAATCCGGTGAAAAATCCGGCAGTTTTTCTTCCCTGCTTCCGGTATAGAGTTCTACACTGCGGACATTTCTCATGCGTTCTCCCTTTCTTTTACCAGTTCGATGGCTTCCTTTCCGGTCATGTGTTTTACTGTCATCTCCAGCATGCAAAGAGGCGCCCATTCTTTTTCAATATACTTGTCTCTGTAATCGCTGGATGCTTCCGGCGCGTACTTGTCCGCCAGCTTTTCCACGGCCGCTCTCTTTTCTGTATCTCCTTCCAGAATCCGCACAGTTCCAAAAACAATGACACTGCGGAAATGGGTGGTATATCTTTCCGGTATCACCTGGTCCTGCTCAATGACGCAGAAGGACGCCTTCGGGGATTTGCGGATGGCGTCCAGCTTATGGCCGCTTTTTGCGCAGTGGAAGTACACTTTCCCCTCTTCATAATAGTAGCTCAGCGGTACGGCGTAGGGATAGTCTTCGTCTCCCAGAACCGCCAGTACGCCTGAGGTCCCTCTGTTCAGTATATCTTCGCAGGCTTTCTGGTCCAGTTCCTGCCTGCTTCTTCTCATGTTCCGAAACATCGTTTTTCTCCTTTCTCCGGCTTTTCTTTTTATTATAATATCCCCTCCCCGGCTTTTCAACAAGGACCGGGGAAGCGGATTCCGCCGTTATACCGGCAGCTGTCCCAGCCAGTAAAAGCCGGCTTTCATCACGCCGGCCAGCACCATGACCAGCACGGGATTTTTCTTTCCTTTTATTAAAAGCACCAGGCAGATAAGGAAAATGACTACCAGACTCCAGTCCGTCTCTGCCAGAACGGGGCCGCCTCCCGCCGGCCAAAAGGCGGATACTGAAATGGTCACGCCGGCCGCGGCTATCATGGCGACCACTGCCGGCCGCAGGGTGCCGAGGACGCCCTGCAGAAGGGTCATGTCCCGGTATTTCAGGTAGAGTTTTGCAATCAGGGTTACCAGGATGCAGGAGGGCAGGATGCAGCCCAGGGTGGCCACGGCGGCCCCTCCGATTCCTGCAATCTTAATTCCCACAAAGGTGGCGGAATTGATGGCAATGGGGCCCGGGGTCATCTGGGAGATGGTTACCAGGTCTGTAAATTCTTTCATGGTCAGCCACCCGTGGATGGACACCACCTGATTCTGAATCAGGGGCATAGCGGCATATCCGCCTCCGAAGCTCAGCGCGCCAATCTGCAGAAAGCTGAGGAAAAGTTCCAGGTATATCATGAATGTTTCCTCCTTCCTGCCAGCAGGGTCCGCACCACACCCAGAAGGGCGCAGACCAGAATCACCCAGACCACATTGACGTTCCAGATACAGACTGCCCCAAAGGTGCCTGCCATGATAACCAGGGAAACCTTGTCCCTTCCGTGCAGAATCCCGCGTCCCATCTCCCAGACCACGGCAGCGATGACGGCCCCCACGCCTGCCTGCATTCCTTCCAGAAGCTGGCTAATCAGGATGTTGTCCCGGAAAGCCTGGTAAAACACGGAAATCGCCGAGATAATGACAAAGGGCGGCAGAATCGTGGCCACGATGGATACCAGGGCCCCTGTAAGACCCGCCAGCTTATAGCCCACCACGATGGCGCCGTTTACCGCGATGGCTCCCGGAGCCGACTGGGCAATGGCGGTCAGATCCAGCATTTCCCTTTCTTCTATCCACTGCTCCTGGTCCACGAACTTTTTCTTCATCAGGGTGACGATGACATAGCCTCCCCCAAAGGTAAAGGCGCTCAGGTAAAGGGTGGACCAGAACAGTTTTCTTAAAACTACGCTTTTTTTCTCTGTTATCTTTTTTTCCATTGGGTTCTCTTTCCTCCCTCCGCCTTCATTATATTCTCCCTTGACCTATAAGTAAAATAGTATTATTTTATTATAT
>DWYV01000071.1 GCA_019118525.1 Candidatus Bariatricus faecipullorum
ATGAAAGAAAGACACGAAAAATTTATTGAATTATTAACTCAAAAAGAACAATTTATACCGGTCCATGAATGGGCGAAGGAAATGCAGGTTTCTGAAAAAACACTGCACAGAGATATTAAGACAATCAATCAGGAACTCCTTCCAACAGGGGCATTTATTGAGAAAAAAGCGGGCGTAGGAATTCGTCTGAACCTGGAAAAAGCGGACAAGGAGGCTTTTTTTAACCGTATTCTGATACGGGAGGAGGGACGCCGGGAATACCGGGAAATTTCCTGGAACCGGGATTACCGCAGGCTGGATATTGCCCTGAATTTTCTGCTCTACACAGATGAGGAAACGGTGCTTTCGGATCTGGCCTATAAATATTATGTCAGCAGAAGCAGTATTACCAATGATGTAAAAGCAGTAGAAACATTTCTGGTACGGCAGGGCCTCTCTCTGGAAAGAGGGAAAAGGGGGATTGCCGTCAGAGGAAAGGAAGAAGACATCCGGGTAACACTGACAGATTTAATTATTTTTCTGCTGGATGCTTCTTCTGAGCAGGACTGGGGCAGAAATTTTGAAGCGGACATTATGATGACGATTCTGGACTGCTTTTCGGAAGCGGATTTGAGCAGTACGGAGCGGCTTCTCCGAAATCTGGAGGAAGAGGAAAATTATTATTTTGACGAGCGGGAATATGGTCGTATTTCTGTCGGGATTCTCGTACTGCTGTACCGGAACCGGCAGGGATTTCATATGGAAAAGGAGGAACAGGGACCGGACAGGAAGGGCGGCAGACTTTACAGTCTGGCAAAAAAGCTGGTGGGCATGCTGGAAACAGAATCCGGAACAGAGATTCCGGACGGCGAGGAAGCGTTTCTCTGGAAGATTCTCTCGGAAACCCATCTTTCCAGCATGTGTCAGGAAAAAAAGGAGGGAGAAGACAGCGGTCTGACGGATGCGTTTGCCAGAGATTTTATTGATGCTTTTTCTGTGATTATGGAAGTGAATCTGCGTGAAGAATCTTCTCTTTACCAGAACGTGATGTCTCATATTTCTTTCATGATTAAAAGGGTAAGCGGTAATACCCAGGCCAGGAATCCCCTTGCTCCCCAGATACTGGAAGAATACACAGAGGTTACGAATATCTGTCAGATTATCTGCTGGATTCTGGCAAAAAAGTTTTCCCTGCCTGAGATAAGCATGGATGAAATCTGCTATCTGGCACTTTATATTCAGGGAGAAATTATGGAAAAGGAAGAAAATGCAGAAATTCTTCTGGTCTCCAACCAGCCGAAGGGGATTGTTAATCTTATGCGGCATAAACTTCTCACCAGACATTCCAAATGGAAAATCACGGAATGCAGTTATTACAGTTTTTTCAGTCAGGAAACAGAAAAATATGACTTCGTCATTTCCACTCAGGTACTGGAGGGAAAAGAACGGGATATCCCCTGCGCCTGCATCTCTCCCATGCTGGATGGAAAGGACTGGAAAACCATTGAGACCATGTCCAAGTATGCCAGGGAACAGCCGGAGTGGTATTTGCAGAAACTGGCAGGAACTCTGACAGATTTAAAGGATATCGGGTGTCGTGTAGAGGTAACCGAAGAGGACCTTCCATTTATACCGGGCGTCTGGTCCATCCAGATTGAAGGACTGAAGCAGATACAGTATCTGTATACCTACCGGAAAGGAGGCGGCAATATCTGCCGGTTCTCGCTGGACGGCGGGGAAGGAAGGATAAGGAGCATAGGATTTGAAATGGGAAACTGGGATTTTATGTTATTTGCTTCGAAACTGATTTATTACCTGGGAAGCTGCAGCAGTGAAGTAGCTGCCGAATTTTCAAAATTTATGTTAGAGGAGAGGAAAACGGATGTATAAAATTATTATTTTTACCCATGATGTGCTTTCAAAAGGGCTTTTACAGACCTCCCGTATTATCATGGGAGAACAGCCGGACATGGAGACCTGGTCTGTAGAGCCTGGCTGCAATCTGGATGACCTGAAGGAGCAGGTAGGGTCTTCTCTGGAGTCATCGGAAAAAGCAGGGCAGGAAGTTCTGGTACTGTCCGATCTGATGTATGGAACGCCTTTTAATATCCTGGTGGAGCTACAGGAAAAATATCAATTCTGCCATATTACAGGGGTGAATCTTCCCATGCTTCTGGAGGCGGTAAATCAGAGAGGAGAAGAACCGCTGGAACAGGTAACAGAAAATATTATAAAAGCTGGAAAAGAAAGTATTTTCGACTGTAAAAAATTATTAAGTGAACTGGAGGTAGTGGTATGAGAAATATTATGCTGACGAGAATTGATGACAGGCTGATTCACGGCCAGGTAGTAACTGCCTGGATTCGCCGGTATCCGATTAACCGGATTCTGATTGTAGATGATGAACTGGCGAAAAACCGGCTGATGGAGCGGATTTACAAGGCGGCGGCTCCGGTGGGGGTGGAAGTCCTGATAAAATCCGTGGAAGACGCGGTTTCCTGGCTTCAGGAAGAGGGGGAAAAGGGCGAGAACATTCTGATTCTCGTAAAAGTGCCGGAAGTTCTGGAGGCCCTTCTGGAGAGACAGATTCCCATAGAGAAGGTCATCCTGGGCGGTATGGGGGCCAGAAAGGGACGGAAAACTTTCATAAAAAATGTATCTGCCAGCGAAGAAGAGATTCAGAGTTTCCGCAATATTGCGGACCGTGGTATCGAGATTGTCTATCAGCTGATACCGGATGAGAAAGAAACTTCAATAAAAAAACTGCTTTAAGAGGGGAGAATCAGATGGAAACAAAAGATTACCTGAAATCATTTTCCAGGGAAGAATATCTGCTGCATAACAGAAAGCTTCAGGAGCAGATGGCGGAAGAAGGCCTGGATATGCTGCTTCTGTCAGCACCGGAAAATATCTATTATGCCACCGGCTACCGTTCCTGGTATACTTCCAGTCTGTTCCGGCCCGTCTTCGTCTTTGTGCCGAGAACAGGGGAACCGGCCATTTACCTGAGAATTCTGGAAAAAACCACAGTGGAAAATACCAGCTGGTGCCGGAACATTTACTGCTCCGGTTCCTCGGAAAGAAACCTGGGCGAACTGAATGCAAAAGACCCCCAGGATGCCCTGGAGCAGTTTACGGCCTCTCTGGACTATGAGGTAAAGAATGTAGGCCTGGAGGCGGGGGACGGCCTGCATTATTTCTGGCCTCTTCACATTCTGAAGGAACTGGCAGAGGCGTTCTCTGGAAGAATAGATTTTGTGGACGGAAGCCGGGCCATTCAGAGAGCGAGAATGGTGAAAACAGACTGGGAGGCGGGAAAAATAGAGACCGCCGGATATGTGACAGAACGGGCGATTGCGGAGACTTTTTCCTGCATCCGTCCGGGAATTACCACGGAGAAGGAAATTGCCAGAGGGATTGCTTCCCGGATGGCGGCAGACGGTGTGGACCGGATTTCCTATCTTACCGTGAATTCGGGAAGAGACAAATACCATACTTTTAACAGTTATGCTACGGACCGGGTTGTACAGGCCGGGGAAATTGTGCTGGTAGATATCAGCGGCCATATAGACGGCTATGCCTCGGACCTGACCCGGACCATGTACCTCGGACAGAAACCGCCTCAGGAGTATGTGGAGATGGCGGAGAAGGCGAAAGCGTGTGTGCATGCAGGCTTTCAGGCGCTTCGGCCGGGCGTGCCTCTCCGGGAGGTCAGCGATGCCGTGGAGGGATATCTGCGGGAAGCGGGATGCCAGGTTCTGCATACCAGCGGTCATTCTGTAGGACTGACAGTGACGGAGTATCCGAATATTACGGGGGACTGTCAGGAAGTGGTACAGCCGGGTATGGTATTTGCGATAGAAAACGGGGTCTATCCCTATGACGAGAAGCAGGGCGCTTCTTCCATCCGGATATCCTTCCGCATGGAGGACGAGGCTCTGGCCACGGAGGGAGAGGCCAGATGGCTTTCCGGCCCCGGAAAAGCACTTTATACATATGAGGATTTTGAGTAAAGCGACGAAAGGAGAAATGAGACATGATTATTATTCAGGCATTACTGCTGGCCATCACAGCGAACCTGGCAAGCGGCAGGGTTTGGAGCCCGATTACATGGCCCTTCTGTTATCCTCTGATTAACGGAACCATTGTAGGAATTATCCTGGGCGACCCCCTCCTTGGACTGACAGCCGGAGCAACGATTAACCTGGCCTATATCGGATGGATTTCCGCCGGTGGAACCATGCCCTCCAACATCGGAATTGCCGGTGTCTATGGTACGGCTATTACGGTGCTGGCAGGGGCAAACCCGGAACTGGGCATCACGCTGGCCATACCGATTGGCCTTCTGGGCACTCTGCTCTGGAATCTGCAGATGACCCTGAACTCTTTCTGGGTACACCGGCTGGATGCGAATGCGGAAAAGGCAGAACTGAACAAAGTATTTTTTAATGCCTGGCTGTTTCCGCAGCTTACCTGTCTGGTTATTAACGGATTTCCGGCTTTCCTTCTGATGTTCCTTGGGCAGAGCTTTTTTACAGACCTGCTTGGGAAAATCCCGGAATCTTTTGTCAACGCACTGAGCGTAACCGGAGGTCTGCTCCCGGCAGTTGGTGTAGCCATGCTTCTAAATTATCTCGGAAAGAAACGGATGATTCCTTATTTTGTAATCGGTTTCTTTGCCGCTGCCTATCTGGGCCTTGGCACAATGCCAATCGCGATTTTCGGCGCAGCCATGGCTGTTATCAGCTACTACAGCGGAAGAGAGGAAAACACGGCGGATGCTGCTTCCTACGATGAGGAGCCCCAGGAAGGAAAAGAGGAACTTCAGATTCGTCTGAAGCGTTCCGACCTGCTGAAGCACTGGCTGATTGGTCTGGGAGCAGAAGTGGGCTACAATTATGAACGTATGCAGGCCTCCGGCAATATTCTGGCCATGGTACCGATTATCCGGCGGCTTTATAAAGACCCGAAGGACATCAGCGACGCCATGAAGCGGTATCTTGTTTTCTTTAATACGGAGCCTTCCTTTATCGGAAACGTGATTCCCGGAATCTGTGCTTCTCTGGAAGAGCAGAGAGCCAATGGCGCGGATATATCCGATGAGATGATTAACGGTCTCAGAACCGGACTTATGGGTCCGCTGGCCGGTATCGGCGACAGCCTGGCCGGCGGCGTCATTTATCCCATCGGAGTATCTCTGGGGTGTACACTGGCGCTGGATGGCAATTTCAGCGGTCCGGTTATTTTCTTCCTTATTTTTACCGGAATCATGCTGGCAGTAGGCTATAATCTCTATTTTATGGGATACCGGAAGGGAAGCAGCGCTGTCATGTCCCTCCTGGGAGAAGGAAGCGGTTCTCTGACGAGACTGACGGATGCCTTTGGAATACTGGGTCTGATGGTGGTTGGCGCCATGGGAGCACAGAATGTCCTGGTAAATCTGTCTGCTGTGATTCATGTGGGCGAAACTCAGGTCGTGCTTCAGGAAGTGCTGGATGGACTGATTATGAATCTCCTTCCTTTCGGTCTGATAATCGGCACCTGGATGCTGCTGAAGAAAAAAGTATCCCCGGTTATTGTTGTACTGCTTCTGATGGTAGTCGGAATCGGAGGATATTATCTGGGAATTCTGGGGCTGGCTTCTTAAAGTTTTTAAATATTTGCTTTTGTTTCTGAATTGCAGTCGGGGACGGGTACGGGCTGGCCCGTACCCTGTCTCTTATACACATCT
>DWYV01000072.1 GCA_019118525.1 Candidatus Bariatricus faecipullorum
AGATGTGTATAAGAGACAGTTCCGGAAGTTCGCAAACACCTGTAACGTCTGTTGTTCTGAAGTAGAACTGCGGACGATAGTTGTTGAAGAACGGAGTATGACGTCCACCTTCATCTTTGGTCAGAACGTAAACCTGAGCTGTAAATTTGTGGTGGCAGGTTACAGAACCCGGTTTGCAGAGAACCTGTCCTCTTTCGATTTCGTTTCTCTGAACACCACGAAGCAGAGCACCGATGTTATCACCAGCCTGAGCTTCATCAAGCAGCTTACGGAACATTTCTACACCAGTTACAACAACTTTACGTGTTTCTTCTTTGATACCAACGATTTCAACTTCGTCAGATACATGAAGTGTACCACGCTCTACTCTACCTGTAGCAACTGTACCACGTCCTGTGATAGAGAATACGTCCTCTACCGGCATCAGGAACGGTTTGTCAGTGTCACGCTGCGGATCCGGAATATAAGCATCTACGGCATCCATAAGTTCCATAATCTTATCTCCCCATTCTCCATCCGGATCTTCAAGAGCCTTCAGAGCGGAGCCCTGGATAATCGGAGTGTCATCTCCCGGGAATTCGTACTCATCCAGAAGTTCACGAATTTCCATCTCAACCAGTTCAAGGAGTTCTTCGTCATCTACCATATCGCATTTGTTCATGAATACTACGATGTACGGTACACCCACCTGACGGGAAAGAAGGATGTGCTCTCTTGTCTGAGCCATTACACCGTCAGTAGCAGCTACTACAAGGATAGCGCCGTCCATCTGAGCAGCACCGGTAATCATGTTCTTAACGTAGTCAGCATGTCCTGGACAGTCAACGTGTGCATAGTGACGTTTTTCTGTCTCATACTCAACGTGAGCTGTGGAGATTGTGATACCACGTTCTCTTTCTTCCGGAGCCTTGTCGATGTTATCGAAAGCAACCTCAGCGTTACCCTCTACTCTCTTGGACAGAACTTTGGTGATAGCTGCTGTCAGAGTAGTTTTACCATGGTCAACGTGACCAATTGTACCGATATTACAATGCGGTTTTGTTCTTTCAAATTTAGCCTTTGCCATTTGAATAATCCTCCTTATGCTGGCGCCTTTCGTGGCGTCCCTATAATTTCAATGTTTAATCAGCTATTTCTGATTATATTTCATATCAGGCGTTTTTTCAAGCCTTTTTCTGCTTTTTTTATGCCATTCGGCAGAAACCTGAAGCATGGCTTCTGCCGGGCAGATTAAGCATTCTTATTGGAAAGCACTTTCTCCTGTACGGACTTCGGAACCGGCTCGTATTTCTCAAAGAACATGGAGTAGTTACCACGTCCCTGCGTTCTGGAACGGAGGTCTGTAGAATATCCGAACATTTCGGAAAGGGGTACATAACCTCTTACTATCTTTCCGCCGCCCAGGTCGTCCATTCCTTCAATCCGTCCACGACGGGAGTTAATATCGCCGATAACATCTCCCATATACTCTTCCGGCATGGTTACTTCTACCTTCATGATAGGCTCAAGAAGTACCGGAGCAGCTTTCGCCATAGCATCTTTAAACGCAAGAGAACCTGCAATATGGAATGCCATTTCAGAGGAGTCGACTTCATGGTAGGAACCGTCATA
This sequence comes from Candidatus Bariatricus faecipullorum, assembly GCA_019118525.1. Lineage (GTDB taxonomy): Bacteria > Bacillota > Clostridia > Lachnospirales > Lachnospiraceae > Allocoprococcus > Allocoprococcus faecipullorum. Next base: position 1,612 of record DWYV01000072.1, read on the forward strand.
TACGGTTGCGTGAATGCCGACAACCGGGAATCCTCCCAGAATACCGGATTTCATCGCTTCCTCTATACCTTCGCCTACGGCCGGAATGTATTCCTTCGGAATTGCACCGCCGACAACAGTAGAATCGAATTTATATGTCTCTTCTCCATTAACATCCATGGGTTCAAATTTAACTTTACAGTGTCCGTACTGTCCGCGTCCACCAGACTGTTTTGCATATTTGCTCTCCACGTCCACTGCCTTGGTGAAGGATTCCTTGTAGGCAACCTGAGGCGCACCTACATTCGCTTCAACCTTAAATTCACGCAGAAGCCGGTCTACGATAATCTCCAGATGAAGCTCACCCATACCGGCAATAATGGTCTGGCCCGTTTCCGGATCTGTATGAGCACGGAACGTCGGGTCTTCCTCTGCCAGTTTTGCAAGAGATTCACCCAGTTTACCCTGAGAAGCTTTGGTCTTGGGCTCGATTGCAAGTTCGATAACCGGTTCCGGGAATTCCATGGATTCCAGAATTACCGGATGCTGCTCATCACAGATGGTGTCACCGGTAGTCGTAAACTTAAAGCCGATTGCTGCAGCAATATCTCCGGAATATACTTTATCAAGCTCCGCCCGCTTGTTGGCGTGCATCTGCAGGATACGTCCCACACGTTCTTTCTTTCCTTTGGTCGCATTCAGTACATAGGAACCGGAGTTCATAGTTCCGGAATACACACGGAAGTAAGCAAGTTTTCCAACAAATGGGTCTGTCATAATCTTGAATGCCAGAGCAGAGAAGGGCTCTTCGTCAGAAGAATGCCTCTCTACTTCGTTTCCGTCCATATCCACACCTTTAATCGGCGGAATATCGGTCGGAGCCGGCATGTACTCCAGGATTGCATCCAGGAGTTTCTGTACACCTTTATTCCGGTAAGCAGAACCACAGCATACCGGAACTGCCGTACACTCGCAGGTTGCTTTTCTCAGAACTGCCTTCAACTGGTCTACTGTCGGAATTTCATCCTCCAGATACATCATTGTAAGGTCGTCATCCAGTTCGCAGATTTTTTCAATCAGTTCCTGGTGGTACAGCTCAGCCTCTTCTTTCATGTCATCCGGGATTTCACATACCGTGATGTCGTCGCCCTTTTCGTCATTGTAGATATAGGCTTCCATTTCCATCAGGTCGATAATTCCTTTGAAGTCATCTTCCTTACCAATCGGAAGCTGAAGCACGATGGCATTTTTGCCAAGTCTGGTCCGAATCTGGTCTACTGCATTATAGAAATCAGCGCCCAGAATGTCCATCTTGTTAATGAAGGCCATACGCGGTACATTGTATGTGTCTGCCTGGCGCCATACGTTTTCTGACTGAGGTTCAACACCACCCTTAGCACAGAACACACCAACAGCGCCGTCCAGTACACGAAGTGAACGTTCTACCTCTACTGTAAAGTCAACGTGTCCCGGGGTATCAATGATATTGATACGATGCTCAAGAGCCCCTGCTTTCGGCTTAGTATGGTCCTCAAGCGTCCAGTGACATGTTGTTGCAGCAGAAGTAATCGTGATACCTCTTTCCTGCTCCTGTTCCATCCAGTCCATGGTAGCAGTACCTTCATGAGTATCACCAATCTTATAATTTACACCGGTATAGTAGAGAATACGCTCTGTCAGCGTAGTCTTACCAGCATCAATATGAGCCATAATACCGATGTTTCTGGTTCTCTCTAACGGATATTCTCTTCCTGCCAAGATTTTTTCCTCCTAATAAACTGCAGTACACAAGATGTCTTCCGGATTAGAAGCGGTAATGAGCAAACGCTTTGTTTGCCTCTGCCATCTTATGCATGTCTTCTTTTCTCTTCACAGATGCGCCTGTGTTGTTGGCAGCATCCAGAATCTCGTTTGCCAGTCTTTCCTGCATGGTCTTCTCGCCTCTTTTGCGGGAAAACATAGTCAGCCAGCGAAGTGCAAGGGCCTGTCTTCTCTCAGGTCTTACTTCGATTGGTACCTGGTATGTGGCACCACCGATACGTCTTGCCTTTACTTCCAGCACCGGCATAATATTGTTCATTGCTTCTTCGAAAACCTCAATCGCAGGTTTGTCGGATTTTTCAGCAACTCTTTCGAACGCACCGTATACAATTTTCTGGGCAACACCCTTCTTACCATCCAGCATGATGTTGTTGATGAGCTTTGTCACCACTTTGTTATTGTATAACGGGTCCGCTAATACGTCTCTTTTCTGAGTATGTCCTTTACGTGGCACGGTTCTTCCCTCCTTATACATACTGGCAGTTTCCTGCCTGAATAATTCATCGGTACTCACATGTGTCTCTCTATGTGTCATCGGCTCACGGGACATACGCTGTTTCTGTATTTACCCCGTAACCAACTATAATCATAGTTCTGTTTGTGATACGATATCTGTTAAATAATTACTTTTTCGCGTCTTTCGGTCTCTTTGCGCCGTATTTGGAACGGGCCTGGCGTCTCTTCGCAACACCTGCTGTATCCAGTGTTCCACGAATGATATGGTATCTGGTACCCGGAAGGTCCTTTACACGTCCGCCACGGATTAAGACAACGCTGTGCTCCTGAAGGTTGTGTCCTTCACCCGGGATATAGCTTGTTACTTCGATTCCGTTGGAAAGACGAACTCTGGCGATTTTTCTCAGAGCGGAGTTCGGCTTCTTCGGAGTCGCGGTCTTCACTGCTGTGCAGACACCTCTCTTCTGCGGTGCAGAAAGATCTGTCGTACGCTTCTTCAGAGAGTTGTATCCTTTCTGAAGTGCCGGGGCAGTAGATTTCTTTACGGAAGTTTCGCGTCCTTTTCTTACTAACTGGTTAAATGTTGGCATTTCTTTCACCTCCTATGACTGTAATTGGTTACGTTTAAACATCAACTGTTTAAAAACGCACACAAAAAGAAACGACATCTTTTTATGCACGCCTGATTATTGTATTCCATAGCCTCCAAAAAGTCAAGGCATTCCGGAAAAATTTTACCGGAATGCCTTAGTTTCAGCATTTTTCTGCCTGTTTTTTATTTTAATCTTCTGCAACCGTTGAATCTTCCAGCACTTCTCCGGCTTCCACACGGTTAATCAGGTCGATAATATTAGCCACCGAAGTGTCATCCGGTACGATTACAGACAGTTCCGTACTTCCGGATGAGAAGCAGGTTGCCATATCACCATATCCTTCTGCCGAAACAGAATAGATATTCCAGGAAGCACCGGTTCTGAGCTGGGTCTTAATCAGCGTCTGAATCTGGCTGTCCGTGAAATTGGTCTCCACACCGTCGCTGACACTGCTGATAATCTCTGTGGCTCCCCGCAGCATGGCCGGCGACATCATCTTCTGGATGATAGCCGTAATGACTGCCTGCTGGTGCCGTCCTCTGGCGTTGTCTCCGTCTGACAGTGCATGACGTTCCCGGCAGAAGGCCAGGGCCTGCTCGCCGTTAAAGTGGTTCTCTCCTTCGTTTACATGAAGGTCCACTCCCGTCTCCGGACCGGTATCAAATTCCTCATCCGAAATCACGTCGATTCCGCCCAGGGCGTCTACTATCCGCACCATGGTGCTGAAGTTTACCCTTCCAAAGAAATTGATATCCGTCTCATAAAGCGCGCTCAGGGTTGCCATGGAAACATCCACGCCGTAAATGCCCGCATGGGTCAGCTTGTCATACTGGCCGTTGGAAATTCCCGGAATGGTTACGTAGTAATCTCTGGGTGTGCTTACCAGAAGAATCTGGTGGCTGTCCGGATTCACCACGGCAATAATATTGACGTCGCTTCGTCCGGTATCTTCTTCCTGAGAGTCATCCCACTGGTCAATCCCGCTCAGGTATACGGCAAAGGGTTCGCTCATGCTTGCGTCTGCGGTATCACCTTCCAGGGAAACCACGATGTCATGCTGGTAAATTATCCGCACGTCATCGGAGAAGGTACTGTACTGGTCCGCAAGGGCCGTCACATAGCCGGAGTTGTAGATAATGGCTTCCACTTCTCCATCGTAAAGGGCCTGTACTTCCTCGGCCATGGAATTATACTCGGTAGTCGTGATACTGTTTCCCGTTTCTTTTTCTATCTGGTTAATGACGGACGTCATCTGGTCCGCTCCCGTTGTGTACTGTACGCCAAAGTTATAATTGGAGGCGTCGTTTATGGACTCTGCCCCGTCGTCTTTCAGCACAGCCACTACCATGGAATTGGTTTCTGTGTTATTTCCCGTAATGTTCTGGAACGCGTTGTTTACCTCGCCGATATAAAAGGAGCCGAGTCCCATTATCACGCACAGGAAAATACTGAATACTTTTCCGGCAATTCCTTTTCCCCTGGCCCCCAGCTGAGAGAGCAGGGTGATTCCAAACAGAATGGTCAGGATGCCTACCAGAACAAGGATATACGTCTCAGTCAGAATATTGAAAAACAGAACGTTGACGACCAGAATCACCGAAATTACAAACTGGAGAATACACAGGAGAACTCCCAGCGCTTTGCTGACTCCGTTCTTTTTTCTGCCTCTGCGTCTCGCGCTGCTTCTGCACGCATCCTCTTTCGCCTGCCTCCTCGATGTCCTCGATGCTTTTTTCATGTCCGCCGCCTTCCGTTTCTGTGATTTTACGGCTTTGGGCTGCTTCTTTCTACTGCTGCTGTAATAGTCGTCATCGTCATAATATCTGGATGCCGCCCGCCTGTCTTCTTCATAAGCATACCGGTTCTTTCCCTTGCTTCTTCTGCTGACTTCGCGGCTGTTGCTAATGCTTCTAACGTTCCGGTTCGGGCTGACATTTCCTGAGCCTGTTCTTCCGGAGGACCGCCTTCTCTTCTGTTCCATATCCTCTCCACCATTGCATTTATTACAGAAATATTACATCGCTGTGACATTCTAATTACAAATTACGTCACTCTATTGTATCGTTTTTTCCTATGCTTGTCAATAAAATTTTCCTTACAGTCCAATTTCGTCCGCGATGTCTCTCATCTGCTCCAGGGCAATGTCGATAAATTCATCAAAATCCAGCCCCGCGTCTTCGATTGCTTCCATATAAAGGCGGTTGGCTCCGGCGGCAAACCGGGATTCGTTAAACCGTTTGATTACGGATTTATGTTTGACACTGGCAATCTTTTTATCCGGATACACCTGGGCCACTGCTTTTAAGAATCCGCTCATAGGGTCGGAGGCAAGAATGGCATACTGGAGCGGGGTGGACGCCCGAACGCCGCTGGCCGGATTGTGGGCACAGATGGCGTCAAAAAGCACCGGGTCATCAATCCCTTCTTTTTTCAGAATTTCCACGGAGGTGGGGCCGTGGGTTTCGGGATGTTCTTTCCAGGCGCAGTGTTCTTCATCCAGGTCGTGGAGAAGCCCCACGATTCCCCAGTATTCTTCCTCTTCCGGGGCCAGTTCCCTGGCCACACCCCGCATGATGACCTCCACCGTGCGCGAATGCTGAAGATAGTTCTCTCCCTTCATATATCTATGCAGGATTTCTTCTGCTTTTGCTCTGTCCATATTTCCTCCCTTTCTGTGTGACCGGGAACAGAGTTCCCTGTTATATAAAATAAGGCGGCTCTCCGTGGAGAACCGCCCTGGTTATCTCTCTGATTAATCTTCCATCGGAACTACAATCAGGTCTTTTGTGAAGTGGTTCAGTACTTCGCAGCCGTCTTCCGTGATAATAACAAGGTCTTCGATACGAACACCGATTTCCTCGTCCATCAGGTAGATACCCGGCTCAATGGAAAATACCTGTCCAACCTGGATAATATCTTCATTTACAGAGGATACGTCTCCGTATTCGTGGTCTTCCATACCAATAGAGTGTCCGGTACGGTGTGTAAAGTATTTGCCATAACCTTTTTCTTCAATGTAATTCCGGCATGCCAGGTCAACGTCACACATTCTGTTGCCCGGTTTTGCGGCTTCGATACCTCTTCTCTGGGCCTCTTTTACAATCTCGTATACTTCACGGGCCTTGTCGGATACTTCGCCCAGGAATACGGTTCTGGTCATATCGGAGCAGTAATCGTTCAGGATGCCTCCGATATCCAGCACAACGCTGTCGCCGCGTTTTCCTTTTGTATTATCGGTTACGTGGTGCGGGTCAGCGCCGGATTTTCCATATGCAGTAATGGGGTCAAAGGAAACTCCGGAATGTCCGGATTCTGCATACAAGTCGCGTACCAGCTTGTTCAGCTCTGTCTCTGTATAACCCTTGTTTACCAGCGGAATCAGCTTTTCCATAACCTTGTCGTTGGCAAGAGAAGCTTCTCTCATCAGCTGCTGCTCATGTTCGTCTTTTACCATTCTTACATAGTCCACAATCATGGAACCATTTACAAATTTGCTTCCTGCTCCCAGTTCCTGAAGTCTCAGAAGGAACCGTGCCGGCCATACTTTGTCAATTCCAATCGGTTTGTCTTTTTCGACAAACTGGCTCAGAATCTCCACGCCGTCTTGTACGTCATTGTACCATACCAGTTCTACGCCCAGGTCTTTCTCCTGCGGGAACAGTTCGTTGATAACCAGCTTATGGTTTCCATTTACATTCAGGTATAACGCCAGAAGTCTCTCACCCGGAATAATCCATTTTCCTGTCAGATAGAAGATGGTCGGCGGGTCAGAGATAATCATCTGCGGAATTCCCTTCTCTTCCATTGATTTCAGAATGCGTCCCAGTTTATTTGCATCCATGATATTTTCCTCCTTATGTGATTGAATTTTGGTACATTTCCCCAACGTTTCAACCACATTATAGCCTTTCTTCTGTGGTATGTCAACAAAAGTTCTTGTCAGAATTGTTTCATAATTGTAGTCGGGGACGGGTACCGGCCAGCCGGTACCCGTCCCCGATGGATTAAGTTAAATGGCACGCAACCTTATGGCCGGGTGCAATTTCATGAAGTTCTGGCATTTCCTGGAAGCATTTTTCTGTTGCGTATTCGCAGCGTTCTGCGAACCGGCAGCAGTTCTTCGGATTGATGGGGCTGGGAATCTCGCCTTTAATCGGGATTCTCTTTGACGCCTTTGCTTTATCCGGGTCTGCTTCGGGAATGGCGGACAGCAGGGCCTTAGTATAAGGATGCTGCGGATTGGAGTACAGTTCTTCTGTCTCCGCCGTCTCCACCATGGTTCCCAGATACATAACGATTACCCGGTCGGAAATGTATTTTACTACACTCAGGTCGTGGGCAATGAACAGATAGGTCAGCCCGCGTTTTTCCTGAAGTTCTTTCAGCATGTTGATAACCTGCGCCTGGATGGATACGTCCAGAGCAGAAATCGGTTCATCACAGATGATGAATTCGGGGTCTACGGAAAGCGCGCGGGCAATACCGATACGCTGTCTCTGTCCGCCGGAGAACTCATGGGAGAACCGGGACATATGGTCTTTGTTCAGACCAACCGTCTCCAGAAGCTGCTCTACCTTCTGATCCACTTCCTTTGCCGGCATACCGTGCTGTTTCAGGGCCTCCCCTACAATCTCCTTCACCGTCATACGGGGATTCAGGGACGCATAGGGATTCTGGAAAATCATCTGCACCTGCTGGCAGAATTCTTTCTGTTCTGCCTTGGTAAGCTTCGCGATATCTTTTCCGTTATATATAACCTGCCCGCTGGTGGGCTCATAAAGCCGAATCATACAGCGGCCGGTGGTGGATTTTCCACAGCCGGATTCTCCTACCAGGCTGACGGTCTCTCCTTTGTAAATATCAAAGGTTACACCGTCTACGGCTTTCAAATCCGCGTGTCTTCCCACTTTAAAGTATTTACATAAGTTTTTCACCTGGACGAGAGGCTGTTTTTCTTTGTTTTCCATTTAGTCCACCTCTCCTTTCTTTCCGATTACCGGTCTCTTCAGTTCTGTCTCCGGAGCATATTCATGCTGCAGCCAGCAGGCACTTTCGTGCTCCTCTGTCAGCATATATTCTTCCGGCGGATACTCGTGGCATACATCCATCGCGTATTCACATCTTGCCGCAAACGGACATCCCTTCGGCGGAGAGAACAAATCGGGGGGAGTACCCTCAATCGGTTTCAATTTCTCCCCTTTGGCTGTATCCAGTTTTGCGATGGACTCCATCAGTCCTTTGGTGTACGGATGCGCCGTCTTGTAAAAAATATCCTGCACAGTACCGCGCTCTACAATCTTACCGCCGTACATAACAACTACACGGTCGCAGAGCCGGGCGATAACACCCAGGTCATGGGTAATCATAATAATAGAGGTTCCCAGTTTCTCCCGCAGTTCCAGCAGCAGGTCCAGAATCTGGGCCTCGATGGTAACGTCCAGGGATGTGGTAGGCTCATCACAGATAATCAGGCTCGGCCGGCTTACCAGTGCGATGGCAATCATCACACGCTGTTTCATACCACCGGACAGCTCATGAGGATACTGACGGTAACGTTTTTCCACATCGGAAATACCTACCAGTTTCATAATCTCCAGAGTTTTTTCTTTTACTTCTTTTTTACTGATATCTTTTCGTCCCACAAAAACTTCTTCAATCTGGGCGCCTACACGCATGGTGGGGTTCAAAGAAGTCATCGGGTCCTGGAATACAAAACCAATGTCCTGTCCCCGCATCTTCCGGAGTTCTTTCTGGTTCATTTTCAGAACATCCTGTCCATTAAACAGAATTTCTCCACCTTTGAAAAATCCGGGCGGTTCCGGATTCAGGCGCATGATGCACTGTGCCGTAACACTCTTTCCGCATCCGGATTCTCCCACGATTCCCAGGATTTCTCCTTTGCGGACTTCAAAGCTGACGTCACGGACAGCCTGCACTTCCCCTCCGTATGTATGGAAGGAAAACACCACGTTTTTTAATTCCAGAATGTTTTCTTTTTCTGCCATGTCTCTTGTTCCTCCTAATCCGTTCCACGCAGTTTCGGGTCTACTGCATCGCGCAGACCGTTACCCAGCAGGTTCAGGGCCAGCATGGTAGTACATATAAAGAATCCTGGAACCAGTATCTCGTGCGGATAGTAACGCAGGAACTGGATTCCTTCTTTACAGATAACACCCCAGCTGCAGTCCGGAGGCGTAATACCAAGACCGATGTAGCTAAGGAACGCTTCCTGGAAGATAGCTCCCGGGATAGCCATACAAAGGTTTGTCACCAGCATACCCATAATATTGGGGATGATGTGACGAATGATAATCACAAAGTCCGGAATTCCCATAACCTTCGCGGCCATAACGAATTCCTGCTCTTTCAGGCGGTAAACCTCACCACGCACAAAACGGCAGGTACCAATCCATCCTACTACGCACATCGCGACAATCAGCGGAGCCACGCCTTTACCAAGAACCATCATAACCAGGATGGTAATAATCAGGCTGGGGATACCGTAGAGCAGATCTACAATTCGCATGACAATCATATCCAGCTTGCCTCCGTAATAGCCGCAGAGGCCTCCGATTACCGCGCCCACGCATGCGTTCAGCACAGCGGAAATGAGACCGATGGAAAGAGAAACACGGGCTCCCATCCAGATACGGGTCCACATATCACGTCCCATGGAATCTGTACCAAGCCAGTGTGCCGCGGAAATAAATTCATTTCTTGCCTGCGCGTCCATCTGGGACTGGGTATAGCCACTTACCATCGGCGCAAAAATAGCCAGAATCGCATAGATTACTACTATCAGCATTCCGATAATCGCACTTTTATTTTTTCGCAGACGTCTCCACGCATCTGACCAGAAGGAAAGGGAGGGACGGCTGATGCTCTCCATACGTGCGGTGTCTTTCCCCCGTATCACAAACATATCTCTGTTTAATTCTGCCATCTCTCTCACCTACCTCTCGCCGATACGAACGCGGGGATCTGCCACGCCGTATAAAATATCTACTATCAGGTTACATAATACCAGGAAGATACCATAGAACACGGTCATTCCCAGCACCATGGAATAGTCGTTGTTGGATACGCTTTCCACGTAATATTTTCCCATTCCAGGAATAGCAAAAATAGATTCAATAACAAAGGTACCAGTAAGCACAGAAGCAACGGTGGGTCCCATTATCGTCATAACCGGCATGATGGCGTTACGAATCTGATGCTTTACAGTGATTCTCAAATCAGAAACACCCTTTGAACGGGCTGTCTTAATGTAGTCCTGGGACGTAACTTCCAGCATGCTGGCCCGCATGATTCGCGAGACTGATGCCAAAGTACCAAACGCCAGGGCGCAGGCCGGCAGAATCGTGTATTCAATTCCGTCATACCGGGCTACGGGAAGCAGTCCCCATTCAATACCAAAGAAATACTGAAGCACAGCCCCCATAATAAAGTCCGGGATACTGGTTCCCAGAACGGCAACAATAACACAGAAAAAGTCGATTTTCTTTCCTCTGTTTCTTGCGGAAATAATTCCCAGCACCAGACCGATGGAAACTGCCAGCACGAGGGCGCGGATTCCCAGGTCAGCGGAGAAGGGGAATGTCTCTCCAATAATATCATTAACAGTTCTATTTGTATACTTCATAGAATAACCGAAGTCACCCTGAAGAAGATTACCCATATACTGGATATACTGTACAATAAGCGGCTTGTCAAAACCATAGTAGGCCCGCATATTTTCCGCCACTTCCGGCGTCAGCTTAGCGCTGGTAAATGGTTCACCGGGCATCAGACGCACCAGGAAAAACACAACAGTAATCAGTACCAGGATTGTCAGAATGGCTGCCACCACGCGCTTCAAAATATATTTCAGCATACATATTCCTCCTACTGTAAGCGTAATATACCGGTGCCCGGCAGTAATACCGGGCACCGGTAGCCTAAGTTATATAGCCTTAGTTTGCTGTACTATTTTTTTATTCAGCAAAATCAGCATATACCCAGTCAATGTTGAGAGCACAGTGGAAGAACTGAACGCCTTCAACACTATCGTTAATCAGATAATGCACTTCACGTTCTGTCTGGGGCAGGAATGCAGCTTCATCGATAAGAATCTGCTCTGCCTGGTGAAGCATTTCGCTACGGGCGGCAGCGTCAGTCTCTGTCTGAGAAGCATTCAGCAGTTCATCAAATTCAGCATTCGCATAACCGGTACGGTTCAGGCTGCTGTCAGATTTGAACATTTCCAGATAGCTGTAAGCGTCATCGTAGTCAGCGCCCCAGCCGCCCCAGATAACTTCGTAGTCGCTGTTCTGCTGACGTGTCAGAACTTCCGCATAGGTTACCTGGTTAATTTCCACGTTGATTCCAAGAGTATTCACCCACATTTCCTGAACACATTCAGCCTGTCTCTTGGAGCTGTCGTTATCAGAAGTTGTGATAGTAAGTGTAATATCTGACGCAGAACTGATTCCCAGTTCGGAAAGCGCTGTATTCAGATATTCTACTGCCTGGTCGGCATCACCGTCAAGCGGATATCCCTGAAGTTTAGAATTCTCGCCCCAGGTGCTGCCGGCATCCGCAAGTCCACTGAAGCAAAGGCCTGTAGTCGGAGCATAAAGGTCATTGTTTACCAGTGTATTGTATGTATTTCTGTCAAGAGCATAGTTCAGTGCCAGACGGAAATTAACGTTTGTCAGAGCCGGGCAGGTTTCGCTTGCTGTGTTCCAGTAGAAGAAGTCTACGTTACCATTCAGGAACGCATGGTCCTGACCTTCGTAGTTCTCTACAGAAGCAGACGGAAGCTGTACGTAATCCAGTTCGCCATCTTCATACATGGCAAGAGAAGTATCCTGCTGCGCAACATAAGTCAGTTCGCAGCGGTCAAGTTTGATAGAATCTCTGTCCCAGTACTCTTCATTGGGCTCGAAAACCCACTGCTGATTTTCAGAGCTTGTCAGTACATAAGGACCAGAATATACATTTTTCTCTGCATCTGCAGCAAAATCAGTACCGTACTCTTCTACAACATCCTGACGAATCGGTGCAAACTGTCCGGAAGAACCAATAAGGCTCAGGAAGTATGCGGTCGGATGCTCCAGAGTAACAACCAGAGTAGAATCATCCTGCGCAACTACACCCAGTTCAGAGGGATCCATCTCTCCGGTCTCTACTGCAAGACCATTTTTAATGTACTCACCAATAAATGCATAGGGAGAAGCTGTCTCCGGATTCATCAGTCTCTGCCAGCTGTATACAAAGTCATTTGCTGTAATCGGCTCGCCGTCACTCCATTTTGCGTCATCGCGAATATGGAAGGTGTAGGTCAGTCCGTCTTCAGATACTTCCCACTCATCTGCGACACCTTCGGTCACTTCACCGCCGGTGTTACGTACCAGGCCTTCTGTAATGGCATGCTGGATTTCGTTGTCCGGAATACAGTTTCCTTTTGAAGGATCCAGAGTAGTCGGCTCCGTATTTGTAGAATAACGGAATACCTTTTCATCTGAAGAACTGCCGGAGCCGCTGTCGCTGCTTCCCGGAGTACCGCAGCCTGCAAATAAAGTTACTGCCATGGCTGAAGTAAGTAATACTGCTAATAAACGCTTTTTCATAACTTGTCCTCCTTACTTTTAAAGTTCTATTAGCTCATGTGTAGCACTTATCAGGTTTTCATATCCGTCTGCGGTGATGATTCCCTGGTCCTCAATCCGGACACCACCCCAGCCTGGGATATAAATACCTGGTTCTACCGTTAAAATGTTGTTCTCTTCCAGAATATTGTCGCACCTTGCGCCGATATTCGGAAGCTCATGGACGAACAGCCCTACGCCGTGCCCAATTCCCGTGTAATGATACTGGAAATATTCCGTATCTTTGATGGCTTCCAGAGAAGCCTCGTAGCAGGAAGTTCCGGTCACGCCGGGTTTTACTGCTTTCTCCGTGTCCTCGGTCATCCGGCGGCAGAGATTATAGACCTCTTTCTGTTTTTCGTCCGCCTTACCTACTACCACGGTTCTGGTCATATCGGATAAATAGCCTTTGTACTGGCAGCCATAGTCCATCAGTACAAAATCGCCATACTCAACAGCTTTTTCACATGGGATTCCATGAAGCAGGGACGTCCTGGCTCCGGATATCAGAATCCCGCCATAGGGCTTTGTGTCAGCCCCTTCCATTACCATATAATGAGAGAGCTTCGAAGCCAGCTCCTTCTCTGTCACGCCCACCCGGATGTCCTTCAGAATCTTTTCAAAGGCCCGGGAAGCGATATCACAGGAAATCCGGAGATTTTTCAGCTCTTCCGGTGTTTTCACTGCCCGCAGTTTTTCAATCACATTCAGTGTGGGAACCATTTCCGCCTGCACCGCGTCCTGAATGGATTTCCAGGTTCCAAAGGTCAGATGGTCTTCCTCGAATCCAATGGTTTTTACCTGTTCTTTTTCCATACATTCCGCTATGGCTTTCCCCATGGTGTAACCGGCTCTGCGCCAGTTCACTATCTCGTATTCCGGGCATTCGTAAGAAGCCTGCTCGGTATACCTGGGGTCTGTAATAAAGTACTGATTTCCTTTTGCGATAAAAAGAAAAGAGTCTTCTCCGGTATAGCCGCTGATACAGCGGACATTCGCCGGTTTTGCCACATAAAAGGCATCCAGATGATTTTCCTCCATGTAAGCGCGAAGCTGTTCCAGTCTGCTCATTTTCTTATGTCCTCCTTCTCTTTCGAGTCAAAACTGAACGAAAGTCTATACTTTAGTCTATTAAGTAAGCAGAAAGGCGCCATGAAAAATCATGACGCCTTTGTCCCTGCCTCAGTTGTAAATTGTACTGTGTTCATTCTGTTACCAGTGTCCCATCTCTGTGTCCCCATAACTAAAACCTCTCTTATTCCGTATCCACATATACGTGATATGTTTCCCGGTCTGTCTTCCAGAGCGGAACCAGCCTGATATCTCCGAAGGAATATTCTGCCGAATCTCCTTCTCTTTTCAGGCACTCTCCCGGCTTTCCTTCTTCCAGCGGGATGTGCAGGAACTCTTTCTCATCCGAAAGCGCGGCCAGGATATAGGGCCCTGCCTGAACTGCCGCGATTTCCGGTCTGTCAGGCGTCCTGCGAAGCTGTATGCTGTACGGAAGTACCATTTCCAGTACAAAGGCCTCTGTCGTCCCCGGAGTAAAACAGAAATACCCCCGGTCGTCTGTCTCTGCCGGAACCAGTTCCCCATTTACCAGAATCCTGCAGTTGTCCGCCGCCCATTCGGGTTTACGGACAGCCAGACGGGAAAGACCGCCCTGTACTTCGATTTTTATGTATTCAGGATGATTTTCATCCTGGTACTGACTGATTTTTACTTTCCCTCCATCCAGTTCCAGTACGGAAGGAAGGAATAAATTCAAATAAAGAGTATCCTTATCCCGGAAGTAAACTGCATCGGTATACCGGAACTGATTCTCCATCCCGGTGCCGTGACAGCAGCTGTTCTCCGGCTCGAACTCCCGTCTGCTTCCCGGAGCCAGCGGAAAGAAGTAAAGGCTCTCTCCTGTCACGCTCTTATCCGGCGTAGCCAGAATATGGTTCAGCAGCGTCCGTTCGTAATACTCTACATACCTGGCCGACGGATTCAGTTCATACAGAGCCTTTGTCAGCTTCAGCATGTTGTAGGATGCGCAGGTTTCCATGGTATTCTTTGTGAGCAGGCTGCCAATCTGTCCCTTTCTGTGGAACATCTCGCCTTCCCCGGTTCCCCCGGGCGCATAGGCGTGGTCCGCGGTCACAAATTCCCAGAAACGCTCTGCGATGTGAAGATACCGCTCTTCTCCGGTGGCCCTGTAGATTTCCAGGGCTCCCAGTATCTGCGGAATGTGCTGGTTCGCGTGCATGGTACTCAGGGCATCCGTCCCCGCTTCCAGCGGATAAAACAGGCGGTCATTATCAAACATCTTCGCCGCGGCCAGGTATTCTTCCGTGCCGGTAATCCGGTACAGTCTGGCCAGGACTTCATTCATGCCGCCAAACTCTCCTGCGATGTACATTCCCCACATCCGCGACCTGGTTCTTCTGTCCAGACGGGACAGTCTGCGGTACACCCACATACCGAGGTCTTTTACAATGTTCAGGGCTGTTTCATCTTTCAGGTACTGCCAGCAGTCCAGAAGGCCTGCAAACAGCTTGTGCAGTGTATAGTAAGGTGCCCAGATTTCCGGATAGGGGGTAAACTGTTCCAGCAAATCAAACTGGTCTTCCGGATACCCGCTCAGAAAACCTTCCGCCGTTCCGTCCTGCCTGGAAAATGCTTCCTGGCATTCCCGAAGGGCCTGCACCATATAAAGCGCTTTTTCACGGATTTTCTCGTCCTGGCAGGAATGATAACACAGCGCCAGCGCTGACAGATAATGTCCAGTCGTATGACCTCTCAGCTGGCTGTCCGGCGCGTCCCATCCTTCCATGCAGGGCGCTCCCTTTGTGGAAAGTCCTGCCGCCTGACGGAAATTGTAAAGCATCTGATCTGCGTCCACCGCGTGAAGAAACGCTCTCATTCTCTCCTGAGCCCGGTAGAATTCACTGCCCGGCTGCAGGTAAAACCGTTCTTCGGAGACGTCCTCCACTGCAGGCTTCGGAATCTTTCGTTCCTTCTTCTTCGCATCCCGAACGGTAATCTTAAGGCCCACCGGAATCTCAGTACCGGTCAGCACGCCTTCCCTCCGGAAACTTCCGCAGGTCTCAAACACGCCGCTGTCTTCTTTCCAGGTAACCGGATGAGAGATAATGTCTCCATCCATGGTTTCCACTATCGCAGCGCCGGGAAAATCTACCCGTCCCCCCGGTTCGGCGCACACAGCCACATCATAAACTTTTCTGGCCTGAAGGCGGTTCTCCTCTTCCAGGATACGAACCGGATACACCTTTTCTCCCGTTACGTCACCGTAACGGAACCGGGCGGTCAGGGAAATGGTTCTGTTCCCCATGCCATACGCCGGGCGGGATACTCTCCCGTCATGTCCCAGGTATCTTTCATGGCCGGACTGCCAGGTGATACTGGAACCATAGGGCCCCTTCTCCGGAAGCCGAAGGTCAAACTCCACAGTGTTCAGATTTCCAATGTAAAGAGTATCTATGTCTCTCTTTACAATCTCTTCCGCTGTAAGTTTCTGCGTCATAACAAAAATCCTGCCTGTCGATGCTTTTCACGAACAAATAAATCTGTTCCCGTGATTCTCTAATTATATTCTTATTCTTTCCTTCTGTCAAGCACAACTTTTTTTCTGGTGTGTATTGGAAATACCGGAGAAAGAAAAAGGAGACCGTCGGGAAGCCCCGCTGCAGTCTCCTTCTGTAATTTCACGGTTGTGAAATTTTTTATAATGCCTATTAAAACTATAGAAAGTCTTTATGACAGGGTCAGCTCTGGAACCTCCTCCTGGGCGGCTTCTCCTTCTGTCCCTTCTTCACCGGCGGATTCTCCGGAAACCGGACTTTCCTCCGTCTCCTCTGTAAAAGTATCCGCTGTCTCTTCTTCCTCCAGTTCGTCTATGGAAACTTCTCCCTCGGGAGCCACTCCGGTGTCCAGTTTTACGTTCCGGTATTTGCTCATGCCGGTTCCGGCCGGAATCAGTTTACCGATAAGAACATTTTCCTTCAGACCAATCAGCGGGTCTACTTTGCCCTTGATTGCAGCCTCAGTCAGAACCTTTGTCGTTTCCTGGAAGGATGCCGCGGAGAGGAAGGAGTTGGTTGCCAGAGAAGCCTTGGTGATACCAAGCATTACCTGTTCGCCGGTAGCCGGTTCTTTTCCTTCTTCTTCCAGCTTTTTATTTACATCGTTGAATTCCAGAATATCCACCATGGTGCCCGGAAGGAAATCGGAATCTCCGTGTTCTTCGATGCGGATTTTCTTCAGCATCTGCCGCACGATAACTTCAATGTGCTTGTCGTTGATATCTACACCCTGAAGCCGGTATACCCTCTGTACTTCCTGAATCATATAATCCTGGGCTGCACGCAGTCCTTTAATCTTCAGCAGGTCATGCGGGTTGATACTTCCTTCTGTCAGTTCGTCGCCGGCCTCCAGGACAGCACCATCTGTCACTTTGATACGGGAACCGTAAGGAATCAGGTATGCTTTGGATTCGCCGGTCTCCTGGTTCGTCACGATAACTTCCCGTTTTTTCTTTGTATCATTGATGGTGGCAACACCGCCGAATTCGGTGATGATAGCCAGACCTTTCGGTTTTCTTGCTTCAAACAGCTCTTCTACACGGGGAAGACCCTGGGTGATATCGTCGCCGGCCACACCACCGGTATGGAAGGTACGCATGGTAAGCTGTGTACCCGGCTCTCCGATGGACTGCGCAGCGATAATACCGACTGCCTCACCAACCTGTACCGGCTCACCGGTAGCCATGTTGGCGCCGTAGCACTTCGCACAGATACCGATACGGGATTTGCAGGTCAGAATGGTACGGATTTTCACCTTCGTAATCGGGGCGCTTCCGTCCTCATTCACGCCGTAGCGGATAACCTGTTCCGCTCTCCGTGGGGTAATCATATGGTCCGCTTTTACCAGCACATTGCCGTCTTTATCGCAGATATCATAGCAGGCATATCTTCCGGTAATCCGGTCCTGAAGACTTTCAATCTCTTCATTTCCGTCGGTAAAGGCATGGACATACATTCCCGGAATCTCGTCTTCCTCTTCCGCACAGTCCACTTCCCGGATAATCAGTTCCTGGGATACGTCTACCAGACGTCTGGTCAGGTAACCGGAGTCCGCGGTACGCAGAGCCGTATCGGAAAGACCTTTCCGGGCTCCATGGGCGGACATAAAGTATTCCAGTACGTCCAGACCTTCACGGAAGTTGGAACGGATAGGCAGCTCGATGGTACGTCCGGTGGTATCGGCCATCAGACCACGCATTCCGGCAAGCTGTTTAATCTGCTTGTCGGAACCACGGGCGCCGGAATCCGCCATCATGAAGATGTTGTTGTATTTGTCCAGACCGGAAAGCAGGGCGTGCGTCAGCTCGTCGTCCGTGTTTTTCCAGGTCTCGATAACTTCTTTATACCGCTCTTCTTCTGTGATAAGACCACGTTTGAAGTTCTTTGTGATTCTATCCACCGTATCCTGGGCCTTCGCAATCATCTCCGGCTTCTGGGGCGGCACGGTCATGTCGGAAATGGACACGGTCATGGCCGCACGGGTGGAGAATTTGTAACCAATGGATTTTACGCTGTCCAGCACTTCTGCCGTGGCGGACGCGCCGTGGGTATTGATTACTTTTTCCAGAATCTTCTTTAACTGTTTCTTTCCTACATGGAAGTCCACTTCCAGCAGCAGTTCATTTCCTTCTTTTTCCCGGTCTACAAAGCCCAGGTCCTGAGGAATAATCTCATTAAAGAGGAACCGTCCCAGTGTGGATTCCACAATGCCGGTCTTTACACTTCCGTCCGGCATGGTACGGCTTACCCGCACACGGATTCTGGAGTGCAGGGTCAGCGCCTTGTTTTCATAGGCCAGAATCGCCTCGTTTACGCTCTTGAAGGATTTTCCTTCTCCCACTGCGCCCGGGCGCTCCTGGGTCAGGTAGTAAATCCCCAGAACCATGTCCTGAGAGGGCACGGCCACCGGTCCGCCGTCAGAGGGCTTCAGCAGGTTGTTCGGAGAAAGAAGCAGGAACCGGCACTCTGCCTGGGCTTCCACGGACAGCGGAAGGTGCACAGCCATCTGGTCACCGTCAAAGTCCGCATTGAAGGCCGTACATACCAGGGGATGCAGCTTAATGGCCTTACCTTCCACCAGAATCGGCTCGAAAGCCTGGATTCCCAGCCGGTGAAGGGTGGGGGCACGGTTCAGCATAACCGGATGCTCTTTGATGACATCCTCCAGCACATCCCATACCTCGGGCTGCAGTCTTTCTACCATTTTCTTTGCATTTTTTATATTGTGAGCGGTTCCGTTCGCAACCAGCTCCTTCATAACAAAAGGTTTGAACAGCTCAATGGCCATCTCTTTCGGAAGACCGCACTGGTAAATCTTCAGTTCCGGTCCTACTACGATAACGGAACGTCCGGAGTAGTCCACACGTTTTCCGAGCAGGTTCTGACGGAACCGTCCGGATTTTCCTTTGAGCATGTCGGAAAGAGACTTCAGGGCACGGTTACCCGGTCCGGTCACCGGACGTCCGCGGCGTCCGTTGTCAATCAGGGCGTCCACGGCCTCCTGAAGCATCCTCTTTTCATTTCTTACGATGATGTCCGGGGCACCCAGTTCCAGCAGTCTTTTCAGACGGTTGTTCCGGTTGATAATCCGGCGGTACAGGTCATTTAAGTCGGAGGTGGCAAAACGTCCGCCGTCCAGCTGTACCATGGGACGTAAATCCGGCGGAATAACCGGAATCGCAGTCATAATCATCCACTCCGGCTTGTTTCCGGATTCCCGGAACGCCTCTACTACTTCCAGACGTTTTACAATCCGGGCCCGTTTCTGTCCGGTCGCCCCGTTTAATGCGGCCTGCAGTTCTTCATATTCCTTATCCAGGTCAATGGCTTCCAGCAGTTCTTTGATGGACTCTGCGCCCATTCCCACGCGGAATCCGTCTCCCCAGGTATCTCTTGCCTCCTGATATTCCTGCTCGGAAAGAACCTGCTTATACATCAGGTCTGTCTCACCTTTGTCCAGTACGATATAAGACGCAAAATACAGCACCTTTTCCAGGGTTCTGGGTGACAGGTCCAGAATCAGTCCCATCCGGCTGGGGATTCCCTTAAAGTACCAGATATGGGACACCGGAGCTGCCAGCGCGATATGGCCCATCCGTTCCCGGCGGACGCTGGATTTCGTAACTTCCACGCCGCACCGGTCGCAGACTACGCCTTTATAGCGGATTTTCTTGTACTTTCCACAGTGGCACTCCCAGTCTTTGCTGGGGCCAAAAATACGCTCACAGAAAAGCCCGTCCTTTTCCGGTTTCAGGGTCCGGTAGTTGATGGTTTCCGGTTTGGTCACTTCTCCTCTGGACCATTCCAGAATCTTTTCCGGAGATGCCAGACCAATTTTAATCGCGTCAAATGTTATCGGCTGATACGTTGCTTCGCTTTTTGTTTCTGTCATATCGGCATCCTCCCTATTCTAAATCCATATCGTCATCATTAAATTCCACAAAATCATCCAGAATACTGTCGTCGGCATCCTCCGGCTCTTCCTCCACGTCTACCAGCTCACCGTCTGAGAATTCCTGCTGGCTGTATCCGTGTCTTCCAAAATCCTCATCATCCCGGTATCTTCTGTCGCCCTCGATGATGTGGTTCAGATTGGTATCGCCGTAGTCCACGCTTTCCATGATTTCCACTTCGGTATTGTCGTCCTTCAGTACCCGGACATCCAGGCCCAGGGACTGGAGTTCCTTCAGAAGTACCTTGAAGGATTCCGGAATACCCGGTTCCGGAATGTTCTCTCCCTTGATAATGGCCTCGTAGGTCTTCACACGGCCCACCACGTCGTCAGACTTCACCGTCAGGATTTCCTGCAGTGTGTAGGACGCGCCGTAAGCCTCCAGGGCCCATACCTCCATCTCTCCGAAACGCTGGCCGCCGAACTGGGCTTTTCCACCCAGAGGCTGCTGGGTAACCAGAGAGTAGGGGCCGGTAGAACGGGCATGAATCTTGTCGTCTACCAGATGATGCAGTTTCAGGTAGTGCATGTGTCCGATGGTTACCGGGCTGTCAAAGAACTCGCCGGTACGTCCGTCACGGAGGCGCACTTTACCGTCCCGGGAAATCGGAACGCCCTTCCATACTTTTCTGTGGTCCCGGTTGTCGTACAGATACTGCATCACTTCCGGAAGCAGTTCTTCTTTATGCTTTGCTTCAAATTCTTCCCACTCCAGGTTGACATAATCATTTGCCAGGTCCAGAGTGTCCATAATATCCACCTCGTTGGCGCCGTCGAAGACCGGTGTGGAAATATTGAATCCCAGGGCTTTTGCGGCCAGACTGAGATGAATCTCCAGCACCTGCCCGATATTCATACGGGACGGCACACCCAGCGGGTTCAGCACGATGTCAAGGGGACGTCCGTTAGGAAGGAAAGGCATATCCTCCACCGGCAGCACGCGGGATACAACACCCTTGTTGCCGTGACGTCCGGCCATCTTGTCACCTACGGAAATCTTTCTCTTCTGTGCAATGTAAATGCGGACTGCCTCGTTGACTCCCGGAGACAGTTCATCGCCGTTTTCTCTTGTAAATACTTTGGCGTCCACAACAATTCCGTACTCGCCGTGAGGTACTTTCAGGGAAGTATCCCTTACTTCACGGGCTTTCTCACCAAAAATTGCCCGAAGCAGACGCTCTTCCGCGGTCAGTTCCGTCTCTCCCTTGGGAGTTACTTTACCAACCAGGATATCGCCGGCACGAACTTCCGCACCGATACGGATGATGCCTCTCTCATCCAGGTCCTTCAGGGCCTCGTCGCCCACGCCCGGAATATCTCTTGTGATTTCTTCCGGTCCCAGTTTGGTATCACGGGCTTCCGCCTCATATTCCTCAATATGAACAGAGGTATAGACGTCGTCCTGCACCAGACGCTCGCTGAGCAGAACGGCATCCTCGTAGTTATAGCCTTCCCAGGTCATGAATCCAATCAGCGGATTCTTTCCGAGGGCAATCTCACCGTTGGATGTGGAAGGACCGTCAGCAATAACCTGCCCTTCTTCCACCCGCTCGCCTTTTACTACAATCGGTCTCTGGTTGTAGCAGTTGCTCTGGTTGCTCCGGAGGAACTTGGTCAGCTTGTAGGTCTTCTTTGTCTTGTCATCCTGCTTAATGACAATCTCAGAGGATGTGGAACGCTCTACCACACCACCCTGTTCTGCCACGACGCAGACGCCGGAGTCCACAGCCGCCTTCACTTCCATACCGGTTCCTACAACAGGAGCCTCGGTCGTCAGAAGCGGCACAGCCTGACGCTGCATGTTGGAACCCATCAGGGCCCGGTTCGCGTCATCGTTTTCCAGGAAGGGAATCAGGGCCGTAGCCACAGAGAATACCATCTTCGGAGACACGTCCATGTAGTCAAACATACTTCTCTCGTATTCCTGGGTCTCTTCCCGGTAACGGCCGGATACGTTTTTCCGGACGAAATGTCCTTCTTCATCCAGCGGCTCGTTAGCCTGGGCCACATGATAGTTGTCCTCTTCGTCCGCAGTCATGTAAACGACTTCGTCGGTTACCACCGGATTCTTCGGGTCGCTCTTGTCAATTTTACGGTAGGGCGCTTCCACGAATCCGTATTCATTGATTCTTGCATAGCATGCAAGAGAGTTAATCAGACCGATGTTCGGACCTTCCGGGGTCTCAATGGGACACATTCTTCCGTAGTGGGAGTAGTGTACGTCCCGGACCTCGAATCCTGCACGGTCACGGGACAGACCGCCGGGTCCCAGAGCGGACAGACGTCTTTTGTGAGTCAGCTCGCCCAGGGGGTTGTTCTGGTCCATGAACTGGGACAGCTGGGAAGATCCGAAGAACTCCTTCACCGCCGCAGTAACCGGTTTAATGTTAATCAGGGACTGGGGAGAAATGCCCTCCAGGTCCTGCGTTGTCATACGTTCTCTTACGACTCTTTCCAGACGGGACAGACCAATCCGGTACTGGTTCTGGAGCAGTTCGCCTACCGCACGGATACGGCGGTTGCCCAGGTGGTCGATATCGTCGTCGTTTCCAAGGCCGTATTCCAGATGCATGTTATAGTTAATGGAAGCCAGAATATCTTCCTTTGTAATGTGCTTCGGAATCAGGTCGTGCAGGCGTTTATGGATGGTTTCCTTTAACTCTTCCACATCGCCGGCTGTCTCTTCCAGGATTTCGGCCAGAACCGGATAGTATACCAGTTCCGTTACGCCCACTTCCTTCGGCTCAATGTCTACAACCGTCTTTAAGTCTACCATCATATTAGAGAGCACTTTGATACTGCGCTCGCCTTCTTCCCTGGCAATCCATACATAGGGAACCGCGTTGTTCTGAATGGTGTCCGCCAGTTCTCTGGACACAGTAGTACCAGCCTCTGCCAAAACTTCACCTGTCAGCGGACTTACCACATCTTCCGCCAGAACCTGTCCCCGAATCCGGTTCTTCAGCAGAAGCTTTTTATTAAATTTATAACGTCCCACTTTTGCCAGGTCGTACCGTCTGGGGTCAAAGAACATGCTGTTAATCAGACTTTCCGCGCTGTCCACTGCCAGCGGTTCGCCCGGACGGATTTTTTTGTACAGCTCTAAAAGCCCTTCCTGATAGTTCTCTGCCGTATCTTTGGAAAAGCTTGCCAGAATTTTCGGCTCCTCGCCAAACAGTTCCAGAATCTCTGCATTGGTACCGATACCAAGGGCACGAATCAGTACGGTAATCGGCACCTTTCTTGTACGGTCTACACGCACATAGAAAACGTCATTGGAGTCTGTTTCGTATTCCAGCCATGCGCCACGGTTTGGAATCACAGTACAGGAGTAAAGTCTTTTTCCCAGTTTGTCATGGGTAATCGCGTAATAAATACCCGGAGAACGAACAAGCTGGCTGACGATAACACGTTCTGCGCCGTTAATCACAAACGTTCCGGTTTTTGTCATCAGAGGCAGGTCGCCCATGAATATTTCATGCTCATTGATTTCGTCGGTCTCTTTGTTGTGAAGTCTCACTTTGACCTTCAGCGGTGCTGCATAGGTAGCGTCCCGTTCCTTACATTCCTCAATCGTATACTTCACATCGTCTTCACACAATGTGAAATCCACGAACTCCAGACTCAGCTGACCACTGTAGTCAGTGATGGGAGAAATATCGTCGAAGACTTCGTTTAAGCCTTCGTCCAGAAACCACTGGTAGGAATCCTTCTGAACTTCAATCAGATTCGGCATCTGGAGTACTTCTTTTTGCCTGGAATAGCTCATGCGCATACTTTTTCCGGTTGTAATGGGACGAATCCTGTTTTTCTCCATTGACGTTTCACTCCTTATATAGTAAATTATCTATCGGGTATCAGTTCACCTGATTTTTGGGCGCACTAATGCCTATATTCCACAATAGTGCATTCTCAAGTTTATCATAGTAAACTTCTTCTTGTCAAGGAAAAGTTTAAAAATAGCAGCGAAAAAAAGACCCCGGCAGTTCCCTGCCGGGGTCTGGTGTCTTCAGATATATGCAGTACTGAACTTATTTCAGGTTTACTTCTGCTCCTTCTGCTTCCAGTTTTGCTTTGATTTCTTCAGCCTCTGCCTTGGAAGCGCCTTCTTTTACTACCTTCGGTGCATTGTCAACCAGTTCTTTTGCTTCTTTCAGTCCAAGGCCTGTGATTTCACGAACAACCTTGATAACTTTAACTTTGGAAGCTCCTGCTGCAACCAGTTCTACATCAAATTCGTCTTTTTCTTCTGCTGCTGCAGCGCCGTCTCCGCCTGCTGCTGCAACTACAACGCCTGCTGCTGCAGATACGCCAAATTCTTCTTCACATGCTTTTACTAAGTCATTTAACTCTAATACAGATAATTCTTTGATAGCTTCAATAAATTCTGCTGTTGTTAACTTTGCCATTTTCTTTTCCTCCATTATCAGTTTTTATTATTTCATTACTCAGCTGCCGGTGTCTCAGCTTCTTCTGCCGCGGGAGCCGCCTCTACTGCAGAAGCCTCTTCGGAAGAAGCTTCTTCTGCTGCGGGTTCAGCCGCTGCTGCGCCGCCCTGCTCTGCAATCTGATTAAGAACACGGGCAAGATTGGTAATCGGTGACTGTAAGCTTCCAAGCAGTTTGGAAATCAGTTCGTCTCTTGACGGAATCTTGGACAGTTCTGTCAGTCCGGCTGTGTCATATACAGTACCTTCTACTACACCTGCTTTTAATTCAAGAGCTTCTGCTGTCTTTGCAAACTTGCAGAGAATTCTGGCCGGAGCAGTTGCATCGTCTTTGGACACTGCAAGTGCGCTCGGTCCTTCCAGATACTCGCTCAGCGGAGCGTAATCCGTACCTTCAAAAGCTCTCTTCATCATTGTGTTTTTGCAGACTTTGTAAATCACACCTGCTTCTCTTAACTGTTTGCGGAGTTCTGTATCCTGCGCAACAGTTAATCCGCGGTAGTCAACAAGCACTACAGACTCTGCATCGGTGATATCATCTACGATTGCCTGCACGATTGGCTGTTTTAATTCCACTTTTGCCACGAATGGTGCACCTCCTTATAAATTTTATGAGCTGCCGGAAAAAATCTCCTTGTCCAAAGACAAGGAGATTCCAAAATTCATGTGTATTTCGAATTTGTTCTTCCTCGGTAGGCGTTTTCATCCTTATGCCTTACGGCACCTACTGTCTCTGGCAGTTACTTATGTAAAATACCATACTGTGCCGGAATTGTCAAGATGTTATTTTATTTTTTCAGCCGCCCTGATTACTTTCCTTACCCGCAGGAAAATCCCTTCATTTCTTCCAGGAATCCCCGGATGAAATCTACAGACAAATCCAGTGCCTCCTGGCCCAGTTCCCGGGTAGAGTCCTTCGGGTCAAACGGTCCGAACCAGCCGCTTGGCGCATTTTCCTTCGTGTCCCTTACCAGCCGCACGGTTCCGCCTCTGTATTTGACAGCCTGAATATAGGCCGCTGCTACCTCTTCCGAAGGGTTCTGGGGATTCATGGGCTGGGACAGTTCCAGATGAACCGCCTCCGGGTCCACCGCCATCATGGCGGACGTTTCCAGAATATCGCCGTGCCCGCCCCGGAACTTATCATCCAGCTCCGCCACCAGGCTCCACCAGTCTATGCTTGCACAGATACCGCCTTTCTGGTATACCTCCAGGGCAGCCCGGTCAATGGACGGGGTATTCCCGCCATGGCCGTTCAGCACCAGGAACCGCCGCACACCGTGCTGCATCAGGGAATCCATAATGCCGTGCAGCACCAGATACAGTCCTTCATAGCCAATGTTGATGCTCCCGGCAAAACTCAGATGATAGGGACACACTCCGTAAGGCACCGCGGGCGCCACAATTACATTGTCCACATCCGCAATGTGGTCGGCCAGATAGGAAGGAACCATATAGTCCGTCCCCAGGGCGCACTGGGCGCCGTGCTGTTCCGTGCTTCCCACCGGGATTACCACTACCGGGTCCTTCTGAAACGCTTCTTTCGCCTGCTGTGTTGTCATTTTTCCAAGATACATTCTTCCAGCCTCCTTTTTAAAGCACCGCCAGAACACGCACCGGCGTGCCTTTCTCCTGTCTTCATCATACTCTTGTTTTTCCCGTTTCACAAGTCCCCACTCTTCATTGCGGCATCTTGTCAAACGTGCTATACTCAGCTTAGAACCTAAGCGGGGAATCACCAGAGAAATGGAGGGATTGCTTTATGGAAATCGGCGGTTTTTTCCCTTTTGGAAAAATGCAGGAAAAAGAGAACGGATACTTTGAACGGGTCTGCCCGGGAGCCGGGGATGTGCGGCACCTGATGTCGGGGCGGTGCGCCATCTACCTCTGTCTCCAGGACAGTCTGCTGACAGATACCCGGAAGACGGCCTACCTTCCCGCCTACACCTGCGAGACGGTAAGCGGCTGTTTTGTAAAGGCCGGATATCAGATTTACTATTATGATGTGGACGAGACGCTTACGCCCCTTTTCGACCGGAGCCTCATAGACAAAATCAGTTTTCTGCTCATCTGCGGGTATTACGGCTTTTCCACCTACGACGAAGACTTTGTAAAAGCCTGCCACGAAAAAGGCGTCACCATCATGCAGGATACGACTCACACTGCCTTTTCCCCTCTGCCCGCCTGCCCCTGGGCGGATTATGTGGCAGTCAGCCTGCGGAAATGGATGGGGGTAACCTCCGGCGGCCTGGCTTTTAAACGGAAGGGCGCCTTCCAGGTATCTCCCATTGCGCTGGACGAAACCCATCTGGCCATCCGGACGGAAGCGCTGACCAAGCGGGAAGCATACGAAAGGACCGGGGACGAGACTCTGAATAAGGAAAGCTCGGAGGCGTTCTGGAAGGCCGAGTGGATGCTGCGGGAAATTTTTGACATGCAGGAAGGGGATGCGGATTCTCTGTACCGGATCCGGCATTACCCCATTGAGAACTCTGTAGAGAAGAGAAGGGAAAACTTTACTTATCTTCTGGAACATCTCCCGGAAAACCCGGCGGTACGCCCGGTTTTCACCGAGCTTCCAAAAGACGTATGCCCCATGTTTTTCCCCTTCCTCTGTGAGGACAGGCAGAACCTGATGGACCACCTGGCCGCCTGGCAGATTCCGCCCAAAGTATACTGGCCCGTTCCGCCTTTTATTCACATTGAGGACTATCCTCATGCGGAATATGTGTACGGACACATCATGTCCATCAGCTGTGACCAGCGGTTTGGCCTGGAGGATATGGAGCGGGTGGTTCGTGTGTTTGAAATGTATAAAGGCCGATGATAAGCAGAAGCCGGGGAAACTGTTTCCCCGGTTTTTCTGTTTCTCACTATCTCTCATAAGTTCCTTTTTTTACTGCCTTCCCCTCCTCCACCATTATCTGGCCCCGGGCGATTACGGTGCGGATATTCAGGTCTTCATCCAGAAGCAGGATATCTGCGTCCGCGCCTTCCCGGACGCATCCCTTTCGGGGACAGAGTCCGTAAGCCCTGGCCGGATTGGAGGTGGCGAAGGGAAGCGCTTCTTCCAGCTTCATCCCCATCTCCGTTACCATCCGCCGGATTTCCCGGTATACGGTATCCACCGGAGAAACTCCCATTTCCAGCAGACTTCCGTCCGGCCGGTAAGAAGACCAGCTTCCCTGACCGTCCGAGCTGAAGGTAATGCGGTCTGTCGAAAGTCCTCTTTTTTTCGCCTCCTGCACGCAGTCTCCCGGATTCTTCTGCCCGGTCATTCCGCAGGTCAGGTCGATATATCCGCCCTTTTCCAGCAGCCAAAATCCCTCTTCGAGAAGCCGGGGATTCCGGTTCACATGAGTCGGCCGGAACAGTTTTACCGGGAGAGACGTCTTTTCCAGCACTTCCCGCACCGGTTCCAGGCCGGTTTCCGCGTCTCCCATGTGCAGAACCAGGGCGCCTTCTTTTCCGGCAATCATGGAGGCGGTCCGCACTTCCGCCGCTATCTCCGCCAGCTCCTGACCGGTTATCTGGGAGGCTCTGTGGTCAGAAAGGGCCAGCTTCCGCCCCAGCACTTCTCCGACAAACACAATATCCCGGTCTGCCCGTCCGGTGAGGAACGGACCGGCAGCGGCATAGGAACCGGTAAACAGCCAGGCTGTAATTCCCTCACTGTCCAGGGCTTTTATCTTCGCATACAGATTTTCCACGCTCCGGGTCAGTCCATCCGTACCAAGAAGCCCCATCACCGTGGTCACCCCTGCCATAGTCAGGTCAGAAAACGCCACCTCCGGCGCCCGGGTCCGGAAACCGCCTTCTCCGCCACCTCCCGTCACATGCACATGGCAGTCCAGAAGGCCGGGCACGAGAAACATCCCCTCTCCGTTCAGTTCCGTGCAGGGGACCGGCAGTTCCGGAATCCGTTCCGCTATCCATTCTATTTTCCCGCCGCAAATCAGTACGTCCCCTTTTCCTCTGTATGCGGGGTCATAAATTCTGGCATTTCGAATCAGATACATTTCGAAATCCCTCCTTTTGCTTTCCTGTTTTCCATTCATCACAAAAAACTCCCGGAAAATCCAGGAGTTTTCTATTCTTATCAATGCTCCTTAAGCCAGCTTCATCGGGTTCAGCTTTACGCCGGGGCCCATGGTGGAAGTAAGGGTTACACTCTTTAAGTACTGTCCCTTTACTGCCGCCGGTCTTGCCTTGATAATTGCGTCAATAAGCGTCTGGAAGTTGTCCGCTAACTGTTCTTCTGTGAAAGAAGCTTTTCCAATCGGCACATGAATGATGTTGGTCTTATCCAGTCTGTACTCAATCTTACCAGCTTTGATGTCGTTGATAGCCTTTGTTACGTCCATGGTAACGGTTCCGGCCTTCGGGTTCGGCATCAGGCCTTTGGGGCCAAGTACACGTCCCAGACGTCCAACGATACCCATCATGTCCGGAGTAGCTACTACTACGTCAAATTCGAACCAGTTCTCGTTCTGAATCTTCGGAATCAGTTCCTCGCCGCCTACATAGTCAGCGCCGGCTGCACGTGCCTCGTCTGCCTTTGCGTCTTTTGCAAATACAAGAATCCGTACTTTTTTACCGGTTCCGTGAGGCAGAACAACTGCTCCACGAATCTGCTGGTCTGCGTGACGTCCGTCGCATCCGGTTCTGATGTGTGCTTCGATGGTTTCGTCAAACTTTGCAACTGCTGATTTTTTAACAAGTCCGATTGCTTCTTCTTTATCGTAGAGTGTTGTTCTGTCGATTAACTTTGCAGCCTCTACGTATTTCTTTCCTCTTTTCATTTTAATACCTCCTAGTGGTGATTACGGGATTTCCCTCCCACGTTCCGATTACTCTGTAACTTCAACACCCATGCTTCTGCAGGTTCCTTCAATCATGCTCATGGCAGCTTCGATGGTTGCTGCGTTTAAGTCGGGCATTTTGGTCTCTGCAATTTCTTTTACCTGGGCCTTTGTAATCTTTGCAACTTTGTTCTTGTTCGGTACGCCGGAACCGGATTTGATGTTGCATGCTTTCTTAATCAGCACTGCTGCCGGCGGGGTCTTTGTGATAAAGCTGAAGCTTCTGTCACTGTATACGGTGATAACAACCGGGATGATTAAGTCTCCCTGGTCTGCTGTCTTGGCGTTGAACTGCTTTGTAAATTCAACAATGTTTACTCCGTGCTGTCCCAGAGCCGGTCCAACCGGAGGAGCCGGTGTTGCCTTTCCGGCAGGAATCTGTAATTTGATATAACCTGAAACTTTCTTTGCCATTTTAAAGTACCTCCTTGTGGTATTTGCGGGGATTTCCCTCCCACGTGTTCCTTACTTTCTTTGAATAACAGTTACATTTTTTTGACTTCTGCGAATCCGATTTCCACCGGAGTATCGCGCCCAAACAGTTCAACATTGATAGTCAGGCTCCGCTTCTGCATGTTGATGGACTGAACGGCTCCTACCGTCCCTTCCCATGCTCCGGCGGTAACCGTTACGGTATCGCCCACTTCAAAGTCCACGACAAGCTCTTCCTTCTGAATTCCCAGAGGAGCCATCTCCGCATCCGTCAGCGGCACCGGTTTGGAACCGGGTCCTACGAATCCGGTCACCCCGCGGGTATTTCTTACCACGTACCAGGTGTCATCGTTCATCACCATGTGAATCAGGACATAGCCCGGAAACATTTTTTTCATGGATGCTTTCTGCACGCCGTTTTTCAGTTCCACTACTTCCTGCATGGGAACCCGCACCTCCAGAATCTCATCTTCCAGATGGCGGTTTTCAATCGCTTTGTCAATGTTGGCCTTTACCTTGTTTTCATACCCGGAATAGGTATGAACTACATACCATTTTGCTTCTGCCATATAATCACCTTTCCTGCAGCCTGTCTTTCTGCTGTCCTACCGAATCCACAAATCAATTCCGTATTTCACAAGAATATCAACAACTGCAATAATTGCTCCCAGAACAACAGAAATAGATACTACGGCCACTGTCTGTTTGGCAAGTGTGATTTTGTCGAGCCAGACTATTTTCTTAAACTCGGTTTTCAGTCCCTTAAAGAAGGAAACTTTCTTTGCCTTTGTTTTCGCTTTTCCTTTGTCTTTTGACTCTCCCATCTGATTCACTTCCCTTCAGCGACTACTTCGTCTCTTTGTGCACTGTGTGTGATTTGCAGAATCTACAGTACTTCTTCGTCTCCATGCGCTCCGGATGAGTTTTCTTATCCTTCGTCATGTTGTAGTTACGATGCTTGCATTCTGTACATTCCAGTGTAATTCTTGTACGCACAACTTCCACCTCGCTTTTATGTTCGTATTTTTCAGTTACATGACGGCCGCCGCCGTCTGCAAGTGTAAAAATAGGCATAAAAAAAAGACCTATACTTCCATTCGCCAGAATAGTGTACCACAGGTCTTTTTTTAAGTCAAGGTTTTTCTGGGGAATTCCCGTCTTTAACCGGAAACATTCATCCGGGCGGCAAGTCCCTGACCCCGTTTTGACAGCATTACCGTTTTTACGCTTCCAGTTCCTGAAGCAGAGCCTGGATTTCAGCATCCTTTTCCCGGAGTGCAGCATCTTTCTCCTGGAGCGCCGTTTTCTGTTCCTGGAGAGCTTCCTGGAGCGCGGCATCTTTCTTAATCTGCAGTGGTTCCTGGAATCTGCCCTATAAGCAGAGCGGATAGGGGAAGATTCCCCTGCCCGCTCACTGCGATACCTCGCTCATCTCGCGGCATTGCCGCTCGATGACCGTTGCCATTTATTTCTTTTTGTAAAGCATAAACGCCTCATAGGGTCTCAGCGTTCCCTCCGGGCCTTCCCCGGGATAATTGTGAATCAGCGTCCGGGCGCCCCGGAATTCTTCCGGCATGCTCCAGGAGGCGTCTTCGCCGGTAAAGTTTACGCACACCAGCAGGGCGGCGTCTTCGTCCGTCCGGGTATAGGCAAATATCTGCCCGTCCTCCGGCAGAAGCAGTTCGAATTTTCCGTCCAGGAATACCGGATATTCCTTCCGCAGGCGAATCAGTTTCTGATAGTAATGGAACACGGAATCCGGGTCTTTCTTCTCCGCTTCGGCGTTGATTTCCGTATAGTTGGGGTTGACCCCTATCCAGGGAGTCCCCTCCGTAAACCCGGCGTTTTTGCTGGCATCCCACTGCATGGGGGTGCGGGCGTTATCCCGGCCTTTGGCGTAGATGGATTCCATCACATCTTCCTCTTTATAGCCAGCGGCCATCCGCTCTTTGTACATATTCAGGGATTCGATATCCCGGTAATCTGCAATGTCCGGGAAACGCACGTTTGTCATTCCCAGTTCTTCTCCCTGGTAGATGTAGGGCGTGCCCTGCATGCCGTGGAGCATGGTGGCCAGCATCTTTGCGGATTCCTTCCGGTATTTCCCGTCGTCGCCCCACCGGGATACGATTCTGGGCAGGTCGTGGTTATTCAGAAAGAGACTGTTCCAGCCCACACCGTACAGTTCGGTCTGCCATTTTGCCAGGTCTTTTTTGAGCTTCACAAAAGGCAGGGGCGCCAGGTCCCATTTTTCTTCCTTCTGGTCCATGACCATGTGTTCAAACTGGAACACCATGGAAAACTCGCTTCCGTCCGGCGCACTGTAAAGTTTCGCGTTTTCGGCGTTGGCTCCCCAGGCCTCTCCCACAGTAATCAGGTCGCCTTTCTGGAAGGTCTCCCGGCTCAGTTCCCGCAGAAACTCATGGAGTCTGGGGCCGTTGTTCGTAATGCCCCGGTCCGGCTCTTTGGCTATCTGGTCGATAACGTCCAGACGAAAACCGCCCACGCCTTTCTTCATCCACCAGAGAATCATATCGTAAATCTCCCGGCGCACTTTAGGGTTCTCCCAGTTTAAATCCGGCTGTTTTACGGAGAACTGGTGAAAATAATACTGGCCCAGTTCCGGTACCCACTCCCAGGCAGGACCGCCGAAGGTGGCCTTCATATCGTTGGGGTACGTTCCCTCTTCACCGTCCCGCCACACATAATAGTCATGGTAGGGATTGTTTTTTCCTTTTTTGGCCTCCAGAAACCAGCGGTGTTCATCCGAAGTATGGTTCAGCACCAGGTCCATAATGATACGGATATGGTGTTTCTTTGCCTCTGCAATGAGCTGTTCCATGTCTTCCAGAGTGCCGAACATGGGGTCGATGTCCTGGTAATCGGAGATGTCGTAGCCATTGTCGTCCTGGGGAGAACGGCATACCGGCGACAGCCATACGGCATCAATCCCCAGTTCCTCCAGATAAGGAAGACGGCGGATAATTCCGGGAATGTCCCCGATTCCGTCTCCGTTGCTGTCCTGAAAACTGCGGGGATAAATCTGGTACACTACTGCGTTTTTCCACCAGGGCTGTGT
This sequence comes from Candidatus Bariatricus faecipullorum, assembly GCA_019118525.1. Lineage (GTDB taxonomy): Bacteria > Bacillota > Clostridia > Lachnospirales > Lachnospiraceae > Allocoprococcus > Allocoprococcus faecipullorum. Next base: position 34,449 of record DWYV01000072.1, read on the forward strand.
TTTCGTCTCTGCCATGTTATTGTTCCTCCTATTTCATTCTGAAAATCAGTGTCCCGTTTTTCCCCAGGACACCGTCCTGGAAATTTCTTGCAAACAGAATTTCTCCGGTCTCTTCGGTTTTCACCGGCTCTTCGTCGCAGTTCAGAAGCACCTTTATCTTCCGGTTCTCCCGGTCCAGTTTGATGTATTCCACACACCGCTGTTTTTCATACGTGTTCGGAAAATGGAAATACAGACTCCGGAAGGCTTCCTCCTGCCTGCGCAGGTGAATCAGCCTTTTCATCAGGCTTCTTCTTTCACGGTACGTTTCCGAATCCAGCTCCTCCCAGGGCATGCACCGCCGGCAGTCCGGATCGTGTCCTCCCTCCATGGCAATCTCCGTTCCGTAGAAAATGCAGGGACTTCCCGGCAGGGTAAAGAGCACGGCAAGCTGCTGGTAAAAAATATCCAGGTCGTGGAACCGGTTCATCAGCCGTTCCGTGTCGTGGGAATCCAGCAGGTTAAACAGAACGTTGTTGTTCTGCTGCATATACATAGTATAACAGCGGTTTACCATGAACTCAAAGGTTTCTTTCCCCATGGATTTATCCAGGAAGAAATCATGAATCCCGCTCATCAGGGGATAGTTCATGACGGAATCATACTCGTCGCCGGCAAGCCACTGGCTGGCGTCGTGCCAGATTTCTCCCAGCAGATAGATATCCGGTTTGATTTTTTTCAGGTGCTCCCGCATCCGCTTCAGGAACCGGTGGGACACTTCGTTGCCCACGTCGAACCGGATCCCGTCAATGTCATACCGGCGAATCCAGTCTTCGCACACGCCGCAGAAGTAGGAAATGACTTCTTCGTTGTTGGTGTTGAGTTTTGGCATCCAGTCGGCAAAGGCGAAGGAAAAGAACCGTCCGTCCCGGGTATCTGCCCGTTTCTGTATCTCATCCCAGTCGTGAATCATGAACCAGCCTGCATAGGAGGAATTCCTTCCTTTTTCCATCACGTCTTTCCAGGGCGCGAATTCCCGGCCGCAGTGGTTGAATACCGCATCAAGCATAATCCGGATTCCGTGTTCATGGGCCTCTTTTACCAGCCGGTCCATGGTTTCCCCGTCCCCGAAGGCAGGGTCGATGCGGGTATAATCCGTGGTGTCATATTTGTGAATGGAACCGGCCTCCATCACCGGCGTCAGGTAGATTCCGGTGATTCCCAGGTCTTCCAGATAAGGAAGCTTCTGACGGATGCCTTCCAGATTGCCGCCGTATTTTTCCTGGTTTTTAACGGGCCCCGTCTGCCAGGGCAGAATATCCGGTCCGTTCTTTTCCGGAGTTCCGTTGCAGAACCGGTCCGGGAATATCTGATACCAGACGGTATCGTTGACCCATCCGGGCGTCACATTGACGTCGGCAGGATTCATCCAGGGCACGGTGAAGCACTGCAGCATCCGGCCTTCCATGTCTATCTGTTCTTTTGTCAGAAATCCGTCTTCCAGATAGAACCACACTTCTTCGTCCGTGTGAAGTTCAAAATAGTATTTGCAGCGTTTGTAGGGCGGCACCAGGGTGGTGGTCCACCAGATTTGATGGGGAAGCCGTTTTTTGTAGACGATTTCCTCCCGTTTTCCGGTCCATTTCTCTTTTCCGCCCAGGATTCCCGCCTCATAGGGGTCTCCATAATGAATAAAAACCCGTTTCACGTCATATCCTGTTTTCAGGTTTACGACCAGTTCGTCCTGATTCAGGGCGTAACTCATCTGTTCTGAGGTTTTGTGGTACACTCCGGTAAATTCCATCTGTGTTATTCCTCCGTCTCCCTGCAAAATATGGTGGCGCCGTATTTTTTCAGCGCTTTTTCTGCCGCTTCAAAGGAAGGCATCCGCCACTCCCAGTTGGGGGAACCTACGGTTCCCGGGGTATTGATATGACCTTCCGCCCCCATGCCCAGCACGTCCGCCATGGGAAGGATGGCATATTCTGCCCGGCTTCCCAGGAGATAGGCCAGGAGCCGTTCCTTCACCGGTCCGTTTTTACAGCCTGCCCGTTTCAGGAAACGGCGGACTTTTCTTCTGGCCGGCACGGTCAGTTTGCCGTACCATTCCATCAGGGTATCGTTGTCATGGGTACCGGTATAGAAAATCATGTTCTCCCGGTCTTTCTGGCTGTCATAAGCATATTTTCCGCCGGTTTCGATGGAAAATACGAGAATTTTCATTCCTTTTAAATGATAGTGGTCCCGGAGCGTAAGCACCTCGGGACGTAAATCCCCCAGGTCCTCCGCCGCCAGGTTCACGCCGGGAATCTCTTTTTTCAGGGTGTCAATGACTTCGTATCCCGGCGCCTCTATCCACTCTCCTTCCATGGCCGTGGGGCAGGAAGCGGGAATCTTCCAGAAGGTGTCAAAGGCCCGGAAGTGGTCAATCCGGATGATGTCAAAGAGCTTACTGTTATATCCGATTCGCTCTACCCAGAAGCGGTAGTTCTGCTCTTTCATGTAATCCCAGTCATAGATGGGATTTCCCCACCGCTGTCCGGTGGCGCTGAAATAGTCGGGCGGCACCCCGGCGATAAAGAGGGGTCTTCCGTCCGTGTCCAGAAGGAAATTGTCCTTTCCTCCCCACACGTCCACGGAATCTACGCCCACGTAAAAGGGGACGTCTCCCATGATTTTGATATGCTTTTCTCCTGCCAGTGTCTTAATTTTCATCCACTGCGTGTAGAAAAGGTATTGTAAAAAGGCCTGGTACCGGACCTCTGCCTCCACGTCTTCCGCAAGAGGCGTCCGGTTTTCGCACCAGTTTTTCTCTTCTTCGCTCCACTCGTTCCAGCAGACGCCCCCGTTTTTCTTTTTCAGGGCCCGGAACACACTGTAGAGGGTCACCCATTCCTGGGCGGCAAAGGTCTCAAAATCTTCGGTCTTCTGGAAATTCTCCCAGGCTTTCCGAAGCCAGGGCTCTTTGAAAGCCCGGACCGCCTCATAATCCACCCGGGCTTCTTTTTCCCGGAAGGACTCCGGCTGTTCTTTCAGAAGTCCTTCTTCATAAAGGGACTCCAGACTGATGTAAATCTCATCTCCCGCAAAAGAGGAGTAAGGCTGGTAGGGGGAGTTCCCGTATCCTACCGGGTTCAGGGGGAGTATCTGCCAGATAGTGACGCCGGCCTGTTCCAGCATATCCAGCCAGTGGCGGGCAGCGCTCCCCAGCTCTCCCACTCCCGTGGGGGAGGGAAGGGCGGAAAGGGGCATGAGTATTCCTGTCTCTTTCATATTTGATACCATCTCCTTATTCTTCGTTCAGATGCCAGATGTCGCGGTTGTACTCGGCAATGGTGCGGTCGGAAGAGAAAAATCCTGCTTTTGCCGTATTGATAAGCATTTTCTTCGCCCATGCTTCCTGGTCTTCGTAGTCTTCCAGTGCCTGCTCTTTCACCCGGATATAGTCTTTGATATCCAGAAGGGTCATGAACCAGTCTTTGGACACCAGTTCTTTGTAAAGCCGGCCCAGGCACACCGGATCGCCGATGCGAATCAGTTCTTTGCTGACAATAAAGTCTACCAGGTCTGCAATCTCCGGGTCGCTGTCGTAAATTTCCCCGGAATGATAGCCGTTCGTGTCGTAAAGCTCAATGACTTTCTCAGAACCTTCCCCGAAAATGTAGATGTTGTCGTCTCCGGTCAGTTCATGAATCTCCACATTGGCGCCGTCTTCGGTTCCCAGGGTGACTGCCCCGTTCAGCATGAACTTCATGTTTCCGGTGCCGGAAGCTTCCTTGGAAGCCAGGGATATCTGCTCGGAAATATCGCAGGCCGGAATCAGTTTTTCCGCTTTTGTGACATTGTAGTTCTCTACCATCACAATGTTCAGATATTTCTTTACTTCCTCGTCTTTCTGCACCAGCTCCCGGAGGCAGAGAATCAGGTGAATAATGTCCTTGGCAATGGTATAGGCGGGAGCCGCCTTCGCCCCGAAAATCATGGTCAGCGGGCGTTTCGGCAGGTTGCCCTTCTTAATCTCTTTGTACTTGTAAATGGCATAGAGGGCGTTCATCTGCTGCCGCTTGTACTCATGGAGCCGCTTCACCTGAATGTCGAAAACAGAATTCTCGTCCACATCGATGTTCTGTGACATCTTCAGATATTTTTTCAGTTCCAGTTTAGCATATTTTTTGATAGCGCGCAATTTCTCCAGCACGGCTTTGTCGTCCTGATAGTCCAGCAGTCCTTCCAGCGCTTCCGGGTGTTTCATAATGTCTGCGCCCAGGAGCTCTTCCAGGCAGGCGTTCAGCGCCGGATTGCAGTGCGCAAGCCACCTCCGGAAGGTGATGCCGTTGGTCTTGTTGGTGAATTTTTCCGGATAAATGTCGTAGAAGGGCTTCAGCTCGGAATTCTTTAAAATTTCCGTATGCAGGGCCGCCACTCCGTTTACGGCATACCCATAGTGAATGTCAATATGGGCCATGTGTACCCGGTTCTCACGGTCAATGATGTACACCCGCTCGTCCTGGTAATCTCTGCGCACCCGCTCGTCCAGTTCCCGGATAATGGGCAGAAGATGGGGCACGACTTTCTCCAGGTAGGAGACGGGCCATTTCTCCAGGGCCTCGGCCAGAATGGTGTGATTGGTGTAGGCGCAGGTTTTCCGTACCACGTCGATGGCGGTATCCATGTTAAAGCCTTTCTCTTCTGTCAGAATCCGGATAAGCTCGGGGATAACCATGGTGGGATGGGTATCGTTAATCTGGATGGCCACGTGCTCATGGAGCCGGTACAGGTCATAACCTTTTTCCTCCGCTTCTTTCAGAATCAGCTGGGCTGCGTTGCTGACCATAAAGTACTGCTGGTAAATCCGCAGAAGCTGTCCGTCCTCGTCGCTGTCGTCCGGATAGAGGAAGAGCGTCAGGTTTTTCCGGATATCTTTCTTGTCAAACTGAATCCCGTCCCGGATAATGCCTTCGTCCACGGTGTCAATGTCAAACAGATGAAGCTGGTTGCACCCGTTTTTGTATCCCGGCACCGCGATGTCATACATGGTGGAAGTCAGGGTAAAATCCTTAAAGGGCACCTGGAAATGATAGTCTGTCTTAGTAAGCCAGCTTTTTTCGGTAATCCAGGGGTTTTTCTCTTCTCTCTGTTTGTTGTCCGTAAGCTTCTGGTAAAACAGTCCGTCGTGATAGTTCAGTCCCACGCCGTCTCCCGGAAGGCCAAGAGTGGCGATGGAATCCAGAAAACAGGCGGCCAGCCGTCCCAGTCCCCCGTTTCCCAGGGAGGGTTCCAGTTCCAGTTCTTCCACTTCCGTCAGCTCGTGGCCGTGTTTTTTCAGAACTTCCCGGGTCTCTTCAAAGACGCCCAGGTTTATCAGGTTGTTGGACAGAAGTTTCCCAATCAGAAATTCTGCGGATATATAGTAAAGCTTTTTCGGGCCTTCTATTTTCGGAAGGTCTGCCATTTTTTCCTTTGTGATACAAAGAAGGGCCGCGTAGAGTTCCTCGTTTGTGGCCTCGTCAATTCCCTTCCCGCACTGTTCCATTAAGATTTTTTCTAATGCCTGTTCCATACAAATCTCCCTTCTCTACTTCTCCAGTTTTTCGAATACTCTGAGCAGTTCGCCCACACTCCACGCCTGGGCGAAACAGCCTTTGGAAGATACCGGATTTTCGCCGTCATAAATTTCCGGAAGCTGCCCGCAGCAGCCTTCCCGAAGGGCACTTTCCAGCACTTCCAGCTGCCCTTTTACGGTTTCCTTTGCCTCGCGGCTTTCCCCGTTTACCTTCAGATACGCCAGATAATAGGCTCCCAGCGGGAACGCCCACACGGTTCCCTGGTGGTAGGCCAGGTCCCGTTCCAGCACTTCCCCACCGTAGACGGGATGAAACTGGGGGTCGCTCTCCTCCAGCGTCCGGAGGCCGTAGGGGGTGTACAGTTTTTCAAACACCGTATCCACTACCTGGCGCTCCCGTTCCGGCTCCAGCATGGTAAAAGGCATGGACACCGCCCAGATCTGGTTGCACCGTACCTGGGCGTCCGCCTCTGTGCCGGAGAGCACATCTTTCAGGCAGTGTTTTTCCTCCATCCAGAACTTCTCCCGGAAGGATTCCTTCACCCGGCGGGCCAGCCTGGCGTAGTCTGCCCCGTCCCTTCCTGCCAGCCCGGAAAATTCCTCCATGCACCGGAGCGCATTGTACCAGTAGGCGTTTATCTCCACCGGTTTTCCGTGGCGGGGCGTGGGGAGAATCTCTCCCACCCGCACATCCATCCAGGTCACCTGGTCCAGACCTTCCCCGGCCCGAATCAGACCGTCTTCGTCCATACCGATGGCATAGCGGGTACCCTTCCGGTAGGCCCGGACTATCCGTTCCATTACCGGGTACATTTCCCGCACAAAGGCGTCGTCTTTCGTGGCCTGCCAGTACAGCCAGACGCAGTTGATAAACAGAATGGCCGCGTCGGCTGTATTGTACATGGGTTCGTTTTTCCCTTCCGGAAACAGGTTGGGCATCAGCCCGTCCTGCTCATGGGCCGCGAAAGTTCGCAGAATCTGCCGGGCGGTATCGTACTGCTTTGTGGAAATGCAGATTCCCGGTAAGGCTATCATCGTATCCCGGCCCCAGTCCTCAAAAAAAGGGAACCCTGCCAGGATGGTTTTTCCTCCGGTAGATTCCCTCTTCGCCACGAACTGATTCGCACTTCTGGAGAGAAACTCTGCCAGGGGATGGAGAAATCCGGCCTTTTCGGCAAGATTTTTCCGGTACTCTTTCTGCTGTCTGATAACGTCGTCTGCTTTCTCCCGGATTTCGTCCAGGCTGTAGAGAATCTCCAGTTCCCGGCTTTCGCCTCCCTCTGCCTCCAGCCATATCTGATGGCTGGTCACGGCATATCCTGTGCTCCGTCTTCCGTCGCATTCGTCATATCTGTAATAATACTGTTCCCGTATTTCAGGGACCCTGCGGACCGAACCGTTTGTCGCATAAAAAAGGCTCCATCCGCCGCTTTCTATCTTTTTTTCATCCCAGCTTAAGGTCTGGTCTTTTCCCGGTTCTTTCCCCTTCGGGGCGAACTGGTAAAAAGGCGTCACGGTCAGGCGGCACCTGCGGCGGGACCGGTTGGTTATCCGGTAGCGCAGGGCCAGCGTCCCGCTTCCCGGCTTCATGGCTGCCTCTTTTTCCACTTCCATTCCGTCCGCCGTAAATCTCCATACCGGCGTGTCCCCAAAGGAAAACTCCGTCAGGTACCGGAAGCCTTCCTCGGGGCTTTCTTTTGCAAACTCCTGGGTGGAAAGAATCCGCGTTTTCCCTTCTGTCTCCAGAGTCTCCCGCAGGCGGTGCACCATGCACACCCGGTAATTGGGAGACTGAACGCAGGCCATAAAGACAGCATGGTCATTTCTGGCCGCGGCCCCGGTCATGGTCAGAGAAGAGTACCCTCCCAGACCGTCTGTCATAAGATAGCAGTTTTCCAGACCTCTTTCCCGTGTTTTCCAGTCCTGTTTTCCATAAATCCATTTCATGCCTCTATGCTGTCTCCTTTTCTGCCATGGTTTCTTTTTCTTCCGCGGCCCTGGTCTTTCTGTGTCCCAGAACCAGTACGCTTAACGGTTCCGCAAAAGCTGTCTTTCCTGCCGGTTCTCTCTGTTTCCACCGGGTACTGCTTTCGGCATCCACCAGGATTTCCCAGTTTTCTTCCGGGAGCAGGTATTTCTGCTTTTTCCGGCTTCCGTTATAGATGAGAAGCAGGCGGTCCCAGGGACTTTCTCTTTCTTTGTCCCGGTTATCCACCAGGAACCTCACCACGCCCCCGCCGGCGTACAGACCGGACATCCTGCCTGCCGCCCGGACACTTTTATCACAGAGTCCCGGAAGCTGTCTGCGCAGGGCAATCAGCCCCCGGTAATATTCAACCAGGTCCTGCTCCTGCCATGCTCTCTCCCAGTCCAGACAGTTCAGGGCAATGGGCGCATTGTAAGTATTGTCCCTTCCGCCTTTAGTTCTGGCAAACTCTTCGCCGGAAAGGAGGAAGGGGGTTCCCTGGCAGGTCAGGCAGACCGCCGCCGCCATCCGGTTCACCCGCATTCTCTCCTGGCGGGGAACCGTATCGGAGATTTTGTCCCACAGGGTCTGGTTGTCATGGCAGGACAGGTAAGTAATAATCTGGGAGGGCGCTTTGGCCCGCTGGCCGCTTCCCTTTCCCAGGCACCAGGCCGAGGCGCTTCCCAGGACCTCCTGCTCCAGTCCCGGGGCTCCGCTTACAAAGCCCGGCTCTTCCGCCAGCAGGGCGGAGCCTTTCAGGGTGTCCCTGGTATCGTCGCTGAAAATGCCTACATTTTCGTCCAGCAGCTGCAGATTTTTCTTCAGTGCCGGGACGGCCCCGCCCTCCATGGCAGTTCCTTCCGCCGCCCAGGGTTCCCCGAACAGCAGTTTTTCACCCTTTCCATAACGGGCGTCCAGGGCGGACCGGATCCGGTTTATCAGGTCCACGTCCAGAAGCCCCATCAAATCAAAACGGAAACCGTCGATGTGATATTCTTCCGCCCAGTAAAGAACAGACTGAAGAATATAGTTCCCACACATAGTCCGCTCGCTTGCCACATCGTTGCCGCAGGCGGAACCGTCGGACACTCTTCCGTCCTCATGCACCCGGTAAAAATACCAGGGCGCAGTTCTCTGAAACCAGGAGTCCAGGGAATAGGTGTGATTGTACACCACGTCCATAATAACCCGGAACCCCTGCCGGTGCAGGGACTGCACCATCTCCTTCATCTCCCGGATACGCACCTCTCCCCTGCGGGGGTCGGTTGCGTAGGAGCCCTCCGGTACATTGTAGTTCACCGGGTCGTATCCCCAGTTAAACTCTCTTACGTCTCCCTCCTCATTGACCGAACCATAGTCAAAGCAGGGCATCAGCTGGATATAGGTCACACCCAGTTTTTTCAGATAGGGGATCCCGGTGGGGTGTATCCCGTCCCCGTAAAGGGTGGTATCCGTGCAGGTAAATGCCTTGTATTTTCCCCGGTACGGTTCCGGAAATCCCCCGGATTCGTCCCAGGAAAACTCCTTGACATGGAGCTCGTAGATAATCCGCTCGCCGGGAACCGGCGGGGCCGCGTCCTTCTCCCAGCCTTCGGGATTCGTCCGCTTCAGATTCACCGCCATGCTCCGCTTCCCGTTCAGCCCGCAGGCTTTCGCCCAGGGGTCGGCGGAACGGATACGCTCCTGGTCCCTTTCTATGGTAAAGTCATAGTACACGCCGTGCAGTTCCTTTTCTGTGCGCCAGCTCCACACGCCTTTTTCTTCCCGTTTCATGGGCATCTTCCGAAAGGCCCTGCCGCCGTCCCCTCCCCGGTACAGGTTCAGGGTTACTTTGTCTGACGACGGACTCCACAGGAGGAAGGACGTCCCTTCCTCCGTGCAGACCGCTCCCAGGTCGGTTCCTTCATATATATAGTGATTCAGAAATTCCGGGCTGTTGTAGTAAGTCTTCCATTCCAGTGCTGTCTTCACAGTCGGACACTCCTTTCCGTTTTCTTCACTATCCTTTTACTGCACCGGACATACCGTCCACGTAGAACCGCTGCATAATCAGGAACAGGATGGCAATCGGTATGGAAATCAGAACCGCTCCCGCGGCGAAGCAGGTATACCAGCTGTCAATGTATTCCATATCCAGCATCTGCCACAGTCCCAGGGCAACCGTAAACTGGTCGGAATTTGCCCGGCAGATAACCCTTGCAAAGATGAAATCCAGCCAGGGGGACATAAAGGCCGTCAGTACGGTGTACACGATAATCGGCTTGCTCAGAGGCAGTGTGATTTTGGAGAAAATCTGCCATCTCGTACAGCCGTCCAGCAGGGCCGCTTCGTCTACCGCGATGGGAATCGTATCAAAGAATCCCTTCGCAATCTGGAAGCCGAGGCCTGCACCTCCGGAGTAACAGAGAATCAGGGCCACCCGGATTAAATTTCCTTCCGTCAGGCCAATAGCCTTCAGGATAAAGTATACAGCCACCATCGACATAAAGCCCGGGAACAGACCCAGAATCATGGCCATGTTCATATACGGTTTCCGCAGTTTAAATCTCAGTCTGGACAGACAGTAGGAAACTGCCAGCACGTAAAACGCGGAAATGATACAGGAGAAAATGGCTATAATCAGTGTATTCATGAACATCTTCGGGAAGTTCAGTATTGTCGTGTCCGTAAACAGACGTATGTAGTTGTCTATCGTGTAGGACTTGGGGAAAAAGGTGGACACATAGGATCCCTGTTCTGCCCGGAAACTGGTCAGGATAACCCACAGAATCGGGAATACCCAGATACAGGCCAGCACCCCAAGCACAATATGGACAATCGTATTGTTGATGAATTTTCTCCGCTTTGCGGAATGATATTTTTTCTGTGCCGCCATGCCTAGAACCCTCCTTCTTCTTTGTATGACTTACTGTTGCGGTAAGTAAACAGCGCGCCGATTGCCAGAATGACAAAGGTCAGAATACCGATAACCGCACCGATATTGTAGTACTGCTTGTCGATGGTCAGTTTGTACAGCCAGGTTACCAGAAGGTCGGTCTTTCCTGCGGTGGAGGAAAGGTCGGTAACCGGGTCGCCTCCCGACAGAAGGTAGATAACGTTGAAGTTATTTACATTTCCCGTAAAGGTGGTAATCAGATACGGCGTGGTTACATACAGCATGTAGGGAAGGGTAATCTTCGTAAAGGTCTGGAAGGCATTGGCGCCGTCCACCTTTGCCGCCTCATAGAGCTCTCCCGGAATGTTCTGCAGTACACCGGTAAGCTGAAGCAGCGTGTAGGGCACGCCTACCCATACATTAATCACAATAACGGTCACCCTTGCCCAGGTGGGGTCGGTAAAGAACGGAAGGCTGGCGTCCTGGGCAATCAGTCCCAGGTTTCTCAGCAGTACGTTTACCGCGCCCTCCGGCTGAAGCATGGTCCGCATAATCAGCAGGGACACGAACATGGGAACCGCGCAGGTCAGCACGAAGCAGAATCTCCAGAAGCCTTTTGCCCTGGTCCCTTTCCGGTTAATCATAATGGAAAGAATCATTCCGCAGATGTAGTTGCTGAAGGTGGCAAAGAAGGCCCACACCAGCGTCCATCCCAGTACAGACCAGAAGGTGCTTCCCAGGATACTGCTGGAATCAAACAGGGCCGCGAAGTTATCCAGTCCCACCCAGTCGAACAGCATCAGGTGATTGTCAATCTTACTATAATTGGTAAAGGCCATACAAATCATGAAAATCAGCGGCAGAATGGTAAACAGGAAAATGAATACCATGGGCGGCGTCATCAGAAGCCGGTGCAGATTTTCATGCAGGAGAGATTTTAAATCCTCCCGGAAATTGTTGACATGACGTCCTTCTTTCTGTAAGCACTCTGCCTTGTAAGCGCTTTTTACCGCGCCCTTCCAGGCCCATATCATCAGCAGGGTCAGAAGGACGGTGGCCACGCCGTAGAGCAGAATCAGAATGGACTGGTCCCCTTTGGTGTAGATGTACACCTGGTTTGCCTCGTCCCAGATTTCCCGCTGGGGCTCCGTTCCCAGGGAGCCCAGCATACCAAGGAAATGTACGCCGTTTACGGCCATAAATACAATATATGCTACTTCCACTGCCAGATAAATCAGTCCCTTAATAACCTGGCCGTGTACAATATTTCCAAATCCCATCAGAAGCATGGAGAGTTTTGTCTCCACCGCGCCTTCCTTCACAGCCTTTGTGAAGGTCCAGGGAGTCGGAAAATCATTTACTCTCTTCTTAAAAATTCCCATCCTCATCACCTCATTCGCTATGAAATACCGTCACTGTTCATCGCTTCGTTCATTGCCTCTGTCTGTTCCGCCGCGTTTTCATGGGTTACGCTTCCGTTCCGGATACCCTTGCCCATGTTTTCCACCGGCGTCCAGCAGTTGCTCATCTGCGGTACGAAGGGCTGCAGAATCGATGTGTTTTCAAAGGTATCGTTCTGTGCCTGAACCAGCGGATCCGCTGTAATCTCTTCCTCCTCCAGAAGCTCTGTATTGCAGGGGATTACGCTCCGCAGTTCATAGTGAAGCTGCTGTGCCTCGGCGGAGCCCAGATATACGGCCAGCTCCACTGCCGCCACCATGTTGTCCGTATTGGGATTTACCCCTATGGCCTTGGAACCGGCGTAAGCCAGCATCTGCCTTTCTTCCCCGTTCAGCGTATAGGTGGGAAGAGAGGCAATTCCCAGGTTGTCTCCCAGGGCTTCCTTCAGGGCCGAATAATCCCAGCTTCCCGTAAACATGGCGTTGATACTGCCGTCACGGATACCGGCCATACCGGAACCGTCGGCGTCAATCCGGAAGTTCGGATTCGCTTCCAGGTCAATCAGATAATCCGTTACCTCGGCTGCTTTCTCCCCTCCGAAGTCCACACCGGCGGATTCATCGGTTCCGTCCCCAAACAGGGTACAGCCGTTCCCCAGGTAAAACGCCGGCAGATACCAGGAGTTGGTCAGAGGGAAGGAGACAACGCCCTTCTCCAGCATAGTATCCAGATTCTTCACATCTTCCTCGGAAAAAACGGACTTGTCATAGTACATAAACCAGGTATTGGTCGTAAACGGCACGCCGTAAAGGTCTCAGTCCTTAACCAGGGACGCCACAACTTCCGGTGAGTTGGTAGCCTCAATCTGCTCCCGGTACTTTCCTCCGATTTTTGCCAGACCGTCCGCGTCCGTCATGGTCGGCAGGGTGTCATTTGCGTAAAGGAATACGTCCGCGCTCGCCTCCGGGTCCTGGGATACCGAGTTTGCCGCTGCCGCTTCGTTCGCGATACCGTAAACAAACTCAATGTTCCATTCCGGATGGTCTTCGGCAAATGCCTCGCAGCACTTCTGAAGCCATTCCCCAGTGTCTTCTGACTGGTCCTCCGTGGCGGACCATACCATCAGACGAACGTTTTCTTCCGAACTGCCGCTTCCTCCGCAGCCTGCAAGGCTGGCTGTGGCAAGAGCCGCCGCCACCAGAACTGCCAGTCCTCTTTTTCTCATTGTCCTCATCTCCATTTCTATAAAGTTTCGCTTAGTTTCGCTTACTGTCATCATAGACCAGTTTTTCCGTTCCGTCAATCCCGTTTTTCTTGTTCTATCTGCACTTTCTCTGTTTTTCATAGTTTTCTCCTTTTGTTTTTGTGCACTTTTTCGCTTTCCTATTTTTCGCTTTACGAAACATTGAGAAACTCGTTGAATTCCCCGTTGCGCTTCTGTGGTTCCTTATTATATAATAGTTTTAATGCAGGAATCGGAAAGGAAGGTGCCGGAAATGACCACAATTCAGGATATTGCGGACAGACTTGGGGTCACCAAGGGTACGGTGTCCAAAGCGTTAAACGGTGCTTCGGACGTCAGCGAAACTTTACAAAAACAAATTCTGGAAACCGCAGTGGAGATGGGTTACACCAGGCTCCGGCGGTCAAAGAACGCGCCGCCCAGGCTCTGTATCCTGGCGGCCTACCGGAACATCGAATACAAGGAGCCCCACCAGTTCGGCTACGAGATTGTCCTGGGCTTCCGGCAGATGGCAGAGCCGGCCGGCTATCAGGTGGACATCGTTCCCGTGGATGAAGAATTTCAGAGACAGGTTTCGTACGACGTCTTCATGCTTCAGAACAGTTACCAGGGAGCCTTTGTCATCGGGTTCTCCCTGAACGACCCCTGGATGCGGGATTTTGAGACCAGCCGGACCCCCGCCGTGCTGTACGACAACCGGGTCTCCGCCAATCCCTCCACCGCCTATGTGGGCGTGGATAACGACGAGGGCATGGCCCTTGCCGTAACCCATTTAAAAAAGCTGGGGCACCGGAAAATCGGATACCTCAGCAGCGCTCTTGGTTCTTATATTATGCAGGTCCGGCACAAGGCCTTTTTTCAGGCCATGCGCCAGAACGGGCTAAAAGCGGATTCCGCCTGCGCCGGCACTTCCTTCTATGTATCCCAGTGCCTGGACCGGCATCTTCCCCACTTTCTGGAGGAAGGCATGACTGCTATCATCTGCAGTCACGACCTGATGGCCCAGTCTATCCTGGTGCGCTGTCAGGAAATGGGGGTGCGGGTACCGGAGGACGTCAGCGTCATCGGCTTTGATGACCTGCCCGTCTGTCCGTATACCAGTCCGCCTCTTACCACACTCCGGCAGAACCGGATTCAGCTCGGGAAAAGCGGATACTATGCCCTGGACAGTCTGATGAACGGCGTGTCCATCGGCACCCTGCTTCTGCACACAGAGCTGATTCAGCGCCACTCCACCGCGGCCCCGAATGCCGATAAAAAATAAGGGAGAAGGCCCCGCCTTCTCCCCTGCTTTTTATCTGCGTTCTTCACTCCACTCCAGGAAGGTTCCCGTATTGGCGTCTATCTCGAAGTCGTATTCAATATTATTATAGATAATGTCGCCTTCGTATTTGTACTGGCCGTCGTCATAGTCCAGTTCCATCCGGACGTCCTGCTCCCCCGCTCCGGGTACCCGCTCCAGAGCCAGGGCCCGCGCGTCCGCCTCACTTAGCGCCACCTGCTGTGTGTTCTGTGTATTCTGACTGTTCTGGGCGCCGTCGTCTGTCTGCGTGTTTCCCTGGGCGGTTCCTGTCTCTTCCCGGTCCGAGGAAAGGATGGTTCCGTCGGAGGCCTGGATTTCATATTCATAATCCGTTACGTCCAGGCTGAACTGAATTTCATATACTTTTCTTCCGTCGTCGCTGTCCTGGGACACCCGGAGTCTGGTCACTTCGTCTTCTGTCGTCCCCGCATCTTCCAGGGCGATTCTCTGGGCCTCGTCGCTTCCGATATCATTTCCGCCTGCGCCGCAGCCTGCCACTGCTGCCGCCGCCAGTACTGCCATACATCCTAAAAACATTCTTCTTTTCATCTTCTATTCCTCTCTTTCTTTTTTCTGTTCTTTTCTTTTGTTGTACTCAGTATAGTACCCAAAGATGAAAGGAAGATGAAAAGTTATCATTATTTTTCCGGAATCGTAAAAGTAAAACAGCTTCCTTTCCCCGGCACGCTTGCGGCCCACACGTCTCCGCCGTGGGCCCGGGCTATCCACTTCACCATGGAAAGCCCCAGTCCCGAATGGCCGTCGCCGGAGCGGGATTCGTCTGCCCGGTAGAAACGGTCGAAAATATGGGGCAGATGTTCCGGTCCGATTCCCGGTCCGTCGTCCTCCACTGTTCCCAGAATCTGTCCCGCCTGACGCCCCAGCGTGACGCGGACATGTCCGCCTTCCCTTCCATAGCTTATGGCATTGGACAGCAGATTCATCAGCATCCGCAGGTAAAAGGTCTCGTCCACTTCCGCCCAGATATCCGGCTCCACCTTCACCGTTACCTCTGCCCGCCGCTCCCGGGCCAGCAGCGCGGCCTCCTCTGCCGCCGTCTCTGTCAGTTCACTTAAATTGACCCGTTCCAGGTTCAGGCGCTGTCTGCCTTCGTCGGCCCGGGAAAGCAGCAGAAGCTGGGAAATCATGGAAGCCATCTCTTTTGCCTTTTTCTGTACTACCTGCAAGTCCCGCCTCTGCTCCTCTGTCAGTCCTTCCCGGTCCAGGCTGTCCTCGCACTGGGCCAGAATAACACCCACCGGCGTGCGAAGTTCATGGGATACGTCCGAGGTAAACTGCTTTTCCCTCCGGAAGGCGTCCTCCAGTTCTTCCAGCATTTCGTCGAAGGTCTCCGCCAGCCGGAAAATCTCGTCCCGGCTCCCCTTTGTGCCTCCGCTCCCCGGAAGCTCCACCCGCCGGGACAAATCTTTTTCCTGCCGGATGTTCTGCACAGTGTCCGTCATCTTCCGCACGGGAAGCAGGGTCCGCCGGGTAAAGCGGTAGCCCACCACTGCCGTCAGAATTACCAGCAGGGGCATCAGCACCAGGGCAAAATGCATGGTAACCCGGAAGCTCTGCTCCGCGCTGTCTATGGAGAGGATTCCCCGGACATACAAGGAGCCGTAGCCTTCCAGCTGAAATCCCATATCCAGCACATACCAGGAAAGGTTTCCCTCCCGGATGGTCCTGAGCTCGCCGTCGGAAAATTCCGGCTGTGTGTTGAACCCGTAAGGCACCCGGCCATAGAGAAAACTGCCTTCCCTGTCATAAAGGGACAGATAGACCCCTTCGTCCAGGGAATAGAAATCGGAGTCCAGCACCATGCGTCCGTCTTCCAGCTCCACATCGTCCAGGCTCCGCTCCACCTGATGCCGCAGGGAGGAGCGGACCGTGGAGAGCACTTCCCGGCTGCTCAGGGAAAACAGCACTGACAGGGCCACGGCCACCACCAGAATCATGCAGACCGTATAAAGCACCGTCAGTTTGACCTTCAGCGAAAAATGTCTCATGGCTCCTCCTTTATCACGTATCCGGCTCCCCGGACCGTGTGAATCAGTTTCTTTTCCTCCCCGTCATCCAGTTTCTTCCGCAGATGGCGGATGTATACGTCAATGACATTGGAACCTCCCTCGTAATCATAGTTCCACAGATGCTGTTCCATCTTCTCCCGGGACAGCACGATTCCCTTATTCTGCACCATGTACCGGAGAAGGGCGAATTCCTTTCCCGACAGCCGCACTTCTCTGTCTCCCCGGAACACCTGGTGGGAATCCAGGCGCAGCTCCAGGTCCCCCACCCGCAGACGGGAATCCGGCACCTGCTCCGGCCTGCGCAGAAGCACCCGGACACGGGCCAGCAGTTCTTCCATGGCAAAAGGCTTCACCAGGTAATCGCCGGCTCCCGCGTCCAGCCCCTTCACCCGGTCCTCAATGCTGTCCTTCGCCGTCAGAAGCAGGACCGGCACCGTATTCCCCCCGGCCCTAAGCTTTTTTAGCACCGTAAGCCCGTCCATCACCGGCATCATAATGTCCAGAATGATACCGTCATACTCCGCCATCTCCAGATATTCCAGCGCTTCCTTCCCGTTAAAACAGGCGTCCACACTGTAGTGCTCGGCCTTCAGCCGGGTCACCAGAAGCCTGTTCAGTTCCTTTTCGTCTTCTACAACCAGCAGTCTCATTCTTTCCCGCCTTTCCGTTTTCTGTCTGTCTTCATTTTAACATACCTTTTCGCTTCTTCAAACAGTTTCCCCAGGTTCTGAATGGTCTCTGAAAATTTGCCAAATAATTTTCTTGTTTTTTTCACAAATTTGTGGAAAATTTTTTTAAAAAATTGTATAATATAACAAAAAATGAAAAAGAGGAGTGTTCACTATGAAACAGAATAACATGCTGGCTATGATTCTGGCCGGCGGCCGGGGCACACGTCTGCATGAGCTCACCAGTAAAGTAGCCAAACCGGCCGTTTCATATGGAGGAAAATACCGCATTATCGATTTTCCTCTCAGTAACTGTGCAAACAGCGGAATCGATGTCGTCGGCGTTCTTACACAGTATGAATCTGTCCTTCTGAACAGCTATGTCGCAGCGGGCCGCCGCTGGGGTCTGGATGCAAGGGACAGTGGCGTCTATGTGCTTCCGCCCCGTGAGAAAGCGGACGCGAACCTGGATGTTTACCGGGGCACCGCAGATGCCATTTCCCAGAACATCGATTTTATCGATACGTATTCTCCGGATTATCTGCTGGTTCTTTCCGGTGACCATATTTACAAAATGAATTACGCGAAGATGCTTGCCGCTCACAAAGAGCAGAATGCAGACGCAACCATCGCCGTAATTCAGGTTCCTATGAAGGAGGCAAGCCGTTTCGGTATCATGAACACCGATGAAAACGGCACCATCGTGGAATTTGAAGAAAAACCGGAGCACCCGAAGAGCAACCTGGCTTCCATGGGTATCTATATCTTCAACTGGAAGCTGCTTCGCAAAATGCTTCTGGCCGATATCAAGAATCCGGATTCCAGCCATGACTTCGGAAAAGATATCATTCCCGCCATGTTAAATGACGGCAAAAAGCTGATTGCCTACCAGTTCAAGGGTTACTGGAAGGACGTAGGAACCATCGACTCCCTCTGGGAGGCTAACATGGACCTGCTGGGCAAGAACAACGAACTGGACTTAAACGACCCGACCTGGAAAATTTATACCGAAGATGTGACTACACTTCCCCATTACATAGGCGCAAACGCAAAAATCACCCGGGCTTTCATTACACAGGGCTGTGTAATCGACGGTGAAGTACGGGATTCTGTACTCTTTACCGGAGCCAAAGTCGGTGAAGGCGCCAAGATTATCGACAGTGTACTGATGCCGGGCGCAATCGTGGAAGACGGCGCCGTAGTACAGCGTGCCCTGGTTGCCGACGGTGTCCGCATTGGCCGCAACGCCAAGGTTGGCAGTGCAGACAGCGAACACATTGAATTAGTAGCAAAACGTGTAAAGGGGGACGAATAATATGTGCAATGCATTCGGAATTGTAAACTTCTCAGGTACCCGTATTTATGTAGAGGGCCTGCAGCCCTACCGCCCCATCGGCGCATTTTCTTTCCTGGGAAGATACCGGGTTATCGATTTCCCGATTTCTAACATGAGCAACAGCGGAATCGACCAGATTCAGGTATATATCCGCCGGAAACCCCGTTCTCTCGTAGAACACCTGGGAACCGGCCGTCACTACAACATCAACTCTAAACGGGGCAACCTCCATATCCTTTTCTCAGAAAACGGAATGGAGAACGATGTGTATAACAACGACATCGCCGCTTTTGTGGAGAACATGGAAATTATCGAGCAGGTGCGCTATCCCTACGTGGTAATCGCGCCAAGCTACATGGTATATTCCGCGAACTTTGATACCCTGCTTCAGAACCATATCGATTCCGAAGCGGACATTACTCTGCTTTATCACTCTGTGGACAATGCCAAGGAGTCGTTCCTCTCCTGCAACACACTGAACCTGAACAGACAGAAAGGGGTTCTGTCCATTGAGGAAAACAGAGGAACCGCCAAAAACAAGAACATTTTTATGGACACTTATATTATGAAGAAAGAGCTTTTCATCGACCTGATTCACAGAGCCCAGAAGCTCTCTTCCCTGTATACTCTGTCCGATATTGTAAACCTCGCCTGCGAAGAGCTGGATGTAAGAGGTGTGGCGCACCGGGGATACTTCGCAGCCATCACAGATTTCAAGAGCTATTATGAAGCCAATCTTTCCCTGATTGACTACAAAAACGCCATGAATCTGTTTGACGAATACTGGCCGATTTACACCCGGACCAACGATTCTTGTCCGACACAGTATTTTGATTCCGCAGATGTGAAGAATTCCGTTGTATCCAACGGATGTCTCATCGAGGGGACGATTGAGAACTCTGTTATTGGACGTGGATGCACCATCAAAGAAGGGGCAGTCGTGAAAAACAGCGTTATCCTTCCCGATGTGGTTATCGGCAAGGACGTGCACATTGAAAACCAGGTTGTGGACAAACATGCCCATGTCATTCACATAAAAGACCTGGTATCCACGCCGGACCGGCCCGGATATGTAAGAAGAGACGATACACTTTAATCATTTGAACCTTCCTCGTTAAAAAAGGAGTTCCCGCCAGGGAACTCCTTTTTTTCATGGATTTTTCTGTTCTTCTATCTCCTGGTAATACGTCCCCAGCCACCCTTTGTACCCGGGAAGCCAGGGCTTGTTTTTCCCGCAGTAATGAATCACCACGGTATGTTCTTTCACCCAGGCAAGCGCCTCCTCTTTCGTGCCAAGCTCCGGCATATGAAAGGCCAGAATGCGGTCGCTTAAATTGTACTTCAGACTGTCTTCCAGCAGAATCCGGTCCCCATAAAGGGCTGTCACAATGTCCTGGTCCGGGAGCCAGAAGGCTTTCCCCTTCTTCTCCACATATTCCAGAATCTGCCGGACGGACTGCTCTTTTCTCAAAAGCTCCAGGTTCATCATCATCACGCCTGTATTGATATAGGGCAGATTTTCCTGCATGCCAAGCCGGAGACTGTTGATTCCGCTTAAAAGCTTCCGGGTATGGCTGCAGGCGATAAAAAGCCGGTCTTCCATGTCCCTGCCGTACAGTTCATCCAGCGGACGGATAATCACGGTATCCGGGTCCAGATAGAGAATCCGCTCCAGAGAGTCCGGAAGAAAAAAGGAGGCCAGAATCCTATAGTAAATGGTCTTCGGATATCCCGCCGGTTCCGGGAAACTGTGGAAAAATTCCGGGTCTACATAGAGGAAATGAAACCGGTTCTCCTCCTGCCCTGCAAACTTTTGGCGAAACGTTTCACACTCTTCCTCAGAAAAATCCGAGTGCAGAATATAGACGTCGTATCCTTCCTCCCGGGGAAACCGGAACACCGATTTCAGGCAGTTCTCCAAAAGCTTCTGATAGTTTCTGTCTACCGTAAACAGCAGATTCATTCGCGCTCCTCCTGTGCTTCCAGTATCTGCATAAATTCTTCCCCGGTAATGGTCTCATGGTCATAAAGGTATTTTGCCAGCTCATGGAGTTTGTCTTTGTTCTCCTCCAGAATCTGCCGGGCTTTCTGATGCTCCTGCTTTACAAGGGCCACTACCTTCTCGTCTATCTTCGTCTGGGTCTCCGCAGAGCAGGCAAGGGACGTATCTCCTCCCAGATACTGGTTGGTCACTGTTTCCAGGGCCACCATGTCGAACTCGTCGCTCATGCCGTACCGGGTAATCATGGCCCGGGCCAGTCTGGTCGCCTGTTCGATATCATTGGAAGCTCCGGTTGTAATCTCTCCGAAAATCATCTCTTCTGCCGCCCGGCCGCCTGCCAGGGTGGCAATCTTGTTTTCCATCTCTGTCCGGTTCATCAGAAAGTGCTCCTGCTCTTCCACCTGCATGGTATAGCCGAGGGCTCCGGACGTTCTGGGGATAATGGTAATCTTCTGTACCGGCGCCGAGTTGGACTGTTTTGCCGCCACCAGGGCGTGGCCGATCTCATGATAGGACACAATCAGCTTTTCCTTGTCGGACAGAAGCCGGTTCTTCTTCTGGTATCCGGCGATGACCGTCTCCACACTTTCCATCAGGTCTTCCTGGGTCGTCACACTGCTCTTTCTGCGGACTGCCCGCAGAGCCGCCTCATTGACAATATTGGCCAGTTCTGCTCCGGAAGCCCCGGAGGCCATTCTGGCAATGACGGAGAAGTCCACATTGTCCGCCAGTTTTATCTTCTTTCCATGCACCTCCAGGATTTCTTCCCGTCCTTTCAGGTCCGGAAGGTCCACGGGAATCCGCCGGTCAAACCGCCCCGGTCTCAGCAGGGCCGGGTCCAGGGAATCCGGCTGGTTGGTTGCCGCCAGGATAACGACGCCTTTTGTGGCGTCAAATCCGTCCATCTCGGTCAGCAGCTGGTTCAGCGTCTGCTCCCGCTCGTCGTTCCCGCCGTACTGGCCGTTTCTCTTCTTTCCAATGGCGTCAATCTCGTCGATAAATACGATACAGGGAGCCTTCTCACTGGCCTGCCGGAACAGGTCCCGGACTTTGGATGCGCCCATGCCCACGAACATCTCCACAAATTCCGAACCGGAAATGGAGAAGAAGGGCACGTTTGCCTCTCCGGCTACCGCCTTTGCCAGCAGAGTTTTTCCGGTTCCGGGAGGGCCTGACAGCAGCGCACCCTTGGGACAGGAAGCGCCCATCTCTTTATAGGCCTGAGGATTGTGGAGGAAGTCCACGATTTCCCTCAGCAGGTCTTTCGCCTCATCCTCTCCGGCCACATCGGAGAATTTAATACCGTCGCTGGATTTGACGTACACCTTGGCATTGCTGCCTCTTTGCCCGAACATCATGGAATTCATGGGGTTGGCCCCGTCGTTCATCCGCTTTCGCATGCTTTTCGTAAGGATTCTTCCGATAACGACGAAAATCACGATGGGCAGCACATAGCTTATCAGCACATAGGCTACCGGCGACACCTGCTCCACAATGTCGCTGGAGAATTCGGCGCCGGAATTGTAAAGCCGTTCCACCAGATTCGGATCGTCGATAATTCCGGTTTTGTAATAGGTTGTATTATCCTTGTCCGTAAACAGAATCTGATTACTTTCTATTTCTACCGTTCCGATTTCTCCGTTCTCCGTCATATCCATGAACGTATCGTACCCGACCTCCTGGACCGTGCGGCGAAGCACATTGGGGAAGAAAAAGATATTCAGCAGCAGATAGAGGGTAAGCCCTATCAGACAGTAGTATATCAGTGGTTTTTTGGGACTTTTCATTTCCTGCATAACAGATACCTCCTGCTATTTTTGGTGTTACACTTGTAACATTCCCTTTTTCAGGTTATACTATAGCAAAGGCTTTTCCAAAAAACAAGATACCGGAAAGCCACTGTGACAAAAGGAGGCAATCTGTTACATGGAAAATACAGGAAAAGAAAAAAAGCAGATTCCCGCGTCCCAGAAACTGGTACGGGAATGTCTGCTCACCTCGCTGCTTCTGCTTATGCAGAAGAAAGATTTTGAAGATATCAGTATTACGGTACTGACGGAAAAGGCCGGGGTATCCCGGATGTCCTTTTACCGGAACTACCAGTCCAAAGAAGAAATTCTGACAGACGCCTGCCAGAACCTGATGAACGAACTGATTGAAGAAATGAATAAAACGTCCTTTGACATAAGGGAATTTTTTGTAAAGCTGTTTACCCTCTTCCGGGACAACCAGCTTCTCTTTGCCAGCGTGCAGAAGGCCGGACTGGGGGAAGCGTTTCAGAATCACTTCCTGAAAAATGCCCAGAACCTGCTGGAACAGCTCCTGGGCAAACCCATCAATACTCCGCTTTCCTACTACAGCTTTTCCTACCGTATGGGCGGCCTGTTCCAGACGCTCCGGACCTGGATTCAGGGCGGGTTCCGGGAAAGCCCGGAGAAGATGGCGGACATTCTCTGCCAGCTCTTCGGCACACTGGAAGATGCTGCCGCCACCGTGGGGCTTGTAGCAGGTTTTAACTGTTCCCCTGGAGGAAACCGGTCAGGTCATACCGGTACACCCGGTAGATGAAATTACCGGCCAGTTCCATGGAAAACTGCTTTATCAGTTCCCCGTCCCTGGTGTATTCCCCAAATATCCCCTGCATACCGGAGTCTGCCAGGACTGTCCCGTCTCCGTATTCCTGCACACTGCTGACATAGGCAGAGAAGGGAAGGGCAAAGAAATCCGTAAGGGTGTAGGTTCCGGCATTTTCATCTACCAGATACCGGTAATAATAAGAAGTACCCTCGTCGGAAACCTCTGTCTCAATTCCGTCAATCCGGGTCCAGTCATAATCCGGACGTGTTTCGCTGATGCCCATATTGTTATTAAACATGTAGAGATAATACTGGCCCTCCGGAAGAGAGGAATCCTCCACATAAGTAATGGAATGCTGTCCACCGGTGCCTGAGAATTCTCCGCTGCTTTCGTCCTTCGTCAGCACCAGGTCCTCATACCCGGTCCCTTCCCAGAAGTCCGCTTCTCCTATCAGGTATTCTGCCTCTGGGGAGGAATAAAGATTTCCCACTTTAATAATCGTAGAGGTCTCCCGGGAGCTCAAAAGGATTTCTTCACTGCCCAGCCACTGAATAGTGTTGATGTGAATCCAGTCCAGGTCTCCGTCCGAGTCTTCCACGCAGGTGGCCTTGTAATCGCCGAACAGTTCTCCCAGGTCCAGCACGCAGTCCACTGCCCCCGTGTCCAGGTCCAGACGGACAACCATGTCTTCCACGCTGTCGCTCTCCGTATCCGTGGCCAGAATCAGCATGTCTCCGTTATCGTCGAAGACATAATCATGGTGGAGTTCATACTGCCCCAGATTATACACCCGTTCTATCTGTCCCAGCCGGTTCATGGCCGCTATCTTTGTCTCTGAAATGCTGTAATACATCAGTCCGTTCTGGAAGAGCAGACGGTGGCTGCGGTAGCCAATCAGGGGCACCTCTCCCTGGAACTGGCAAGAATAAAGGCCGCTGTCCGTTTCCTTTTTTGCAATCCTTTTTTACCTCCCTTTTCTGCGGCAGATTATTCTACCGTACGCTAATATAATGTTCAGGAACATTATATCCTGCCTTTATGTCCATTCTGTGATGGGGAAGTGAAAAAGAAATGGACCGGAGCCCCCTTTTCCGGGAGTCTCCGGTCCGCACGCAGCCTTTTATTTCAAAAGGGGCAGCCAGGAAGTGCCTATGCAGTTCTCCGGCATTGCTGCGTTAAAATTATCCGCCACGGTAGCCCCTATCACGGCAAAGGTATCCGCCTCAGGCAGTTTCTCACCTTTTTCCAGGGACTGAGAGTACGCAAGGAAAGGGACTTTCTCCCTGGTATGATCGGTTCCTTTATACGTGGGGTCATTTCCGTGATCAGCTGTGATTATCAGCAGGTCGTCCTCCCGGAGCTTCTCCAGCAGAACGCCCAGCTTTTCATCAAACCGCTCCAGTTCTTCGGCATATCCTTCCGGATTTCTTCTGTGCCCCCACTGGGCGTCGAAGTCCACCAGATTTACGAAGCAGAGCCCATGGAAGTCTTCTCCTGCGGTGTCGATGGTCTGCTCCATGCCGTGTACTGAGCTTTTGGATTTTAGTGCTTTCGTAATTCCTTCTCCTACAAAGATGTCGTTGATTTTGCCAATGGAGATAACGTCCAGCCCCTTGTCCTTCAGGGCATTCAGCACGGTTTTTCCAAAAGGCTTCAGGGCATAGTCATGGCGGTTGCTGGTACGCTTAAATTCGCCTTTTTTCTTTCCCACATAGGGGCGGGCGATGACGCGTCCTACCTTCCACTCGTCCTTCATGGTAATCTCCCGGGCAATCTCACAGCACCGGTAGAGTTCATCCAGCCCGAAGGTCTCTTCGTTCCCGCATATCTGCAGTACGGAATCCGCGGAAGTGTAGACAATCATATGGCCCGTCGCAATCTCTTCCTCTCCCAGCTCATCCAGGATTTCCGTGCCGCTGGCGCTTTTGTTTCCGATAACCTTGTGTCCGGTGCGTTTTTCCAGCTCGGCAATCAGCTCCGGCGGGAAACCGGTATCGGTAAACGTCTGAAACGGTTTCGTCACTTCCAGTCCCATCATCTCCCAGTGTCCCGTCATAGTATCTTTTCCCCGGCTCTTCTCACGAAGCTTTGCATAGTACGCCGCCGGCTCTTTCGCCGGAGGAACCTGCTTTAACGGACAGATGTTCGCCAGTCCCAGCTTCTGAAGATTCGGAATCCGGAAACTCTCCACGGACTCCGAGATATGTCCCAGGGTATTTACCCCCGTATCATCAAACTCTGCCGAATCCGGCATTTCTCCCACCCCAAGGGAGTCAATGACAATTACAAATATCCGGTTAAACTTTTTCATGCTGCGGCCTTTCTAGCTCATCTGGCTGAAATATTCATCAATGACTTCTTTCCAGTCCCCTTTGCAGATAATGTGATGGTTGCTGATGGGACGGCTGGAGAAATACTCCGTACCATCTTCCAGATACAGTCTCATCTGAGCACGGCAGAGATCTTTTCTGTGCATAGTTTCCAGAAGTTTTGCCCGGCCTGCATAGTATCTTTTCAGGGTATCATCACACTTGAAGATGGTCATGGGCTGGGGCTCAATATCGCAGGTCACTGCCACACCGATTCCGGACTCGAAGTGGGTCGTCAGGCTGTAGCTGTCCGGCATATCGATAGGCAGCGTGCAGTGCGCATAAATTATCTCGCTCTTTTCCGGATCCATACAGCTCGGATTTGCCATAAAGCCGGACTCTCCGGTCAGGGCGTTCAGTACCGCCATGCTCACCAGACTCTTCTGGTCTCCTTCGCAGGCTGCCGGAATACCTTCTGCATTCAGGATAGCAAGTGCAAGACATCCTGTTGTATGAATCATATCCAGCAGGTCAAAACATTTCACAGTCACTGCATGGAGATTGTATTTCCCGATAAGGCGCTTCAGGGCTCCATATACATTCAGAGCTTTCTCCATCTCCTCCGGTGTATACCCTTTGCTCTTTAAGTCTTCCGTATAACCGTTTTCCGGATATCCGCCTTTTTTGTACTCTTCTACCAGCTCATCCAGCTCGAATTTCACCAGTTCCATGCCGCTGGCCGCTTTCAGGGCATCAAAGTCTGCGTCACTGGCAATCAGTCCGCCGGGGTTTCCAAAGCATCCCAGTCTCATATGGCTCAGTTTCTCTTTTGCCCGGGCTACTCTTAACAGTACTTCCAGACGTTTTGCAATGGTCTCCGGAGAGCCGTGCAGAATTTCTCCCTTCTTTCCATGTTCCTGAAGATAACCCATGATTTCCATGGACGCTGCCAGAGAATTGTAGGCCGGAACGGTAAGCAGGATATAGGGCTCTGCTGTCTGAACATGAAATTCTTCAAATCCTCTTTCTGCTCCGCCGGATGCGATGAAATAAACCGGAAGAGGCTGGTTCTTTACTTCATCCATCTCCGCGCAGCTGATTTTCATCCCAAGGGCCTCTCCTACTTTTTCCAGAAATGCCTGGCCGTAAGAGGGAACTTCTTTGTCGTTACATTCTGCAGGTCCCATCAAAAATTTTACTTTCAGTTCTTCCATGCTGTCATTTCTCCTTCCTGAATTATTTGACTCTCAGCGTTTTGTAAATATACTCTTTATACTTCTTCGCATTCAGTTTACTACAGATATATGCGTTGGGCTCTTTGTCAAAAAGCCGGTCTCTGTCTACCAGCACGCCGCCGTAACTGGGGCCGTTTGTGACATCCACTTCACAGTAATATTTCTCGCAGTGTTCAATGCATTCCGGATAAAGTGCCGCCGCCATGGCAGAAGGATCTGCCATATCCAGGCAGTTATAGCCGAAGCGCTGACGGTTCAGCTCCATCAGGTTCTTATTGCAGTCAATCGCAAATTTCCCCAGCTCCCCGCTGCTGCGGATTTCCTCAATCTCCTGCTCATTCAGAACGCAGTCACCCAGACAAGCGTCCCAGCCCACATAAATAATGTTTTCCAGACCGGACTCCGTTACAATCTTTGCCGCCTCTGCGTCCTGCCAGATATTAAACTCTGCCACCGGCGACACATTTCCAGACCCCAGTCCGCCTGTTCCCATAATAACCAGGCGTCCTGCTTTTTTCATGGCCTCATAATCCAGCCGGATTGCCAGGGCCAGATTGGTAAGCGGTCCAAGGGCAATAATGTCAATCTCCCCGTCTTCGCTCTCCCGAAGAGTCTCCAGCATTTTCTCCACCGCGTGCTTTCCTGCCGGTTTCAGACGTCTGGGAACAAATCCCTGGTCTCCCAGGCCATCCTGTCCGTGGGTCTCATAAGCATATATCAGATTCCGTAAAAGCATGGTGTCGGAACCTTTATATACTGGTGGTTCATAGGTACCGGCATACTCGATGGTCGTCAGTGTGTTCACCGTGGCCTGCTCCATAGGAACATTTCCTGACACCGTGGTAATCAGTACCACTTCATAATTAGGGTCGTTCAGGGCCATGGCAATCGCCATAGCGTCATCGGAACCACAGTCTGTATCAATGATTATTTTTTTTCTATTTTCCACGTTTCTCCTCCTCAATCAGCAGCCGGATAGCGTCACATGCCAGCTCGATAGTATGGTCATTCATGCTCCCATAAGCCATGATGGCGCCTGCTTTTGCCCCACGGATGGAGGAAACAATAAACAGGGCCGCCGTCTCCATCTCGGAGGCCATAACGCCGCTCATTTCCCAGGCTTTCCATCTCTGATGCAGTCTCTCACAGTTCGGCATGCCGTCCGGATCATGCTGTCCGTAAAACGCGTCTTTTGACTGTGCAATTCCTTCCGCAAACTTATAACCTTTTGCCTGGCAGGCTCTTGCAAGAGCATCTGTAACATGGCGGTCTGCCATGGCCGGATATTCAATCGGTACATAGTGAACGGTAGTTCCCTCATCTCTCACGGACCCGGTGATAATCACGCCTTCCAGACTCTCGTCATAGCTTTCCGGGCATACTCTTCCACAAGTACCAACCCGGATAAATACTTCTGCTCCGCAGTGAATCAATTCTTCTACTGCAATGGCTGCGGAAGGACAGCCCATACCCGTACTGGTTACAGAAACTTTCTCCCCCAGAAGTGTTCCTGTCCAGGTCTTGTGCTCTCTGTTGTGGGCAACCAGAACCGGATTGTCAAAATGCTTCGCAATAATGTCCGTCCGGAACGGATCTCCCGGAAGCAGAACATACTTTCCGATGTCCCCCTTTTTACAGCAGATATGGTACTGTTTTCCTTCACTGTTTGTTACTTCTTTACTTGGTGTTGCCATGTCAATCCTCCTTCTTTTTTTCTGTTGTATTCATTCTTACAATCCATGCGGCAAGCAGACTCACCGCAATCATCAGAACCACATAATAAAGAGAAATCCTGACTCCCAGCTGTCCCACCAGGAAACCGGTTATCACCGGCGTCAGAATATCTGAGCCCCCCCCCGCAGTAGCCACATAGGAACCGGCCACGCTGATTCGCTCATATCCAATCCTGGTAGCCACTGCAACGATAACGCTGAACAGTACACCCAGAAAGACTCCTGCCAGGAAGAATCCTGCAAAATACAGCTCCGTCCGTCTGCTCCCCAGTACAAGGGCCAGGGCGGCCAGAGCAAAAATATTATTGCCCAGCAGAACGGTCTGCTCTTTCACTTTTTTCAGTACAACGGTAAACACGCAGGACCCTATCACACTTCCCACATTGTACACGGTCAGCATAAATGCCGCATTTGCCTGGGAAACTCCCACACTCTCGGCGAAACTGGAAATGTAAAGTCCCAGTGTGTTTACTACGGCGCTGTAGGCAGCGCAAAGAATCAGAATCCCGCCCCAGGCCAGCACTTTGTGCTTCGTATAAAGCGGCTTCACACTTTCTTCCTGAGCGCCCTGCTGTGCCTGAGCATTCATTTTCACAAACGGCAGGCATACCAGCATGATTACCGGAACAATCAGCAGGATATAGTAAGCCCCGTAGAAGGGCATTCCTTCTGTCAGAAGTACTCCTATCAGAAATGGTGTGGAGAATCCGCCCAGTCCGAACAGCGCCTGGCCGGCGCTTAAGGAGCCAGCATAATTTTTCTTAAATACCGCGCTCAACAGAAGTGGGCATACCGTATCCTGAGCTCCCATACCGGCTCCGCCCAGAAAGGCGAAACACATCCCGGCATAGTAATTTACAACCGTGGGAACCCCCAGCAGATAGGCGGATATCAGCAGGATTCCTGCCGCCAGTACCTTCTTCGGTCCGAATTTTTCCACCATACGCCCCGTAGGATATACTGTCAGCACTCTTCCCAGCGCAAAGGCCGAGCCCAGAAGCACGACTTTATCCATTTCCATTCCATACATACTTACCAGATGGGTCAGGCTGCTGCCCACCACCATGCATTCCGCACCGGTGATATAATACATTCCAAAAGCCAGAAAGGCAATGAGTCCGTTGTTCTTTCGCATACTTATCCTCTGTCTCTGATTGCTTTTACTGCGTCTTCAATGCTGATAACGTCCCCCTCAATTCCAAGGGCCCTGCAGACACGGCTGACATAGGGCTGTTTCAGCATCGCTCTGTCCAGGGATTCCATATCCCAGAAAATTTCTTTCGGTGTTCCTGTTCTTACAATCTTCTTTTTCGCCATAACAATGACACGTTTAAAGTGCGCCGCCACAAATTCCATATCATGCGAAATGGTAATTACGGTCTTTCCCTGCTCATGCAGAGTCTTCAGGATATTTCCCAGCCTCTTGTTTCCTTCCATATCCTGTCCGGCAGTCGGCTCGTCAAAAATCAAAATATCCGTGTTCATGGCAATAACCGCCGCTATGGTTACAAACTTCCGGATGGAAAGAGGCAGATTGAAAGGATTTTCTTCCTTATATTTATCCATTCCTGTAATCGCCAGCGCTTCCTCCACCCGCCGGTCTTCTTCCGCCGGATCCAGCTTCATGGTCTTTGGTCCAAACCGCACTTCGCTTTCCACAGTAGAATGGAAAATCTGATCGTCCGGATTCTGGAACACATACCCTACTACCCGGGAAATCTGCGCCGTGGTATAATCCTTTGTATTCATGTCGCCTATCAGCACGTCTCCCTTGCTGGGACGCAGAAGGCCGTTCATCATTTTTACTGTAGTGGTTTTTCCGGCTCCGTTCTGGCCTACAATCGCCACATTCTCTCCGCCTTTAATCTCCATGCTGACATCGTCTACCGCCAGGAATCCACCAGGATAGGAAAAGCTGACATTTTTCAGAATCAAATCACGCATCTTTTTTTCCTCCCTTCATAATTCCTGAAATGAGCTCTATTGCGCGCTCTTCGGTAACCGGAATTTCCTTCAGCGGGAATCCCGCCCTGCGAAGCTCGTCTCCCAGAATGGCTACCTGGGGAAGAGACGCTCCTTTTTCCAGAAGGGACATATCGGAAAGAATGTCTCTCTTGTCCCCGGAGGCAATCATCCGGCCGCCCTGGAATACCAGGACTTCATCCGCATATTCCGCAATCAGGTCAATCTTATGTTCCACCAGTATAATAGTTTTGTGTTTTTCTTTCAGTGCCTTAATAATGGCAAATACACTCTCAGTACCCTCCGGATCCAGCTGACTGGTAGGCTCGTCTATAACCAGAATATCCGGTTCCAGCACGATTACAGAAGCCAGAGCCACTCTCTGCATCTGTCCTCCGGACAAATCGAAGGGATTCTTTTCTGCCAGGGCTTCAATGTCTGTCATCCGCATTACGTCGATGACACGTCTCTCAATCTCCTCCGGGGCAACCCCAAAGTTTTCCAGGCCGTAGGCCACTTCCTCAAACACCGTATCCTTCACGCCACTAATCTGTGTGAAGGGATTCTGGAACACATAACCGATTTTGGCAGAAAGCTCTCCGCCGTATTCCGTTGTCTTCTTTCCTTCCACCAGGACCTCGCCTTTAAGCACCCCTTTGTAGAAACCGGGGCAGAATCCTCTCAGAAGCGCGCAGAACGTAGTCTTTCCGGCACCGTTCTCACCGATTACCCCGTAAAATTTCCCCCGTTCAATCTGCACTGACAGATTTTCAATCGCCGGTTTTTCTGTCAGGGGGTAAGAATATGTCACATCTTTGCACTCAATTACAACATCCATAACGCAATCCTCCCTGCCAGCAGCAGAACCGTAATCAGAACGGAAATGACTGTAACCGTTCCTTCTATTCCGCTTTTTTCCAGATTAAACAGGTGAGTTTTCTCACACTGCATGGTAAATCCTCTTGCCTCCAGCGTCAGTACTCTTTCCTCAGAGCTGATAACCGCTCCCAGAATCAGCGGTACCAGGGACGGGAAAAAGGCTTTCGCCCGTACGATAAGATTCCCTTCTGTCTCTACGCCCCGGGCTTTCTGGGCATTCATGATAGTCTTGCTGTTTCTCCCCAGAATTTCAATCATCTGCAGGGTAGAGGTAAATACATAAGCTGCTTTGTAATTCATGCCTGAATCCTCCAGTGCCCTGGAAATCTCTTTGTTTTCAGTCGTCTGAAACAGCCATACAAAGATTCCTGCGATATTCATAATCAGGAAGGAAAGTGACACTGCCGTCTGCAGACCATTTTCATAAATATGAAGGATTCCAAAGTTCCAGACCAGTCTTCCGCCCGGAACCAGAAAAGTCTGTACCACCAGAATAATCAGTGCAATCAGTGCGACAGCTTTCAGCGCTTTCAGACATCTTTTCAGAGCTCCGCTGGCCTGGCAGAGAACCAGGACAACCAGGAATTCCGGAATCAGCCAGAGTGAAAGCGCGTATTCTGTTACCTTTACCGTATTCACTATAAATGTACAGACCATATAAAGGACAACTATCAACAGCTTGGTTGACGGGTAAAGCGCCGCAAGCTTATTGGTTTTATGAATCTGTATTTTTTCAATATATGATTTTTCCATAAAAAAGCTTTCCTTTTCTTTTAAGTCGAGTCATCGGTTGACATTTGCATAAAACGGCCCGGGAGGGTATCCGGCCCCTTGGGCTGCCGTTCTATTTTTTCTCTTTAATATAGTTCTTTCCACATCCGAATTTTACAAGGGTTCTCGGCGGGATTACCTGGATAACCAGACGACAGATAATAAAGGAGATAATCCGGTCCAGTACAGTGAAAATACCTTCAGTTCCAAAGAACGCTGCCCAGATATTGGCTCCTGCCGCCATGGCCGCCGCTGTGATAATGGATGTACCGCTTCCAGTTACACCGCCATATACCAGTACAACAATCGGTGCAGAAGAAACGATGGATACTGCAGCCATAATCAGCATGGAGATAATCCATTTCCACCATACGGAAAACATTTTCCGTCTTGCCAGGAAACCGGTTACCAGTCCGGCGATAATATTAACCGGAATAAAAGCAAAATTCACCGGGTTTGCGATACCTGTTACCACGTTGGTCAGACCGCCTGCCACTGCGCCAACCCATGGACCGCAGAGCATAGCCGCAAAAATAGTTCCAATCGTATCCAGATACATCGGAAGTTTCAGGATAGACGCAAGCTGTCCCCCCACGAAATTGACAGCTACACTGATAGGAATAATCAGGATTGCCAGCATTGAAAAATCGTCTTTAATTGAGTATTTTTTTTCTTCCATTTTGTTTTCTCCTTTTCTCTTCTCAAGAATTAAAATTATGTTTCGTGCTG
>DWYV01000004.1 GCA_019118525.1 Candidatus Bariatricus faecipullorum
GCTTCAACGTTCATTCCACCCAAAAACAATTTACACAGCAAATCATTATAGTGAACGATTATATCATCTTTTGCAATGCCACTTTCTGTTTTTATCCCTAGAGCACCATCGCCACAAACTAAATATTCCACCTCCTTATTATCAAAACGGTTTTTAACCGTTCCAATAATTCGATGAAGCAATGAGTGGTCATACGAAAGGCTATTGATATCTTCAATAGAAAAATCTATCTTCTCGTTTTCATGAACAATAAACTGAATGGGATATATATATGTTACATACACGCTCTTTTGCATTTTGTTCATATATCGTTTTATTCCTCCATAATCGTAATATTATTCTACTAAATTTTATCATACTGGTAAAAAATCTAATACAACATACTCATCTTCTTTGGCTTAGAAAACAAAGAAAATTTTATATTTACTTCAAGCTAACTCATAAAATCTCTCATTTGCAAATTCCGATTCATCTCCCAGTTTTCTTCATTATACCATTCGTTTATTTCCTTGTCATTTTCTTTCTTACACATACAAAAAGAGTGGAACATCATCTGTCCACTCTCTTTCCAAACCATTTATAAATTATTCATTACCTCTCACCATATCACACCCAAATATGAAAAAACGCCCTTACTTGTGATACGGTTCTCCTGCCATTATCCGGTATCCCCGGTAGATCTGTTCCAGCAGAATCACCCGCATAAGCTGATGAGGAAAGGTCATTTTAGAAAAGCTGAGTCTGTAATCCGCCTCTTTTAAAAGTGTCTCGTCCAGGCCGATAGAACCGCCAATCAGAAACTGGATATGACTGATTCCCTGCACGCCCAGTGTCTCGATTTTTTCGGAAAATTTTTCGGAAGACAGCATGTTTCCGTCAATGGCCAGTGCAATGGTATAGGCGTCCGCCTTCATCAGTTTCCGGATTCGCTCTCCTTCTTTCTGACGGATCTGGCGCTCCACGGTTTCGGAGGCATTATCCGGCGTTTTTTCATCCGCCGCTTCCAGAATTTCCAGTCTGCAGTACCGGCTCAGCCGTTTGCTGTATTCAGCCAGGGCGTCTTTCAGATATTTTTCTTTGATTTTTCCCACTGCGATTACTGTGATTTTCAAACTGCCGTCTCCTTCCTCCCGCCGTTTCTTTTATCTGTCTGTCAGCCGGTACATATAAAGTTCATGCAGGGCCCGGGTAGCAGAGATATATTCTGCCTGCCGAATCAGGGAACCGTCTTCTTTGCGGGTGCCGGACAGGGTAAATACCTGGTCGAATTCCAGCCCTTTTGCCAGATAATACGTGGTAACCGTAAGTCCCCGGGAAAATGCACTGCTGTCCCGGTCAATATAGGAAGGCTGAAGTCCCAGTTCTTTCAGAACAGCCACGGCTTCCAGGGCCTCGGCTTCGGTCATGGTCAGCACCGCCGCCGTCTCGTAACCGTCCTCTCCTATATTCACATGCTGTACCGCCTCTTCCAGGGCGGCTTTCATGCCGGAAAAGTTCTGTTCCTCCACCGGTTTCCCATGGCGTTCCAAAAGCTCCAGGTCTGTCACCCCGGTAATCTTTCCGGCATACTCTGCTATCTCTACCGTATTCCGGTAGCTCTTGCGAAGTTCTATCTGACGCAGGTCCCTGCCCAGAATCTGAGGCAGAAACGTCGTGACATCCTGCTCCTGTTCTTCCAGTGTCTGTGCCCGGTCTCCCAGAATTGTCATCCGGCAGGAAAAAATCCGGGAAAGAATCACATACTGCAGATAGGAGTAATCCTGCATCTCATCAATCACCAGATGTTTGACATTTTTGTGGTCTGTAATCCGGCAGAGTCTGTATTTCAGATAAAGCAGGGGATATACATCTTCATATTCCAGAATCCGTTTTTCCCTGGGCACTTCCGGAAGGGAAGGGTAGCCATATTCCTGCAGAAACCACCGGTATATCTCATATAAATCCGTTGTAACATACTGTTTCCGGAACTTTTCTTCCAGTTCCAGCTGCTCTTCTTCTGTGATATCTCTGCCCCGGAGGGTTTCAAATTCGTCTGTAAAATATTCCCGGACAGCGTCCATTCGGGACAGAAGGGGCTCTTCCTGAAATTTGAAGTAAAACAGGTTCAGAAGTTTCCCTTCTGACAGTTCCAGTCCGTGGAATTCTATGGGCTCAAACTGTACAAGCCGGTCTTCCAGCTCGATGAGAAATCCCTCCACCTGACGCACAAATTCCCGGGACTGCTTTGCCCGGCACCGCTCGCTGATTCCGGTATCCACGCCTCCACTTTTCTCCGTCCAGAGTGTCTCCAGATAGTGATACCGGTCCCGGCAGTCAGCCACGGTATCCTGCAGCTCCTTCCAGGCAAACAGGTCAAAACTCAGTTCCCGCACCGGTTCTTCTCCCAGTTCCGGAAGAATATGGGAAATGTAATCGGAAAACACACTGTTCGGCGACAGAATTACGATATCCGTAGACCGGAGCCGTTTTCTGTCATGGTAGAGCAGATAGGCAATCCGGTGCAGGGCAACAGAGGTTTTCCCGCTTCCTGCGGCGCCCTGAATGACGAGAATCCGGTCCCGGGTATTGCGGATAATCTGGTTCTGCTCTTTCTGGATGGTGCGGACAATGTTCTTCAGGCGCACGTCACCGTTCTGGCCCAGTTCCTGCCTGAGAATCTCATCGTCAATTTTCATGTCGCTCTCAAACTCATAGACCATCCTGCCCCGGCGGATTTTATACTGCCATTTGGAACAGATTTCCCCTTCCATGGTTCCTCCGGGAGCCTCATAGGATGCGGGTCCGCAGTCATAATCGTAAAAAAGTCCGCTGACCGGCGCACGCCAGTCATATATCAGAGGAATCATTCCTGCTTTCTCGGCAAAATTCCCGATTCCAATATAAAACAGTTCCGGAGCGTCCTCGCCTTCATACTGGAAATCTACCCGTGCAAAAAAAGGAGAATCCTGCATACGACGGAGTCTCCGGTACATTTTCTGCTGTTCCTGGTTGGCATTGACCTGATGAAGCAGAGCCTGCTGGTTATCATAGTTTTCGTATCCGTACTGGTCCATTTCTGTGTAATTGTCCCAGTAGTAGTCATTCATGTCCTGAATTTCCTGCCTGCCCTGTTCGATTTCCTGCTCTACTTCCCTGATTTTCTCGTTGATTTTCGTGCTTACTTTTTTTAAAAATTCTGTTCCGCTGCTCATGCTGTCCTGTTCCTTCTCCTGTCATGCACCGGGTTCAAGACTCGACTGTGAGTCTTCTGTTACAATGTTCCCCTGAATTTTTCGGTCTCTGTAATAATATATCCGGTCTTTCTCCCCAATCTCCCGCAGAATACGGCAGGGATTTCCCACTGCCACTACATCTGCCGGAATGTCCTTTGTCACTACGCTTCCCGCCCCGATAACAGTATTGTCCCCAATGGTAACACCGGGCAGAATGACGGCAGCCGCCCCAATCCAGACATTTTTCCCAATGTGAACGGGAAGATTGTACTGCAGTCCCTCCTGCCTGAGTTCCGGCAGAACGGGATGCCCTGCCGTGGCTATCGTGACATTCGGACCTATCATGGTGTCATCACCAATAAATATCTCTGTATCATCCACCAGGGTCAGTCCGAAATTGGCATAAACGTTCTTTCCCAGGTGGGTATGATGCCCGCCCCAGTTCGCGTAAAAAGGCGCTTCAATATAGCAGTTCTCTCCCACACTGCCAAACATTCTGTCCAGCAGAAGGCTCCGCTCTTTCTGCTGGGACGCACTGGTCTGGTTATACTCTCTGAGCATATCCATATAGATAAACTGTTCTTCCAGTATCTCCTCTCCCATAGGGTAGTAGAGTTTCCCGGAGTGCAGTGTTTCTTTCTTATTCATTTCCCTGTCCTCCCAGAATCATGCAGGCTGTTTCCCTGGGTGTATGCGCGAGGTAAGTAACGCCGGCTTTTTTCAGCTCTTCTTCGGTACCGTATCCATAGAGAACTCCCAGTACATCCAGACTGTTCTGGGCCGCTCCCTGCACGTCGTGCTCCCGGTCGCCCACCATCAGGACACGGGATTTCTCCGTTTCCGGCACCTGCAGAGTCTGCAGGGTATAACGAATCACGTCTCCTTTTTTGATACGGCTGCTGTCCATGGTCGCCCCGCAGACAGCGTCAAAATAAGACATGAGTCCAAAATGTTCCAGAATTCTTCTGGCATAATTTTCCGGCTTGGACGTCGCAAGGGCTACTGTGCGGCCTGCTCGTTTTAACTGCCCCAGCATTTCCTCCACACCGTCATAAACCGTATTTTCAAAAATACCTTTTTCAGCATAGTATTCCCGGTAGTAGACCACTCCGCGCTCTGCTTCTTCCCGGGAAGTCCCGTAAAACTGCATCATGGAGTCCACCAGAGGCGGTCCAATAAAACGGCGCAGCCCGTCCCGGTCCCCCACATCGATTCCCAGTCTGTTCAGGGCGTATTCCACGGAATTCATGATTCCGGGACCGGACTCGGTAATCGTACCGTCCAGGTCGAATAAAATGTACTGATAGTCCTTCATCTTCTCTCCTCCTAATGATTCTCTGCCCTTCTGAGAAACACCAGTTCCTCCGGTGTGGAAAGGGCTTCTTCAAAAGAAAAGCCCAGTTCGCGGAATTCCCTTATCCGCCCGGTATCCTGGATTTCTTCTGCGGCGAGCCAGGCACACATCCGGCCCCTGGCCATCTTTGCCAGTGTCCCCTTCACTTTCACTTTTTCGCCCGTCCATTCCCCAAATACGCAGGTAACAAACTGGATTCCGGGTTCGGTTCTGGCCCAGGGTTCGATGACCCTGCTGTATTCTTTCGAGGCCAGATTCAGGATGATTTTCTCTTCTCCTTCCCCGGCCTCCTGCTTCAGTTCTTCCGCCAGTGTCCGGTAAATCCGGTCTCCCCAGAATTCATAGAGATTACTTCCGCGTTCTGTATGAAGCCGGGCCTGCATCTCCAGACGGTAGGGCGCCACGCCGTCACCGGTATTTAAAATCCCGTAAAATCCGCTGAGGATTTTCAGATGTTTCCGCGCATATGCCCACTGCCGGTCCGTAAAAACCTGGGGCGCCATACCGGAAAAGGCCAGCCCCTGATAAGCCAGCAGTGCGGTCGTCAGTCCCTGCTCCAGGTTCATGGCCTGATATCTGACATAATTTTCTTCTGTGATTTTATCACTGGCCCCGAACAGTTTTTTCAGTTCCGTCCGGTTCATGGACCGCAGAATCCGGTACAGTATCCGGGTGTCTTCTAAAAGAGCCGGAAGTTGTTCCGGCTTCATCCAGTCCTGGTCTGTTTTCATCTGTTTCGCCGGAGATATGATAATCTTCATCATCGCTTCAGTGCCTTCAGCTCCTCTTTCTTCTCCCGGGACACCCTGCGGGATTCCCGTATTTTCTGGACAGCCATATTGTGGGTGGTCACATCCAGATGCTGTTCCTTCAGCCATTCCTCCGTCCGTTCGGGGAAACGGACATAACACAGGGAAACGGCCCAGGCCACTCCCATTTTTACATAATAGGCCTCATGCCGGATACCCCCGTAGATTTCCAGAAGCTGTTCCAGCCATGTTTCGTCCGTATAATAATCCATCAGGGCCACCACGGCAAACCGGATGGAAAATTCTGTCCCCTGGTTCCGTTTTTCCAGAAGCCAGGGATACCAGGCTTCCCGGTCCTTCTGTATAAATTTGCAGGTGCTGGCACAGCAGTCACAGACCGCCCAGTTGTCAATCCGGGGCACAAAGGCGTCCAGCTCCTGCATCCGTCTTTCCCGGTCCATGGAGGCATAGCCGATGACCATGCCTTTTACCATAATCTCCTCGTACCAGCCTTCGTCAGGAAGGGAAAGAAAGGACTGCCAGTCCCCCTTTGCTATCTGCCGGGCCAGTTTCCGAAGTTCCGGAACCCGGACTCCCATAATCTTTTCCGTGCCGGGCAGAAGTCCCGCATGAAACTCCCGGTAGGATTCACTGGAAAGCTCCCGAAGGGTACTGCGGAATTCTTCCGCAGTCAGGCTTTTTTTCTCTTCCATGTTACTGCTCCCGTTTTATCCAATCATATACTTTATTTTATGGTTATATTTCCGTACTTCCTGGACGAACTCCCGGGGCGTCTCCAGGGAGACATACACCGGACTGGTCAGGGTTTTCGTGGTTATCTCAATCCGGTCAGAGCTTGCGGCGTAGGACGTGCTCATGCTCTCCACCGCTTTCAGTATGGTAATCTCCTTTACCGGAATGCGTTTCCTGAGAAGGCCGAACTGAATCAGCACTTCTTTTTTATCTACGGTGACTTCGTTTTTTATCAGGACCGGTATAAAAAAAAGGTCCGGTACCACCAGAAGGAAGATGAACGGAATCACCGCCACACTCAGCCCGGTAACATAGATACCGAAAAGTACGATTACATTAAATACACCGGTCAGCGCACGCCACCAGGGGGATATCTTTCCCTTAAACTTCATCTGTATACTCCTTTCCCATGCAGGACCCGCCTGCGGGCCCCGTCAAAACTTTTACCGGACGGGAACACCCGTCTGATGAAAGAGAAGCTGTACCGACGGTACCCCATCCGTACAGCTTCCGCTTCTGGTCGTTCTTTTATTTGCCGGAAAGGTATTCGTGAATTCCTTTTGCTCCGGCTTTTCCTGCACCCATGGCAAGGATTACGGTAGCGGCTCCGGTTACTGCGTCGCCTCCTGCATATACGCCTTCCTTGGAGGTCTTTCCGTTTTCCTCCTCAGCGACGATACATTTCCATTTGTTCGTTTCCAGTCCTTCTGTAGTAGAAGAAATCAGCGGGTTCGGGGAAGTTCCCAGAGACATGATAACGGTATCCACGTCCATGGTAAACTCGCTTCCCTCGATGGGAACCGGTCTTCTTCTTCCGGATGCGTCCGGCTCGCCCAGTTCCATACGGATACAGCGGATACCGGTCACCTGGCCGTCCTCTTCCAGAATCTCCACCGGATTTGTCAGCAGGTCGAATACAACGCCTTCCTCTTTCGCATGATGTACTTCCTCCACACGGGCGGGCAGCTCTTCCTCACTTCTTCTGTACACGATATGTACATCCGCGCCAAGCCGGAGTGCGGTTCTGGCGGCGTCCATGGCCACGTTTCCTCCGCCGACCACGGCCACTTTCTTTCCGGCCACGATGGGGGTATCATAGGAATCGTCAAATGCTTTCATCAGATTGCTTCTGGTCAGATACTCATTGGCTGAGAACACACCGTTTGCATTCTCGCCCGGAATGCCCATGAATTTGGGAAGTCCTGCGCCGGAACCGATGAATACGGCCTCAAAGCCTTCGTCTTCGATTAACTGGTCAATGGTCGTGGATTTTCCGATAACCACATTGGTCTCGAACTTCACGCCCAGCTCTTTTACTTTTTCAATCTCTTTTGCCACAACCTTCTGCTTGGGAAGACGGAATTCCGGAATTCCGTACACCAGAACGCCGCCCAGCTCATGAAGGGCTTCAAATACGGTTACATCGTATCCCAGTTTCGCCAGGTCGCCTGCGCAGGTAAGTCCTGCAGGGCCGGAACCGATAACTGCCACTTTCTGACCGTTCTTCTCGGTAGCGCCTTCCGGTTTGATGTCGTTTTCCAGGGCGTAATCCGCCACAAAACGCTCCAGTTTTCCAATGGAAACGGGTTCGCCTTTGATACCCCGGATACATTTTCCCTCGCACTGGGATTCCTGGGGGCAGACACGTCCGCAGATAGCCGGAAGAGCGGAGGATTTTCCGATAATCCGGTATGCTTCTTCGATGTTTCCTTCCTTTACTTCATGAATAAAAGCCGGAATGTCGATTCCCACCGGACATCCTTTTACGCACTGGGCGTTTTTACAGTTGATACAGCGGGTAGCCTCATCCATGGCCTCTTCCCGGTTATATCCGTAACATACTTCTTCAAAGTTTGTGGCACGAACCTTCGGGTCCTGCTCTCTTACTGGTACTTTCTTTAATACGTCTGCCATTATTCGTCACCTCCACAATGACCGCATCCGCCATGATGCGTGTCACCTTCCTGTAATTTCAGCATCGCTCTTCCCTCTTCGGTCTTATACATCTGCTGACGCTTCATCGCTTCATCGAAATTAACAAGGTGACCATCAAATTCCGGTCCGTCCACGCAGGCGAACTTAATCTCATCGCCTACATGAAGCCGGCAGGCTCCGCACATCCCTGTTCCGTCTACCATAATCGGATTCATGCTGACAATCGTGGGAATCTCAAGCTTCTTTGTCAGCAGGCATACAAATTTCATCATAATCATCGGTCCGATAGCCACGCACAGGTCGTACCTATTTCCTTCTTCCACAAGCTTCTCCACCTTGGTGGTAACCATGCCAGCATGGCCGTAGGAACCGTCATCGGTACAGGGATAGTAGTTCCCTGCCACAGCTTTCATCTCTTCTTCCAGAAGAAGCAGGTCCTTCGTCTTGGAACCTACAATGACATCCACGTCAATGCCGTGCTCCTTCATCCATTTTACCTGCGGATATACAGGCGCCGCGCCAACGCCGCCGGCCACGAAAAGAATTTTTTTCTTTTTGAGTTCTTCCGGGTCTTCTGACACGAATTCAGAAGGACATCCCAGCGGTCCTGTCACATCGCGGAAGCTGTCCCCTGCTTTCAGGTATGACATCTTCATGGTGGATGCGCCGACAACCTGGAATACGATGGTAATTACGCCTTCTGCTCTGTCGTAGTCGCAGATAGTAAGGGGAATTCTCTCTCCCTTTTCGTCCATCTTTACGATGACGAACTGTCCGGGCTCGCAGTGTTTCGCCACACGGGGCGCTTCTACGTCCATAAGATAAATCTTATCAGCCAGCAGTTCGGCTTTTCTTATCTTGTACATTTTCATGCCTCCTAATTGTTTTACTCTTATCATCATAAATTATTACATGACAAATATCAAGTAAAACTTGTACACAAGAAACGGGTTCCTGTGGTCAGGAACCCGTTTCCGGTAAAATCTGCTGTTTAGAAATCTACTTCTGTTCCGTAATATGTACAGGTGAACAGTTTTTCCATTGTGGCCGGGTCAATCGGTCTCGGATTGGAGCCTGTGCAGGCGTCTCCTACGGCCAGTTCTGCGATTTTGGAAATCTTCTCTTTGAATTCTGTCTCGTCAATACCGAACTCTTTCAGGGTTTTCGGAATATTGAGCTTCACGTTGTATTCATCAATTTTTGCGCAGAGACTGTTAATCAGCGCCTTTTCGGAGGTTCCCGGAAGTCCCATTCTGCGTGCGATTTCTGCATATCTCTTGGCTGCAGCCGGGTCTTTTGCATTGTATTTGATTACATAGGGCAGATAGATAGCGTTGGCGCATCCGTGCGGGATATGTCCCGTGGAGAATGCGGCGCCGGTCTTGTGTGCCATGGAGTGTACAATTCCAAGAAGGGCATTGGAGAATGCCATTCCTGCCAGGCACTGTGCGTAGTGCATCTGCTCTCTCGCGGCCATATCGCAGTTGTAGGATGCCGGAAGGTAATCCAGAACCATCTCGATTGCCTGCAGGGCCAGCGGGTCTGTAAACGGACAGTTCAGCGTGGAGACATAAGCCTCAATTGCGTGAGTCAGGGCGTCCATTCCTGTGTAAGCTACCTGTTTTACCGGAAGTCC
Organism: Candidatus Bariatricus faecipullorum; assembly: GCA_019118525.1. Lineage (GTDB taxonomy): Bacteria > Bacillota > Clostridia > Lachnospirales > Lachnospiraceae > Allocoprococcus > Allocoprococcus faecipullorum. The sequence goes on from DWYV01000004.1 coordinate 9,640, forward strand.
CATTACCAGGTCCGGATCTACGATAGCCACGTCCGGAGTGATGTTAAAATCTGCCAGCGGATATTTTACGCCGGTCTGATAGTTTGTGATTACAGAAAATGCCGTAACTTCGGTAGCTGTACCGGAAGTAGAGGGAATTGCGGCGAATTTCGCTTTTGTCCTCAGTTCCGGGAAATTAAAGGGAATGCAAAGATCTTCAAAAGTGGTATCCGGGTATTCATAGAATGCCCACATTGCTTTTGCGGCGTCAATGGGAGAACCTCCGCCCATGGCTACAATCCAGTCCGGTTCGAATGCTCTCATGGCCTCTGCGCCCTTCATAACCGTTTCTACGGAAGGATCCGGCTCTACTCCTTCAAACACCTGCACTTCCATGCCGGCCTCTTTCAGGTAATTTACAGCCTTGTCCAGAAATCCCTGGCGTTTCATGGAACCGCCGCCGACAACGAGAATCGCTTTCTTTCCTTTCAGGTTCTTCAGCTCTTCCATGCATCCTTTTCCGTGATAAATGTCTCTTGGCAGTGTAAATCTGCTCATCTCATTTCACTCCTTTTCTGAAATTTGATAATATTTTCACAATCATTATAACTCTGTCCGTCTGTTTTTGCAATAGAAAAAGATTGCGCTGTACACGCAATCTTTTTGATTCCAAAACGTTTCACAGACGGGTATCTCCCACATCTAATAAACAAGTTCATAACTGCGGGTCGTGCTCTGGCTTACCCGACCGCTTTTATCAATGTATACAAAGGTAAAAACCGTACTTCCCTCCGGCATGTCGATAGGGCCGGTATAGAGCTCGGAGCCGGAGTCCGGCATGGTTCCGTCCGTTGTATAGCGGATTTCATAATCTTCCAGCTGTTCCACCTCAATCGTCTGGGAAGTGCTGTACTGTCCGGTGGAAGGTGTGACATTCGGCGCGGCAATCGCCGGAAATTCTATCTGGAAAGTCTTTTCCACGGTCACGCTCGGAATTCCTTCCTCGTTTACCGAAATCGCCTTCACCACCGTGGTTTCTTCATTCAGGGTGATGGGCTCCGTATACTTTGTACTGGAAGTGTCCGGTTCACTGCCGTCAGTTGTATAGTAGATGGCCGTACCGCTTCCGGTCAGTTCCAGGGCCTGTACGTCTTCATACACTTCATCCTCATCCAGACTAAACTCCGGAGGTTCCGAGACATACTGGGCCAGCTCCCGCAAAACCCTGTCGCTGGAACAGTTCTCCAGAAGCTCGGATACTTTCTGCTCCTGGCTGGTATCCAGATAAAAAGTAATGGCCGCGCGGTAAAGTTCTGTATTGCTGTCCTGGCCTTCCAGGGCGTCCAGGAATACCTGCTCTGCCTGGTCCAGATTATCCTGCTCTATGTATACCTGGGACATTCCCGTATAGGCCTCCGGCCGTTCTTCGTCTCTGCTGACTGCCCGCTGGAACCGTGCCAGGGCGTCGTCGTAGTTGCCGGCTTCCAGGGCCTGATATCCCTGCCGGAGCTGGCCGCTGTAGGAATTCTGATAAATCAGGATTCCGCCTGCCACGGTCAGAATCAGCAGAATTCCAAGAATCAAAAGGAGCCGGAGCCGTTTTTTCTTTGCTCTCTCCCGCTTTTTCTCCGCTTTTCGTTTTCTGGCTGCCTGCTCTTCCCTGGACAGGCTTCTTGTACTGCTCAGGGAGCGGGTTCTGTCATCCATTCTGGACGTCCTGGTATGTCCTGTCGTCCTTCCCTGGGTACGCCCGGTCGCGCTGCGGCTCCGTCCCGTCATGCCTCTGTCCTGTCTTCCCGTATAATTCTGTCTTCCTGTATAATCCCGTCTGCGGTTTGAGTCCGCAGAACCGTTTTTCCGGTTCTCTTCCAGGGACATGGTCTTATCCAGTGCGCCTTTTACATGAGCTGTCAGGACTTCATCCAGCGGATTGTAATCCGGTACAATCTGTACCTCCCGTCCGCAGCGGGGACATACGAGCTGCTCTTCCGGTATATCGGCTCCACAATAAGTGCACTTCATGTCTTTCGTCTCCTCCTGGTTTTCACTGCCTCCACACAGTTTCGTCTGTCTCAGCGCAGGTGTCAGCCTGCGCCATCTATGTATTCTGCTCCAGCCCTGCCAGATACTGTTCAAATTCTTCCATGGTCATCAGTATCTTCCTGGGCTTTGTTCCTTCTTCCTCGCCTACCACGCCTGCCTGGGCAAGCTGGTCCATAATGCGGGCGGCACGGTTAAATCCGATTTTAAATACCCGCTGTAGCATCCCGATAGATGCCTTCTCTTTTTCAATAATGAATTTTCCGGCGTCCGCAAAATATGCGTCCCTCTCGTCCTGGTCATGGGCCGCCCCATGTCCGGAACCGGGCTGGCTGGTTTCTACCTGATTCTGCATTTCCTCATCATAAGACGCTTTTCCGTTATGCTCTTTGAGGTAATCCACCACGGTCTGCACTTCCTTATCGGACACAAAAGCGCCCTGTACCCGCACCGGTTTCTGGTAACCGGCAGGATAAAACAGCATATCGCCTTTTCCCAGCAGTTTTTCTGCGCCGTTCATATCAATAATCGTCCGGGAATCCACACCGGAGGATACGGAAAAGGCAATTCTGGACGGCATGTTGGCCTTAATCAGACCGGTAATGACGTTTACGGATGGCCGCTGGGTCGCCAGTACAAGATGGATTCCGGCCGCTCTGGCAAGCTGTGCCAGCCGGCAGATAGCCGCCTCAACATCCCCCGGCGCAACCATCATCAGGTCCGCAAGCTCGTCCACGATAATGACAATCTGCGGCAGTTTCTGGGGGGCGTCCGGTCTACTGGTCAGTTTTCCCTTGACAATCCGTTCATTAAATCCCTTCAGGTCCCTTACATTATATTCTGCAAACAGGCGGTATCTCTTATCCATCTCGGCCACCGCCCAGTTCAGGGCTCCCGCGGCTTTCTTCGGGTCTGTAACCACCGGAATCATCAGGTGCGGAATTCCGTTGTATACACTCAGTTCCACAACCTTCGGGTCTACCATGATAAGTTTTACCTCGTCCGGTTTCGCCTTATAGAGAATACTCATGATAATCGTATTGATACAGACCGACTTTCCGGAACCGGTAGCGCCAGCCACCAGAAGATGGGGCATTTTGGCTATGTCCGAGATAACAACGTTTCCGCCGATATCCCGGCCGGTGGCAAAGGAAAGTTTGGATTTGCTCTTCTGAAATTCTTCGGATTCCAGCAGGTCCCGAAGCATAACGGCTGTATTCTCTTTGTTGGGAACCTCGATTCCCACGGCTGCCTTTCCCGGAATCGGCGCTTCTATCCGAATATCCGCGGCGGCCAGATTCAGTTTAATATCATCCGCCAGTCCTACAATTTTGCTGACTTTTACCCCCATTTCCGGCTGCAGTTCATACCGGGTCACGGCAGGTCCGCAGCTGATGTTGGTCACGGTCACGTTTACCCCGAAGGTCCGCAGGGTCTGCTGAAGTTTCTGGGCAGTCTCCCGCAGATGGGCGTCGGATTCTCCGCCGTGGCCGGAACCTTTTTTCAGCAGGGAAAGGGGCGGAATCCTGTATTTTCTGGCCGCTTCCTTCCCGTCCTTTTCTTCCGGACCGTTCCGGAGAGGCACTGCCCTTCCTGCTTCCGCCATAGCCTCTTTCAGAAATTCCGGCGGGTCCATATCCATCGTCTGCCCCTTTGCCGGGCTTTCTGTGCTTTCGGTCTGTACCGGCTCTTCCTCCGGTTCCGGCGTCAGTTCCGTGGCGGACACCGGCATGGCGCGGTTAATGACCACACCGTCAAGAGGCATCTGCCCGGTCTGCTCCATAATATGCTTCGCCGCCGCTTCGCTGGCGTCAGCCAGGACGCTGGTAACATCCTTCCGGATACGGCTGGTAGCCTGGGGGATACGTGTGGTTCCTCCGGCTGTGTTTTTCTTTTTCCTGGACAGTTCCCTCTGATTCTCTTCTGACTTATCCAGTGTCGTGTCAAAAGATACACCGGCGACCTGATGGTCCATCCGTTTCTGCTCCCGTTCTTCCTGTTCTTTTGCCGCCCGCTCTGCTTTTCTGGCGGCAGCTTCTTCCCGGTGACGCTGCATGTCTTCCACGGTTTTTTCATATGCTTCCCGGCTTCCTTTGCGGATACCGCCAAGAATCGACCGCTCCGTAATCAGGACAATGCAGATTACCATCAGAATAATGGTGATGACATATGTCCCTGCCACGCCTACCGCGGGCGTCATAATGTCCGCGACGGTCGCCCCGGCAAGTCCGCCCCTGCCGTCAATCAGTTCCAGCAGGATACACAGAAGAAGCATGAGAACCACTCCTGCGGCCGTCTTAATATAGGCCACTGCATTTCCCCGGTTGGACACCAGAAAGGATATCCCGCCGAACAGAAGGAAAGGAAATATGTACGCCATCCAGCCAATAATCCGGAGCATAAAGTTCCGGACGGTTTCCCCCACGAATCCGGCTATGCCGAAATTACTGATTAGCAGAAAAATGCTGACAGCCAGGGTAACCCATATAATAATCTCTGTGGCAAGAAAACTGCCGGACTGCGCCTTCGCACTGCTGCGGCCTCTGCCCTTTGTGGCAGTTTTTTTCGCAGTCCGTGTTCCCGTTGTTTTTTTTGTCGTTGTACGCTTTTTTGTGCTTCCTTTTTTTGAAGCCATGAAACCTCCCCCTTAATTCTCTTTATACAACCCCTTGTATTTTATCCATTTTCGCATACATATTTTATTATAGCATTTAGACTCCACCATGTCATTACTTAATTTTCATCAGTATTTTTCCGTTTTTCGTCTATCATTTCATGCAATTTTTTGAAAGCGTCGCTGATACCGCCCACTTCATCGATGAGTCCCTCTTCTACCGCTTCCCCGCCTTCCAGCATGGTTCCTACGTCCTTTACAAGCTGAGTCGGGTCCAGCATCAGTTCTTCTATCCGCTCCTGGCTCATCCGGGAATGGGCGGCCAGAAAGCCGGTTATTCTGTCCTGGGTTTTCTCCATATTTCTCAGGCTCTGGGCCACGCCGATAAACATGCCGCTGGTCCGTACCGGGTGGATAATCATGGTGCCGCTTGGCACGATAAAAGAGTAGTCCGCGGACACAGCCAGCGGTCCGCCAATGGAATGGCTTCCACCCAGAACCAGAGATACCGTGGGTTTGCTTAAGGAGGCTATCATTTCGGCGATTGCCAGTCCTGCTTCCACATCTCCGCCCATGGTGTTCAGAAGAATCAGGACGCCGTCGGTCTCCTGACTGTTTTCAATCTCCGCCAGCCTGGGGAGCAGATGCTCGTATTTTGTAGCCTTGGTGTTTCCTGCCACGGATTCGTGTCCCTCTATCTCACCGATAACGGTCAGAAGCTCAATTCTGTGGGCCTGCTTTCCCTGCAGGGAGAGCGCTCCGGTCTCCCGGATATGGTCGTCCTTTGCCGATTCATCCTGGGATGTTTCTTCCTCACCGGTCTCTCCTGATGGTTCCCCATCGTTCTGCTCCTGCGCGCAGTCTGCCTCTTTTTTCCCCTTTTCCCGTTTCCGAATGTGATACTCTTTCATATCGCTGTCGTCATACACTTCAATCATTGCACTTCCTCCCTATTTATGTGCTCCTGGATAGTATGGCGTATTCTGTCCGGTTTATTCAGGGAAACGGGGAGATTTGTATATCTCAATTTCACTTTCATAATACTGTTCCTGAAAGTGAACTGCCTTTGCAATAATATCCCGATTAAAATGAAATCCTTCCGGAGCGGCAACCAGTTTATCTTCTACATCGTCATGGCGGTGGACGATTCCGATGATACGGGCCGTATATTCTTCAACCGGAACATCTACGCCAAGCAGATACACATCGAGTTCTTCCCCGTCCCCGCCAAATACACTGGGTATGTATCCGTAATTCACCGGATAGGTAAGGTCAGGATACTTCGGATGTATACTTCCGGCGGGTCTGTCTATTTTTATATCAATCGTTTTCCCAAGACAGGATTTTACAAGTGCTTTTCGCAAAGTAGAAACGATAAAATCATGTTTTCCCCTGAGGTAGGCTTCTCTTCCGTTTTCGCCCGGATTCTGCCGGGCAAGAGATAGCTTCAGCGCTTCATATTCTTTTGCCGCCGTGGGCGTACTGTTAAGATAATCCCGGAAGTTTATATAATTTATCCAGTCCATACTGTTTGTCCGTACAACATGGATGAAATGCGTCTGCAAATCTCCTGTACCTTCATAAAAATTTCCGCAGGCAAACAGCAGCTGGTCTTTGACCTGCGCCTGGACATTTGGGCGATAGTAAAAACCATGGTCTTTTAATTCCTTTTCAAAGCGGAGAATCTCATCGAAATCATCCACCGCGACCGCGATATCAATAATTGGTTTTGCCTTTATGGAAAGGACAGAGGTGCTCCCCACATGCTGAATATCTTTTATTACATTCCCCAGAATCTGTTTCAGCCGGGAAATGGTCTTCTGCGCTTCTAATCCCCATTCTTTTTCGTGCTCATACAGTTTTACGGTTCCACGTTTTAACCCGATTATTCCCTTTCCCTCCATACAGCAGAAGGGAGACAGCTTTTTTACAAAGTGTCTCCCTTTTCCTGTTTGTTTCTTACAATTTATATCTTTATACTTCTTCCAGCGCCTGCTGAAGGTCTGCGATAATATCTTCGATATTTTCCAGGCCCACACTGAAGCGGATTAAATCCGGCTGTACGCCTGCCTCCAGGAGCTCCTGCTCGTTCATCTGGCGGTGGGTATGGCTTGCCGGATGAAGCACACAGCTTCTGGCATCTGCCACATGGGTTACGATAGCTATCATTTTCAGGAAATCCATCATTCTGACCGCTGCGTCTCTTCCGCCCTTCAGGCCAAAGGTAATGACGCCGCAGGAGCCGTTGGGAAGGTACTTCTTCGCCAGCTCATGGTATTTATCCCCTTCCAGGTCCGGGCAGTTTACCCAGGCCACTTTCTCGTGCGCCTGCAGATACTGTGCCGCTTTCAGGGCATTCTCACAGTGTCTGGGCATTCTCAGGTGGAGGGTCTCCAGACCAAGGTTCAGAAGGAATGCATTCTGGGGAGACTGAATGGACCCCAGGTCTCTCATCATCTGAGCCGTGGCTTTGGTGATATAGGCTCCCTTTCCAAACCGCTCCGTATAAACCAGACCATGGTAGGTCTCATCCGGTGTGGTAAGTCCCGGGAACTTGTCAGCGTATTTCTCCCAGTCAAAGTTTCCGCTGTCCACGATGGCCCCGCCCACGCAGGCCGCGTGACCGTCCATGTATTTGGTGGTGGAATGGGTTACGATATCTGCTCCCCACTCAAAAGGCCGGCAGTTTATCGGTGTGGCAAAGGTATTGTCCACAATCAGCGGAACGCCGTGGGCGTGCGCTGCTTTTGCGAATTTTTCAATATCCAGAACCGTCAGGGCCGGGTTGGCGATGGTTTCACCCACCACTGCCTTTGTGTTTTCCTGGAACGCCGCGTTCAGTTCTTCTTCTGTGCAGTCCGGGTCCACGAAGGTGGCCTGAATTCCCATCTTCCGGATAGTATGGGCATACAGATTATAGGTGCCTCCATATACAGCGGAGGAACAGATAATATGGTCCCCTGCCTCTGCGATGTTCATGATGGCATAGAAGTTTGCCGCCTGGCCGGAGGAGGTCAGCATGGCAGCCACGCCGCCTTCCAGGTCGCATATTTTCGCAGCTACGGCATCGTTGGTGGGGTTCTGCAGTCTGGTGTAAAAATAGCCGGATTTTTCCAGGTCAAAAAGCTGCCCCATCTCGTCGCTGTCGTCATATTTGAAGGTTGTGCTCTGTACAATCGGCACGATTCTCGGTTCTCCGTTTTTCGGGGTGTATCCGGACTGGATACATTTTGTTTCAATTCTGTAATCGCTCATTGTCTTTCCTCCTTCGTTCTCAGGAATACAGCCAGGTTTCCCTGAGGGAATTTACCATATCTGTGTAAACCCGCCGGCATTCTTCCAGTTTCTTTTCCTCTGCAAGGGAAACGCAGGTACTTAAATAGGTTTCCCAGATATCCCGGTATATTTCCCCGGCGTTTTCCATTCGGTTAATCCGCTTTACAATCGTAGGGGCCACGTTATAGTACTCCTCTACCAGTTCCTTTCCTCCAGGCGTATTTACCAGGTATTCATCCCGGTAATTCCTGAGAAGGGTCAGTTCCCGGCAGTCATCGTCCCGCCCCAGGCTTTCGCAGACAGCCGTGGTAATATAGCAGAAACGGGAGCGGAATCCGCTCTGTATTTCATCAAACGTAGATTTGCTGATTTTCATGTCCAGGCTGTTTTCATTCCAGAGTTCAATCATCCGGTCTACAAACAGTTCCCCGCTTTCTGTTTTTCCATAGCGGAACATGGGAATCACGTAAGCCACCATGGACAGATTATACGGCATCAGAATACTTTCCTTCTTCCGCCGGGACGGCTGTTCGTCCAGAAGTTCCTTCATCATGCCCGGCAGAATCCCTGCCAGCTCATCCAGAACCTGCTGTTTCTCCTCATCCCCTGCACTTTCGTACTGCGTGGATACAGCCGTAAACAGAGGCCGGAAGGATTCATACTGGTCTTTGAAGACCGTCTCATAATTCTTTTTGTTAAATTCCTTCGAGAGGGGAACCAGAAGCGAAAAAAGCCTGCCAAATTCCTCCTGGATTTCCTGGATTTCCAGTGTCATTCCTATTCCTCCCAGTTATGGTACACTTCCTGCACATCGTCGTCATCTTCCAGCAGGTCCAGTGTTTTCTGAATGCTCTTGATATCCCCTTCGTCTTCCAGTTTTACCCAGGTCTGGGGAATCATGGTTACTTCTGCACTGGCCATGGGAATTCCTGCCTCTTCCAGAGCCAGTCTGACCTCGCTGAAATCATCCGGGGAAGTGAATATTTCAAAGCTGTCTTCCTCCTCGGAAAAATCTTCCGCACCGGCGTCCAGGGCCTGCATCATCAGGTCGTCCGCATCCAGACTGCATTCTTCCTTGTCCACAATAATCTGTCCTTTTCTGTCAAACATAAAGGATACACAGCCGCTGGTTCCGATATTTCCGTTTCCTTTCGTAAATGCGCTTCTTACGTTGGAGGCGGTCCGGTTCCGGTTGTCGGTCAGCGCTTCCACGATAATGGCTGTTCCGCCGGGACCGTATCCTTCATATGTAATTCTCTCATAATTGTTGGCATTGCCGTCCCCGGCAGCCTTCTTGATACTCCGGTCAATATTGTCATTTGGCATATTGTTGGCTTTTGCCTTCGCGATAGCGTCCCGCAGCCGGCTGTTGTTCGCCGGGTCGGCTCCGCCGCCTTCCTTTACTGCTACGGCAATTTCCCTGCCAATCTTGGTAAAAATTTTTCCTTTTGCAGCATCATTCTTTTCTTTTTTATGCTTAATATTTGCAAATTTAGAATGTCCTGACATCTCTCTCAACCTTTCCTGTCGTATTCCCTGCCGTTTTTGCGGCAGTATTAACTTATTTATTCTATCATTCTTTTGAATTCTTTTCAATATGCACTTTCTGTATCATATTGTTATCTACGGAAAGCACCTGAAAGGTATATCCGGAAAACTGCACGGCACACTTCTCATCCTCGGCGGGAATCCGGTCCAGGCAGTCAATCAGGTACCCGTTGATGGTATCGTAATCTTCCGCCTCAAAGGATATCCCCAGGATTTCCTCCAGGTCGCTCAGCTGTGTCATGCCGTCAGCCGTCCAGGTGCCGTCGGGCTGGCGGACTATCAGCTCTTCTTCCCGGTCATACTCATCCTGGATATTCCCCACAATTTCTTCTACAATATTCTCCATGGTAACGATTCCTTCGGTCTGCCCGTATTCATCCAGAATCACCGCCATGTGGAATTTTTCCTTCTGCATTTCCTGAAACAGTTTGTCTATCCGGCGGGTCTCCGGAACGAACTTCAGGGGACGGATATATTCCCTGAGTTCTTTTACCGGAACATTGCCGTATCCTTTTGAGAAATAGCAGTTCATCACATCCCGCAGATGAATCATGCCGGTAATGGTGTCGATGTCCCCTTCGTAAACAGGAAATCTGGAATAATTGGAATCCAGAATAAAACGGATTGCGTCTTCCAGCAGCATCTCTCCGTCCAGGGCAACGATATGTTTCCGGTGAATCATAATATTACGGACTTCTTCGTCCATGTACTCGAAGATGTTGCATATCATCTTCATTTCCCGCCGGGAAAGAACTCCTTTCTCGTATCCTTCTTCTACTTTTTCGAGTATCTCTTCGGCAATTTTTTCCTGGTCCTCATTGTCTGAAAAAACTCGCCGCATCTTTTGCAGCAGATTACTGTCGCCTTCCATAATCCTTTCTTTTTCTCCTTTTATGTATGAAACGCCAGACTAATCCGAAGCGCCTCATCTACTTTTCTCATCAGTTCCCGGTCCACATGGCAGACCATGTCCCGCAGTCTCCGTTTGTCAATGGTCCGTATCTGCTCCAGCAGAATCACAGAATCCCTGACAATATGATATCTCCGGGAATCTATCTCGACATGCGTCGGAAGTTTTGCCTTGTTCATTTTGGATGTGACCGCCGCTACGATAACAGTCGGGCTGTGACGGTTGCCCGTATCGTTCTGTATAATCAGTACCGGACGGATTCCTCCCTGTTCTGAGCCCACGACCGGACTTAAGTCTGCATAAAAAATATCTCCTCTTCTTACCTGCACTGTCTTCACACTCCGATTTCAAGATACTGTCAGTATTGCCCTCTTTTCTCGGAAGTATTCTGTGCATCCGGTTTTAACCAAAGCAGTCTGTCTGTCCGGCCACCTCTTTGTTCACCAGGTATTCCCGGGGAACCCGTTTGTTTATGTCACATACAAATTCATAGTGGAAGCGTCCGGAAATTCCGGCCAGTTCCTCCACGGTTATTTCCTCTTCCCCTCTTTTTCCCACAAGCACTGCCTCATCGCCAAAGCTGACATCCGGGATGTGGGTCACATCCACCATAAACTGGTCCATGCACACCCGGCCCCGGATGGGGGCTCTCTGTCCGTGAATCAGAACCTCTCCTTTTCCGGAAAGTGTTCTGGGGTACCCGTCCCCGTAGCCTACAGGAATGGTAGCCAGTTTCACCGGCTCCCGGGCCACGAAGGTTCCTCCGTAGCTCACAGGCGTGCCCGGCTGAATCCATTTTACAAAGGTTACATGGGACACCAGTTCCATGGCCGGCTTCAGGGGCACGGCTTTTTTGTTCACCTCATCGGAGGGGTACATTCCATAAGTGGAAATCCCGGCCCGGGCCAGATTCATTCCTGCCTCCTCCGGCAGGTCAATGATGCCCGCGCTGTTGGCGCAGTGGTAATACGGAACGGTTACGCCCCGCTCTTTCAGCATTTCCTTCATTCGCAGGAAATCGTAAAGCTGCTTTCTGGCTGAAGTTTTATCTGTCTCGTCGGCCCGGGCAAAATGGGTAAACATGCCTTCCAGCTTTACGCCCGGCAGACGCGCGATTTCCGCAACGGTATCCGCGCTTTCCTCCGTAACCGGGAATCCCAGCCGGGACATTCCCGTATCGGATTTGATGTGGAAATACGCGGTCTTTCCCATCTTCACGGCCGTCCGGGAAGCCTCTTTCGCAAGCTCCCTGTCATAGACGGTCATACGGATTTCTCCGGCCACCATCTCTTCAAACTGTTCCGGGAAGATACATCCCAGACAGAGCAGAGGCTTCTGAATTCCCGCTTTTCGCAGAACCATTGCCTCATCCAGGGTAGCCACGGCAAATCCCCAGACATAATCCACGGTTTCAAACATTTTCGCAATGGGAACCGCCCCGTGACCGTAACCGTCCGTCTTTATCACTACTATCATGTCCGTGCCTTCCGGAATATTCCGGTGCATGCTCTCCACATTGAATCGAATGGCATCCATGTCCACTACGGCACGGACTCTGCTGTATTTTTTCATTTTTGTGCATCCTCCAGCTCTCTCCAGATTTTTCCGGCATATTCCGGCAGGTCCCCGGCCATTACGCTGTAACTGCCCTTTTCTTTTTCCGCAAGGCAGCCGGCCAGTCCGTGAAGATATACACCGAGAACAGCCGCGTCAAAGCCGGACATGTGCTGGGCCATCAGGCCGGCGATGGTTCCTGCCAGCACATCCCCGGAACCGGCTTTTGCCATGGCCGCGCATCCGGAGGTACTGATATACACCGGCTTTCCTTTCTGCCCCACCAGGGTTCTGCTGTCTTTCATAACACAGACCGCCCGGTACTCTTCGGTAAATTCCCGCAGCAGGGCCAGCCTTTCCTGCTTCAGTTCCTCGACTCCGTATCCGGACAGCCGGGACATTTCCATCATATGGGGTGTAAACACATAGTCGCCCCCGGCAATTTTTTCTTTTTCATCTTCCAGGAAGCGGGACAGAATATTCAGTCCGTCCGCATCAATCAGGCAGGGTTTCTGTCCGTAGTCCAGGACCGCACGCACGATGTTGACGGCGATTTCCCGTTTTCCGAGGCCGGAACCCAGACAGATGACGTCCGCCCACTCCATCAGAGGCATCAGTCCCTTCGGCACGTCCCCGTCCTGCTGTCTCCAGGTGCTGATTAAGGCCTCCGGGAGCAGCTGCTGCAGAATGACCCGGTTGGTCTCCTCTGTATAAATCCTCACCAGTCCGGCGCCTGCTTTGTAAGCGGCCTTTGCCGCCAGATAGGCCGCTCCGCACATGCCTTCGCTTCCGGCAATCAGAAGCAGTTTTCCGTAAGTGCCCTTGTGGGAATCTTCCGGCCGCAGAGGACTCCGCTTTAATATATCCTCCCGGTCCAGCGTAAAGCAGACATCCTCCCGGTTCCGGAATTCCGGATTCCAGATTCCCACCTTTCTTACCAGGACTTTCCCTGCCACGCTTTTTCCCGGATAAAGCAGAAGCCCTACCTTGGGGTAGGCAAAGGTTACCGTCATATCCGCCTGAAACGCGCAGCCCATGATGTCCCCGGTGTCCGCCGAGATACCGGACGGGATATCCACTGCCACCTTCCGGCCCCGGCAGCGGTTCATCTGCTCCAGCACTTCTTTATAATGTCCTTCCACCGGCCGCGACAGCCCGATTCCAAAAACAGCATCTATGATTACACTATATTCCTCTTTTTCCCAGGTGTTTCCTGCCGGAATTCCCATATGCTCCAGAATTTCCATCTGCTGTCTCGTTTCCGGGCTTCGGGATTCCATCTTTCCCACAAATACCGTTTCCGGCCGGCAGCCTTCCTCCGCCAGGAGCCTTGCAATGGCAAACCCGTCGCCGCCATTATTCCCCGAGCCGCAGACAATCAGGGCCCGGCTCAGGTCCGTTCCCTCTTCCTTCATGGCCGCCACTGTCTCCAGGGCCGCCCGCTCCATCAGCACAAGGGAGGGAATCCCCATCTGCTGAATCATTCTGCTGTCTGCTTCTTTCATCTGTTGTGAATTCAATGCATACTGCATACTTGCATTCTCCTGTCTTTTCCTGTACTGTCTGCTGTTTCCATGGTCTGTCTGGCGCGATACCGCCGATTGCCTGACGGCGAGTACAGCTCACAGCAAAGCTGTTCGCTGTACTTGCCCGTCAAATGCCCGTCTGCCTGTGCAGGCAGGCCTGCCCCTTCAGCCGGTCACTTGACAGGCTTATCGCGCAAAAACGTGTGGAGAAGGGTCTCCCTTTTCCACACGTCATCTTCACTGATGTCCCGAAATGCCTGCCGCATTTTCTGTCTCATCTGTTCTGTTATCTGTCTTTATGTTCCTGATGATAACGGCTGATATTGTAGGACAGCCGCATCAGGCTTTCCGAAAGATGCACGTTTTCCACAATCACGTTGTCCGGGAGATTCAAATCCGTATGAGCAAAATTCCAGATGGCGCGAATGTCATTGTCCACCAGCAGGTTTGCCACTTCCACTGCTTTTTCCTTTGGAATGGTCAGCACGCCGATTTCTATGTGATTCTCCTGGATAAAATCCTTCAGTTCCTCCATCATCCGAATGGGTATCCCTCTCACTGTCTTTCCTTTCAGTGCGGGATTCACGTCAAAGAGACCTTTCAGTATAAATCCTCTTTTTTCAAAAGACTGGTAATTTGCAAGAGCCTGACCCAGATTACCTGCGCCGATGATAATGTAATTGTGGTTCTCGTCCAGCCCCAGTATCTTTCCAATCTCAGTGTACAGATATTTTACATTATATCCATACCCCTGCTGTCCAAATCCGCCAAAATTATTCAGATCCTGGCGAATCTGCGAAGCAGTTACCTTCATGGTCTTGCTCAGGTCATTGGAGGAAATCCTCTCTACCCCCTGCTCCATCAGTTCCCCCAGATAACGGTAGTACCTGGGAAGCCGTCTGATTACTGCCTGTGAGATATCATGTCCTTCCACTTTCCAGCCACCTCCATTGTTTTTCTTGTACTATTATATAAAACCGCTCTAAAAAAGTCAAACTTAATAGTTGTTTTTTGTCGTAATTCCGTTATAATTATGTAGATATATCATTTTTTAGAACGGAGGGAAAAAACCATGATACTGTCCTGCCACAATCTCAGTAAGACATTTGGCGAACAGAAAATTGTCGCTGGTGGTTCCTTTCACATAGAAGACCGGGAAAAAGCCGCCCTCGTGGGGATAAACGGCGCCGGAAAATCCACCATCCTGAAAATGCTGGTCGGAGAACTTGCGCCGGACGACGGTACCGTAACCCTGGCAAAGGGAAAAACCATGGGGTATCTGGCGCAGCATCAGGACATGCACAGCGGTCACACCATTTTTGAGGAAGTAGAGACGGCCCGGAGCGACCTGCTGGAAATGGAGCAGGAAATCCGCCAAAAAGAGCTGGCGCTCAGTTCTCTTTCCGGGGACCGTCTGGAACAGGAGCTGGCCTCCTATCAGCGTCTGATGACTGCTTTTGAGCAGGAAAACGGGTATGCCTACAAAAGCGAAGTGACGGGAGTTCTGAAGGGACTCGGTTTTACCGAGGAGGAATTTTCCAAACCCGTGGACACCCTGTCCGGCGGTCAGAAAACCCGGGTGTCCTTAAGCCGTCTCCTGCTGACGAAACCGGATATTCTGCTTCTGGACGAGCCCACCAACCATCTGGACATGAATTCCATCGCCTGGCTGGAGACCTATCTTCTGAACTATCCGGGCGCTGTACTGATTGTATCCCATGACCGGTATTTCCTGGACCGTGTCGTTACGAAGGTACTGGAAATCGATCAGGGTGAACTCCGGATGTATCTGGGAAATTACACAGATTTTGCCCAGAAGAAAAAACAGCTTCGGGAAGCCCGTTTAAAAGAATACCTGAACCAGCAGCGGGAAATCCGTCATCAGGAAGAAGTTATCGAAAAGCTCCGCTCCTTCAACCGGGAAAAATCCATCCGCCGGGCGGAAAGCCGGGAAAAAATGCTGGAAAAAATGGTACCGGTAGAAAAACCCGTGGAAGTATCTTCCAGTATTCATCTGAAACTGGAGCCGTCCCGGGTAAGCGGAAACGATGTGCTCCATGTGAAAGACCTTTCCAAGGCCTTTCCGGGACAGCCTCTTTTTTCCCATGTCAGCTTTGACATCCGCAGAGGCGAGCATGTGGCCATTATCGGAGATAACGGTACAGGGAAGACCACACTCCTGAAAATCCTGAACGGCGTGATTCCGGCGGACGAGGGAGAATTCGTGCTGGGAACCAACGTGGAAATCGGCTATTATGACCAGGAGCACCACGTACTTCACATGGAGAAAACGGTTTTTGAGGAAATCTCCGATACCTATCCTTCCATGAGCAATACAGAAATCCGGAATATGCTGGCCGCATTTCTGTTTACCGGAGACGATGTGTTTAAGCGGATTGGAGATTTGAGCGGCGGCGAGAGGGGCCGGGTATCCCTGGCCAAGCTGATGCTCTCCGAGGCCAATTTTCTGATTCTGGATGAGCCCACCAACCATCTGGACATTACGTCCCGGGAGATTCTGGAAAACGCCCTGAACGAGTATACCGGCACGGTTCTGTATGTGTCCCACGACCGGTATTTCATCAACCAGACCGCCAGCCGGATTCTGGACCTGGTAAACCAGTCCTTTGTAAATTACATCGGCAACTATGATTACTACCTGGAAAAACGGGAAGAACTGACGGCGGCCTATACGTCGGCCCCTGCCGCCGGGAAAGATACGTCGGACGTTTCCGCCGCCTCTGCCCCTTCCGCCGGAAAAGAGGACTGGAAAAAGCAGAAAGAAGCCAGTGCCAGGGCCCGGAAAATACAGAATGACCTGCAAAGGACCGAGAAACGGATTACCGAGCTGGAAGAACGGAGCAGGGAAATTGACGACCTTCTGACGAAAGAAGAAATTTATACCAGCTCTGTCAAATGCCAGGAACTGGCAAAAGAAAAAGCGGCAGGCGCCGCCGAGCTGGAAGAGCTGTATGAAAAATGGGAAGAGCTTGCGGAGCTGCAGGCAGAATAGAAAAAGGTTCCTTCCGTCCGGGAGGAACCTTCTTTTATTCTTCCGTTCTAAACGGTTTCCAGTTTTTTTGCGATTTCCAGAATGAAATCTTCGCTGTTTAATACCACCGGTTCCGGAATCGTCGTGATAAGAGCCAGGTCTCTGGTCATCTTTCCTTCTTCGATGGTATCCAGGGTCGCCTTCTCCAGCCGTCCGGCAAAATCCATCAGCTCCCGGCTGTTATCCAGCTCGCCCCGTTTTCTGAGGGCTCCGCTCCAGGCAAAGATAGTCGCCACGGAATTGGTGGAGGTCTCTTCCCCTTTCAGATGCTTATAGTAATGGCGCTGTACGGTGCCGTGGGCCGCTTCATACTCCCAGCAGCCGTCCGGTGATACCAGCACAGAGGTCATCATGGCCAGCGAGCCGAATGCGGAAGATACCATGTCGCTCATTACGTCTCCGTCATAGTTTTTGCAGGCCCAGATGTAGCCGCCTTCGGATTTCATGACCCTTGCCACCGCGTCATCGATAAGTGTATAGAAGTACGTAATGCCGGCCTCTTCAAATTTTTCTTTATAATCCCGGTCAAAGATTTCCTGAAAAATATCCTTAAATGTATGGTCATACTTTTTAGATATGGTATCCTTGGTGGCGAACCAGAGGTCCTGCCGGATATCCAGGGCGTACTGGAAACAGCTTTTTGCAAAGCTTTCGATGGAGGCGTTGACATTGTGCATGCCCTGCACAATACCGGGACCTTCGAATTCGTGAATCAGCTCTCTGTATTCCGTTCCGTCTTCTGCCGTGTAAACCAGCTCTGCTTTTCCCGGGCCCGGGATTTTCATCTCGGTTCCTTTGTACACGTCCCCATAGGCATGACGGGCGATGGTAATGGGCTTTTTCCAGTTTTTCACGCAGGGCTCAATTCCCTTTACCACAATGGGAGTCCGGAATACCGTGCCGTCTAAAATGGCACGGATAGTTCCGTTGGGGCTCTTCCACATCTCTTTTAAGTCATACTCCTCCATACGGGCCGCATTGGGAGTGATGGTGGCGCATTTTACGGCTACCCGGTATTTTTTCGCAGCCATCGCAGAGTCCACTGTCACCTGGTCGTTCGTGGCGTTACGGTGTTCCAGTCCCAGGTCATAGTACTCGCTTTTCAAATCCACAAAGGGAAGAATCAGGTGGTCCTTAATCATCTTCCAGAGGATTCTTGTCATCTCGTCTCCGTCCATCTCCACAATGGGGGTGGTCATTCTGATTTTATCCATAGGTTTACCTCCTTTTTTTCAGTGAAGTCTTCCGCTTTCATACCGTTCCCGTGTCTCCAGGTACCGCAGCAGGTCCTGATACCGGGCCTCCAGCGTCTTCCCGCTTTCGGAAAAATCCAGGCTCTGAGCCGCGATGTCCAGGAACGTATCCGTCAGTTCCGTCCGGTGGCGCTGGAGAAACGAACGCTTTTCCCCGCAGGTTTCCAGATCCAGGAATTCCAGAATCAGGTTTCTGGCTCCTTCGTCGGGCACCGCTGTATCCTCTTCCAGTTCAAACCGGTATTCCTGCGTCACCCCCGGAAACCGGTTCCGGTCAATTTTTCCGGTAAACATCTCCAGCGGCCTTGCATAGACCGGGTGTTCTCCGTAAAGTCCCTCATACACTACCAGTTCTTCCCCGGTCTCCGTATGTCTGGCCACAGCCAGCACCTGATACCGGTTTCCCTTAAAATGCCGGTAGCATTCTCCCTTCCTTGGAATTCTGCCGCTCATATCCTGCCCTTCCTTCCTAATACAGTTTGGCGCTGACCAGCCTCGGGCGGAAACCGCCTGCCTCCAGGGCGCCGATAATCCGCTGTTTGTGCTCTGTTCCAAACGCTTCCATTGTCACCCGCAGTTCTACCGCCGCATTCCGGTTGATGCTGACAAACTGGTTGTGCTCCAGTTTGATAACATTGCCCTGCTCGGACGCAATCGTCTGAGCCACCCGCACCAGTTCACCCGGTTTGTCCGGGAGCAGAACGGATACGGAGAAAATACGGTCTCTCTGAATCAGGCCGTGCTGTACAATGGAAGACATGGTAATCACATCCATGTTTCCGCCGCTCAGAATGCAGACCGCCTTTTTCCCTTCCAGATTCATCTGCTTTAAGCCGGCCACGGAAAGAAGACCGGAATTTTCTACAATCATCTTGTGGTTCTCGACCATGTCCAGGAAGATTCCTACCAGTTCATCGTCATCCACCGTCAGAATCTCGTCCACATTTTCCATCACGTAGGGCAGGTTCTGTTCTCCGACGGTTTTCACGGCAGTACCGTCCGCAATGGTGTTCGCGCTGGGGAGGGTCACCACATGCCCGGCCTCCACCGCCGCTTTCATACTGGCGGCCTCCGCCGGTTCCACTCCCACCACCTTAATCTTGGGATTCAGCATTTTTGCCAGCGTGGATACACCGGTAATCAGCCCCCCACCGCCGACCGGGACAAAGATATAGTCTACCGTGGGCAGTTCCTGCACAATCTCCATGGCGATGGTGCCCTGGCCGGTAGCCACATCCAGGTCGTCAAAGGGATGGACAAAGGTCAGTCCCTGCTCTTCCGCCAGCTCATAGGCTTTCGCGCAGGCATCGTCATAGACGTCGCCCCAGAGTATCACCTCTGCCCCGTACTCCTTGGTACGGTTTACCTTGATAAGAGGCGTCACGGTAGGCATAACAATCGTGGCCTTGCAGCCGAATGCCTGGGCCGCATAGGCCACGCCCTGGGCATGATTTCCCGCGGAAGCGGTGATAAGTCCTCTTTTCCTCTCTTCCTCGCTCATGGTACTGATTTTGTAGTACGCGCCCCGCAGCTTGTAGGCGCCGGTATACTGCATGTTTTCCGGCTTGAGATAAATCTTTCCGCCGGTCTGCCTGCTCAGATACTCGCTGTACACCAGCTTTGTGGGCCGGGTCACTTTTTTTACGATTTCACTTGCTTCTTCAAATTTCTCCAGCGTCAGCATCTTCTTTTCCTTCCTCTCCTTCTTCTGTGGTAAACAGTGCGTTTACGAACTCATCAGAATCAAATTTCTGCAAGTCCTCTATCTGCTCGCCCACGCCAATGTATTTCACGGGGATTCCCAGCTCTGACTGGATAGCAACGGCAATGCCGCCCTTGGCCGTACCGTCCATCTTGGTCAGAATAATGCCGGTAATATCCGCCACTTCGCTGAATTCTTTTGCCTGGGAAAGGGCGTTCTGTCCGGTTGTGCCGTCCAGGACGACCAGGGTCTCACGGAAGGCTTCCGGATACTCCCGTTCCAGAACCCGGTTAATCTTCTTCAGCTCTTCCATCAGATTCTTTTTATTGTGCAGTCTCCCTGCCGTGTCACAGAGCAGGACGTCGGCATGTCTGGCCTTTGCGGCCGCCACGGCGTCATACACGACTGCCGCGGGGTCTGCGCCTTCCTGACCGCCAATCAGGTCCGCGTCCGCCCGTCTGGCCCACTCTTTTAACTGCTCTCCTGCTGCCGCACGGAAGGTATCCGCCGCCGCCAGCACGACTTTCTTTCCCTGGTCCCGCAGTTTTCCGGCCAGTTTTCCGATTGTCGTGGTCTTTCCCACTCCGTTGACTCCGATAACCAGTACCACGGAAGTCCGCTCTTCAAATTCGTAGGCGGTCTCCCCCACATTCATCTGCTCCTTGATGCTGTCAATCAGAATCTGCCGGCACTGGGCCGGTTCCTTAATGTGCTGTTCCTTCACCTTCTGCCTGAGGTCTTCCAGAATCGCATAGGTGGCCTTTACGCCCAGGTCGCCCATAATCAGGGTTTCCTCCAGTTCTTCATAGAAATCCTCGTCTATTTTTGTAAACCCGTGGAAAATTCCGTCGATGCCGGATACAATATTCTCTCTGGTCTTCGTAAGTCCCGACACCAGTCTCCGGAAAAATCCTTTCTTTTCCTCTGCCATAATCTCTCTCCTTCTGCTTTCTATCCTGCGGCCTGCTGTTTTTCCTGGTCCAGTTCTTCCTGAATCAGGTCTACGGATACCAGAGTAGATACCCCTTTTTCCTGCATGGTAATTCCATACAGTCTGTCCGCCGCATTCATGGTTCCCCGCCGGTGTGTAATCACAATAAACTGGGTGTTCTTCGTCAGTTTATGCAGATACTGGGCAAACCTGGTTACGTTGGAGTCGTCCAGCGCCGCCTCAATCTCGTCCAGAAGGCAGAAGGGCGACGGTTTCAGGTTCTGAATGGCAAACAGAAGGGCGATGGCTGTCAGTGCCTTTTCCCCGCCGGAAAGCTGCATCATGTTCTGCAGTTTCTTTCCCGGCGGCTGGGCGATAATCCGGATTCCTGCCTCCAGAATATCCTCATCCTCCATCAGTTCCAGGGTACCCCTGCCGCCTCCGAAGAGTTCCCGGAATACTTTGTTAAATTCTTCCGCGATGCGCCCGAACTGTTCTGAAAACTGTTTGCGCATGGCCTCGTCCAGTTCCTGAATAATCTTCTCCAGGGTAGCCTCCGCCTCAACCAGGTCGTCATGCTGCCCTTTGAGGAATTCATACCGGGAGGAAAGCTCTTTATAATCTTCAATGGCGTTTACATTCACCGGGCCCAGCGCCTTTATCTCGCCGCGCAGTTCCTGAATCCGCTTTTTCATAAAGGTCAGGTCTGTCAGATTTTCGTCCCGGATTTCCAGGGCATGGTTATAGGTGAGTTCGTATTCTTCCCACATATAGTTCACCTGCTTTTCCAGGCTTTCCTCATACCCTTCTTTCCTGCTGTTTAAGCGGAATACTTCCTTGTCCAGTTCCGTCATATGCCGGTTTAAGTCTTCCCGTTTTCCAAGGAAAGCCCTGTTCTTCCGGTTCAGCTCTTCCCGCTTTTTCTGGTTTTCCTCAATCTCTTTCTGGATTTCTTCAAAAAGCTCCTGGGAATCGGAAATGGTCTGCCGGATTTCGGCAATCTGCTTTTCCTTCTCCTGAATCTCCCCGCTGGCAGAATCTTTGTCCTGCTCCAGCTTTTCCAGCTCTTCCTGGAATTTCTGCAGTTCTTCCTGAATTCTTCCGGCATTTTCCTCGATAAATGCCAGCTTCTGTTCCAGAGCCGCGCAGGCCAGATGGGCCTCCTCGTTTTTCTTTACCGCTTCACTTTCCAGGTTTCGTTCCTGCTCCAGGGCTTCCTGGGTGGCGGTAAGCTTCTGGCTGAATTCCTTTTCCAGGCTCTCGGAGGTCTCCAGCTCTACCTGGATGGATTCCTGATTCTCCGCTGTCTCCCTGGCCTTCTCTTCCAGTTCCCTGCGCTCCCGCACCGCGTTTTCCCTGGCTTCCAGGGCCAGCTTCTGCCGGGAGCTGACCTGCTCCAGATTCATGCGTGCCGTATTCTGCTGAACGTAGGCTCTCTGAAGCTTCTTCTGAATCTCTTCAATCTCCGCGTAGAACGCCGCTCTTTTGTTTCTCGTCTCTTCCAGTTCTTTTTCCGCTTTCTGCATGTCCGCTTTCAGCATCTGAACGGTTTTCTCAAATTCCTGGATTTCCCGTCTCCTTCCCAGCAGGTTGCTGCTGTTTTTAAAGGCGCCGCCGCTCATGGACCCGCCGGGGTTCAGCAGTTCCCCTTCCAGGGTTACGATGCGCAGTGACTGTCGGTATTTCCGGGAAAGTGCGATTCCGGTGTCGATGGTATCCACTACCAGCGTTCTCCCCAGCAGGTTCTCCGCCAGTTTCCGGTACGTGTCCTCCACCTGCACCAGGCTGTCCGCTGTTCCGATAACGCCCTTTTCCTTCAGGGCCTCCGGGCGGGCGATACTCTGTCCGCCCCGGATGGCAGTCAGGGGAAGGAAAGTGGCTCTTCCGTATTTATTCTTTTTCAGGAAACCTATCATCCGTTTGGCCGTTTCCTCGTCTGCCGTAACGATATTCTGGATACTGCCTCCCAGGGCCGTCTCCACCGCTGTCTCGTATTCCTTCTGCACTTTGATGATATCGGCCACCACGCCCAGAAGGCCTTTCTCTTTGTCCCGGTGTTCCATCACTTTCCGGATGCTGTTTCCGTATCCGTCGTAACGCTCCGTAATATTTTTCAGGGACTCCAGACGGGACTCTTCCCGGTGATAGGCGGTCTGGCCGATACGAAGCTGCTCGTTCTTTTTGGCAATCACCTGCTGAAGCTTCTCTATCTCTGCCTCGCAGTGGCTGATTTCCCCGTTAAACGCATCGATTTCCCTGGAAATGCTGTCCAGCTCTTTTTCGTGCTCCTCCTGCTGTTTTTTCAGAAGAGCGTCATCGTTCTGGGTTTCCAGCAGCTTTCTGTGAAGTTCAGACTGCCGGATCTGAATCTGATTCATAACCGTATCGTAATGCTGGCTTTTCGCCCGGGTGGAAGCCCGGCTGCTCAGAAGTTCCCGGATATCGCTCTGGCTCTGGTCTGTCTCCGCCGTCATCCTGGCAATCCGGGACTGCACCTCCGCCAGGTCAGCTTCGGCTTTTTCCTGGCGCCGGTATTCTTTTTCCAGCTTCTCTTTTGCTTCCTTCTGCTCCCGTTCCAGCGTTTCGCTCTGCTTTTTCCGTTCCTTTATTTCCAGATACACGGTCCGGGCACGTTCCTCAAAGTGGGCGTCATTCATCCGGGCGCTGTGAATCTGTTCCTTCAGAAGTTCTATCCGCCCTTCCAGCTGCTGTTTCAGCAGGGTAGTCTCATTCAGGCGGTTCCGGTACCGCTCAATCTCACTGTCCACTTCATCCGCCTGGCCCTCAATGGCCTCATATTCTTCTTTCATGGCCGCGTAGTCCTGCCGGGCCTTTTCCAGCTCTTCCTCTGAAACGGAGAGATTTTCTTCAGTTCCCCGGATGAGCTCTTTCAGACGTGCGGTTTCCATCAGAAACATATTGATATCAAAGCGCCGGAGCTCTTCTTTTTTCTTCAGATAGGCCCGTGCGGTTTCCGCCTGCTTCTCCAGGGGACCGGCCTGCTTTTCCAGCTCCGACAGAATGTCGTTGACCCGGAGCAGGTTCTGCTGCTCTTCTTCCAGCTTTTTCAAAGACATGGCTTTCCGTCTTTTAAATTTGACAATTCCTGCCGCCTCGTCAAAAAGCTCCCGCCGCTCTTCCGGCTTCCCGCTCAGGATTTTATCAATCTGGCCCTGCCCGATAATGGAATATCCTTCTTTCCCGATACCGGTGTCATAAAACATCTCATTGATGTCTTTCAGACGGCAGGCGCTCCCGTTTAACAGGTACTCGCTTTCCCCGGAACGGTAGAGCTTTCTTGTGACGGTTACTTCTTCATAATCCACCGGCAGTTTATGGTCGGAGTTGTCCAGGGTAATCGCCACAGAAGCGTAGCTTAACGGCCGCCGGCTTTCCGTACCGGAAAAAATGACGTCCTGCATACTGTCGCCCCGAAGCTGTTTTACCCGCTGTTCTCCGAGAACCCAGCGGACTGCGTCCGCCACATTGCTCTTCCCGCTTCCATTCGGTCCCACAATCGCGGTAATCCCGTTATGAAATTCAAAGACAATCTTATGGGCAAAGGATTTGAATCCCTGCACCTCTATGCTCTTTAAATACATCAGCTATTCGGTACCTTTCTTCTCTTCTCTGAGCTTCAGAATTGCCTGGTAGGCAGCCTCCTGCTCTGCTGCTTTTTTTGTGCGCCCCACACCCTGGCCGTATGCCGTCTCCCCGATTCGTACTTCTACCCGGAAGGATTTGTTGTGGTCCGGTCCTTCTTCCCCGATAAGATGGTAGAAAATCTTCTGGTCCAGATTTCCCTGCACCATCTCCTGCAGGATAGTTTTGCTATCATAAAAGAGCCGTTTCCCTTCCAGGTCGTTCAGTATGTGGCGGAGTATAAACTCTTTTGCACTAGCAAAACCACCATCCAGATAGATAGCCCCAATCAGCGCTTCCAGTGCATCGGAGGTAATGGATTCTCTCTTCCGTCCTCCCGTAGCCTCTTCTCCTTTTCCCAGGAGCAGAAAGGAGCCCAGTTCCAGGTCTCTGGCGCAGAAGGCAAGCGCCTTTTCGCACACCATGGCCGCCCGCTGTTTGGTCAGCTCTCCTTCCGGCATCGTCTTATCCGCAAAAAAGAGGTACTCGCTTGTCACCAGTTCCAGCACTGCGTCGCCCAGAAACTCCAGTCTCTCATTGCTGTCCGGTTTCTTTAAATGTTTCTCATTCACATAGGAGCTGTGCGTCATAGCATGGGTTAAAAGCTCCTTTTTCCGAAAGCGGTATCCCGCCTTTTCTTCCAGTTGTTTTACATTTCTGTTCATAATCTGTCCTCGTCTGAAAACAGAAAAGCCCTGAAAAGGGGCTTTTCTGTCTGCTTTCCTTAATTTACAGCCTTTTTTATCATTTCCACTGCGTCGCCAATCGTTACGATTTTCTCTGCATCTTCGTTGTCCACTTCAATGTCAAACTCTTCCTCAATGCCCATAATCACCTGGAAAATGTCCATAGAGTCAGCTCCAAGGTCATCGATAAAAGCAGTGTCCATGGTCAGTGTATTTTCGTCAAATCCCATTGTAGTGGCAATGATTTTTTTTACTTTTTCAAATTCCATGCTTCTGTCCTTTCCTTACTCCGAATCTGCCACTTCCCCCTGAATACAGGCCCGGATTTTTTCGTTAATCCGCTGCCTGCGGAAGGTACTGCACTGCAGAATGGAATTGCAGACTTCCTTTGCTTTTGAGCTTCCGTGGGTCTTTACCACAAGCCCGTTCAGTCCCAGAAGGGGCGCGCCGCCGTATTCGCTGGCGTCAAATGTTTTCAGGGTATCCTTCAGGGCAGGCTTTACGAGAAGGGCGCCGATTTTACTGCGAAGGCTGGACATCATGCCGCTCTTTATCTTACTGAACAGCACGGCTCCGACCCCTTCATAGAGCTTCAGGATGACATTTCCCACAAAAGCCTCGCAGACTACCACGTCCGCCTGGCCGTGAGGAATCTCCCGGGCCTCAATGCTTCCGGCAAAATTGATATCGCTGCACTCCTTCAGAAGAGGCATGGTCTCCTTCACCAGCGCATTTCCCTTTTCTTCCTCCGCGCCGATGTTGACAATCCGGACGGAAGGATTTTTTACGCCCATCACATGCTCCATGTAAATGGAACCCATCTTCGCGAACTGAACAAGATGGGAAGGTCTGGCGTCCACATTTGCCCCGCAGTCAATCAGAAGGGAAAACCCTTTCTCTGTCGGAATCAGCGGAGCAAGGGGCGGTCTTTCCACACCTTTAATCCGGCCTACCAGAAGCTGGCCTCCTGCCAGAATCGCACCGGAACTTCCTGCGGACACAAAGGCATCCGCCTTCTTTTCCCGCACCAGGCGCATACCGACAACGATGGAAGAATCCTTTTTCTTCCGGATGGCCATAACCGGCGGTTCTGCCGTCTCGATAACCTCTGTGGCATTCACCACTTCTACCTGCTCTTCATTATAAGTATATCCTGCCAGTTCCCGGCGGATAACTTCCTCCTGCCCGACGAGAATCACGTGGATATCACTGCGTTTTGCAATCGCATCCATGGCGCCCCGGATAATCTCTCCCGGCGCATTGTCCCCGCCCATGGCATCTACAACTACTTTTGTAATTTCTTCCATACTGTTCCCTCCCGGCATTACTAAACTTAATTCTACTAAACATCCTTTCAAAAATCAATAGCGGCTTTGCGAATGGCCCCACCGGACAGCGGTTTCCTGCTATATAAAAAGAAAGAGTTCTGGATAACTCCAAAACTCTTTACTTTCATTCTTTTAGAAAAACTAATCCTGGGCGATAATTTCCCTTTTGTTGTAAGAGCCACATGCCTTGCATACTCTGTGCGGCATGGTAAGCGCTCCACATTTGCTGCATTTTACCAGGTTCGGCGCGCTCATCTTCCAGTTTGCTCTTCTTTTGTCTCTTCTGGCTTTAGAAGATTTATTCTTCGGACAAATTGACACAGGTTACACCTCCTTAAAATTCTTAAAGACATCGCGGATAACTGACATTCTGGGGTCCAGCCCTGGGTCCTCGCAGTCACATGTACCTTCATTCAGATTTCTGCCACATACGCTGCAAATCCCCTTGCAGTCCTCGCTGCACAGAACTTTCATCGGCCACCCTGCTAATATCTCTTTGCAAATCAGAACATCTGCATCGAGATAATACCCGTCAATATAATTCGCTTCCTCGGAACCGTCCTCATCCTCTCCGCAGTTTTCACCCAGATTCACATCCCGCTCAGCCTGAACGGAAAAAACAGTGGGCACATCCGCCAGACACCGGTCGCAGGGAATATCCACAGTAAGACTTCCCTCGCAGTGAACGTGAAACTTCTGCTCTCCAGTCCACTCAACACGGACAGAAAAAGGTTCTGCCGGCCTGACCGGATACTTCTGTCCGCCGAAGCTGATATCCTTCAGCCCGCAGACTGCTTCCGTCTCCACGGATATATGCGGTTCGGTAAGAACTTCGGATAAGTTTATTCGCATAATCTTACTCCTTTATCCATACCTGGTTAATTATATCATGTTCCCTGAATTTGTCAACAAAATTCTTTCCAAAATTTCCGAAATATATTCTGTTTTCGCCACAAAATATAGTATTTCCTATAAAAGCGCAACCGTCTCTCTTGCGATGGCAAGTTCTTCGTTCGTGGGAATCACCAGAACATTGACTTTGGAATCCGGCGTGGAAAGTGTTTTTTCCTCACCCCGCACTTTATTTGCTTCCTCGTCAATCTGAATTCCCAGGTAGCCGAGATATTCGCAGATACTGGCTCTCATAGGTCCGTCGTTTTCTCCGATTCCGGCAGTAAATACAATGTTGTCCACACCGTTCATAGCTGCCGCGTAACTTCCTACATATTTTGCCACCCGGTACGCAAATACTTTCAGGGCCAGTTCTGCTCTTTCATTTCCGGCCTCTGCCGCGTCAGTCAGGTCACGGAAATCACTGGAGACTCCGGAAAGTCCTTCCACACCGGATTTTTTATTCAGCACGTTCATGATACCGGCGATGTCCAGGTCTTCTTTCTTGGCGATAAACTCCATGATTGCCGGGTCAATGTCACCGGAACGGGTTCCCATCACCAGACCTTCCAGGGGAGTCAGTCCCATGGAAGTGTCCACGGATTTTCCGTTCATCACTGCGCAGACGGAGGAACCGTTGCCCAGATGGCAGACAATCGTTTTCGTAGCCTCATAAGGTACGCCCAGATACTCAGCCGCTCTTTTGGAAACAAAGCTGTGGCTGGTTCCGTGGAATCCGTAACGTCTTACTTTGTATTTTTCATAGTATTCATAGGGAAGGCCGTACATATAGGCCTGCTCCGGCATCGTCTGGTGGAAAGCTGTGTCAAATACAACCACCTGGGGAGTTCCCGGCATCAGCTTCTCGCAGGCTTCGATACCGATTAAGTTGGCCGGATTATGAAGGGGTGCAAGGTCATTGCATTCCTCGATGGCTTTCTTTACCTCCGGAGTAACAATCACGGACTGGGCAAAGTTTTCTCCTCCGTGTACGACACGGTGCCCTACTGCCCCGATTTCTCCAAGGTCTTTTACCACGCCGTTCTCAGCGTCTGTCAGGGCATCGATAACATACTGGATGGCCTCTGTATGGGTCGGCATGGGCTTGTCTGTTTTCTGCTTCTCCTGCCCTTCCGGCTGATAAGTAAGTCTGCCGTCGATTCCGATTCTCTCACACAGTCCTTTCGCAAGAACTTCCTCTGACTTTGCATCAATAAGCTGGAATTTCAGTGAAGAACTTCCACAGTTGATTACTAATACATTCATGATATTTCTCCCTTCTTTATATCCGTTCCCGCCAGACGGGAATACGCACTGTATGTCTATTATAACGCACTTACACATTGTATACAAGGAATGTTATTTTTTAAACAAGGTTACCAGCCCTGAAAGGAGAGGCCGGTTTATGCTCGCATAAAAACGGCCTCTTCCTTCAGGGCTGGCGTGACCGCTCCCAAACGAGCAAAGAGTGACCGCAGGTCACAGTAAGCACGCCAGTGCGGCTTTGCGAGTGCCGGGCGGGCACGCAAAAGGTGGAGCAAAATAAAGCGAGCAAAGAACGGCCGTAGGCCGTAGTCAGCACGTCAGTGCGGCTTTGCGAGCTTTTTTGCTCCGGCTGAACCGTTATAATGACCGTTCCCAAACGAGCAAAGAGTGACCGCAGGTCACAGTAAGCACGCCAGTGCGGCTTTGCGGCCTCACGCCGTTATACGAAACACCCTGGTTACGATGGAAAAGTAAATCAGGGTTGTCCCCGTGTCCACCAGGGTCGTAATCAGCGGCGCGGCCATAATGGCCGGGTCCAGTCCAATCCGTTTCGCCAGCAGAGGCAGGGTGCAGCCGATGGTTTTTGCCATCACAATCGTACACATCAGGGTAATGCCCAGTGCAAAGGCAAGAAGAAGCGGATTGTCCGTTTTTCCCTGATACATAATTACCACTCTTACCCCGTTTACCACGGCCAGAATCAGCCCTACCAGCAGGGCTACCCGGACTTCCTTAAAAATAACCCGGAAAATATTTTTCAGCTGAATTTCTCCCACAGTAATTCCGCGGATAACCAGCGTTGAGCTCTGAGAACCGCAGTTTCCTCCCGTTCCCGTCAGCATGGGAACAAAGGCGTTCAGCACCGGCATGGCCAGAACCGCATAGGAAAAATGGTCCAGCACCATGCCGCTGAATGTTGCAGAAAGCATAAGAAACAAAAGCCATACACTTCTGTTTTTTGCCTCCTGAAAGACACTGGTGCTGAAATAGGTTTCCTCTGCCGGGCTGACACCGGCCATGATACTGATATCCTCCGTTGCCTCGTCCTGCAGAACCAGCATGGCGTCATCTACCGTAACGATTCCAACCATACACATCTCATGGTCCACAATTGGAATAGCCACAAGTCCGTATTTGATAATTTTATGTGCGACATCCTCCTGGTCATCTGTTGTCTTTGCATAGATTACATTGGTTTCCATGATTTCTTCCATGGTTTTGCTGTCACTGCTGGTCAGAAGGTCTTTTACGTCCACCACGCCAACCAGCTTTTTCTTCTCCCGGACATAGCAGGTATAAATCGTTTCCCGGTTAATACCTACCTGCCGGATTTTCAGAATGGCCTCTTCCACTGTCATATCCGGACGAAGTCCCACATAGTCCACATTCATAACGCTTCCCGCACTGTCTTCGGGATACTGAAGCAGCTGGTTAATCTGCTTTCTGGTATCCTCATCCGTCACGAGAAGGAGACGGTCCACCACATTGGCCGGCATCTCTTCCAGCACATCCACGGTATCGTCCAGATACATTTCGTCCATGACTTCTTCCAGCTCCGAGTCCGTCAACGCATTTATCAACGTTTCTCTCGTATCGCTGTTCATGTACGCGAAAGTTTCTGCCGCCTCTTCTTTTGGCAAAAGCCGAAACAGAATCAGCATCTGTTTTTCATCCGCCTCATCTTCCAGAAACTGAGCGATGTCAACCGGATAGAACTTGTCCAGTTCCTCTTTCAGTTCCTTGTATTTTCTCTCCTCCAGAAGGTCCAGTATTTTTTCACGATTCACCTGTCGTTCCTCCTTTCTGGCACTGATGCTTTTGCATAAAGACTCTTTTTATAGTATAATCATTTCAAAAACAATATACAAGGAGATTTCTCGAAACAGTTATGAGAATTGCAGGAATTATCGCAGAATACAATCCCTTTCACAACGGACATCTTTATCATATGGAGGAAACCCGGCGTCTCTGTCAGGCAGACGCCGTAATCGCCGTAATAAGCGGTGATTTTGTTCAGCGCGGCGCACCTGCCCTGCTTCCGAAGCGGCTGCGGGCGCAGGCGGCCCTGGAGGCAGGGGCGGATGCCATTCTGGAGCTTCCGGCCATTTTCGCCTGTGCCAGCGCCGAATTTTTTGCCGAGGGCGGTGTGGCTCTTTTAAACGCCCTTGGCTGTGTGGACAGTCTCTGTTTTGGCAGCGAATGCGGCGACCTGCAGCTTCTGCAGGAAACGGCCCGGATTCTCTCCCGGGAACCGGAAAGCTACCGGCAGCAGTTAAAACAGTTTTTAAAAGAAGGTCTGACGTTTCCCGCAGCGAGACAGCGGGCGCTTTCGGTCTGTTCAGGCAGTCCGGAAACCGGAAGGCTGCTGGAATCCCCCAATAATATTCTGGGGGTGGAGTATCTGAAGGCGCTGGACCGGCTCTCCTCTTCCATCCGCCCCGTCACCATTTCCCGCAGAGAGTCCGGTTACCACCAGACAGACCTTTCCGGGCCCTGCAGTTCTGCCACGGCAGTACGGAATCTGGTATTTCAGGAAAAGAAAAAAGACGGAACCCTTTCCGTCTCAGAAAAGAACCTGCCCCGTCTGGAAGAAACGCTTCCCGCCGGCTCGTTCCGTATAATAACCGATTTTCTCTCCCGGTACCTTCCTCTGGAAACTGCAGATTTTTCTCTTCTCCTAAAATACCGTCTGCTGCTTTCCAGCCAGAAGGACCTCGCACGGTTTGCCGATGTGTCCCCGGAACTGGCCGTCCGTATCTGGCGGCACCGGGAAGAATTTGTCTCCTGGGACCAGTTCTGCCAGCTCTTAAAGACAAAAGAACTGACGTACAGCCGCATTAGCCGGGCTCTCCTGCATATCCTGCTGGATATTCCCCGGGGCCACATCTCTGTCAGCAGGAGGCCCCTTTGCATTCCCTATGCCCGCCTCCTCGGCTTCCGCCGGGAAAGCGCCGGCGTCCTGAAACAGATTCAGGAACACAGCAGTATCCCGCTGGTAGGACGTTTTGCCGATACCGCTCTCCTCTCTCCGGAGGCTCAGAAACTCCTGGAGAAAGACCGCCTTGCCTCCGACCTTTACCAGACCGTACTGGCCGAAAAAAACCACACAGCATTTCAGTCCGATTTCAGACAAAAGCTTGTAATTGTCTGAGAGTTGTATATGGGGACGGGTACCGGCTGGCCGGTACCCGTCCCCAGTCACTAAATTTTTAAAACTTTTGTCAGTGCCACAGCCTTTGCTCCTGGTCCGATATGGCAGGCCACACTAAGTGAAAGCGGGTCCATATGAATGGGAAATCCGGGAAAGGCTTCTTCCAGTTCTTTTTTCCATTCTTCTGCTTCCTCCCGGTTCCCGGTATAGGCAGCCTCCAGATAGATATCTTCGGGGCCTTTGCAATCCGAAAATTCTTCCTTCATTGCCGTTTCTGCTGCTTTAATCATTGTCTTTTTGGCCGACTTCCAGCCTCTGGTCTTGGAAAAGGCATCCAGCTTTTCTCCTTTGATACGAAGAACCGGTTTCAGGTTCAGAACCGTTCCGATTGCCGCGGCCGCGGGCGTAAGCCGTCCGCCTTTTTTGAGATATTTCAGGGTATCCACTGTAATATAGATATCGGAATCGAATTTTACGGCCTCCAGGATTTCTTTAATCTCGGCGGCGCCTTTTCCGGCCTCCACAAGCCGGATGGCGTCCATGACCGACTGGCGCTGGGTCACGGAAATCCGCTGGTTGTTTACTACCTGTACCTTCCCGTCGTATTTCTGGGAAAGCATTACGGCGGTCTCGCAGGAGCTGCTCAGGCCGCTGGACATGGGAATATGCACGATTTCCTCGCACTCTTCCAGGACCCGGTCCCACAGTTCGGTAACATCCGCCGGCGCCGGCTGGGATGTGGAGATATCCGCATCTTCCTCCAGTCTTTTGTAAAATTCTTCCTGACTCAGTGTAATCTCTTCCAGAAAGAGTTCTTCATTGATGTAAAAAGGCATGGGCAGCACCCAGATACCCAGTTCTTTCCCCGCTGCCTGGGTGATACCGCTGTTACTGTCCGTCACAATCCCGGTCTTTCTCTTACTCATTTGCGTTAAAACCTCCTAAAAACCTTCCTTGTTTCTTTATCCTTGTTTTCTATACAGTTACAATTTCCGAAATCTGGTCCCGCTTTGCCACGGAAATTGGAATTTCTTCCCCTTTATAGGGATTGTCTCCCAGGGTAATTTCCAGCTTCACCGTCTCATAGGCCAGTTCCGCAAAATTATTTTCTTTACTCAAATGCCCGAGAAGCACCTTCTTCATATTCCCATGCAGGATATCGCAGAGCAGCCTTCCGGACACTTCATTGGAAAGATGTCCCCGCTCTCCCATCACCCGCTGTTTCAGATAATAGGGATAGGGCCCTACCTCCAGCATGTGAATGTCATGGTTGGATTCCAGAAGAACCGCATCCAGATTCTGAAGATTTTCCACAGTGTACGCATCGTATTTTCCCAGGTCCGTAGCCACTGCCATCCTCTTTTCTCCCTGCTGGAAGCGGTAGCCGCTGGGTTCGTTCGCATCATGGGAGATGGAAAACGGATGTACCAGAATGTCCCCCAGCATAAAATCCGTATCGGTCTGCACCTCATGGTAAAGCCCTTCCGGCATCTTTCCCAGGGATTTGTAATTCTGAATTCCCTGAATGGTTCCCGGCGTGGCGTAAACCGGAATCTCATATTTCCGGCTGAAAACGCCAAGTCCCTGGATATGGTCGGCATGTTCATGGGTCACCAGAACTCCGGTCAGTTCCTCACCTTTAATGCCAAGCCTGGCAAGCCCTTCTTCAATCCGCTTTCTGCTGACGCCTGTATCCACCAGCAGATGGGTGTGGTCACTTCCCACATAAATACAGTTCCCACTGCTCCCGCTTGCTATACTGCATAATCTCATCTGTTTTCTGCTCCTGTCCTGTTCATTTCTTTTGTAACGTTCCGGCTTCTCCCTGTTCCAGCCGTTTCAGCTCCTGCCGTATTTGCCGGGCCGTCTCGGAAAACTCTCCGCTGTTATCGATGACCCGGTCTGCAAAAGCCAGGAACTCCTCTTCCCGGGGCTGGGAAGCCATCATGGATTCGGTCTGCTCTTTTGTATATCCCCTGGAAGCCGCAAGCCGTTCCATTCGCACTTCCCTCTCCACGCGGATATACCAGATTTCATCCAGAATCTCCCGGTACCAGGGTTTTGCCAGAAGGGCCGCCTCCAGCACGAACAGTCCGGTCCCCCGGCTTTCCTCCCGGGCTATCAGACGCACAATCTCTTCATTCACGGCCGGATGCACCAGGGCATTCAGCGTTTCCAGCGTTTTCCGGTCCGAAAACACCAGTCTGCCCAGCTTTTTCCGGTCCAGTCCTCCGCCTTCCAGGCAGATTTCCCGGCCAAATGTCTTTACAATCTGCTCATAGCAGGCATTCCCCGGTTCCTGAATCCTTCTGGCAATCTCGTCCGCCTGATACACCCTGGCATGGTATATTTCCTCCAGCAGTTTCAGCACCCGGCTTTTTCCGGAGCCCACCCCGCCGGTAATTCCTAATTTTTTCATCTGTCTTCTTCCTGTTCCGTCTATTTTGCCTCGTACCAGTTCTTTCCCGTGTGCATGTCCACTTCCAGCGGAACGGAAAGGTCCGCCGCATGCTCCATGCAGTCCCTGAGAATCTCCTGCACTTCGGAAAGCTCCGGCTCCCAGGTCTCAATCAGCAGCTCATCGTGAACCTGAAGTACCAGGCGGGACTTCAGATTCCGCTTTTTCAGTTCCCTGTTTACCCGTATCATGGCAATCTTGATAATATCCGCCGCCGTCCCCTGAATGGGCGCGTTCATGGCGACCCGCTCCCCGAAGGAGCGCTGCATATAATTGCTGGAAGAAAGTTCCGGAACCGGTCTTCTTCTTCCGAACAGGGTAGTCACATACCCTTCTTCCTTTGCATGGGCCACTGTATCATCCAGGAATTTCTTAATCCCCGGATAGGTCTCAAAATACCGCTCAATATATTCCGCGGCTTCTTTTCTTGTAATACTTAAATCCTGGCTCAGTCCGAAGGAACTGATGCCGTATACAATCCCGAAATTCACCGCCTTGGCATTCCGTCTCTGCAGAGGCGTCACCTCGTCAAAGGGCACATGGAACACCTGGGAAGCGGTAATCCGGTGAATATCCTTCTCCTCCCGGTATGCCTGAATCAGCTCCTCGTCACCGGAACAGTGGGCCAGTACCCGCAGTTCAATCTGGGAGTAATCCGCATCCACAAACAGATAGCCTTCCTCCGGTACAAAGACCTTGCGAATCAGACGGCCCAGTTCCATTCTCACCGGAATGTTCTGCAGATTGGGGTCCGCACTGCTGATACGTCCTGTAGCCGTGACCGTCTGATGAAACTTCCCGTGAATTCTTCCGTCCGGACCGATAAAACCGGCCAGCCCGTCAGCATAGGTGGATTTCAGTTTTGCAAGCTGACGGTACTCCAGTATTTTGGAGACCAGCGGATAATCCGGCGCCAGCTTTTCCAGCACATCCGCCGCTGTGGAATATCCGGTCTTCGTCTTTTTCCCGCCGGGCATTCCCAGATGCTCAAACAGCACCGTGCCGAGCTGCTTCGGAGAGTTGATGTTAAACGTCTCTCCGGCCTCCTCATAAATCTCTTTTTCCAGCACCTCAATCTGGCTTCCGAGACGCTCTCCGTAAGCATGAAGAGCCTCTCCTTCCACCCGCACGCCGGCCTGTTCCATGTCAAAAAGGGTAAACACCAGAGGCATTTCCACCTCCCGGAACAGTTTTCCCATTCCCTTTTCTTCCAGCGCATTCCAGAGCGGTTCTGCCGCTGCCCAGGCCGTGTACGCCTCATAGCAGACCAGCTTTTCTTTCTCTGTCTTCGGGTCTATCATCAGGTTCAGATATTCCTGTGCCGTGTCGGAAAACACATACTCGTTTTTCAGCGGGTTCAGCAGATAGGCCGCCACCTTTGCGTCAAAGCAGTGTGCCTGGCTTTCCGCCTCCGGCTGAATCCATTCCCCCGTCGCCTTCCAGTCAAACATCACGGCCTGCGGGCATTCCCGAATCAGTTCCTTTGCCTGTTCCAGAATCCACTCTGCCGAAAGCTCCTCTCCCGTCCGGATACAGTAAATGTCTCCCGCGCCAAAGGCGATGGCAGCTCCGCCAAGGCCCGCCTCCTGTTCAAACAGCGGAAGGACGTTTTCCCACTCCCGGAAAAAAGCCAGCCCTGTTCTGCCGGCCCGGGCCGCCTTCTGGAAAACTTCCTCCGCTCTCTTTTTTGTCTTTACCATTTCAAAGGCGTCTTCCAGGGCGTTCCCCTTTGCTTCCCCCTCGAAGCGGGAAAGCAGGTTTTTAAACTGCAGACGCTGAAACCACTGATAAGCTTCCTCTGTATAAAAATTACCGATTCTGGACGCTTCCCGGTCAAACGAAATCTCCGCGTCCAGGCAGATGGTGGCAAGCTCCTTGCTCATCTTTGCCTGGTCCCAGTATTCCACCAGATTTTTGGAGGCTCTGGGCGGCTTCACCTCGGAAGCATGGGCGTAGGCATTTTCAATGGAACCGTACTCCACAATGATTTTCGTGGCTGTTTTTTCCCCGATTCCCGGTACTCCGGGAATATTGTCGGAGGCATCCCCCATCAGGGCCTTTACATCAATGTATTCTCTGGGCGTTACCTGAAGGCGTTCCTTCACATCCGCCGCATAGTAATTCTCAATCTCCGTTCCCGTCCGCTTTGTTTTCGGTATCCGGATTTCCACGATGTCTGTAGCAAGCTGAAGCAGATCCCGGTCCCCCGAGAGAATCACCACATCCATTCCCTCACCTTCGCAGCGTCTGGACAAGGTTCCCAGAATATCGTCCGCCTCCAGTCCTTCCTGCTCTACCGTGCAGATTTTCATTGCATGAAGCACGTCCTTCATCACCGGAACCTGCTGGCGCAGTTCCTCGGCCATAGGTTTTCTGGTCCCTTTGTAATCCTCATACATTTTATGCCGGAACGTTGGGGCATGCACGTCAAAGGCTACCGCAAGATATTCCGGCTTCTCCTCATCCAGTATTTTAAACAGAATATTCAAAAATCCATAAACCGCATTCGTATGCAGGCCCTCCGCATTCGTCAGGTCCGGAAGTCCGTAAAAAGCCCGGTTCAGAATACTGTGCCCGTCTATCAGCACGATTTTTTCACGCATCGTCCAGCGCCTCCTGTCTGTCCGTGTTTA
Source organism: Candidatus Bariatricus faecipullorum (assembly GCA_019118525.1). Lineage (GTDB taxonomy): Bacteria > Bacillota > Clostridia > Lachnospirales > Lachnospiraceae > Allocoprococcus > Allocoprococcus faecipullorum. The sequence goes on from DWYV01000004.1 coordinate 46,080, forward strand.
CTCAATATTACAGTATACACTAAACTTGCGCTTTTTTAAAGGATGTTTTTATGATATTATAGTTCTGGCACATCAAGTACCTCAGGAAGGAGTATCGTTATGGACAGTATCATTTTCGACGTAGACGGAACCCTCTGGGATTCCACAGACGCAGTAGCCAGGTCCTGGAATCTGGCCATTGAGGAAAATTCTTCCCTCCCTCTGCGCATAGACGGCGCCATCCTGCGCCGGCTTTTTGGGAAAACCATGACAGAAATTGCAGATATTCTGTTTCCGGAGCTCCCCGAAGAGGAACGTCTCCGGCTGATTGGCATCTGTTTTGACTATGAAAACCGGTATCTGGAGACCCACCCGGGGACACTGTACGACGGGGTAATAGAAACTCTGCAAAAGCTGTCCGCCAGATATCCCCTCTTTATTGTAAGCAACTGCCAGTGCGGATACATTGAGATTCTGCTGAAACACGCGGAACTGGAAAACATTGTGACAGACCACCTGTGTTTTGGCGACACCCATACCCCCAAAAGTGAAACCATCCGGACACTGATGGAACGAAATCAGATTCAGTCTCCGGTCTATGTAGGCGACACCCAGGGAGATGCAGACGCCTGCCGGGACGCCGGCGTTCCTTTCGTGTTTGCCGCATACGGCTTTGGCCAGGTACCGGACGCCGAAGTACGGATTGAACGTATCGCGGACCTGGAAAAAATCTGTCTGAATTGAAGCGGGGGACGGGTACCGGCCAGCCGGTACCCGTCCCCCTTTATAATGCCGCTGGCCGGACTCGAACCGGCACGGAAAAACCGCTTGATTTTGAGTCAAGTGCGTCTGCCAATTCCGCCACAGCGGCATATGCGAACCAGAAATAATGATAGCATATCCATTTCCGGTTCGCAAGACTTTTTCTTTTATTCCTGTTTCATCCCGCCGAATCTGCGCTCTGCCTCTTCGGTGTTCTTTTTCAGTTCCTCATAAACCGGGAACTGGTCGAAGGTTGCGAAATAATCCATGGGGGTCTCCGCCCTGCGGATAAGCTGCGTGCTTCCGTCCTCTTTCAGCAGAACTTCAGCGGACCGGAGTCTTCCGTTATAATTGTATCCCATGGAAAATCCGTGAGCCCCGGTGTCATGAATCACCAGCAGGTCGCCCATGTCGATTTTCGGCAGCATCCGGTCAATGGCGAACTTGTCATTGTTCTCACAGAGGGAACCGGTCACATCATACATGTGGTCGCAGGGCTCGTTCTCTTTGCCCATAACGGTAATATGATGATAGGCGCCGTACATGGCGGGCCGCATCAGGTTTGCCGCGCAGGCGTCCACTCCGATATATTCCTTGTGGGTATGTTTCTCATGCACGGCCTTCGTTACCAGACAGCCGTAAGGGCCCAGCATAAAACGTCCCAGCTCTGTGTAAATGGCCACATCGCCCATTCCCGCGGGAACCAGCACCTCTTCATACACTTTCCGTACGCCTTCTCCGATAACCCGGATGTCATTGGGCGTCTGGTCCGGTTTATAGGGAATTCCGATTCCTCCGGAAAGATTGATAAACCGGATATTGGCACCGGTCTCCTTCTGCAGCTTCACAGCCACTTCAAAAAGTACCTTTGCCAGGGCAGGATAATACTCATTCGTCACAGTGTTGCTGGCCAGAAAAGCATGAATTCCAAACTCTTCCGCCCCTTTTTCCTTCAGAATCCGGAAAGCCTCAAACATCTGCTCTGTGGTCATTCCGTATTTGGCGTCCCCGGGATTATCCATAATGCTGTTGGATATTTTAAACAGGCCGCCCGGATTGTACCGGCAGCTGATAGTCTTCGGAATCTCTCCGATGGTTTTCTCCAGAAAATCAATATGGGTAATGTCATCCAGGTTAATGATGGCGCCAAGCGCATGGGCCAGGGCAAATTCCTCCGCCGGAGTATCGTTGGAGGAGAACATGATATCTCTTCCAAGGGCCCCTACAGACTGGGACAGCAGGAGCTCCGTATAGGAGGAGCAGTCGCACCCGCAGCCGTACTCTCTCAGTATCTGAATCAGATACGGATTGGGTGTGGCCTTTACTGCAAAATACTCTTTGTAACCCAGATTCCAGGAAAAGGCCTCCTTCAGTGCTTTTACATTTTCCCGTATCCCCTTCTCATCATACAGATGAAAGGGCGTGGGATACTGTTTTACAATTTCTTTCAGCGCCTCGTTTGTCACAAATGGCTGTTTTGTCATCTTGTCTGTCTCCTTTTGTCTATTCCACTATCGTAATCCGCATCATATTGCTGATGCCGGCACTCTCTATCAGATTGGCAGAGGGGATTCCCGCTGTCAGGACTACCACATCTCCCGGCTCCACATACTGCTTCACCTTCGCAAGCTCCACGGCGCCGTTGCAGACGTCCTCTGTCGTGGTAAACACCATGGATCTCAGCGGAATTACGCCCCAGTAAATGGACATTCTCCGGTATGCCCGCTCATCCGGTGTGATACCCAGAATCGGCTGACTCGGTTTGAGATTGGAAACCACCCGGGTGGTTGCCCCTGTCACAGAAGGCGTCATAATGCATTTGGCGTTCAGATTGTTGGCAGCCATAACCGAGGAATAGGCGATGGCGCTGGAAACGCCGGACCTCCTGTGTTTTCCTGCCTTTTCCCGAAGGACACTGTAATCCAGGTGCTCTTCTGCATTCTCAATGATGTGAACCATCATCTGCACAGCCTCCACCGGGTATTTTCCGGCAGCCGTCTCTCCGGAGAGCATCACGCCGTCTGTACCGTCATAAACCGCGTTGGCCACGTCCGTTACCTCAGCACGGGTGGGACGCGGGTTCCGAATCATGGAATCCAGCATCTGGGTAGCCGTGATAACGGTTTTAAAGTTATTGTTGCATTTCTGAATCATCATCTTCTGCAGATAAGGAAGTTCCTCCGGCGGAATCTCCACGCCCAGGTCTCCACGGGCTACCATAATGCCGTCTGCTGCCCGGATAATCTCGTCAATGTTCCGGATTCCTTCTGCGTTTTCAATCTTGGCAATAATCGGAATATAGGGCGCCCCCAGAGATTTCAGGTAGGCCTTGATTTCCAGTACACACTCTGCATTCCGCACGAAAGAAGCCGCGATAAAGTCAATATCCTGCTCCACGCCGAATTTAATATCCTCTTTGTCCTTGTCCGTAATCGCCGGAAGTCTCACCGCCACATTCGGCACGTTGACTCCCTTTCTCTCGCCCAGTTCTCCGCCGTTCTTTACGGTACAGACGATATCCGTTCCGTGAATGCCTGTAACTTCCAGCGCAATCAGGCCGTCGTCTATCAGAATCTGACTTCCTCTGTCCACATCACGGGACAGTTCTTTATAAGTAATGGATACACGTTCTTTGTTTCCTTCTACCTCGTCTGCGGTCAGAACAAAGGTATCTCCTGTCTCCAGCGTAATCTTCTTCCCGCCCTCCAGGGTGCCGGTACGGATTTCCGGTCCCTTTGTGTCCAGAAGAATGGCTGTGTTGGTCTGTTCTTCTTCCCGGAGCTGCTTCAGCATATCCATACGGGCCTTGTGCTCCTCATGGCTGCCGTGTGAAAAATTAAATCTTGCCACATCCATGCCGCTCTGAATCAGTTTTCTCATGACCTGGCGGTCATTGGTTGCGGGTCCCATTGTACATACAATCTTTGTTTTTTTCATGTTGCTCCTCCTAAATACATTTGTTCTGCGTTCCGTTCCTATTTCACATGCTGATGTGTAAACAGATGGTCCTGGCAGTACTCATAATTTCCCCTGCACTTCGAGCAGTAACGGAATTCCAGATTCGAATCATCCAGTTCTGTCCTTCCGCAGACAGCACAGCGGTGCTTTGCGCCGCCCGGATAATGATTTTCCGGTCTTTTTACCTGGCGTTTAAACTTCTGTCTTCGGGCGGCCTGTTTCGGGCTGAACTTCTGCAGGTTCCGGTTAAACAGAAAGAAAATCAGGAAGTTCAGAAGGGATGCCACAACTGCCGTACGAACTGCCAGGTTCCCGTAAAGCAGGGACGGCAGAAGAAGAACGACGTCCAGAATGGCCAGCCATTTCATTTTCACGGGAATAATTCCGTAAATCCACAGCTCCAGGTTGGGCATAATCGCCGCACATGCCAGGAAAATGGACAGATTCAGGTAATAGGTGCTGAATGCACTTCCATACCCCACTGCGCCTCCCGTGACGGCATACACCACAAACGCGCCGATTATGGTAAAAATAATTCCTGAGAAAATGTAGACATTGTACCGGAACGCTCCCCAGACGGTTTCCAGCGTCCTGCCAAGAGAATAGTACAGCAAAAGCACGAACAGAAATGCCAGAATACTTCCCGTCGGCGGTATAATAATCCAGCTGATAAGCCGCCACACCTGACCCTGCAGGATAAGTCCCGGTTCCAGAGTAAGGTAAGACAGAAGCTGGGGATAAACCATGTTAATCACAAATCCCGTACCATAACACACGAGCAGTATTACTGTCAGATTTTGAACGGCATATTTTCCGAATTTCCGTTCCATCTTATTCATCCAGTTCATATAAAATCTCCTTAAACATACTAGGTTTATTGTATCCTTTGCGGTCTCCTTTGTCAATTCCAACCGCCAACTTTGCCTTGTTTTAACAAATATACAGGAACTGCCTATTTTTTTCAAGATTTTTCTAGCATCCATTGCGGCAACTTCTAATTGTATTTTTTCTGTTTCTGTCGTATAATGGAACATATTGTGGGTAAGCATTGCCTGCATTAAATAAGAAGAAACTTCAATGATTCTGTTTTTATAACACAGGACTGCGTTTTTTTCGCAGAACAACAGATAAGGAGTCAGATACTATGAGTCATGCAGAATTACATACGCTTGGAATCGACATCGGTTCCACTACCGTCAAGATTGCGGTACTGAATGAGCAGAATGAGCTTCTCTTTTCCGATTACGAGCGTCATTTTGCCAACATCCAGGAGACCCTTTCTGATCTTCTCGGCAGGGCTGTCTATAAGCTTGGTTCCATCCGGGTATGCCCGGTTATCACCGGTTCCGGCGGACTGACCCTGGCCAAACACCTGGGCGTTCCTTTCGTTCAGGAAGTGATTGCCGTGTCCACTGCCCTTCAGGACTATGCGCCCCAGACAGATGTGGCCATCGAGCTGGGCGGCGAGGACGCGAAGATTATTTATTTTGAAAACGGAAATGTCGAGCAGAGAATGAACGGCATCTGTGCCGGCGGTACCGGTTCCTTTATTGACCAGATGGCCTCCCTGCTTCAGACAGACGCAACCGGCCTGAACGAATATGCAAAAAATTACAAAGCCCTTTATACCATCGCCGCCCGCTGCGGCGTGTTTGCCAAATCCGATATTCAGCCGCTGATTAACGACGGGGCTACCAGGGAGGACCTGGCGGCTTCCATTTTCCAGGCCGTGGTCAACCAGACCATCAGCGGACTGGCCTGCGGAAAACCTATCCGGGGACACGTAGCGTTCCTGGGCGGACCGCTCCACTTTCTTTCTGAGCTCCGGGCCGCTTTCGTCCGGACGCTGAAACTGGACGACGAGCACACCATTGCTCCGAAATATTCCCATCTGTTTGCGGCCGTAGGCTCTGCCATGAACTCCCAGAAGGATGTGGTGACTTCCCTGGAAGAGCTTCAGCAGCGGCTTGCGAACCATATCAAGATGGACTTCGAAGTAGAACGGATGGAACCGCTTTTTGCAGGCGAGGCAGAATACCGGGAGTTCCAGGAGCGGCATTCCCGGCATCAGGTTCCCGTGGCGGACCTGGCTTCCTACCGCGGAAAAGCGTTCCTCGGCATTGACGCCGGTTCCACAACCACCAAGGCCGCCCTGGTAGGCGAAGACGGAAATCTTCTGTATTCTTTCTACCACGGAAATGACGGCGACCCGCTGGGAACCACCATCACGGCCATTAAAGATATCTACAGCCGCCTGCCGGAAGGCGTGGAGATTGTACACTCCTGCTCCACCGGATACGGCGAGGCCCTGATTAAAGCCGCCCTTCTGCTGGACGAAGGAGAGGTGGAGACGGTATCCCACTACTATGCCGCTTCCTTCTTCGAGCCTGACGTGGACTGTATTCTGGATATCGGCGGCCAGGACATGAAGTGCATCAAAATCAAGAACCAGACCGTGGACAGCGTTCAGCTCAACGAAGCCTGCTCCTCCGGCTGCGGTTCCTTTATTGAGACGTTTGCGAAATCCCTGAATTACAGCGTGGAGGATTTTGCCCACGAAGCCCTGTTTGCCCGGCACCCCATTGACCTGGGTACCCGGTGTACGGTGTTTATGAACTCCAAGGTAAAGCAGGCCCAGAAGGAAGGAGCCGAGGTATCCGATATCTCAGCCGGTCTGGCCTACTCGGTTATCAAAAACGCACTGTTTAAGGTTATTAAAGTATCCGATGCTTCCGAGCTTGGAAAACGGATTGTGGTTCAGGGCGGTACGTTTTACAATGACGCCGTGCTGCGCAGCTTTGAGAAAATCGCAAACTGCCAGGCCATCCGTCCGGACATTGCCGGCATCATGGGGGCTTTTGGCGCTGCCCTGATTGCCCGGGAGCGTTACGGATTTAAGGAATGCAAAACAACGACCATGCTTTCCATCGAAGACATCAACAGTCTGGAGTACACCACGTCCATGGCAAAATGCCAGGGCTGTACTAACAACTGTCGTCTGACCATTAACAAATTCAGCGGCGGACGCCGCTATATCTCCGGAAACCGCTGCGAACGGGGGCTGGGAAGGGAAAAGACCACAAGTGATATTCCCAACCTGTTCGAGTGGAAAAACAAGCGGTATTTCGGATATACTCCTCACACAGAGGAGGAGGCTTCCAGAGGGACAGTGGGCATCCCCCGGGTCCTGAACATGTATGAGAACTATCCCTTCTGGTTTACCTTTTTCCATAACCTGGGTTACCGGGTGGTACTTTCCCCGCCCTCTACCCACAAGATTTATGAGCTGGGAATCGAATCCATCCCCAGTGAATCCGAGTGCTATCCTGCAAAACTGGCCCATGGCCATGTGCAGTGGCTCATCAGTCAGGGTGTGGATTTTATCTTCTATCCCTGCATTCCTTATGAGCGGAATGAATTTCCGGATGCCAACAATCACTACAACTGCCCGATTGTAACATCCTATGCGGAAAACATTAAAAACAACATGGATCCTATCGTTCTGGGAGAGGTGGAATTTTTAAATCCCTTCCTGGCGCTTTCCTCAGAGGAAACCATCACCGACGGGCTTGTAAAAGAGTTTTCCGGACGGGATTCCCTTACTTCCGACGAGATTACCCGGGCGGTACATCTGGCCTGGGAAGAGCTGGCAGCCTGCCGGGAGGATGTTCGTAAGAAAGGGGAGGAAACTCTTGCCTGGATGGAAAAAACCGGAAATCGGGGTATCGTTCTGGCAGGACGTCCCTACCACTATGACCCGGAAGTAAACCACGGAATTCCGGAGCTGATAACCTCCTACGGAATCGCCGTGCTGACCGAGGACTCCGTTTCCCACCTAAACCAGGTGGAACGGCCTCTGATTGTGATGGACCAGTGGATGTACCACTCCCGTCTGTATGCGGCCGCCAACTTTGTAAAGACACGGGACAATCTGGATTTAATCCAGCTGAACTCCTTCGGCTGCGGCCTGGACGCGGTCACCACCGACGCTGTGGCAGATATTCTGACCGACTCCGACAAGATTTATACGTCCCTGAAAATTGACGAGGTCAATAACCTGGGCGCCGCCAGAATCCGGATTCGTTCTCTTCTGGCTGCCATCCGGGTACGGGAGCAGCGGCACATGGAGCGGACTATCCGTCCCGCTTCCATTGAGAAGGTACAGTTTACTAAAGAGATGCGGAAAAACTATACGATTCTCTGCCCCCAGATGTCTCCTATCCATTTCAGCCTGATTGAGCCTGCCTTCCGCAAGGCCGGTTACAACATCGAAGTACTGCAGAACGACAATAAAGACGCAGTCAACATAGGGCTGAAATACGTAAACAACGATGCCTGCTACCCGTCGCTGATGGTAGTGGGACAAATTATGGAAGCAATCCTCTCCGGAAAATACGATACGGATAAAATTGCAGTTATCATTTCCCAGACAGGCGGCGGATGCCGTGCTTCCAACTACATCGGATTTATCCGCCGGGCGCTGAAAAAAGCCGGTTACGGCCATATTCCGGTTATCTCCATCAACTTAAGCGGACTGGAGAAAAACCCCGGCTTTAAGATTACACCTTCCCTGGCTGTCAAGGGCATCTACGGAGCAGTTCTGGGTGACGTGTTTATGCGGTGCCTCTACCGGGTACGGCCTTATGAAAAGGTAGCAGGCTCTGCCAATGCGCTTCATAAGAAGTGGGAATCAGAGTGTATCAAGTTCCTGCAGAGAAATTATCAGAGCCGTTCTGCATTTAAAAAGCTCTGCCGGGATATTATTCACGACTTCGATACCCTGCCCATCCATGAAGACATCGTAAAACCAAGGGTCGGCGTCGTTGGCGAAATCCTGGTAAAATTCCTTCCGGCGGCCAACAATTACCTGGTAGACCTGCTGGAGCAGGAAGGTGCAGAGGCTGTCGTGCCCGACCTGGTTGATTTCCTGCTCTACTGCTTCTATAATACCAATTTCAAGGCAGAGCACCTGGGCATGAAGAAATCCACCGCCCGTATCGCCAACCTGGGAATCCGGGTTCTGGAATGGTTCCGTAAGCCTGCCGTGGATGCGTTTAAGGCCAGTAAGCGGTTTACTCCGCCTTCTCATATCGAAGAGCTTGCGGATATGGCAAAAGAAATCGTATCTCTGGGCAACCAGACCGGCGAGGGCTGGTTCCTGACCGGAGAGATGCTGGAACTGATACATACCGGCGCGCCGAACATTGTCTGCACCCAGCCCTTTGCCTGCCTGCCCAATCACGTTGTCGGAAAAGGCGTTATCAAAGAGCTTCGCAGACGGCATCCGGAGTCCAACATCGTGGCCATCGACTACGACCCGGGAGCCAGTGAAGTAAACCAGTTAAACCGGATTAAGCTGATGCTCTCTACGGCCGTCAAAAAGCTGCAGAGTCAGAACAGCAGGGAATCCGCGGAAACAAAGTCCGGCGACGCTGTCGAAGAAGAGAAAAAAGACTGTGCATAAAACTGCATGGATAGAAAAATCCCGTCCGTAACGGACGGGATTTTTTCTGTACCGCTTTTAATCAGCTTTTTCTTCCAGCAGTTTTTCAATGCTTACCAGCTTCACGCTGAGTACAAACACCTTCGCCGCCTGTTTTACCTCTTCCAGGCTGGGATAGGTGGGCGCAATCCGGATATTGCTGTCCTTCGGGTCTTTTTTATAAGGGAAGGTAGCACCTGCCGCTGTCATAACCAGACCTGCTTCTTTTGCCTTCGCCACGATGGCTTTTGCACAGCCTTCCATGGCATCAAAGGAGATGAAGTAACCGCCCCTGGGGGAAATCCAGGAACCGATTTCCAGGCCGCCCAGCTCGTTTTCCAGTGTGCCAAGCACAGCGTCAAATTTGGGCCGGATAATCTCCGCATGCTTCTTCATATGCTCTACCATGCCGTGGATATCTTTAAAGAACCGCACGTGACGGAGCTGGTTGAGCTTGTCATGCCCAATGGTCTGCACCGCCATCATCTGGCGGATTTCCTTTAAGTTGTTCTCGGAAGCGGCAATCGCGGCGATTCCGGAACCGGGGAAACTGATTTTGGAGGTAGAACCGAACTTATAAACCATATCCTGGTGTCCTTCTTTTTTACACTCCATCAGGATTTCAATCAGATAGTCCTGCTTGTCTTCGTAAAGATGGTGGATGCCGTAAGCATTATCCCAGAAAATGCGGAAATCCTCTGCCGCCGGATTCAGCTTGGCAAACCGGTGTACCGTTTCATCTGAATAGGTGATTCCCTGGGGATTGGAGTATTTCGGTACACACCAGATTCCCTTTACAGCCGGGTCGGTCTCCACATACTTCTCTACCAGGTCCATATCCGGTCCGTCCGGCGTCATGGGAATATTTATCATTTCTATTCCAAAGTGCTCTGTGATGGCAAAATGGCGGTCGTATCCCGGCACCGGACAGAGGAATTTTACCTTATCCAGCTTTGCCCAGGGAGTACTTCCCATAATGCCGTGGGTCATGGCACGTGCCACCGTATCGTACATCACGTTAAGACTGGAGTTTCCGAAGATGATAATGTTGTCCTTCGGTACTTCCATCATGTCTGCAAAAAGCTGTTTCGCCTCCCGGATGCCATCAATCACACCATAATTCCGGCAGTCCACGCCTTCCTCACAGACAAGATCCGATTTACTTGTCAGAACATCCATCATACCCATGGAAATATCAAGCTGTTCCTGTGACGGCTTTCCTCTGGTCATATCCAGTTTCAGTCCCAGCTCCATTACCTTCTTAAATTCTTCTTCCAGACCGCTTTTCAGTTCCAGTAATTCTTCTCTGCTCAAGTCTTTGTACGCTGTCATCACATAACCTCCCGTATTTTTTCACTCATCCAGCCTAGTATATCGAAAAAATGACATTTCGTCAACTATTTCCTGCATTTTCTTCCAGTTTTATCCAGGTTTTTCCCTTTTCTTCGTTCCGATATGAAGTTTAAAAATGATTTTTATTCATTTTTCCGTTTTCCGTGGGGCGGCAGCCACTGGCAGGCACGGCAGTCGCCCTCCGGGCTTATACCATAAAAAAGGGACGCCCCGAAGAACGTCCCTTTGCTTTACTTTGTGTTCGTTTTTCACTTATGCTTTTACAAGCAGAGATTTTCCGGTCATCTCTTTCGGCTGTTCCATTCCCATCAGTTCAATCAGAGTGGGGGCGATATCCGCCAGACAGCCGCCTTCCCGCAGTCCGTATCCTTCCGTATTCACCAGAATAAAGGGAACCGGGTTGGTCGTATGAGCGGTAAAGGGCTCGCCGGTCTCTTCGTCAATCAGCTGCTCTGCGTTTCCATGGTCCGCGCAGATAAACATCTGTCCGTTTACCTGTTTAATAGCGTCCACAGCTCTTCCCACGCACTCGTCTACTGCTTCAATCGCTTTGATGGCGGCAGCTTCCACGCCGGTATGACCTACCATGTCCGGGTTGGCAAAATTGATGATGATAACATCGTATTTTCCTCCGGTAATCGCTTCCACCAGTCTGTCACACACTTCATAGGCGCTCATCTCCGGCTTCAGGTCGTAGGTAGCTACCTTGGGAGAGTTCACCAGAATCCGGTCTTCGCCTTCGTTTGGCTCTTCCACGCCGCCGTTAAAGAAGAACGTAACATGAGCATATTTCTCTGTCTCGGCAATCCGGGCCTGTTTTAATCCGTTTGCGGCCAGGAATTCTCCGAATGTATTGGTAATCTCTTCTTTTACAAAAGCAATCTGCTTGTTCGGAATCGTTACATCGTATTCGGTAAAGCAGACATAGGTGGTTTTTACCCTCGGTCCGCGGTCAAATCCGCTGAACTCGTCGTCACAGAACGTACGGGTGATTTCTCTTGCCCGGTCCGGACGGAAGTTAAAGAAGATAATGGAGTCGTTTTCTTTAATCGTAGCAACCGGCGCGCCGTCTTTCTCCACCACAGTCGGAAGTACGAACTCATCGGTGGTATCCTTGTCGTAGGAAGCCTGAATGCCTTCCGGGCCGGATACTGCTTCTTCGCCTTCTCCGTAAACCAGGGCGCGGTACGCTTTTTCCACACGTTCCCAGCGGTTGTCACGGTCCATGGCATAGTAACGTCCCATCACTGTAGCCACTTCGCCTACGCCGATTTCTTCCATTTTGGCAACCAGCTCTTCTACATATTCTTTTCCGGAAGCCGGAGGTGTGTCACGGCCGTCCAGGAAGCAGTGTACATATACTTTTTCGATTCCCTGACGTTTTGCCAGCTCCAGAAGTCCGTAGATATGGGTATTGTGGCTGTGTACGCCGCCATCGGAAACCAGCCCCATCAGGTGCAGGGAAGAGCCGTTTTTCTTCACGTTGTCGCAGGCTGCCAGAAGCGCCTTGTTTTCAAAAAAGTCGCCATCCTCGATGGCTTTTGTAATTTTGGTCAAATCCTGATATACAATTCTTCCGGCGCCCATATTCAGGTGTCCGACTTCAGAATTTCCCATCTGGCCGTCCGGAAGCCCTACAGCCAGCCCACTGGCGTTTCCTTTTACAAAGGGGCACTCTGCCATCAATTTATCCATTACCGGGGTCTTTGCCTCGGCCACTGCATTACCTTCTGTTTTTTCATTCAGTCCGTATCCGTCCAGAATCATTAAAACGGTAGGTCTCTTGCTCATGTTATCCTCTCCTTTTCCTCAGAGTATATTCAGTCCCGGTTCATACCGGAAGTCCTGTTCCAACTTCATATTTTACATGATTTTCCGCCTGCTTGCAATAGAAGGAATACGAATATCCGCCGGATATTTCCCGGCCCCGCCTTGCCTTACGCCCGGGATTCTGTTATCCTTGTCTTAAGAACTTATTTTTCTCAACAGGAGGTGTTTTTATGAATACAGCAGTTTTCAGAAACATGTCCTACGGCGTCTACATCGTAGGAACCATGGACGGGGACCGTCCCACCGGCTGCACGGCCAACAGCATCATGCAGATTACTTCTTCCCCGGCCACCATTGCGGCCAGCATCAACCATGACAACTATACCAACGGATGCATTAAAAAGACCGGACTTTTTTCCTTCTCTATTCTGGCGGAAAATTCCCGGTCAGACCTGATTGGAACCTTTGGTTTCCAGTCCGGAAAAGATACCGACAAATTTCAGGACGTAGATTATGAGATGGCAGAAGGCGTACCCGTCGTAAAAGACTCCTGCGGTTATGTGGTGTGCAGGGTCATCGACACCATGGAAACCTCCACCCACACCGTATTCCTCGGAGAGGTTATCGCTGCTGAGACCTATCCCGCCTCCGCTCCCGAAATGACCTATTCCTACTATCATAAGGTTATCAAAGGAAAGAGCCCGAAGAACGCGCCTACCTATCTTCCCGAAGAGCCGGCCACTCCGAAAGAAGAATCCGAAGCCACCGGTTCCCGTGTGCAGTACGTCTGCCAGGTATGCGGATACGTCTACGACGGCGACCCGCTCCCGCCGGATTTCGTATGTCCCGTGTGCAAGCAGGGTCCGGATAAGTTTAAAAGGGTAGAAGTTTAATATGAATGGGGACGGGTACAGGCTGGCCTGTACCCGTCCCCGACTACAATTCCAAAACAATTCGTTCAATTTCTTTTGCCACGCCGTCCCGGGCATTGGTATCGGTTACGCAGGCTGCTATTTCCTTCAGGTCTTCGTCTGCGTTTCCCATGGCTACGGAATATCCTGCAACCTGGAGCATCTCTCTGTCGTTGCTGGCATCTCCAAAAACCATAACCTCTTCCGTGGATATCCCGAGCAGTCTGCAGAGTTCCCGGATTCCTTCGCCTTTGTTTACCCCTTTCCGGTTGATTTCCAGGTTTCCGGGAATAGAGGAAGAACAGGCAAAGCTGTCCATGGATTCGATTTCCTGACTCATGGATTCGATTTCTTCCGGAGGGGTACTGATGACATCAATTTTTTCCAGTTCCTGCTCTCCCAGAAAATCTTCCAGAGAATTGACTACTGTCATGCTGTCCATGATTTCTTTTACAAAGTTCCCCGGAAGGGTATTCAGATCCATCCTGTCCCAGGAATCTTTTTCAATATAAGACTTCCCATCACAGTAAACTTCGAATACCGTGCGGTGTTTTTGCAGTATTTTGCAGAGTGCGCTCCACTTTTCATATGGAATACCACCGAGCGTACTCTGTTTTTTGCTTTCCAAATCCATGAAAGCGGCTCCGTTTGACATAAGCAGATAGTCTATGTCGCTGGTCTGACTTAGCACATTTCCCAATAGGGAATAAGTACGTCCGCTTCCAATCGCAATAGAGACTCCTTTACTCTTTGCATTATGCAGGGCTTCCTTTGTTCTCGGTGAAATGGTTCTGTGGTCACTTCCCAGCAGTGTCCCGTCCAAATCAGCAACAATCAATTTTACCACGTTGTTCTCCTCCTCAGTAAAAAGGGCTGCCGAAAATGTTCCGGCAGCTCTTTTTTTTACTATCTTCCGTTTCTGGATTATTTCCAGTTTACAATCTTTCCGAAGTCCGGTTTCAGGGAAGCGCCCCCAACCAGTCCTCCGTCGATATCCGGCTGTGCAAACAGTTCCGGAGCTGTGGCTGCATTTACAGAGCCGCCGTACTGGATACGGATTGCTTCTGCTGTAACCTCATCGTAAATCTCAGCAATGCACTCACGGATGCCTTTGCAAACTTCCTGCGCCTGCTCTGTGGTAGCCGTCTTTCCGGTACCGATTGCCCAGATGGGTTCGTAAGCGATTACTGCTGTCTTTGCCTGGTCAGCGGTTACTCCACAGAATCCTTCTTTTACCTGCTGACGGATGAAATCCATAGTAACGCCTTTTTCTCTCTGTTCCAGAGACTCTCCACAGCACATAATCGGTGTGATGCCGTGCTCAAATGCTTTCAGCATCTTTTTGTTTACTGTCTCATTCGTCTCTGCAAAGTACTCTCTTCTCTCAGAATGTCCCAGTACCACGTATTTTACACCGGCATCTGTGAGCATGGCCGGGGAAATTTCTCCGGTATATGCACCTTTCTCTTCATAGTACATATTTTCGGCGCCAACCTGAATATTGCTGCCTTTTGCAGCTTCCACTACCGGAATAATGTCGATGGCCGGCACGCAGAATACAACGTCTGCGTCTTCCGTCACAACCAGCGGTTTCAGGGTATTTACCAGTTCCACTGCCTCAGACGGAGTCATGTTCATTTTCCAGTTTCCTGCAATAATTTTCTTTCTTGCCATGATAGTCCCTCTTTTCTTCTTATTCGCACTCGCCAAGCTCACCCTTCGCACTGTGTGCCCGGCTTCGCTAAGCTTTACACGGGTATGTCCGCCTCCGTAGGCCTCATGAGAAACTTCGGCAACTACGGCGGACTAAGTAAACGCTAAGCTCACCCTTCGCACTGTGTGCTCGGCTTCGCTAAGCTTTTTACTTATCGTTGGCAGCTGCCACGCCCGGAAGTTCTTTTCCTTCCAGGAATTCCAGAGAAGCTCCGCCACCGGTGGAAATATGAGTCATCTTGTCGCCATATCCCAGCTGGTTTACAGCAGCTGCGGAATCGCCGCCGCCGATAATCGTTACTGCGTCAATGTCTGCAAGTGCTTTTGCCATTGCCTCGGTTCCGGCTGCGAATTTCGGCATCTCGAAAGCGCCCATCGGTCCGTTCCATACAACGGTCTTTGCATCTTTTACTGCGTCTGTGTAAAGTTTGATGGTCTCCGGTCCAATATCCAGGCCTTCCCAGTCGTCCGGAATCTGTCCTTCCGGAACAATCTTTGTGTTGGCGTCGTTGGAGAAATCATCTGCAATCACGGTATCTACCGGAAGAAGCAGTTTTACGCCTTTCTCCTCTGCCTTTTTAATCATGTTTGCGGCATAGTCGCAGAAATCTTCTTCCAGAAGGGATTTTCCTACGCTTCCGCCCTGGGCTTTGCTGAATGTATAAGCCATACCGCCGCCGATAATCAGGGTATCTACCTTGTCAAGCAGATTTTCAATAACGGAAATCTTGCTGGAAACTTTTGCGCCGCCAAGGATGGCAACAAACGGTCTCTCCGGATTGTTTACTGCGTTTCCGAGGAAATCGATTTCTTTCTGCATCAGGTATCCTACTACTGCAGTATCTACATATTTTGTTACGCCGACATTGGAGCAGTGTGCACGGTGAGCAGTTCCGAATGCGTCGTTTACGAACACATCGCAAAGAGAAGCCAGTTCTTTGGAGAACTCATCTCCGTTTTTGGTCTCTTCTGCACGGTAACGGGTGTTTTCCAGAAGGATGACGTCTCCGTCCTGCATTGCCTCTACGGCTGCCTTTGCGTTCGGTCCAACCACTTCCGGGTCAGCGGCAAATTTTACTTCCTGTCCAAGAAGTTCGGACAGTCTTTTTGCAACCGGTGCAAGGGAAAGTTCCGGTTTCGGCTCTCCCTTCGGTTTGCCCAGATGAGAGCAGAGAATCACTTTTCCACCGTCCGAAATCAGCTTCTTAATGGTCGGAAGCGCGGCAACGAGACGGTTTTCGTCTGTAATTTTTCCGTCCTGAAGAGGTACGTTAAAGTCACATCTTACAAGGACTCTTTTTCCTTTTACATTGATGTCATCTACTGACTTTTTGTTAAGCATCGCATTTTCCTCCTTCACGATAAAAAAAGGGATCCGGTCCTTAATTAGACCGGACCCCTTTTTGAGCCTATTGGAAATATTCTTCCTTTTCTGTCGTCCGTTTTCGGCTTACAGTAAAGTTCCGAAGTGTTTGATTGTTCTTACCATCTGGCTTGTGTATGAGTTTTCATTGTCATACCAGGAAACAACCTGTACTTCTGTAGTTCCGTTGTCAAGCGGAAGAACCATTGTCTGTGTTGCATCAAACAGAGAACCGTATGTCATACCAACGATATCGCTGGAAACGATTTCGTCTGTGTTGTATCCGAAGGATTCATTGGATGCAGCTTTCATGGCTTCGTTAATCTGCTCAACAGTTACGTTTCCTTCTACTACTGCTGTAAGGATGGTAGTAGAACCGGTCGGGGTCGGAACACGCTGTGCGGAACCAATTAATTTACCATTTAATTCAGGAATAACTAAACCGATTGCTTTTGCAGCACCTGTGCTGTTCGGTACGATGTTGCATGCAGCAGCACGGCTTCTTCTTAAATCACCTTTTCTCTGCGGTCCGTCCAGAGTCATCTGGTCGCCTGTGTACGCATGAATCGTGCACATGATACCGGATTTAATCGGTGCAAGGTCATTCAGAGCTTTTGCCATCGGTGCAAGGCAGTTTGTTGTACAGGAAGCTGCTGAAATGATGTTGTCTTCTTTTGTAAGTTTTTCATGGTTTACATTGTAAACGATGGTCGGAAGGTCGTTTCCAGCCGGAGCGGAAATAACAACTTTCTTAGCGCCTGCTTTGATATGAGCTTCTGCTTTTGCTTTAGAGGTGTAGAATCCGGTACATTCCAGAACTACGTCTACTCCGATTTCTCCCCACGGAAGTTCGGAAGCGTCAGCCTTTGCGTAGATTTTGATTTCTTTTCCGTCAACAGTAATGGAATCTTCGCCAGCAGTTACTTTATCAGCTAATGCATATTTTCCCTGAGTTGAGTCATATTTTAATAAGTGAGCCAGCATCTTCGGGGAAGTCAGGTCGTTGATTGCAACTACTTCATATCCTTCTGCTCCGAACATTTGTCTGAACGCAAGACGTCCAATACGTCCAAATCCATTGATTGCTACTTTTACTGCCATGATTTAGTCCTCCTAAAGTTTTTTTGTTAAAGTTTCATCAACCGTAATTTATTGTACTAAATTCCGAACAAAAATTCAAGAGGCTTTTCCATTTTTGTAGGAACTTACGCCTCATTTCCTGCAATTTTGCGAAATTCCGGTTTTCCGGCGGTAAATTCCGCATAATACCGGAACCCGCAGGATTCCAGAATCTCTCCGGCCCGTCCGAATTCCCAGGCAATGTGCTCCGGTTTATGTGCATCCGCTCCCAGCGTTACAATTTCCCCGCCCAGTTCCCGGTACCGTTTCAGAATCCAGGGATGAGGGTGGGCAAAGGGAAGCCCGTACTTCAGTCCTCCTGTATTGAGTTCCAGCCCTTTTCCCCGGTAAATCAGTTCCTTCAGAATTTCACTGATTAAATCTCCATACTGCGCCGGATCATAATCCTCCGCCTGCCTTTTTCCGTAACGGACAACATAATCCATGTGCCCCAGCGCATGAAAATCCTGAAAAAGACGAATATTTTCCCAGGTTTCCTCAAAGGCCATGCGGTATGCCTCCCGGTCGCTGATTCCTTCAAAAAAATCATCATAATAAGGGTCCTTTCCGCCAATGACATGAATGGAACCGATGATGTAATCAAAAGGCCATTTCTGGACATAATCCCGGTAGAAATCCGCCAGATGAGGCTGCAGTCCCAGCTCAATTCCGGTCCGGATTTCCATCCTCCCCTGAAAGTCCTCCTTCAGTTTTCCGGTTACGGCGAAATAGGCCGGTGTGTCGATGACAAACTCCCGGCCTTCTTCAAAATAGTCTTTATCCATATGGTCCGTAAAACAGACCGATGGCAGTCCCTTCTTCCAGGCCGCCTCCGCCATTTCCGCCGGTTCCGCCTGGGAATCCACGGAAAATGCCGTGTGCATGTGACTGTCTGAATACATGGTTTTTCCTCCTGCCCTCAGACGCCGCTTTGCGGCGCCCGGCTTTCCTGTATCGTACCGCCGCCCAGTACATACTCTCCTTCGTAAAGCACCAGAGCCTGTCCGGGTGTTGCCGCCCGCTGGGGTTCTTCGAACGTACAGACAATTTCATCTTCCCCGGTACGTTTTACCCGGCACCAGGCTCCCTGGTGATTGTAGCGGATTTTTGCAAAGATTGGTCTGTCTTCCGGGAAAAAGTCCCGGGCCATAAAATTCAGACCCCTGGCGGTGACGGTACGGCTCAGGGACTCTTCCTTTGTCCCCACCACCACTTCATTGGTATCCGGGCGGATTTCCAGCACAAACGCCGGATATCCCAGGGGCAGTCCCAGCCCCCGCCGCTGTCCCACCGTATAATGGATGATTCCTTTGTGCTGTCCCAGAATCTTTCCATCCGGTGTGACAAAATTACCCGGCGGCGGAATCTCCTTTGTTTCCCGCTCAATAAATGCCGCGTAATCTCCATCCGGCACAAAGCAGATATCCTGGCTGTCCGGTTTCCCGGCCACCGGAAGTCCTGCTTTTTCTGCAATGCCCCGGATTTCTTCCTTTGTATAGCTTCCTACCGGCATCAGTGTTCTGGCAAGCTGGTCCTGGGTAAGGCTGTAAAGGGCATAGGTCTGGTCTTTTTTTGCCGTTACCGAATGGGCAATGGCATAGCGTCCGTTTTCCAGCCGCTCTGTCCGGGAATAATGTCCGGTGGCAATATAGTCCGCGCCCAGCTCCAGACTGCGTTTTAACAGCGCCTCCCATTTAATGTACCGGTTGCACACAATGCAGGGATTCGGTGTTCTTCCTTTCAGATATTCTTCCCGGAAGTAATCCGTTACCTTCTCTTTAAATTCCCGGCGGAAATTCATCACATAGTAGGGAATATCCAGCCTGGAAGCCACTCTTCTGGCGTCCTCCACGGCGCTCAGTCCGCAGCAGCCCCCGTTTTCCTCCTGGGTTTCCCTGGATTCTTCCTGCCAGATCTGCATGGTAACGCCAATGACCTCATATCCCTGTTCTTTCAAAAGATACGCAGCCACAGAAGAGTCCACTCCGCCGGACATACCTACTACCACTCTTTTTCTGCTCATTGTTTTTCTCCGCTGACCTAGTATTCTTCTTCCTCGTCCTCTTCGCCTTCGTGGATATCGGATTTCGGCTTTTCCAGCCCTTCAATCTCAATCCCGTTTTTCTGGGCATAGTCCCAGAGTGCGGCGTGGATAGCCTCTTCCGCCAGGAGGGAACAGTGTACCTTTACCGGCGGAAGACCGTCCAGGGCCTCCATCACGGCTTTGTTTGTTACCTGCATGGCCTCCTGTACGCTTTTTCCTTTTACCAGTTCTGTGGCCATACTGCTGGTGGCCACTGCGGCTCCGCAGCCGAAGGTTTTGAATTTCACATCCTGAATTATTCCATTGTCGTCAATATCCAGGAAAATCCGCATAATATCGCCGCATTTTGCATTTCCTACCGTTCCTACGCCGCTGGCGTTCTCAATCTCTCCCATGTTTCTGGGGTGCTGAAAATGGTCCATTACTTTTTCTGAATACATGGTTCCTTCCTCCTAATGTACATGTTTCATTTTATTTTTCTGTTTTACAAAATCCTCATAAAGGGGGGACATATCCCGCAGTTCTTTTACAATCACCTTCAGCTGGTCCACCACATAATCCAGTTCCTCTTTTGTGGTCTCTTCCCCGAGGGTCAGCCGAAGGGAACCGTGAGCTTTTTCATGGGGCAGGCCAATAGCCAGAAGCACATGAGAGGGATCCAGGGACCCCGAAGTGCAGGCCGAACCGCTGGATGCGCAGACACCGGCCATATCCAGACGTATCAGCATGGATTCTCCTTCAATAAACTCAAAGCTGAAGTTGGCATTGTTGGGAAGCCGCTTCTGCGGATGGCCGTTGAGCCTGGTATACGGGATCTCGTCCAGCACCCTTTCTATCAGATAATCCCGCAGGGTGCTTTCCTTTTCAGCCCGTTCTTTCATGGTTTCTGCCGCCCGCCGGGCCGCTGTTCCCAGTCCTACAATGCCCGGCACATTCTCTGTCCCGGCGCGCCGTTTTCTCTCCTGGGCTCCGCCGTGAATAAACGAACGGATTTTTACCCCCTTGCGAATGTACAAAAAGCCGATGCCTTTGGGGCCGTTCAGTTTATGACCGCTGGCGCTTAACATATCAATATGAAATTCGTCCACATTAATGGGAACCTGTCCGAAAGCCTGCACGGCGTCTGTATGGAACAGAACACCATGGCGGCTGGCAATCTCTCCGATTTCCTTTATGGGCTCAATGGTACCGATTTCATTGTTGGCAAACATCACCGATATGAGAATGGTGTCCGGCCGGATGGCCCGTTCCAGTTCTTCCGGGTTCACCAGCCCGTATTCGTCCACATCCAGACAGGTTACTTCAAAGCCTCTTCCTTCCAGATACTGGCAGGTATGAAGAATGGCATGATGTTCAATCTTTGTGGTAATGATGTGTTTTCCTTTCTTTTCATAGGCTTCTGCCGTTGCCTTTAACGCCCAGTTGTCCGCCTCAGTTCCGCCGGCGGTAAAATAAATTTCGTTCGTCTTCGCTCCGAGAATCTGTGCGATTTTTTCTCTCTGCTGTGTTTCCACTTCTTTATTTTTTGCCGCAAATGTATAAATGCTGGAAGGGTTCCCATAGTATTCCGAAAAATACGGGAGCATAGCCTCCACTACTTCCGGCGCCGTCTTTGTCGTCGCCGCATTATCCAGATATATCAGTTTTTCCATTGTCTTCTCCTTCCTGACTGTTTTCTCTGCTTTTTTCCAAAAGGGTATCTATCATAATATGATCCACGGTACGGCTTACACTTTCATTGACCTTCTGCCACACATATTTTGTCACACAGTTTTCCTGCACCGGGCATTCTTCTTCCGGATGAAAGGCCGCGCATACCACAGGCTCCAGAGAGCCTTCCAGCGCCCGCAGAACATCTCCTGCCGAAACCTCACCGGGAGGTTTTGCAAGGACATAGCCTCCGCCGGCTCCCCGCACGCTTTTCACCAGCCCGGCCTTTTTCAGTTTTGCCATCAGCTGCTCCAGATAACGCTCGGAAATATCCTGCCTGGCGGCGATACTGCCGATAGAAACCGGACCTTTTCCACTGTTTTTGGCCAAATCGATGTATGCACGAAGCCCGTATCGTCCTTTTGTTGACAGTTTCAAGCTCTCTTCCCTCCTTTTTAATCCTATTATTTTAGTAGGATTTATCTACATAGAGAATAGCATCCGGCTCCTGTTCTGTCAACCCTCTTTTTCGAATATGCTGTATTAAAAAGTTACTGTTCACGGCCGGCGATGTGCTTCATTTCCGGCCAAAGGGGTCCTTTTATGTCTCAGATTATCCGGTCCCGGAAACCGCTCTCCGGGATGTCTTCTCTTGTCAGGGGAACCGTGATTCTCACCGGCGCCGCCATTTTGACGCGTTTCATGGGATTCTTTTTCCGTATCTTTTTAAGCCGTGCCTTCCAGGAAGAAGGAATGGGACTCTATCAGCTGGTCTTTCCGGTTTACGGGGTTGTTCTTTCTGTCACTGCGGCCGGAATTCAGACCGCTCTCTCCCGTATGGTGGCCGCGCACACGGCACTGCACCAGGACGGGGAAGCCAGGGTCTGCCTGGGAGCGGCCCTGATTCTCAGCGGAGGGCTCTCCCTGGGGGCCACTGTCGCGGTTCAGCAGAATGCTGCCTGGATTGCAGGCCGTTTTCTGGGGAATCCGGACTGCGCAGGGCTGCTCACGGTTCTGTCCTGGGCATTTCCCCCGGCATCTGTTCACAGCTGTATCTGCGGGTATTATCTGGGAAAAAAAGGGACCCGGATTCCTGCCCAGTCCCAGCTTCTGGAACAGACCATCCGCATACTTTCCGTATGGGGCTTTTATTCCGCCCGGGACGCCCTGGCTTTTCCCGAGCCGGTCACCGCCGCTGTTCTCGGTCTGATATGCGGAGAGCTGGCCGCCGCTTTTTACAGTATTTTTTCCCTGCGCCGGGCTGTCGCCGCCTCCGGGCGTCTTTCCCGGCTGGTTCCGGCCGGAATCCGGCTGATTCGACTGTCCGCGCCATTAAGCGCCACCCGGCTCCTTCTGAGTCTGCTTCAGAGCGTGGAGGCAGCCTCTATTCCGCTCTGCCTGCAGCAGTCCGCCCTTACCGCCAGCGAGGCGCTTTCGGTATACGGTACCTTCAGCGGCATGGCGCTTCCCTGTATCCTGTTTCCCTCTGCCCTGACCGGTTCTGTCTCCACGATGCTGGTTCCGGAGGTGGCCCAGATTCAGGCCGCCAGAAGCAGACGGGAACTGAAGCCTCTGATAATCCGTGTCTGCAGTACCTGCTTTTTATTCGGTATTTTCTGCATGCTGGGATTTTTTATTCTCGGAAACTGGATTGGCCGCTTTCTGTTCCACAGTCCGGAAGCCGGACAGTTTATCCTGACCCTCTCCTTTATCTGTCCCTTTCTTTACACGAACGGAACACTGACCAGCATTCTGAACGGTCTGGGGAAAACGGGAACCACGTTTCTTATCAGCGCTCTTTCCCTTGGCATCCGGATTGGCGGCGTTTTCTTTCTCATCCCCCGTTTTTCCATTCAGGGGTACCTCTGGGGACTGCTGGCAAGCCAGCTTTTTACCAGTGCGGTCACACTTTTTGCCGCCTTTCGTGCGGTCCAGGACTAGCTCCGCGTCGCAAGCACGCGGTCAGCCTCCGGCGTATCGCGCAAAAACCAGCTTACGGTGCTGGTCCGTAAGCTGGTTTTTTATTTCCTTTATTTTTTCTTATGCCAGAATATCCATCATCCACTGGACAATTTCAGGATTCAGAAACGCTTCTGCAAAGATACCTGCCGTCACCATCACTGTCACAAATACGGTTTTCCCCGTATTCCACTCTGTTCGGGGAGCGGAAAACAGGTACCAGCACAATACCGCAAAAGCGGCGGCAAAAAAGAGAATCTGAGGGAACAGTCCGGCCAGACACAGCAGGATTCCCCGGATTCCCATTCTCATAATCGCCGCCACCAGCAAAATTCCTCCGGAAAAGCCTGTCCAGAGCAAAGCTGCCACAGCCGCTACTTTTCGAAGCCGCGTGCGCCCCGCCAGGGCAAGCACCGCGAAAGGAAGCGCACGCCACCTGAGCAGATAAATCAGATAATCCCGGGCTATAATACCGGAAGCTGTGTACTGATTCAGAAAATACTCATGAAATATCCCCGTCATGGTTACATAGTTTTTTGCAATAAAATTTGCATAGAAAATCCCGGCCAGAAATCCCGCCAGGCAAAGCAGCAGCATCTGCTGTCTCCCCCTGTATGACTGCACGGCAACGCCCCCTGTTATTCGGATAGTTCATTATATGCAGAGGCAGTCTGTCTATTCCTTTCCCGTGCTGTTTTTGCGGCATAAGCCATAATAGAAGCAACCGTCTTGGAATCCTCTATCTCTTTCTGGAATATTTTTTCCTGAAGTTCTTCCAGCGTCCAGGCCTCCACATTAACAAACTCATTGGGGTCCAGATGCTGTTTCGCCTTTACCAGATTTCTTGCCAGATAGACTTCAATCCGCTCGTTGCAGAAAGCCACAGTAGTCCGCAGGGTAATGAGATGCTCCAGGTTTTCCGAACGGTACCCCGTTTCCTCCTCCAGTTCCCGGGCCGCACAGAGGATTCCCGGCTCGTCTGCCTCGTCCAGGGCTCCAGCCGGTATTTCCAGGGTAAACCGCTCCAGCGCATTTCTGTACTGCCGCACCATCAGGAGTCTTCCGTCATCCAGAAGCGCGACCACAGCCGCAGCTCCCCGGTGATGAATATAATCCCACTCCTCTGTATTTCCATTGGAAAATTCCATGCTGTCCTGATACATATCTACAATCGTTCCTCTGTGTACCAGCTTCCGTTTCACCCGTTTTACATTCTTTTCCATCACATTTCCCTTCCTTTTCCAGTTATTCAGCCGCTTTCCCGGCCCGCAGTCTCTATCCTGCCGCACCGCCTTTATCCTGCCGCACTGTCTCTATCCCGCCGCAGTCTTTATCCCGTCAGCCAGGCAAATATCCTGTCTCCGGCCAGTGCCGCCGTCAGAATCCCAAGACACAGAAACGGTCCCAGGGCAAATTCTGTCTTTCTGCCCTTCCTTTTTACTGCCAGCAGCCAGACACAGTAACCGGCCGCCAGAACGCTTCCCGTGCCGGCCGCGCAAAGCGCTCTTTGCCACCCCAGCGCAAGGCCGGACACAGCCATTAGCTTGATATCCCCGCCTCCAAAACTGCCCGGAAAGAAGAGCGCCAGAAGAAGCATGGGGACGCTGACTATAAAAAATCCCAGTATCCGTTCCCCGCCGCCGGTTTCCGGAAACAGCCCAAAAGAGGCCAGCCCGCACACGCACAGTATCCCTGTACAGCTGTCCGGGATTTTCTTTCTGCGAATATCGGAAACTGCTCCATATGCCAGGGCAAGTACCCATAGCAAAAACCACACTGCTCTCAGTCCTGTAATCAGCCTTTTCCCGCCTTTCCTGTCTTCAGGACCCGCTCACGGGTCATCTCCCTGCCTGATACAAAAAGAAAAACAGCTATCCTGGAAATCAACCCAGGATAGCTGCTGTATTCTGCCTATTTTGCATAATCTGTGACTCTGGATTCCCGGATAACATTTACTTTAATCTGTCCCGGATACTCCAGCTCGTACTCAATCTGTTTGGAAATATCCCTCGCCAGTAATACCATGTCGTCATCAGATACCTGCTCTGGAACTACCATTACACGAATCTCTCGTCCTGCCTGAATTGCATAAGATTTTTCGACACCCCTAAACTGATTTGTGATGTCTTCTAACTGTTTTAATCTGTTGGTATATGTCTCGATGGTTTCACGCCGCGCACCTGGTCTGGCCGCAGAAATTGTGTCTGCCGCCTGCACCACGCAGGCGATAAGACTCTCCGGCTCCACATCACCGTGATGTGCTTCTACCGCATTGATAACAACAGGTGATTCTTTGTACTTTCTGCACAAGTCCACACCTATCTGGATATGGGAACCTTCCACATCATGGTCTATGGATTTTCCTATATCATGTAACAGTCCGGCTCTCTTGGCTGTCCGGACATCCAGTCCGATTTCGCCTGCAAGAAGTCCTGCAAGCTGAGCTACTTCAATAGAATGCTTCAGGGCATTCTGGCCATAACTTGTACGGAATTTCATGCGTCCCAGTAAACGAATGAGTTCCGGATGAATGCCGTGCACACCGACTTCCAGTGCCGCGGCCTCTCCTTCTTCCCGAATCATTGCGTCTACTTCTTTCTGCGCTTTTTCCACCATCTCTTCGATTCTCGCCGGATGAATACGTCCGTCTACAATCAGACGCTCCAGCGCGATTCGCGCCACTTCACGGCGTATCGGGTCAAAGCCTGACAGAACCACTGCTTCCGGTGTATCATCAATAATCAGTTCCACACCAGTCAGGGTTTCCAGGGTACGGATATTTCTTCCTTCCCTTCCAATAATACGCCCTTTCATTTCGTCGCTTGGAAGCTGTACTACGGAGATGGTCGTCTCTGCCACATGGTCAGCCGCGCATCTCTGAATGGCCGTAACCACATATTCTTTCGCCTTCTTGTCGGCCTCTTCCTTTGCCTGGGCTTCCAGCTCTTTCACCATTTTTGCCGTGTCATGCTTGACATCGTCTTCCACAGTTTTCAACAGATAATCTTTTGCCTGTTCGGAGGTAAGTCCTGAGATTCGTTCCAGTTCCTGTACTCTTTGTCTGCTAAGCTCTTCTACTTTCGCTTCGCGCTGCTTCATTGCCTCTTCTCTGGATGTGAATGCCGATTCACGCTGATTCAGGGCTTCTGAACGTTTCTCCAGGGCTTCTTCCTTGGAGAGAACCCGCTTCTCATACCGCTGAATTTCCGCACGGCGTTCCTTCGTCTCCTTCTCAAGTTCGTTCTTCGTCTTGATGGATTCTTCCTTCACTTCCAAGAGAGCTTCCTTTTTCTTGGTTTCAGCTGCTTTCAATGCATCATCTATTATTTCTCTTGCTTTGGTATCAGCACTTCCAATTTTAGAATCTGCGTCATTCTTCAGTTTGGAAACTGTCGCAAAATAAGTAATAGGCACCGCTACAACCAGTGTGACAACTGCAGCAATTATTATGCTTATTGTTGGCACAGGAGCACCTCCTTATTTAATTTTCATTGCACAAATACAACACTTAAATTCTATACTGTTTTCACAAATATGTCAAGCATTCCCGGGTGGAAGTTGTATTACCTGACGGATATCTTCGTAACGGAATCCCTTTCTGGCAAAAAAAGCCAGCATCCTGCGGTATTCCTTTTCATCCATTTCTTCCGGTTTCCACCGTTTTTTCCGAAGAAGCGCCCGTATCGCCTCCTGCTCCGGCTCCGCTTCCTCCTCTTCATATACTTCCGCCAGCACCTCCCGCACTTCTGCGCTGTCCAGGCCCTTCTGACTGAGAAGAGACTGAATTTCCTTCCGGCTTTTGCTGTGCATCCGCCCTTCCGCGAACCGGCGGATATAGGCTCTGTCATTCACATAGCCAAAGGATTTCACATAGGAAAGTGCTTCCTGGGCAATGTCCTCCGGATAGCCTCCATCCGTCAGCTTTTTCAGAAGCTGGGATTCCGTCCGGTCCATGTCGTTCAAAAGGTGCATGGCCCGCAGTTTCGCTTTTTTTATGTTTTCTTCCCGCAGGCGCTTCCAGAGCTCCTCCGGCACCTCGCTGCCTGCTTCCAGATGATGGCGGGAAAGTTCTCCCTGGTAAAGAACCAGGCGGTGTTCTCCGTCTATGTATACCCGGAATCTTTTGGAAGAGGCCGGTTCCAGACCAGTGATTTTCATGGATTATTCCTCTTTTGCTCCGGCATTTTCTTCCGCGTCTTCTGCCTGGTCGCCGTCCAGACCATAATGCTTCCGTACTTTCGCTTCCAGCTCTTCCATCACTTCCGGATGACTGGTCAGATACGTCTTGGCATTCTCGCGACCCTGCCCGATTTTCTCTCCGTTATAGGCATACCAGGAACCGCTCTTGCTGACAATGTTCAGAGTGGCCGCCAGATCCAGAATATCTCCCTCCCGGGAGATTCCTTTTCCGAACATGATATCAAATTCCGCCTCTTTAAAGGGCGGCGCAATTTTGTTCTTTACGATTTTAATCCGGGTCCGGTTCCCCACAATCTCTCCGCCCTGCTTCAGCGTCTCAATCCGGCGCACGTCCATACGCACGGAAGCATAGAACTTCAGGGCGCGTCCGCCGGTAGTCGTCTCCGGATTTCCGAACATAACGCCTACTTTTTCACGGAGCTGATTGATAAAGATAACAATGCAGCGGGATTTGCTGATAACCGGCGTCAGCTTCCGAAGGGCCTGGGACATCAGTCTCGCCTGCAGACCCACATGGGAATCACCCATATCGCCCTCAATCTCCTGCCTGGGCACCAGCGCCGCCACAGAGTCCACCACGACAATATCTACCGCACCGGAACGCACCATGGTCTCCGTAATCTCCAGAGCCTGGTCGCCGCTGTCCGGCTGGGAAATATAAAGTTCATCGATATCTACGCCGATATTTTTTGCATAAACCGGGTCCAGGGCATGCTCCGCATCAATAAATCCGGCAATGCCCCCGCGCTTCTGTACTTCCGCAATCATATGAAGGGCCACGGTAGTCTTACCGCTGGACTCGGGCCCGTATATCTCCACCACTCTTCCCCTGGGTACTCCGCCTACGCCAAGAGCCAGGTCCAGACTCAGGGAACCGGTGGGAACGGTCTCCACGTGTACCTGGGCGGCCGGGTCTCCCAGCCTCATCACCGTTCCTTTTCCATAATCCTTTTCCAGTTTCGCTATTGCCGCTTCCAGGGCTTTTTTCCTGTCTTCGTTACTGTTAGCCATCGTTACTCTCCTTTATATTCATTTTCGAACAAGCGTTTGTCATACGCTCATCATAGTACATATGTTCTGTTTTGTCAACCGGGAATTTCTTTTTCTGTGCAAACCGAAAGCACAAAAAATATGCCATGATTTCAGAACTGTTTCTGCCTAAAATCATAGCATATTCATTCGCGTAATACAATCGTTACGGCGTTTCTTTTTTCATCCGTTCCACCCTGTCCTGGACGGTTTTATTGAAGTTCTCCACCTTCCGGCTGTACACGGTATCCATGAACCGGGAGTGCAGCATGAAATCTGCAGTGGCCAGATTATTTGCTATCGGAATATCATATACCACCGCGATTCTCAGAAGCGCTTTCACATCCGGGTCGTGAGGCTGGGCCTCCAGCGGATCCCAGAGGAAAACCACAAAATCAATCTGTCCCTCTACGATTTTTGCGCCAATCTGCTGGTCGCCGCCAAGCGGACCGCTGTTGTAGCCTTTTACCGGAAGACCGGTTTTCTCTGCAATCAGGCGTGCCGTGGTTCCGGTACCGCATAAGAAATGCCGGGCCAGAATTTCCTTGTTTTTTTCACACCATTTTACAATTTCCTGCTTCTTCCCGTCATGAGCAATCAGGGCAATGTGTTTTACTTTTCCGATTTCAAAAGAAACAAAATTATCATTCCGCATGTGCGTCCCTCTTTTCTCCTTTTTTTAGTCAAGCTGTTCCAGCACTTCAAACCGGGAAGCGGCCAGGAACATCACCCCCACTGTTACTATCATACTATAAAAAAGAAGAATTGGGAATACCAGATTCACATTTACGAGCAGTCCGAGTACAATCGCCAGGGCGATTCCCGGTCCCATCACGCTGGACTGAATCAGCATCCGGAACAACTGGCGCACCTGGGTTCCAAAGTGGTCTCCCAGAATATAGAGAGCAAAAATCCGCATGTACATCCGGGATGCCTGAAACAGGACATAAATCAGGATACAGCAGGGTATCTGCCACACCGGAATCTTCCAGGCCACGCCGATGACCACGCACATAATGGTTCCGTCAATCAGGGAACAGATATGCTCCATCAGGGTTGCATACCACATTTTCAGGACCGGCTTTTCCGGTATCAGGTAAAGCCAGGGGTTTTCCAGCTCTTTTTCCCATTTTCCCGCATATCCGGCAGTGCAGAATACCACGTAGGCGAGAATGCACAGCAGTACCAGTCCCGCATAACGGCTTTCTGCGCCCTGGCTCCAGGCAAAGGCAAGGACAAAAGCCAGAACGATGCAGATTACATTTGTCTGATTAAAAATGAAGAAGCGGGACTTCCGGTATTCCAGAAACTGGCGGTAAAAAATCGCTTTGGCGCCGGTCGCCTGAAATTTTCCCTTTACTTTCCGGTATTTTTCCTTTCCGGTTCCCGTCTCACCTTTTTTCTTTCTGTTTAGCAGATTCTGATAATCATCGGCAAATTTTGCCGCTTCTTCATAATACCCTCCGTAGCAGGGCATTTTCACAGCCGCCACGACCATCGCCACACTGGATACCAGACAGAGCAGACTGCCTGCCACATTAAACAGATCCGGTCCCAGAAGGAAGAGACGGAACACGGCAATATTCCACCCTATCAGGGGCACCAGCCGCAGCGCCGGATAATCCACCAGATTCCGGATGCTTTCCAGGCTCAGGCCAAACCGCCAGAAATACCAGGCCAGAAACAGAACCAGCACAGCCAGGACGCCCAGCAGAATTTTCCCGGCGGTTCCCCATTTTTCCGCGGAAACGTTTTCATTTCCGTACAGAAGGACAACCAGGCTTCCTTCCTGGAGAATGGTCATAATCTCCCAGGCCAGAAACACCAGCAGCATACGCAAAGGAGATATCTCGAAAAGCAGACTGCCTGCCAGGAAAAAGGCAATGCCGAATGCCATGTCAACCAGCATGTTTTTCACTGCCCCATAGAGCAGCACCTGCTTTGGCGAAACCGGTGCCGTAAATATAAAGTGGGTGTGGCTGGGCCGGAAGATGATTCCCTTCCGCCGGGCATACATCCAGTAACTGGACGGAAATGCCAGAAACACCAGCACTGTCATGATAATAACCAGAATCCCCGTTTTTTCCACGTGGATTTCCCGGGCCATCTCATAAAGTCCAAAGCACACCAGACCGGCATAAGCTGCGGCCAGCACAAGAAACAAATAGGTCACCGGCCGTTTCAGCGCTTTTTTCAGGCGGTTGCAGAAGCTCCGGTATGTAACATAAAATAACAGTCTCATTTTTCTTCACCGCCCGTCATCTCAAAGAATAAGTCTTCCAGTTCTTTATTTCCCACATCCTCTTTCCGGTATGAGCCTATGATATGCCCTTTGTCCATGACAAACATCACATCCCAGAGTCCTTCCACCATTTCCAGCATGTGGGTACTGATAAGAAGGGTGACCCCAAAATTCCGAAGCTCCAGAATTACTTCCTTGAGTTCTTTAATGGCCTGCGGATCCAGCCCCACCATGGGTTCATCCAGCATCATCACTTTCGGCTTGACTGCCAGGGCACAGCAGATGCTGACCTTTTGCATCATACCTTTGGAAAGCTCATTTCCCAGCTTATCCTGTTTGTCCAGAAGCTCAAACCGTTTCAGGATAAAATCGATTTCCTCATCGCTAATGGGACTCTGATAGGCACGCCGGATATATTCGATATGTTCCCGGACAGTCAGCGCTTCAAACATGGCCGGAATCTCCGGCACATAGGCAAATACCTTCTTCGCCTCCAGGGAACGCCCGGGAAAACCGCAGATACGGATTTCCCCTTCATAACGCAGAAGCCCTGCAATACTTTTGATAATCGTTGATTTTCCGGCGCCGTTCGGCCCCAGCATAATTCCCACCTGGCCGTTGTCCACACAGAAACTCACGTTGTCCACGGCCTTTACCTGACCGTATGTTTTCGTCAAATTCTGAATCTCCAGCATAACTTAAGTTCCTCCTGTTTAGTCGAACTATTATTGTATTATTATTGTAATACAATAATAGGCTTCTGTCAATAGGGGACAGGCAGGGACCCAGTCGGGGACGGGTACAGGCT
>DWYV01000073.1 GCA_019118525.1 Candidatus Bariatricus faecipullorum
AGATGTGTATAAGAGACAGTGCATGCGGCTGTCCTGCATTGTTCTTTGATTAAGAAAATTATATAATTGTTTTAAATACGATTCAAGTAAATTCGGGTTATAGGAGCAGTAGAGAAAAGAACGAATTATGGAAGGATATTCTGACTGGACAGAGAGGGAAAAGGAATATTACAGGAGAATGAAAGAAACAGGAGAAAAGTACGGAGACTCAGAACAGTTAAGGAAAGTTTACCGTCAGGTGCTGGAAGACTATCATGCAGGTCTGATTTCCAAAAAGGCGTACGGGGTTCTTTATGCCCTCTGCATGGATATGGCCTGGCCCCGGTAGGAGAAGGACAAATGGGAAAAAGCAAAAGAAAAAACCGCTTCTAAAAGCGGTTTTCAGAGCGACAGACGGGACTCGAACCCGCGACCTCCACCTTGGCAAGGTGGCGTACTACCAACTGTACTACTATCGCA
Organism: Candidatus Bariatricus faecipullorum; assembly: GCA_019118525.1. GTDB lineage: Bacteria > Bacillota > Clostridia > Lachnospirales > Lachnospiraceae > Allocoprococcus > Allocoprococcus faecipullorum. The sequence continues at coordinate 460 of DWYV01000073.1, forward strand.
TTTCTTATTTTGTGTTCCTCAGAACAATAATTACTATACCTCAATTACATGGAATTGTCAACGATTTTACGAAGTTTTTTCTGTTCTTCTTTTTTGGCGTTTTTTATGTAAAGTCCCAAAAAGAATTCATGCAGAAAGAATTGCCTGCTCAATTTTCCGGGTGGAGAAAAGTGTTCGTTCGTCAGTTCCGCGAAAAGGTATTTTTCTGTCAGGACCCGTTTTCCAACGACGCCTCTTCCCCTATCCCGAAGAAGTTTTATATGATATAATGTCGTCAGACATTATATCTGCGCCGCCCCGGAGGCCGCCCGAAGGGAGGCCATACCCTGCCGGGGCGTGCGCATCCGCCCGGAGGGAGGCTGTACTCTGCCGGGGATATCATCTGTGAGGAGGGAGACTATGGGAGGACTAATTATCCTGATGCTGATTCCCATGATGGGGATTATGTATACGATATGGATTCTGGAGATACTGCTGAAGGTTTATCTTGTCTATGCCGTCATCGTTGCGCTTGTTTCACTGGCAGTATTTCTGGTACTGAGGAAAAAGGGAATGTTTACCAGGTACGCAAAGGGCTGGAAGCATTATGGCATGAAGGCCCTGCAGATTTTTCTTATTTTTGAAATGGCCTTTTACTGTATTACGTTTATTCTGGCGGCTGTGGCCCTGGCGCTGTTATTCTGATGGAACGAAGTTTCCTGTTATATAAAAAAACGCCCTGCACTGGCAGGGCGTTTCTGGCACTTTTTGTTTATCGAAGGAAGAAGAAGTAGTAGCCTCCTGCCGCAGCAATCAGCAGGATGATAATAAGGATGATAATAATCGGAAGAATGGAACGGTGTTCTTCTTCGTCTTTTCCTTCGTCCAGCATATTCTGATAGTTTTCCCGCATTTCCTGTTCCCGGGATTCCCGGATGTGTCTGGGCGGGATGTTAGAGTACATCTGCTCTTCCGGCTCGATTTTCATGTCCCGGCGTTTTCCTACACGGGGACGTTCTTCCTGGTCGCCCTCGATTGCGTCCGTGAATTCCTGAATGGGTTCATCCATTGCGCGGGGAGCCGGTTTTACATTGGCCGGACGTTTTTTCTTTCTGGGACGCTCTGCAGGAGCATCACTTTCCGGGGTGGATTTCCTGGGAGCGGCTGAGGACGCCTGCTTTGGTTCGCCTTCCGGAGCACCCTCCGGGCGGGGGCGTTTTTTCTTTTTCGGGCGCGGCGCTTCTGCGGCCTCTCCGGTTTCCCCTTCCGGGCGGGGCCGTTTTTTCTTCCTGGGACGTTCCGGAGCGGGTTCCGCGGCAGGAGCGTCAGGTTTTGTTTCCGGATTCTCCGGAGCCTCCGAGGCTTTCCCGGGCTTTGCCGGTCTGGCCGGTGCGCCTTCCGCACCCTCCGGGCGGGGACGTCTTTTCTTTCTGGGACGTTCCGGGGCCTCTTCCCCTGCTTTCTGCCGGGGTATCCTGTCCGCATCCTCCGGGCGGGGCCGTCTCTTTTTCTTCGGCTCCGGATTTTCCGGAGCTTCCGGCTGCTTAGCAGCCTCCTTTCCGGCAGAAGCAGACTTTGCACGCTGTTTATCTAAATTCCACTGCTTTTTACATTCATGGCAGATGGCATATTCGTTATAAATGGTTTCTCCGTTTTCTGTTTTTCCGACTGCTTTATTTTTGATTTCCAGCTCATTTTTACAAATGGGGCATTTCATTGGTATTCTCTCCTCTTTTGCTTTTTCCGTTTTCTTTTTTCAGGCTTACCACAAGATACTGTTTTCCTGAAGAAAAGTACACATATATAATGGTAAACACTTCTGAAAAAGAAGTCAAGAAACTTCTTTGAATCTACACAAAAAAATGATAAAATAGTTACATTGCAGCATGATATGGAAAAATACGGGAGGGAGGAAGCGGGTCATGGCGGTACCGGTGATAAAAGCAGCTCTCCTGGGACTGGGAACCGTGGGCACGGGTGTATACAAGGTCCTGGGCAGGCAGAAGGAAGAGATAGAAAAACGGACAGGCGCCAGACTGGAACTGAAAAAGATTCTGGTCCGGGACAGGAAAAAGACGCGAAAAGGAGTGGACGCCTCTCTTTTGACAGATTCCTGGGAGGAAATTCTGGCGGATGAAGAGATACAGATTATTATTGAGGTGATGGGCGGAACCGGCCCGGCGGGCGATAGGATTCTGGACGCCCTCCATGTAGGAAAGCAGGTGGTGACTGCCAATAAGGACCTGGTGGCGGAGCGTGGACGCGAGCTTTACCAGGCGGCGGAGGAAACCGGAGCGGATTTCCTGTTTGAAGCGGCAGTGGCAGGCGGCATTCCGATTATCCGCCCGCTGAAGCAGTGCCTGGCGGCCAATGAGATAGATGAAGTGATGGGAATCATAAACGGGACGACCAACTACATTCTGACGAGAATGTATGAGGACGGGATGGAGTTTGACGAGGCGCTTGAGCAGGCGACGCAGCTCGGTTACGCGGAAGCGGACCCGACGGCGGATATCGAAGGACTGGATGCGGGTCGGAAACTGGCAATTCTGTCTTCGGCTGCCTTTCATTCCCGGGTGGAGTTCGCCGATGTCTATACGGAAGGGATTACCGGGATAACGGCCCGGGATATTCTGTATGCCCGGGAGTTTGACTGCGTGATAAAACTGCTCGGGGTGGCAAGAAAGACGGAGGCCGGTATTGAAGCCGGCGTCTACCCCATGATGATTCAGAAGGACCATCCTCTGGCTTCCGTGCGGGATTCTTTTAACGCTGTTTTTGTGCACGGAGACGCAGTAGGGGATACCATGTTTTACGGAAGAGGCGCGGGAGAGCTTCCCACTGCCAGTGCCGTAGTGGGTGACGTGATGGACGTGATGCGCAATCTGCTGGCCGGCTGTACGGGACGGATTGGAAGCGGATGTTACCGGGACCTTCCGGCAGTGCCCCGGAGAAAGACCAGGAACCGGTTTTTCCTCCGCCTTCAGGTGCCCAACCAGCCGGGTATCCTGGCGCAGATAGCCCGGGTTTTCGGTGAGCACAGAGTCAGCATCGAGCGGGTGGTACAGAAGGATTCCAAGGAAGCCATGGCAGAACTTGGCATTGGCACGGCGTCAGTAGAGGAAGGCCATTTCTGGGATGCGCTGGAAGAAGTGGAAAAGCTGGAAGCGGTCAGCGAAATCAGCAGCGTCATCCGGGAATATTAGGAAAACCTGTTTACGCAGGGAACAGGAAGTGTTATAATCAGTCATACGGACCAGCCGGGACAGGAAACCGGGGGAAGTCCGGAAAGAGAAAAACGAAAAAGCAGAGTAGAGATACGGGCGTTAAGTGCCGGATGGACGGGGAGTTGCCAGCCGGACGAAAGATTTCAGAATAATCTGCGGCCCGTATTTTGCATCCCGCTGCTGCACATACAGATATGAGAAAATACCTGCTATGCGTAGCGAAGGAAACTACTGCAAAGGAGGTATTTTTTATGAAAAATTTTGTGGAACTTTTTCGGAGCTCGGCAAGGGAAATGCGGAATGTGCGCACCCTGGCCGTTACATCTATGCTGCTTGCCCTGGCCGTGATGCTGGGGTTCTGGGGGACGGTTCAGCTGGGAGATTTTCTGAAGGTCGGCTTCTCGTTTCTGGCCAATGAGCTGGCAGCTTTGCTGTTCGGCCCGGTAGTGGGAGGAATTATGGCGGGAATGGCCGATATTCTGAAGTTTCTGGTAAAGCCTACCGGGGCGTTTTTCCCCGGATTTACCATCAGTGCCGTGCTGGGCGGTGTGATTTACGGCGTGCTGCTGTATAAAAAGCCCCTTTCTGTTCCCCGGATTGTGGCGGCAAAAGTAACGGTGGCCATAGTGGTAAACACCCTGCTGAACACCTTCTGGCTGTCCATGCTGTACGGACAGGCTTTTGCAGCGCTTCTGCCGGCCCGGCTTTTAAAACAGCTTCTGATGGTGCCGATAGAGACGGTTCTGTTCTATGCGGTGGTGACGGTTCTTCAGAAAAGCAGAATTCTGCAGGCGGCAGGCGTCCGGGTAAGGAAGTAGCACAGAAGGGCAGGAGACTGAGAAGGAGCGCGGAAGATGCGGGAACGGACGACAATCGGATTTCTGATTAAGCAGATTGACAATATTTATGAAAAGGATTTTAACCGGCTGCTGAAATCCATCGGCATTACGGCGTCCCAGTGCGCCGTGCTGGACTACCTGTTTTCCACCAGCAAAGAGGAGATTACCCAGCACGACATCGAACGGAATCTGAGTCTGAAAAATCCCACGGTGACGGGCATTCTAAAAAGGCTGGATGCGAAGGGATTTATTCTTTCGGTTCCCAGCACCACAGACCGGAGGTGCCGGAATATTTACCTGACGGAGAAGGCTTATGACATTCAGAAACGGATGGAGGCTATCCGGAAGAAAAGCGACCGGCAGCTCACGCTGGGCATGAATAAAAAAGAAGTGCAGGCTTTGAAAAAAATGCTGGAACGGGTGCTTTATAATATTTCGGAGCCGTAAACAGACGGAAGCGGAGAGAAGGAGGAAACTATGAGCTACGCAGACAAGGTATTTGTATCCATGTGCCGGGATATTATTGACAATGGAACCAGTACGGAAGGGGAGAAGGTCCGTCCTCACTGGGAAGACGGGATGCCCGCCTATACCGTGAAGAAATTCGGTGTGGTAAACCGCTATGATTTGCGGAAGGAGTTTCCGGCGCTGACTCTGCGGAGAACAGCCATCAAAAGCTGTACAGACGAAATGCTCTGGATCTGGCAGCAGAAGTCCAACAATATCCACGACCTGCACAGCCACATCTGGGACAGCTGGGCGGATGAGGACGGTTCCATCGGCAAGGCCTACGGCTACCAGATGCAGGTGAAGCACCAGTATAAGGAAGGGATGATGGACCAGGTGGACCGGGTGCTCTATGACCTGAAGCACAATCCTTACAGCAGGCGGATTCTGACAAACATTTATGTGCACCAGGACCTGCACGAGATGAACCTCTATCCCTGCGCCTACAGTATGACGTTTAATGTGACGAAGGAGAGGGAGGACGGGAAACTGACGCTGAACGGGATTTTAAATCAGCGCTCCCAGGATGTGCTGGCGGCCAATAACTGGAACGTGTGTCAGTATGCCGTGCTGATGCACATGCTTGCCCAGGTCAGCGGCATGGAGGCCGGAGAACTGGTTCACGTGATAGCGGACGCTCATATTTATGACCGGCATATCCCCCTGATTGAGGAACTGATTCAGAGAGAGCAGTATCCGGCGCCGAAGTTCTGGCTGAATCCGGAGGTGACGGATTTCTACGCATTTACCAGAAATGACGTAAAGCTGGAGGACTATCAGACCGGTCCCCAGATAGAAAATATTCCCATCGCAGTGTAGCAGGAGGTAAGCAGATGAATCTGATTGTAAACGTAGATAAAAACTGGGCCATTGGCAATAAAAACAAACTGCTGGTGAGCATTCCCGCGGATATGCGGTTTTTCCGGGAGACCACCCAGGGAAATGTTGTGATTATGGGCCGGAAAACGCTGGAGAGTTTTCCCCAGGGACAGCCGCTGAAGAACCGGGTGAACATCGTTATCACCCGGGACCCGGACTATCAGGTGAAGGGGGCCGTGGTTGTGCACAGTGTGGAAGAGGCTGTGGAAGAGAGCAGAAAATACGAAGGAGAGGTCTTCGTCATCGGCGGGGAGAGCATTTACCGGGCCATGCTGCCGCTCTGCGACCGGGCCTATGTGACAAAGACAGACCACGCCTACCAGGCAGACACCTGGTTTCCCAACCTGGATGAGGACGAGGAATGGGAGATGACCGCAGTGACGGAGGAACAGACCTGCTTTGACCTGGAATATGTGTTTTCCCGGTATGAGCGGAAGAAGGCAGGCCGCGCCGGAGAGGAGCATCCGGAAGAATAAAATAAATCAAGAAGATTTGCAATAATTATCATTGACAAAGGACTGTGTGAAAACTATAATAAACATAATTCACGAAACAGCATTGAAAAATGACAGAAAAATGCGAGGACGAGGAGGAGTACATAGTTTCCGGATGCAAAGAGAGGAGACGGCCGGTGCAAGTCTCCGGGAAGGGATTATGGAAGTAGCCTCTGAGCAGTGAACCGAACGGGCAGCAGCCTCAGTAGACTTTGACGTGACCCCCACGTTACAGGGGGATGGTATCGGACCCTGGTCCCGTACCGGCAGAGTGCAGAAACGGAAGTTTCTGAATTTAGGTGGTAACACGGATAGATATTCGCCCTGAACTGAAAAGTTTGGGGCGTTTTCATTTTCAGTAAAGGAGGACGTGTGTGAATGAGGAAGATTTCAGGAAATAAACTCCTGGTAAAAGCGCTGAAGGAGGAAGGCGTGGATATCATGTTCGGATATCCCGGCGCCTGTACCATTGACTTAAGTGACGAGATTTATAAGCAGGACTATACGACGGTGATTCTGCCCAGGCATGAGCAGGCCCTGGTGCATGAGGCGGACGCTTATGCCAGAACCACGGGAAAGGTGGGGGTATGCCTGGTAACAAGCGGCCCGGGCGCCACCAATCTGGTAACTGGACTGGCCACGGCCAACTATGACAGTGTCCCTCTGGTATGTTTTACCGGCCAGGTAGCAAGACACCTGATAGGAAACGACGCGTTTCAGGAAGTGGATATTGTGGGAATCACCAGAAGCATTACCAAGTATGGCGTTACGGTGCGGAACCGGGAGGACCTGGGACGGATTGTAAAGGAAGCTTTTTACATTGCCCGGACCGGCAGACCGGGGCCGGTGCTGATTGACCTGCCCAAAGATGTGATGGCCGAGCTGGGCAGTCCGGATTATCCCACCGAGGTGAATATCCGGGGATACAAGCCGAGCAAAGGGGTTCACATCGGACAGTTAAAGCGGGCCATCCGGATGCTGGCGAAGGCGAAAAAACCGCTGTTTCTGGCAGGAGGCGGCGTGAATATTGCCGGGGCAAACGAGGTGTTTACCCGCATGGTGGACATTACGAAAGTGCCGGTTGTCACCACAGTTATGGGGAGAGGCGCGGTTCCCACGAATCATCCCCAGTTTATCGGGAACCTGGGAATGCACGGCTCCTATGCCTCTAATATGGCGGTGGGAGAATGCGACCTGCTGTTTTCCATCGGCACCCGGTTCAACGACCGGATTACCGGAAAACTGCACGCGTTTGCGCCCCATGCGCAGATAGTGCACATCGATATTGACACGGCTTCCATTTCCCGTAACATTCAGGTAGACGTGCCCATTGTGGCAGACGCGAAGGAGGCAGTGGAAAAACTGCTGGAATATGTGGAACCCTGCGATACAGAAGCGTGGATGGAGCAGATTGCTGGCTGGAAGCAGGAGCATCCGCTGAAAATGAAACCGAAAAAAGGAATCATGCAGCCTCAGGACATTCTGGAAACCATCAATAAAGTATTCCGGGAGGATGACGCGATTTATGTAACCGATGTGGGACAGCATCAGATGTTTGCCTCCCAGTACCTGGAGGTGAATGAAAAGAAGCGGCTGATTATGTCCGGCGGCCTGGGAACCATGGGTTACGGTTTCCCCGGCGCCATCGGGGCACAGCTGGGAAATCCGGAGAAAACGGTCATTGCCATTTCCGGGGACGGCGGCATGCAGATGAATATTCAGGAATTTGCCACAGCCGTGCTGGAGGAACTGCCCTTAATCCTCTGTGTGTTTAACAACAGTTATCTGGGGATGGTGCGCCAGTGGCAGAAACTGTTCTATGGAAAGCGGTACTCCATGACCGACCTCCGCTCCGGGGCGGCCACCAGAAGGGGTGAAATGCCGCCGGAATATACGCCGGATTTTGTAAAGCTGGCAGAAAGCTACGGTGCAAAAGGACTGCGGGTGACAAAACCGGAAGAGATGGAGCCGGCCTTTTTACAGGCAAAGGCCAACCGGGCGCTGAAGGTGCCTACCCTCATTGAGTTTATCATTGACCCGGAGGAGCAGGTATATCCCATGATTCAGCCGGGCGGAACCCTGGAAGAAATGATTATGGACAGCTAAAAGGAGGAGAACGAGAATGGACAGTAAAATGAGAAAAAGATGGATTTCACTGTTTGTGGAAAACCAGGTGGGAGTGCTGTCAAAAATCTCCGGGCTGTTTTCCGGAAAATCCTATAACCTGGAAAGTCTTACCGTGGGAACCACGGAAGACCCTACTGTGTCCCGTATGACTATTGAGACAATCAGTGACGAGGAAACCTACGAACAGATAAAGAAGCAGCTGAACCGGATGGTAGAGGTTATCAAGGTGATTGATTTTACCGAGCTTTCCGTGGTGATGCAGGAAATCATGTTTATCAAGATAAAGAACTGTTCGCCGGAAGATAAGGCGGAACTGTTCCAGATTGCTCAGACTTTTCAGGCGAAGGTGCGGGACTACGGGCACGACAGCGTGCTGCTGGAATTCGTGCACTCCGCCCATAAAAACACATCCATCATCAATTTTATGAAATCGGAGTTTCAGTCCGTGGAAGTGGTACGGGGCGGAAGCGTGGGAATCGAGGCAATTACCATGCCGAAGAGATAAAACAGAGTGCGCTCTTGAATTTGGCATGGAGAAGTATTATAATGGGAGAAGATTCAGTGATTTAGATAAGAATTCGCTGCAGAGAGAATGGAGGAATTAGCGATGGAAAAGAAACAGATTGACTGGTCAAACCTGGGATTTGGCTACATTCAGACGGATATGCGGTATGTCTCCAACTATAAAGACGGAGCCTGGGATGAAGGCGGACTTACCGCAGACGCTTCAATTACACTGAACGAGTGTGCCGGCGTATTCCAGTATGCGCAGACCGTGTTTGAAGGCCTGAAAGCGTATACGACAGAAGATGGACACATCGTGGCTTTCCGGCCGGATTTAAATGCAGCCCGTATGGTAGATTCTGCAAAACGTCTGGAAATGCCGCCGTTTCCGGAGGACCGCTTTGTGGATGCGGTTGTACAGACCGTAAAGGCCAATGCGGCTTATGTTCCTCCCTACGGCTCTGGGGCGACTCTCTATATCCGGCCCTACATGTTCGGGTCCAGTCCTGTTATCGGAGTCAGTCCGGCAGATGAGTACCAGTTCCGGGTATTTACCACACCGGTAGGCCCTTACTTCAAAGGCGGGGCAAAACCGATTACGATTAAAGTTTCTGATTTTGACCGGGCAGCGCCGCATGGAACCGGACATATCAAGGCAGGACTGAACTATGCCATGAGCCTTCATGCCATCGTGACGGCCCATGAGGAAGGGTATTCCGAGAATATGTATCTGGATGCGGCTACCAGAACCAAGGTAGAGGAGACAGGAGGCGCCAACTTTATCTTCGTGACAAAGGATAACAAAGTGGTTACTCCAAAATCCGGCAGTATTCTGCCTTCCATTACCCGGCGCTCCCTGCTCTATGTGGCAGAACATTATCTTGGCCTGGAGACAGAGGAACGGGAAGTATATCTGGATGAGGTGAAGGATTTTGCCGAGTGCGGACTGTGCGGTACGGCAGCCGTTATCTCTCCGGTAGGAAAGATTGTCAACCACGGCGAGGAAATCTGCATCCCCTCCGGCATGGAAGAGATGGGACCGGTAACGAAGAAGCTTTATGATACACTGACGGGTATACAGATGGGCCATATTGAAGCGCCCGAAGGATGGATTAAGGTGATTGAATAATGACTGAAAGCATGAAAAAACGCAACCGGCTTCTGGCCGAAAGAATGATAAAGGCTCTGGAATCCCGGAATATGGAAGCTTTCTATGCGGAAACAAAGGAAGACGCGCTGAAAAAAGCGCTGGAACTTATTCCGGAGGGAAGCTCCATCAGCTGGGGCGGTTCCATGAGCATTCAGGAAATCGGGCTGACCGATGCTGTAAAAAGCGGAAAGTATCAGGTATATGAGCGGGCAGCCGCAAAGAATCCGGAAGAAAAGAGAAAGATAGAACTTCAGGCTTTTGACTGTGATTTCTTTCTGGCAAGCTCCAATGCCATTACCGAGGACGGCATTCTGGTCAATATTGACGGAAACGCCAACCGGGTGGCGGCGATTGCCTACGGCCCCCGGAACGTGCTTATGATAATCGGGATGAATAAGGTAGTGCGGGGCCAGGAAGAGGCGCTTTCCCGTGCGAAGTACACAGCGGCTCCGGCCAATGCCCAGCGGTTTTCCGGCACACCCTGCACGGTTACCGGAGAATGCGCGCACTGCAAATCCCCCGAGTGCATCTGCTGTCAGACCATGATTACCCGGTACAGCAAGGTGCCGAAACGGATCAAGGTGATTCTGGTAAACGAGGATCTGGGATATTAAATCTGGCCGGGGACGGGTACAGGCCCTGTCTCTTATACACATCT
>DWYV01000074.1 GCA_019118525.1 Candidatus Bariatricus faecipullorum
AGATGTGTATAAGAGACAGGCCTGTACCCGTCCCCGACTACAATTCAGAAACTATTCTGATAAATCGTCCAGGTCTTTCAGCCACACGACAGCGCAGGCGTCGCTGGGCATCCGCCAGTCTCCCCTGGGGGAGAGGGCCACGGTTCCGATTTTCGGTCCGTCAGGCAGGCAGGAACGCTTGAACTGCTGGGTGAAAAACCGCCGGCAGAAGGTTTTCAGCCATTTCAGAATCACATCATTTTCGTACTTTCCGGCAAAAGCGGTTTTCGCAAGCCGGTAAATCTTGGAGGGTTCGAACCCAAACCGCAGCATGTAATATAAATAGAAATCATGAAGCTCATAAGGTCCTACCAGGTCCTCGGTTTTCTGGGCGATTTCTCCTTCCCTGGGCGGAAGCAGTTCCGGGCTTACCGGGGTGTCCAGAATATCTTCCAGCACCTGCTTCAGTTCCTCATCGCCGCAGGTATCCGCATAGTACCGTACCAGATGGCGCACGAGGGTTTTAGGAACAGAAGCATTGACTCCGTACATGGACATATGGTCCCCGTTGTAGGTGGCCCAGCCCAGGGCCAGTTCCGACATATCCCCGGTCCCGATAACCATGCCGCCCTCCTGGTTGGCAATGTCCATAAGCACCTGGGTCCGTTCTCTTGCCTGGGAATTTTCGTAGGTTACATCCCGGTCTTCCTCATCGTGTCCGATATCCCGGAAATGAATCCGCACTGCATCGGCAATGGGCACTTCCCGAAGCTGAACGCCCAGCTTCCGGCTCATCCGGCAGGCATTCTGGTACGTCCGGTCGGTGGTGCCAAAACAGGGCATGGTGACAGCGATAATGTCCTTCCGCTCCCGATCCGCCAGGTCGAAAGCCTTTGCCGTTACCAGCAGGGCCAGGGCAGAATCCAGGCCTCCGGAAATTCCTACTACTGCTGTCCGGGAATGGGTGTGCACCAGGCGTTTTTTCAGACCCATGGCCTGAATCATCAGGATTTCCCCGCAGCGGCGCTCCCGTTCGTCCGGATTCGCCGGTACGAAAGGAAGAGCCGGAAAACTCCGGGAAAGAACCGTCTCCTCCACCTTCACGGTAAAAGGCACCCGAGGCAGCGTCCGCTCTCCCGCCACCTGGAAGGTGGTATTCTTCCGCCGTTCTCCCAGCAGCCGGAAAATATCCACCTCGCTGAAAATCATTTCATTTTTGAACCGTTCTGCCTCTTTTAAAATCGTCCCGTTCTCCGCGATAATATTGTGTCCACCAAACACCAGGTCCGTGGTTGACTCCCCGTCCCCCGCATTAGCATACACATAACCGCAGATAAGCCGGGCGGACTGCCCCTTAATCAGCTCTTCCCGGTAGCTGTCCTTCCCGATGGTCTCATCGCTGGCGGAACAGTTGACGATAAGCACGGCGCCTTCCCGGGCCGCCCGGATGCTGGGAGGCACCGGGGACCACACATCCTCGCAGATTTCCGCAGATATCACCAGCTCTTCCATTTCCCTGGCCTGGTATAAAATGCCCGGGCCAAAGGGGATTTCCCCTCCGTCAAAAGAGATGTTCCGGGCCCGCTCCGGTCCGGCCGTAAACTGACGCATCTCATAAAATTCCCCGTAATTTGGAAGAAATGTCTTTGTGGTGAACCCCAGAATTTTTCCGTCATTGAGGGCTGCCGCCACATTATAAAGCTCTCCCTCCACGGCCAGGGGCAGACCCACAAACACCAGGCACCCCGTATCCTTTGTCTTTTGGGCAATCTCCCGAAGCGCCTCTTTCGCCTCCCGAAGCAGCACTTCCTGGGCAAACAGATCCTGGCAGGTATAGCCGGTCAGACAGAGTTCCGGGAATACAATCACCTTCGCCCCCGCCTGCCGGGCCTCCTCCATCTGTCTGCATATTTCCCCGCAGTTATGCCATACGTCCGCCACCCGGATATCCGGCGTGGCCGCGGCCACCTTTACAAATCCCTGTCTCATGCGCGCTCCTTTCTACCGTTTCGCCTGCTTATAAATCTCTTCCAGCTCAGAGGGCTGAAATTTATATGCCGTATTGCAGAAATGGCATTTCACTTCCACTTCTTTTCCCTCGTCAATCATCTCCCGGATTTCCTTTTTCCCGATACTGATGATGGTTTTCTCAATCCGTTCCCGGGAACAGTTGCAGTAAAATGCGGCAGGCAGGGTGTCCGTAATCTCCACATCCAGCCCGTCCAGCACCTTCTCCAGCATTTCCTCCGGGGTATGTCCGTTATCCAGCATTGTGGTTACCGAGGAAATCTTTTGAATATTTTCTTCCAGCCTGCCCAGAACCTCTTCCGTCACAAAGGGCATCACCTGCACAATAAATCCGCCGGCACAGCGCACCGTATTTTCCTTATTCATCAGCACACCCAGCCCTACGGAAGAAGGCACCTGCTCGCTTGTGGCAAAATAATACGTCAAATCCTCCGCGATTTCTCCGGTCTGCAGAACCGTCTGCCCGGAATATGGCTCCTTTAATCCCATGTCCTTAATCACATTCAGAAGCCCGATTCCCACGGCGCCGCCCACGTCCAGCTTGCCGTTTTTCGGAGGCAGCATCACATCCGGGTTATCCACATAGCCTTTTACCCGCGCTTTCGCGTCCGCCGTCACGGTAATGCCGCCCAGCGGGCCGCTCCCTTTTATCTGCAGGGTCAGGATATCCGTCTCATTTTTCATCATGCTTCCCATCATGGCTCCCGCCGTCAGAAGCCGCCCCAGGGCCGCCGTGGCCACCGGGCTGGTATCGTGCCGTTTCCGGGCCTCCTCCACAAGATTCGTGGTCACTGCGGCAAACGCGCGGATCTGCCCGTCTCCCGCAGTCGCTCTTACAATATAATCTTCCATCCTATGTTCTCTCCTCTGTCTTTCTTTTTCCCCGCTCCCGCGCGATAACGCAGATCCGGTCGCTGTCTGCCGCCGCAGGATTCGGGGTATAGGCGTCATACGCCGCCAGGAATTCCATTCCCGCCTGCTCCAGAAGCTCTTTCATTTCCTCCAGGGTATACCCTCTCTGGAAATGCACTTCCTCAAACTTCCGGTAGAGCCCGCTTTCCTCCCGGACAAAAAAGGTCAGCTCGTATTCATTTATCCGGGTCCGGCTGTCATAATAGTTGTCCCAGATAAAACTGCCCTCCTCCCGGTTCTCGGCGATGGTCTGCTCGCCCAGCAGGGTCTCGTATTTATGGCAGGTATTAAAATCAAAGAGGAAAATACCACCCGGGTCCAGGTAATTGTTTACCAGCCGGAACACCTGGATAAGCTCTTCCGGTTCTGTGATATAGTTCAGGGAATCGCAGAGACTGACCACCGCGCGCATGGTTCCGTACAGCTCAAACTCCCGCATATCCTGCTGAAGGTACAGAATATCCAGGCCGGATTCCATCTTCTTTTCCACTGCCGTTTCCAGCATTTCCTCCGAACTGTCCACGCCGGTCATGTCGTATCCCAGCCGGGCCAGGCGTTCCGTCATGTTTCCCGTCCCGCAGCCCAGATCCAGAACCAGCCCGTCGCAGATGCCGTATTCCTTCAGCCGCTCTGCCACCCAGGCCGCCCATCTGTCGTAAGGTATATTATCCATAAACATATCGTACACAGCCGCAAAACCGGTATATTCCTCCATGTCTTTTCCTCCTTTGCTCCCTGATAGTATAGCATGAATGGCTTCTTTTTAAAAGACGGCAGTTTTACTTGACTTTTCCCTGTTATGAGGGCTAAAATAACAGAAGACTTCAGAAACGAAAGGCAGGTGAGGAAAATGGAAGCTGGCCCCAGTTATGGCTCGTGTCGATTAAACAGAAAAACTGAATACTGGAGGTATCATTATGAACAAAGATATTTTTATGGAGCTTCTGCGCTCCAGGGAGTACAAGGCAGTACGGAGTATCCTGAATGTAATGAATGCAGTGGACATTGCCTCCCTGCTTACCGAGCTTGACGACAAAGACCTGGCTCTGGCGTTCCGTCTGATTCCCAAGGAAAAAGCCGCCGACGTCTTTGCCGAGATGGGCAATTCCATGCAGGCATACCTGGTAGAAGTCTTTACGGAAAAAGAACTGCGGGAACTCCTGGATGACCTTTACATGGATGACACCGTGGATATGCTGGAAGAACTTCCGGCCAATCTGGTAACCCGCATTCTGGAGAACGTACCTTCCGAGAAGCGGAAACAGATTAACGTGCTTCTGAACTATCCCGAGGACAGTGCAGGCAGTATTATGACTACGGAATACGTGGATTTGCGGAAAACCACTACCGTGAAGCAGGCCATGGCCCATATTAAGCAGACCGGCATTCATAAGGAAACCATTTATACTTGTTATATTCTGGAACACAGGAAACTGACAGGAATTGTCAGCGCCAAGGACCTGATGACTATGGACGATGACCTGACCATGGACGACCTCATGGAGACCGAGATTATCTCCGTCCACACGCACACCGACAAAGAAGAGGTGGCGCGGCTCTTTTCCAAATATGACCTGCTGGCTATTCCTGTGCTGGACGAAGATGAGCGCATGGTGGGAATTGTAACCGTTGACGACGCTATGGACGTTATGGTAGAAGAGGCCACAGAGGACATGACCAAAATGGCCGCCATGAGCCCCAGCGAAAAGAACTACTTTGAGACCTCAGTTATGGAGCATGCAAAGCACAGGATTCCCTGGCTTCTGGTACTGATGCTCTCCTCTTCCATCACGGGAATGATTCTGACCCGGTACGAAAACGCCTTTGCGGCGGTTCCCCTTCTGGTTTCTTTCATCCCCATGCTGATGGATACCGGCGGAAACTGCGGGTCCCAGAGTTCTACCCTGATTATCCGGGGAATCGCACTGGACGAAATTCACTTTTCCGATTTCTTCCGGGCGCTGTTTAAAGAATTCCGGATATCTCTGGTGGTAAGCGTGGTCCTTGCGGCGGCGAACGGTCTCCGGATTCTGATTATGTACAAAGACCCGCTGATTGCACTGACCATCGCACTTTCTCTTATCTGCACGGTTATCATCTCCAAACTGATTGGGTGCGCCCTGCCCCTTCTGGCAAAGCAGGTACACCTGGACCCGGCCATCATGGCGTCCCCTCTGATTACAACCGTTGTGGACACCTGCTCGGTGATGATTTATTTCTTCATTGCCACCCACATCCTGCCGGGTATATAAAACAGCGGGTATATAAAACAGCGGGTATATGAAATCATACAAATCATACAAATCATACAAACCATACAAACAAAGGACAGTTCCTCGCTGCGGAACTGTCCTTCTTTTTTCTGAATTGTTGCAGATTTGTAGTCGGGGACGGGTACAGGCCTGTCTCTTATACACATCT
>DWYV01000075.1 GCA_019118525.1 Candidatus Bariatricus faecipullorum
TTGAGCGGGGCATTAAGATTGGCCAGGAACAGACCCGTCAGGTTTTTCGCCTGCATATGGCCGGGAAGTCACCGGCTGAAATCGCAGAGGCCTGCCAGCTTACAGAGAACAAGGTACGGGAGATTCTGGAAGGGTAGGTTCCTGGCCGCAGGCACTTTCCTTCTGAGATGATTCCAGGTTGATGTTTAAAATTGCAAATGGAGAAGCCGGAGATTTTTCCCTTTGGACTGCTCCGGCCTGGCCTCTAATTCATGTACAGTTCAGTAAAACGAAGGAATTCCTTTTCGGAGAAAAACAGAAAGGAGTTGAGCTAGGCATTAAGCTGAGCTATAAAGAAAACTTTGAGAAAGGCTTCGCGCAGGGCATTCAAGAGGGCCGGGAACTGGTCCGCCAGGTTTTCCGCCTGTATATGGACGGGAAGTCACCGGATGAAATCGCTGAGGCCTGCCAGCTTACAGAAGACAAGGTACGGGAGATTCTGGAAGGAATTCTGGAGGGGTAGGTTCCCTGCTGTGGGAATTTTCCTTCTGGGATTCAGTCCCGGCAAAAAGAATATTATTGCGCCTTGGGTGCAGCAGATAAGCAGACAGACGGTGCAGATTTTGCCCGGAAGAACCGGCTTACTTTCACTCATCATTTACCGCAGTCAATCCATGTGCCGTACCTTTTCTTCGTGCAGTTTCTAAACAGACTTTTCGTGTTTTATATAAGCTTTTTTAATATCTTTTATATACATCTCCACGATTATCTATATTCTCAACTGTTATAACTTTTATTCCGCTGTCTATGCCGTAAATAATACGGTAATCACCCACACGCATACGAAACCATTCAGAACCTTTTAATTTTTTTATGTCAGTACCATAGGGCAATTTATAAATCGCCTTCAACAGTCTCTCCTGTTCTTTCTTCACTTGTTTTCTAATAAACTTTTCGGCCTTTTTTTCGATGATTATTCGGTACTTCATAATTTTATCCCCAAATCATTCGCTAAATCTTCAATCGGGATCCCATGACCGTCATTTACTTTTTTAGCCTCGTCAATCATGTCTAAATCCCATTTGTCCGGCTCTTCTTCTTCAATCTCCGGAATTGCTGCTCCTTCTAAAATCCCAACAATATAAAAAATTTTACTTTCCGGAACTTTATCCAATAACTGATGTGCATACTCTCTGTCGCTCATTGAAAATGCCTCCTTTTTCATCTCAATACTTTATACTTCTGTATACTTTTCCTCTTTTTCTTTTACTAGTATAATACCTTATTTTGCAAAGAATGTATATAAATTTATATGCGTTCTTTTCTTATTCCTCACCCGACAAAACAGGCCGGCCCTCCCGGGATTACCCCCGGAAGAACCGGCCTGTTTCCTTTTTTTCAAACCTTATATACTTCGTACGGTAAAGTGGAATTCTCTGTCTTTGGAACTGTCCAGCACATACTGCTCATGCGCCCAGGCTCCCCAGCTGTTGTCGCCGCCTACACCGGTCTGGGCCTCCAGAAGCCTCAGCACGGTTGCGTAAGGACGGGGCAGCTCGAAATGATGCCGGGCCTCTTCCAGTTCATGGCAGGTGTAGGGCAGTGCGGAAAATTCAAAGGGCGTCGGGCTCTCTATCCGAAGTCCGGTTCCCTGGTCATTCCGGACTTCTACCCAGCGGGTTCCCACATGGTTTCCGCATTCCTGGGGTACCACGTAGCCGGACATTCCCGCTTCCGGTGTGGTCCGGTGAATACCCAGGCGGCCGCCCTGCCTGCGGTCCGCATAGGTTTCCTCCGGTCCCAGACCGTACCAGGTAATCTGTCCGAACTCTTTCGGCAGTTTCCAGGACATTCCAAAACAGGGAAGCTCCGGCAGTCCTTCTGCCCCTTCGTAGCGTTCTGTCACATCCAGAACTCCTTCCCCGTCAATCCGGTAAGTGAGATGACAGCGGGCCCCCTGGCCAAGACCAAATACTGTCTCTACCACTGCCTTCTCCTCTTCTTCCCGGCAGGTTACGCTTTCCACCGCCGGGTAAAGGGAAGCGCCCTTCCACAGTACACAGCGCACCTGCATTTTGTTTCCTCTGTCGTTATCCGTAGGCGCGCGCCAGAATTCCGGCCGGAGGGTATGTTCCATGTTGTAAACCAGTTCTTTCCCACGGATATTCCAGGAGATGAGTCTGCCGGTGAGCTTCTGGAACATGAGCAAAAATCCATCGCCCTTTACCGAAAAACTGCTGTCTCCGTCGATAATCTGTGGTTTTTTTCCGGTCTTTGGAGCTTCCGTTTCTGTATCTTTCGTCTCCACAGTCTGTCCAAAGCAGAATTCCGTTCCTGCTTTGGCATAAGGGGTATCCTCCTTCAGGATAAGGCTGGCAGTCCGCACGTATTCTCCGGGCTCTTCCGGAAGTGTCATACCGCAGGGAATCGCAGCGGTTTCTCCCGGTTTTACCCGAAGGGGGCTGCTGCCCCTGGAAAGTTCTTTTCCTTCCTTTTCCAGGCGCCATTCCAGCCGGAACCTGCTTCCGTCTTCAAAAAGCTGCAGGTTTTCCACCTGTATCTCTTCTGCTCCCGGATGGAGGCGGAAGGGCTGGTACAGATATTTTACCTCCTGCATCTTGGGCGACGGGGTGCGGTCCCCGTAGATAATGCCGTCGGTGCAGAAGTTTTCATTGGTGGAGCGGTCGCCAAAATCGCCCCCATAGGCCAGATACTCTTCTCCGAAGCAGTTCGTCTTATAGAGAGACTGGTCGATGTAGTCCCAGATAAATCCGCCGCAGTACTGGGGGTATTTGTCCAGGAGGGCGGTGTACTCGTCCAGGTTTCCGCAGGAATTTCCCATGGCATGAGAATATTCGCAGAGAAGATAGGGCTTTTCGGGACTGTTTTTCAGATATTCCTCTGCCTCACCGGGAGTCGCATACATCCGGCTTTCGAAATCCGTGGTCCCGCCCCAGCGCCGGTCGTGACACACATTTTCGTAGTGTACCGGGCGGCTTTTGTCCCGATTCCGGAAATACATACTCATATCGTACAGATTCTGTCCGCTCCAGGACTCGTTTCCCACGCTCCAGGAGAAGATGCAGGGATGGTTCTTATCCCGCTCCAGCATGGCCTGAGCCCGGCTCATGACCGCCTCGTGCCACTGGGGAAAATCTCCCGGCAGGGTGTTGTCGTATTTGCGCATATGCCAGGTTCCGTGTGTCTCCAGGTTGGTCTCATCCATCACATAGATTCCGAACCGGTCGCACAGCGTATACCAGTAGCTCTGGTTCGGGTAATGGCTGGTCCGCACGGCGTTAAAGTTATTCTGCTTCAGGAACCGGATGTCCCACTCCATCTCTTCTTTTCCGATGGCCCGGCCCTTCCGGGCGGAAAATTCGTGCCGGTTGACGCCGTTTAGGCGCAGCCGTTTTCCATTAAAGTAAAGCACGGCGTCCCGGATTTCCACGGTGCAAAATCCCACGTCCTGGGCCGCGGCTTCCAGAATCTCTCCTGCGTCGTTTCGAACGGAGAGAACCAGGCGGTACAGCCAGGGAAGCTCTGCGCTCCAGCTTTTCACTCCGGGCACTTCCAGGGTAAACGCTGCCGTTTTCTCTTCTGCCGTCTCCTCCCCGGAAAGAATGCACGTCTCGGTCTCCGGAGCTTCCATACGGATTCGGGCGTCATAGAGATTCCAGCAGATCCGGGCCTTTTCTGCCCCGGCTCCGTCCAGCGTCACACGGACCTGGGCTGTTCCTTTTGTGTACGCTTCTGCCAGACCGGCCTGGATATCCAGGTCCCGGATATGGATTTCCGGCAGGGCTCTTACGGTGATGTCCCGGACAATGCCGCCCATACGCCAGAAGTCCTGGTCTTCCAGCCAGCTTCCGGTGGAAAACCGGTACACTTCCAGAGCGATTCTGTTTTCGCCGGGCCGAACCTGTCCGGTGATGTCAAAGACCGCCGGCGTATAGCTGTCCTCGCTGTAGCCCGCGTAACTGCCGTTTATCCAGCAGTGGAAGGCTGTCTCCACGCCTTCCAGATGAAGCTGAATCCGCTTTCCTTCCATGTGCTCCGGGAGGACAAAGTTTCGCACATAGCAGCCCGTGGGATTGTCTTCCCGGGGAATGTCGTGGGGCTGTACCTGTTCCCTGCCGTCCCAGGGATAGTCGGTGTCTGTGTACTGGGGATACCCGTAACCGGACAGCTCTGTCTGGGCCGGTACCCGAATGGTATCCCAGCCCCGGCAGTCAAAAGACGGCGCTTCGAATCCCGCCGGCACCGCCTCGGGATTTGGCACACGCAGGAAGCTCCAGGTGCCGGAAAGGCTCAGAGAAAGGGACATCTCTCCCCCCGCCAGCGCTTCTGCCTCTGTCTCATACCAGAGGTGGTCGGACACCGGGTCCAGCCGGTTCTCCTGGAAAAACTCCGGATTCGTTAAATGCTGTATTACCTTCACTCGTTCCATGGTGTTGTCTCCTTTTTCCATATTTGAAGGGGGACGGGTACGGACTGGCCGGTACCTGTCCCCGTCTGGAAGGGGGACGGGTACGAGCCAGCCCGTACCCGTCCCCCTTGATACCTGTCCCCTATTATAACATACTTTCTTTCCTATTTTACAGAACCCATCATACTGTTGACGAAACTTTTCTGCATCAGGAAGAAAATCAGGGCGGAAGGGATGGTGGTGATGATAATTCCTACCATAATCATTCCGTAATCCGGGGTGTATGCGGTACCCAGGGAGCTGATTAACAGCGGCAGGGTACGCTGGTCTGTGGTCTGCAGAGAAATCAGGGGCCACATGTAGTTGTTCCAGCTGGACATGAAGGTAATAATAATGGCCGCTGAATAAGTGGATTTCATCATGGGCATAAAAATTTTGAAGAAGATGCCCAGCTCGCCCAGTCCGTCAATCCGGGCCGCCTGAATCGTCTCCAGCGGAAAGCTTTTTGTATTCTGCCGGAAAAAGAAAATCAGGAAGGCGGTACTTAAGGAGGGCAGCATAACACCTACCTTTGTGTTTAGAAGTCCCATGCTGCTGAACATCTTAAACAGCGGAATAATCAGGGACGAAGTAGGTATCATCATGGAGAGCAGGATAAAGGAAAACCAGAATTCTTTTGCCCTGCTTTTAAATACTATGAACCCGTATCCGGCCAGGGAGCAGATGAGAATACTCAGTGTGGTGATAAACACGCTCAGAATGGCCGAGTTTTTCAGGCAGGTCAGCAGATCTCCCGCACTCAGCAGATTCCGGATGTTGTTCATCAGCTCGCCGCCGAAACTCATTTTTCCCAGAATGATATCCATACTGCTGTTGGTTGCACTGATAATCATCCAGAGAAAAGGGAAGACAGAAATCACTGCCATGATAATCAGAAACAGGTACTGTATGCCGCAGACTGCTCTCCTGCGGCCTTTTCCGCGATATGTTTGTTTTCTGTCAGTCATTTTTGTCACCACTCACTTTCATCTGAAGTAACGACAGCACTGCTATCAGGACGAATACGACAAAGGACACTGCGGTCGCATAACCGAAGTCCGGCGAATACTTAAAGGAGAGATTGTATATGTAATGCGAAATCGTCATGGTGCTGTTGTTCGGTCCGCCGCTGGTAATATTCACCACTTCATCAAAAAGCTGAAGGGTTCCGGATGTGGACATAATTGCGGTAAGAAGGATTACCGGCTTTAACAGCGGTACGGTAATTCTCCAGAATTTGTCCCAGGCGCCGGCGCCGTCAATCTCTGCCGCCTGATAAATATCGGAATCGATATTCTGAAGGCTGGAGAGGAAAAATATCATGTTATAACCGGTCCATCTCCAGGTAATCGCCAGGATAATAACCACCTTGGCCCAGAAGGTGTCCATCAGCCACGGAATGGGACTGTCGATAAGGTTCAGGCCCATCAGTACATTGTTGATAAATCCGTCCTCTGCGAACATACTCCGGAACAGAAGGGAGTATGCCACCAGGCTGGTTACGCAGGGAATAAAGATGGCCGTCCGGAAAAATCCCCGGAATTTCAGTTTCGGGTTGTTCAGGATAGAGGCCACAATCAGCGCCAGCACCAGCATAACCGGCACCTGGATGACAAAGTACAAAATGGTGTTTTTCAGGCTGCTGATAAATACCGGGTCGTCCAGAAGCCGCAGGTAGTTGTCGAATCCTGCGAATTCCATCATGTTTCCTTTTCCCTTCTGCAGGGACATGATAAAGGCGTTTATCATGGGCCAGAGTACCAGCCAGAGGAACAGTACAATGGATGGGAGCACAAACGCCCATCCACTGATACGGAATTTTAACTTTTGTTTTGAAAGTTTCCTGTTCATTCTTTTTTCTCCATTATTCCGTCATTACTGAATCTGCTGTTCCACCAGTTTCTGTGCTTCTGACAGCATGGTGGGGATGTCCTGGGAGCCGTCCAGTACGTTCGGCATGCAGGTAATCAGGGCATTGTCCGCCTCGTCAGAGTATACGCCCAGGTTTACTGCCGGCACCTGCTGTGCCCATTCTGCAAAATCTGCCCAGATAGCCTGGCCGCCGAAGAATTCAACCGGTTCATTGTATACGTCGCTGGACTGTGCCGGGATATAAGCGCCTGCCGCTCCTACTTCCTGCAGAATGGTCTCGTAGAAGTCCACGTCGTTTGCATAGATTTCGTTCAGGAAGTCTGCCGCAATGTCGCTGTTTGCAGAGTTTTCCAGTACCAGCCAGTTGGAACCGCCGCGGTTTCCGTAGTTGGTGCCGCCTTCGGTATCCAGACGGGGCATGGTAGCCACTCTCCAGAGACCGGACTGGTCTTCCTGAGCGGTAATGGTGGGAACAATCCAGCATCCGGTTGTAATGGAAGCTACATCTCCGTTGTTCAGGGCTGCCGCCATCTCGGACCAGCCAGAGGTCAGTTCTACGATGTCTGCGTCCATCAGTGCCTTGTAGATTCTGGTTCCTTCTTCAATCACTGCGTTCCCGGAAATATTTACTTCGCCGTCTTCGGTAAAGTACCAGGTTCCGGAAGCCTGCATACAGTCACGCATAAAGTTCATGCTGTCCGGGTCCAGGCTCAGCATGTTTTTCCCGGTCACTTCTTTTACTTTCTTACCGATTTCAATGAACTCATCCCAGGTGATGTTCATCAGGTCTTCGTGGGTGTAGCCTGCCTGCTCCAGATAATCGGAACGGTAGAACAGGCCTTCTGTTCCGATGTCAAAGGGTACGCCGTAGATTCCGTCGTCCATGGTCAGTACCTCTACTTTATACTGTGCAAAATTGGAGAAATCCACAATGTCGGACATGTCTTTGAATTCTCCCGGATAGGACTGGATGTATTTCTGTACATTGGCGTCCTCGCTGAGGATAATGTCCGGCAGACCGTCCGTGGTGCCTGCTGTCAGATAGGTGTTGATTTTCTGGGTAATGTCGTCGTAGGAGTATTCCACCACCTCAATATCTACATCGTCATGGTTCGCCTCGTACCGCTTGGCCGCCTCTTCCATAATCGGGATATTGTACTCTACGTCCCAGGCCCAGACTGTTACTTTTTTCTTTCCGTCCTCTGTCTCGCCGCTGGAATCGGATCCTCCGCTGCAGCCTGCCAGAAGGCCTGCTGTCAGTGCCATTACCATTCCTGCTGCCATCAGTCTCTTTTTCATTCGCTTTTCCTCCTCTGGTCTTAAATATTCTCTATGGCCATATTCTGTATATTCATCTTAGCCGTTTCTGCTTCGGCGTTATAGCATGTTTTTCTGCATTTTTCGTTTTATTTTTAGCTTCTTAATTTTTCCCTAACAATTTTCGCAGTTTTTTTGTGCAAATTCTAAATTATTTTGTGACTTGCCCTGCCGTTCCCGTTTCCGGGCCGCCTTTCCTTGAAACCCGTATTTTCTTATTTTATAATGAAACTAAAATCAGGAGGCATAAGGCATGAAGAAATTATTACTAATCGATGACGAGTTTATTTTCCGCCAGGGACTGAAATATATGATGGACTGGGAGGGCGCCGGATATACGATTACCGGCGAGGCTTCCAACGGACAGGAGGGGCTGGAAAAATATCTCCTGCTTCAGCCTGACGTGATTCTCTGTGATGTGGTCATGCCCGTGCTTGGGGGTGTGGATTTTGTCCGGAAAATCCGGGAGACTTCTCAGATTCCCGTGGTGATGCTGAGTAATTTTGATGAGTTTGACAAGGTGCGGCAGGCTTTCCAGTACGGCGCTTCCGACTATCTTCTGAAAAGCCGGGTCACCGGGGACGTACTTCTGGACTGCCTGGACCGGATTACCGATGCTGATTCTTCCGGGCAGAACGGGCATCCGGAGAAGACCTTCGGGCTGCTGGCACGGCAGATTCTGGACGGCTACGCGGACAGCAGTTCCGGTGCTTTCCCGTCCTGGCTGGAGAGCCACCTGCCTGGAAAGAAATTCTCCCTCCTTATGGTGGAACGTCCCGCTCCGGATTTTTCCTCCGAGGAAGATATGCAGGAAAGTCTGCGGCGGCTTCTGCCGGAATATCCTCTGTACGCCTGCTTTACGACCCAGAACCATGCCCTGGCCCTGCTTTCCCTGGAAGATTCCACGGCAGCAGACAGGCTTCCCCGGGTTCTTCAGCGGCTGAAAGAGAAAATCTGTCACACAAGCTGTGTGCTGGGGGCTCCGTTTTCTGAGATTTCCCGGTTCCGGGAGAAAACGGAGCATCTGTATGATTTGACCAGATATTCTATTTTATATGAAAACCAGCTCTGTTTTTACGAAACGGAACTGGCCCCGGCCCAGGGAAATCCGCCGCTGTTTTTTTCTGAGCCCTATGCCAGGCTTACATCCCAGGGACTGTGGCGGGAAGCCGCAAACCTTCTCCTGGAATATATGGAATCCCTGAAAAATTCAACCCGGATGAATCCGTTTCAGTTTAAGAAGCTGGTGGAGCACACGTTTTACAGTTCTCTTAAAGACGCCCGCAAATATGCCCGGGATTCCATTTCCGTATCCCGAACAGAGTTAAAACTTTTTAAGGGGCTTGATTCAGCGCTGACCTACGGGCAGTTTCGGGACGCTGTGCTGGCTGCCTACCAGGAACTGGAGGATGCCTGCGCCGACAGCGTTCCCTCCTGTGACCGGATTATCTCCCGGCTGCAGGAGTTTCTGGAAACCCATTATGCGGAGCAGATAACTCTTTATGATGTGGCCGGACACCTGCACATGAACTATTCCTATCTGTCTGCCTACATCAGTCAGAATACGGGAAAGCATTTCAGTGAGCACTTAAATGACGTGCGGATCCGGCATTCGAAAACCCTGCTGGCCGAAACCAGCTACAGTATCAGTTACATCAGCGAAAGTATCGGCTACTCCGACCAGAGTTATTTTGGGAAAATTTTCAAAAAACTGGTAGGTGTAACGCCGCTTCAGTACCGGAATCAGTCGCACAGAAAGGAACTATTATGAAAACATCCCGTTCTCTTCTTTTTAAACTGCTGGCCCCCATAACCTTTACGACGGTTCTGCTTCTGCTGCTGTCTGTGGCAACGTTATCCGGAATCTACCAGCGCCAGACGGAGCAGACGGCCATTCAGTCCAGCCTGGAAATTCTGACCCAGACCGACATCAGCCTGAGCCTGGTGCACGACCGGATTGCCCAGATTGCGTCGATGATTCAGCAGACACCCTATCTCCAGAATGCGCTGGGGGATCCCTGCGATACCGTTCAGGAGGAGTGGAAAGCCCGGCAGCGCCTGTCGGGAATTTTTTCCAGCAGCCCCCTGGCCATGGTAGATTATGAGATTACCCTTCTTGGTACAAACGGGATTGCCGTCAGTTCCGGGAACGGCGGCGTCACCCTGGAATATGAGGAATTTTTTGACCTGGACGTTTATCAGAAAGCCCGGGCCAATGGGCATATTATCTACGGCGGAAGGCAGGGAGGTTTTACCTATTCCACCCAGAATACGTCGATTATCTATGGCTGCAAAACCCTTTCCGACAGTGACGGGAATTTTTACGGTGTTATTTTTCTGTCCATCCCGGAATACAGTCTCCGGCAGTTTTACCAGAGTTTCAGCAGTAACAGTACCAGCATCCTTCTGCTGTCCTCGGGCGGAAAGATTTTATCCAGCAATATCGAGGAGGACATCGGCTCCTACGACAGTGAGCTGCTTCAGACGGCCCGGCAAAACCGGAAAAATAAAACCGACTACACCCGTATGGAAGACCAGACCATCGTGCTGTCCCATTATATCCGCACCTATGACGCCTATGCCGTCAGCCAGATAACCCCCTCCCTCCTGTATCAGGAGTCCGGGTCCCGGATGCTGTCCATCCTGACCATCTGTGTTACCCTTCTGGCTCTCGGTTTTCTGGTAGCCTTTATTATACGAAGGAATCTGAAGCCCCTGCGTACCCTGGCCGAACATATGGCAGACAGCCGGGGCATTCCCGCCCCGGTACACATAACCGGCTCCACGGAAATGGAGCAGATATCCAGCGCCTACTGTCAGATGATTACCTCCATGAACGACTATGTAGAAAAACTGCATCAGGCCCATGAACAGCGGCGCAAAGACGAGCTGAACCTGCTTCAGATGCAGATAAATCCCCATTTCCTCTATAATACGCTGGACAGCGTGAAGCATCTGGTGGAAATGAACCATGCCGGGGAGGCCTGCCGGACCATAGATTCCCTTATCTCCCTTTTCCGGAGCACCCTGGGTAAAACCGGCACCATGGTAACCGTGGCCGATGAGCTGAACAATGTAAAAAATTATATTGCCATCATCGAACCCCGTTACGGCGGACTGATTCAGGCCGATGTGGACGCGGCCCCCGACTGCCTGGACCTGGAAATCCCCAATCTGCTGCTCCAGCCCCTGATTGAGAACGCCTTTTTTCACGCCTTTCAGAAAACCCGGACCGGAAGCATCCACGTCTTTCTCTATCAGGACCATAATATTCTTTTCTGTGAGATTACAGATAACGGCGACGGAATGCCCGAAGAAATGACCCGGCAGCTTCTGACCAGCCGGGAAGCCCGCCACTCTGTCACCCATGTAGGTATTGTAAATGTCCGGGAACGGCTGGAAATCCTCTATCCAGGAAAAAACTCATTCGAGATAATCAGCGAGCCCGGTTACGGCACACATATCATTCTCTCCTTCCCTGCCAAACAATGAACGGGGACGGGTACCGGCTGGCCGGTACCCGTCCCCGTATACAATTTCAAAACAATTCTAACAAATTTCTGCTCCTGCGGGCATGTCTTTTTCCGGTGTCATCAGCGCCAGATTTCCGTCTGCGTCTTCTGCGCAGAGGAGCATTCCTTCTGACAGTACGCCTGCCAGTTTCGCCGGTTTTAAGTTCACAAGAACCATTACTTTTTTGCCGACCATTTCTTCGGCGGTGTAGTGGCCCTTGATTCCAGATACTATCTGTTTTACCTGGCTTCCGATTTTTACCTGGGAGCACAGCAGTTTCCGGGATTTTTTCACTTCCTCGCAGGCAATGATTTCTCCTACCTGGAACTGCATTTTCCCAAATTCTTCAAAAGTGATTTCCGGTTTTGCCTCGATATCGATTACTGCCTCTTCTTCCGTCTGTTCCTGTTCTCCCTGGACAGGATGAAGTTCTTCGACTTTCTTCATCACTTCTTCCAGGTCCAGTCTCTGGAAGAGAATCTCCGGTTTGTCCGTTACATGGCCGCCGCCAAGCTGCGCCAGGATTTTCTCAGAGGTCTCAGGCATAAAGGATTCCAGAAGCTCTGCGCCTGCGGAAATGCTCTGAATCAGGTTCCAGAGCACGGTCTCCAGCCGGTCTTTCTTCGTCTCCTCTTTGGCCAGTGCCCAGGGCATAGTCTCGTCAATATATTTGTTGCAGCGTTTGAACAGATTGAAAATCTCAGTAATGGCGTCTGCCACACGGAGTTTCTCCATCTTTTCTTCTACCAGGGACGGTGTTTTTTCTGTCAGGGCCAGAAGCTCTGCATCCACTTCCTCCGCAACGCCTTTATCCGCAACCGTTCCACCAAAATATTTGCTGGTCATGGAAATGGTCCGGTTTACCAGGTTGCCCAGAGTGTTTGCCAAATCAGAATTCAGCCGTTCCACCATCAGTTCCCAGGAAATTACGCCGTCATTTTCAAAGGGCATCTCATGCAGCACGAAGTACCGCACAGCATCCACACCAAAAAATTCTACCAGCTCATCTGCATAGAGCACGTTTCCTTTGGACTTGCTCATCTTTCCGTCTCCCTGCAGAAGCCAGGGATGGCCGAATATCTGCTTCGGCAGCGGCAGGCCCAGCGCCATCAGGAAAATGGGCCAGTAGATTGTGTGGAAACGGATGATATCCTTTCCAATCAGGTGCAGATCCGCCGGCCAGTTTTTATGGAAGCTTTCCTCGCTCTCGCCGTCGCAGTGGTACCCGATACCAGTAATGTAGTTAGTCAGTGCGTCCAGCCATACATACACCACATGCCTGTCATCAAAATCAACCGGAACTCCCCATTTGAAAGAAGTACGGGATACACACAGATCCTGCAGACCCGGAAGCAGGAAGTTGTTCATCATCTCATTTTTCCGGGACTCCGGCTGGATAAATTCCGGATGGGTGTTGATATACTCAATCAGCCGGTCCGCATATTTGCTCATCTTAAAGAAGTAGGCTTCCTCTTTCGCGGGCTGTACCTCCCGTCCACAGTCCGGACATTTTCCATCCACCAGCTGGGACTCTGTGAAAAAGGACTCGCAGGGCGTACAGTACATTCCCTCATAGTAGCCCTTGTAAATGTCTCCCTGGTCATAGAGCTTTTTAAAAATCTTCTGTACCTCTTTTTCGTGGTAATCGTCTGTGGTTCGGATAAATTTGTCATAGGATGTGCTCATCAAATCCCAGATTCTCTTAATCTCTCCTGCCGCATTGTCCACGAACTCTTTCGGGGTAACCCCCGCCTCCTGAGCCTTCAGCTCAATCTTCTGTCCGTGTTCGTCTGTACCGGTCTGGAAAAACACATCATAGCCCTGACTTCTCTTATACCGGGCAATGGCGTCCGCCAGTACGATTTCATAGGTGTTTCCAATGTGGGGCTTGCCTGAAGCATAGGCAATCGCCGTGGTAATGTAATATTTTGGTTTGTCAGCCATCTCTCTTCCTCCTTAACTGGTGCATCCTTGCGGAGCGTTGTTATTTAGCAGGAAACTTCATTTCCTGCTAAATAAAAATCCCCGCCTTCCAAAGAAGACGGGGATACCGTGTTACCACTTCTCATTCGCCCTGCCCTCGCAGACAGAGCCTCCGTAAGTGCCAGAAGCACTTGCCGCTGTAATGGGCGGAACCCATCGCAGGCTTACGGGAGCCTTCCCGTTCACCTGTGCCGCTCAGAAGCCATCTTCCGCCAGTCTCCTTTTCTTCCCTCTCAGCAGCCGGGAATTCTCTGTAGAAATTCAAAAGGCGTACTCTCTTCATCTCTGCATTTACAAACTATGGAAAAAGCGTATCACAGACTGCTTTCTTTTGTCAAGTCCGGACCGGCAGTTTCTGTCATATCCGGGTTTCTGAAAGATTCCGTCTCCCGGGCTTCTCTTTCACTTCGTTCATCCAGAACCGGCAACAGGTATTTTCCCTCCCGGAAATAACGGGTAAACAAAAATACGCCCAGTACAATTCCATTTACCACCAGCGAAAATACGACCGACTGCCAGGAAATGCTCTGCCCCTCAATCACGTCCGCCGAATAGCTCCCGCTGAAAATAGGAATCAGGTTGTTGTTCAGAAAATGCAGAACCGTGGGTACCCAGATATTGTCCGTCTTCATGTAAGCCCAGGCAAAGAAAATTCCTATGGTAATGCAGGTTACCTGCTGCCCCAGAATGCTCTGTATCCGGCTGGCTGAGTCCGCATAGAAAAACAGGTTCACCGGAAGATGCCACAGCCCCCAGAGTACGCCCAGAAGCAGTACTCCTTTCTTCGCCCCAAACCGTTTCTGAAGAACCGGCTGGAAATAAAACCGCCAGCCATATTCCTCTCCCAGGAAGGCCACAAAAACAAGGAAAAAATTTACCGGCAGCGCTATCAGGTAAATCCAGGTCACGGGGCTTGCCAGTATCATCCCCAGGTCTCCTGCCTGTCCTGCCGGCAGTGCGCTGATGAACATCCGCAGGATATAAAGCAGAACAAAAATCCCTACTGCCGCCGCAGAAGCTTTTCCGTTTTTCCAGTTCAGGCCGTAGGCCCTGCGTCTCTTTTTCCCGGCTATTCCAAGCAGTACCCAGAGCAGAATACTGCCCGCCATCATAAAAATATTCAAAAGTCCCGTCCAGAATGCTCCCCTTCCGGGAGCCACAACAGACCCCAGGCACAAAAGTGCCATCAGTACGGTTAGTACCAGAAAACCAATAAAAAATGGCCGGGGCAGGTTTTTGTCGGTCTTCCTGGTTATCAGAGCCGCCAGCATTACCCCTGCCGCCGGGTAGCACATCTGGGCATTGGGAAACAAGGCTACGCTGTTCCCCTGGGCGTAGCTGATTCCCATGGGAATGCCCATCAGGTAAGTAAACCCAAATGCCACCGCAAGAAATATCACCATCTGCCTGCTAAAAAATGTTTCTTTCATTTGTCTGTCCCCCTCTTGTCAGTATCTTTTTCAGCGGTCTTTATTATGACATATTTCTGCTTGCACATCAAGACTTCCGGTGTTATAATAGGCGCATGGGGCATTAGCGCAGTTGGGAGCGCGTTTGAATGGCATTCAAAAGGTCACGGGTTCAAGTCCCGTATGCTCCATTAGAAAAGCGGAATTCCGGGATTGTATCCAGGAGTTCCGCTTTTTAATTTCCAGAGGTGTTTTTTGCACTATTATGGGGAAAACCTATTTTACAATCCATTGTCCTAATCTACGACCACCGACACGTTCAATCATTCCTTCTTCCTGCATCATTTTCATAAGACGTTTTACTTTTCGTTCGGAGCAATCAAGCATTAAGGCAATCTGTGACTGCGTTATATGAGAATTTCTCTTTATTATGAATAATATTTTTTCTTCCAAAGTGCCATTTAAAGTGCCATTTTGTCCCTTTGGAACTCTAGCGCTCATTAAAGGCGTAAATTTCACCATAATATCTTCTAAATGAAGCGTATATTCCGACATTGGAACACCGTGTTTTTTACAGGCTTCACATATTTTTTCTATCCCGCGTCCCCATGTTTCCACATATCCCGCCCGGAAAAATCCATTGGCAATATTAGGATTATAGGGCTGCGACCGATGACGTTCCATCAATGTTTCCACAGTCCATCCGACCGGGAAAACGCAGTCATTACTGATTTATACCGCATCCTCATGTATTCGGATTTGTATTGGAACCAGCGCCGCATAATTGGAATGGATAATAGCATTATATACCGCCTCTCTAACAGCTGCTTTAGGGAGAGGATAAGTCTCAATTCTGGTAACATTATCATAAGATATCATTGCTTTCATATATTTCAGATATATCAGTTCTATAACTTCGCTAATGTATATATCAAACAATTTAAAAGACACGATTCACTGTTGAACCATGTCTCCTTTATCGTTTGCATATTAATTTTTACTCCAGACTCTCCACCCAAGCTGCTACATCTTCATCTGAAACACTGGAGCGGAATCGCATACCTTCCTGCCAATCTCCGGTTCCTGCCAGCTCAGCCAGCCGTTTACCGCTGTTACCCAAACCAGAACTTGCTGATGTGCAGAAGGGAATGACGGTCTTTCCTGTGAAATCATTGGCTTCTACAAAAGCATTTACAGGCCATGCCGCATTTCCCCACCATATGGGATAACCGATATAGACTCTTTCCACATCCTGCCAACCATCTACAGTGTCAGCCACCAACTCCACATTCCGCAGGCCTTCATCAGCATATTCCTGGGATACTCGGCTGTTATCATCGTTATAATTTAAATCCTCATCGGTATAGGGATCAACCGGCTCCAGCTCGAACAGTTCTCCGCCTGTTGTATCAGCAATCACTTCAGCTACACGCTCTGTATTGCCGGTAGCTGAGAAATACACGACAAGAACATTTCCGTCTCCCGCGCTTTGTTCCTGTCCGGCATCTGCAGCGACTTCTGTCGTACCCTGAGCGTCTGTATTTTCCTCCGTCTGATCAGATGCTGCAGAATCGGATTCTGTTCCGCTGCCACACGCTGTCAGACAAAAAAGCGTCGTCCCTGCAACCAGTACGGAAAGCATTTTCTTCCATAATTTTGTTTTCATGTGTAACCTCCTGTCTTTCTGTTCTTTCTTTTCATGTTCTATTTCTCTCCGGCAATAAAAATTTCTGAAGGAACATGGACAGATAATAGGCAGTCCAGATAAACAGTCCCATCATTGCCAGATAATCTATATAAAAAGATATCGAGGACTCACTGTAATCCAGAAAAACAAACTCTGTCCTCAGAAACATGTAAGTCGCCAGATCTCTTGTCGCAAAGATATACAGACCATATCCTGCGGTCCCTGCGCCAGGAGCCGGAAAATCCATCTGCGGCTCCCGGATGATATTTTGGAAGAAAGGCAAACACATACCGGGACATCATCCTTTGCTTCTTTGCTTCTTTTCTTTTTATCTATTATCCTCTGATTCCCATATTCTGTCTAATACCTGTCTACTATGAAAAATCATTCCCTTTCCGTATATTAAAAATTACTTATTTGATCAGAACCTTAGATGTTATCTGTCATGCCGCTAATATCCCTCCTGCTAACGAATTACAAAAACTGGCAGAATCCTCAAAAATGCCAAAAAGCAGCTCGGACGGTGTCATTACCAGTCCTCCGCTGCTTTTTGATATCTTTGATTGTTATTCCCCGATTCTTTTTCCTGCCAGATACGCGTCCTCCATTACCTTTGTTCCCTTCACTTCGCCTTTCTGCCAGACACGTTCGCTCCAGATGATCTGCCTCACGCGATTTCCCAGATTTTCAAGTATCATTGCCAGATCGTCGGCATTTCGCTTCAGACCGCCTTTCCCGTCATGTCCCGCTTCTTCCGCTCCACGGATAAATTCATCTTCCATATGAAAAAAGCCCCCGGAAAAATTCCGAGAGCTCTTTTTTATCATAATTATTATGCCGTTTTATCCGACCATGGTAATGATCTTCTTCGGACATTTCGCCGCGCAGGCTCCACATCCGGTACACTTCTCCTGATCGATGTGCGCCACATTGTCCAGTACATGGATCGCGTCGAACTGGCACTGCTTCTCGCAGAGCTTGCATCCGATACAGCCGACCTCGCAGACCTTCATAACCTTCGGCCCCTTGTCCTCGGAGCTGCAGGCAACCGCCAGCTTCGCCTCGTAGGGTATCAGCTCGATCAGATGCCGCGGGCAGGTCTCCACACATTTTCCACAGGCCTTGCAGGCTTCCTTATCCACCTTAGCGATGCCGTCCACAATGTGGATCGCGTCAAAGGGGCAGGCAGCGACGCAGCTGCCGTATCCCATACAGCCGTAGCTGCAGGCCTTCGGTCCGCCGCCCGGCACATAGGCCATAGCCCGGCAGTCCTCCACTCCGGAATACTCGTAATCCTTCTTCGCTTTCTCACAGGTTCCGGCGCATTTCACAAAAGCAACTTTGCGGACGGTCTCCTCCGCCTCGACGCCCATGATTTCTCCGATCTTGGCGCCCACCGGCGCGCCGCCCACCGGACACCCGTTGACAGGGGCTTCCCCTTTGACGATGGCGCCAGCCAGGCCGGAACAGCCGGCATAACCGCATCCGCCGCAGTTATTTCCGGGGAGAACTTCCAGAATCGCGTCCTCCCGCTCGTCCACTTCTACTTTAAACTTTTCTGATGCGAAACACAGGAAGAATCCCATCAGACATCCTGTGCAGCCTACAATGGCAACGGCTGCAATCACTCCTACGATACTAAAACTCATCTGTCAGCCCTCCTAAATCACACCGGCAAATCCGCAGAATGCCATAGCCATCAGTCCGGCTGTTACCAGAACAATAGCGGAACCGCGGAAAGGACCGGGGATATCGTTAAACTCGATCTTCTCCCGGATACCCGCCATAATCACAATCGCGATGGTAAATCCGACTGCGGTGGCAAATCCGTTTACGACGCCTTCCAGAATATTGTATCCGTCTGTCACGTTGTTCAGAGCCACGCCGAGAACCGCGCAGTTGGTGGTAATCAGCGGAAGATACACGCCCAGCGACTGATACAGCGCCGGAACCTGTTTCTTCAGAAACATCTCCACAAACTGTACCAGCGCTGCGATGACCAGAATAAACACGATGGTCTGCAGATAATCAAATCCTGTGGGCTGAAGAATAAACTTGTAGATACATCCGGTAGCAAAACTCGAAATCGTGATGACAAAGATCACGGCGCCGCCCATTCCGGCAGCAGTCTCTACTCTTTTGGATACTCCCAGGAACGGACAAAGCCCGAGGAACTGGCTAAGTACGACGTTATTTACGATCGCGGAAGACACCAAAATCAACAATAATTCACTCATATGTACTTACCCTCCTACGCTTCCTTCTTGTCTTCATTTCCGGCATCCGTCTGGGATTTTCCGGTACAGCAGCTCATGCTGCATCCTGCGCAGTCGCCGGCGAAGCATCCGCTGGGCTCAGGCAACGGTTTCCCCGCTTTCGCTCTCCTCTCGCGTACCTTGTTCATAATAGCCATCAACATGGAAAGCACAAAGAACGCACCAGGCGCCATGACAAAGATTGTGATGGGCGTGTAGCCGATCTTTCCGGTAGCGGCGTCCGCCAGCGGCAGAAGCTGATATCCGAAGATCTGGCCCGCGCCGAGAATCTCTCTCACGGAACCGATGATCGTAAGGCTGCAGGTAAAGCCCAACCCCATTCCGATACCGTCAAACAGGGAGGGAATCACGGGATTTTTGGAGGCATAGCTCTCCGCCCGTCCCAGAATGATACAGTTTACCACGATCAGAGGGATGTAAATACCCAGTGAATCGTAAAGGGCGGGCACATAGCCCTGCACCAGGAACTGTACAATGGTCACAAAGGATGCCACGACAACGATGAAAGCCGGCATACGCACCCGATCCGGAATAATATTCCGAAGCATGGAAATCAGCATATTGGACATGGCCAGCACTACCGTGGTGGAAAGTCCCATGCCCAGACCGTTCATTCCCGAAGTGGTAACCGCCAGCGTCGGACACATACCCAGCATCAGAATGAATGTGGGGTTTTCTTTTATAATACCGTTCTGCAGACGCTCTACAATCTTATTCATCTGCCGCACCTCCTTCTATGCTGGTAAAATACGCGATTCCAGCATTTACTCCGTTCGTCACAGCATTCGATGTGATCGTCGCGCCGCTGATGGCCTCGATCTCCGTCTCGGAAGCCGCCGTCTGCTTTGTCACCGTAAGAGTCTCGGCCGGGATATTCTGGAACTGACTCATAAACCCGTCCTCATTTGCTTTCATTCCAAGACCTGCCGTCTCCGAAATCGATGTGATGGAATAGCCGTTGAGTACACCGTCCGTGGTCACACCCATGGAAAAGGCAATATCTCCGCCGTATCCCTCATGGGAAACCACATTAAACACATACCCCAGCAGATTGCCATCCCCGTCCAGAGCCGTCATGGTATCGGTAATCTCCGCGCCGCTGTATCCAGCCGATGCCGCGATCTCATTTGCCATATCGGCGTCAAACTCCGCGTACTCCTCAAAGGACGCCGCGTCCGGGAACACCGTGCGGTACGCCTCCTGGGTAGCCGCCTCGGATGCCTGGGCAATAGGCTCCTTTGTGATTTCATAAACCGCCCCGAGAGCAAGCCCGGAGACAAGGGTAATCGCTGTCAGAACCAGCGCGTCTTTTACCAGTTTATTCATGATTTGTCTCCTCCTTTCTCCCGTACGATTCCAAAAGCCTTCGGAATCGTGACTCTCTCAATCAGAGGAACGAGAATATTGCTGAAAATAATCGCGTAGGACACGCCCTCGGCGGAAGCTCCGAGGATTCGGAAGATTCCCGTCAATATGCCCAGCACAATACCGTAAATAATCTTTCCGGCCGGCGTGATGGGACTGGTCACATAGTCCGTCGCCATGAAGAAAGCGCCGAGAATCAGACCGCCGCCGCAGATCTGTGCCACAAGGTAAGTGCCATCCAATCCATGTCCGCCGAACAGCAGCACAAAAACAGCAAAGGTCACAATATAGGTACCAGGGATTCTCAGGTCGATCACACCGGTCAGAATCAGGAAAATGGCGCCGATCAGAAGGGCGATGACGGAAGTCTCGCCGATGGTGCCGGCCTCCGTTCCCAGAAGCATACTCATAACGTCCACGCTCTCTCCGTTTTTCAGAAGAGCCAGCGGCGTCGCCCCGGTTACCCCGTCATAGGTAAAGCTCGTCATGCTGCTGGTAAAGGAGATCAGAAGGAAACATCTGGCTCCCAGCGCAGGATTCATAAAGTTCTGGCCAAGTCCTCCAAAGAGCATCTTTACAACGATAATGGCGAATGCTCCACCCAAAACCGCCTGCCACCAGGGAAGCGTATGCGGGAGGTTCAGCGCGAGCAGAAGGCCGGTAACCACCGCGCTCAGATCGCCTACGGTGCTCTTTTTATGTACAATCTTTTCAAAAATCCACTCCGACGCCACACAGCTCGCAATCGTGACGAGAATCAGAATCAGCGCCCTATATCCGAAATTAAAAATTCCGAAAAGCGATGCAGGCAAAAGAGAGATGATCACATAAAGCATGATTCTCTGGGTGTTGTCTTTTTCTCTTACGTGCGGCGAGGATGTAACATTTAACAAATCACTCACAATATTCACCTCTTCCTACTTTTTCTTTCTCTTGTCTGCCAGGACATCTTTCTTCATCGTCTTGACAGCCTGGGCCAGAGGTCTTCTGGCCGGGCAGACATAGCTGCAGCTTCCGCATTCCACGCACTCCAGACCATACCACTTCTCGAACATGTCCTTCTGACCGTGAGCGGAGAAATCCGCGAGTCTGGAGGGAACCAGCTGTTCCGGACACGCCTCCACGCATCTTCCGCAGTTGATGCAGGCTGTGGTCTCATACTTGGACGCCTCGTCCTCGGTCATGCACAGCAGCGCCGACGTGGTCTTAGTGGTGGGAACATCCAGATCAAACAGGGCGAATCCCATCATCGGACCGCCGGAAATCATTTTCTTCGCCGGTTTGATCAGACCTCCCGCAGCTTCCAGAAGTTCCTGATAGCTGGTGCCGATACTTATGTAGAAATTTCTCGGTTCACAGACAGCGTCGCCGGTAACCGTAAAAATCCGGTTAGTCAGAGGCTGTCCCAGTTTTACAGCGTGATAGATCGCCACAATCGTCTCCACATTGTCCACGATACAGCCCACATCCGCCGGGAGCATCTTGGAGTTGATGCTGCGGCCGGTAACCGCGTAGATCAGCTGCCGCTCTCCTCCCTGGGGATATTTCGTCATCAGCGGGACCACCGTCATCCGATCCTCCCCCGCCGTCAGCTCTCTGAGCTTCTGAATGCAGTCCGGCTTGTTGTCCTCGACGCCGAACACGCCCTTCGCATGGGGAAACAGCTGCAGAATAATCCGCATGCCTTCCACCAGCTTCTCAGGCTGCTCTACCATCCTGCGGTAGTCCGATGTCAGATAAGGCTCGCACTCGGCGCAGTTGGCGATGATGTACTCGATCTTCTCCGGTTCCTTCGGAGAGAGCTTCACATGTGTCGGGAATCCGGCTCCGCCCATTCCCACAATGCCTGCCTCCCTGATCTTGTCGATGATCTCCTCTTTGGACAGGCTGGAGACATCCTCGATCTCCTCATACTCCATCTCTGTGTAATTGCCGTCGTTCTCGATGATAATGGAATCCACCATATCTCCGACAGCCGTTCTTCTAGGCTCTATCGCCTTGACCGTACCGGAGACAGAACTGTAGACCGGTGCGGAGACAAACCCGCCCGCCTCTGCAATCTTCTGTCCTTTCTTCACGGTGTCGCCTACAGCCACAATCGGAACCGCAGGCGCTCCGATGTGCTGTGACACCGGAAAGACCAGATCCCCCGTCGGCAGATACTCCTTGATCGGCTTTGCCTTGGATAAGTCCTTGCCGTCCTTCGGATGAACGCCGCCCTTAAATGTCTTCAGGCCCATGAACAGTACCCTCTCTTTCTTTCCTTTCTTTTTCTGTGCTCGAAAACACATTTTAAAT
>DWYV01000005.1 GCA_019118525.1 Candidatus Bariatricus faecipullorum
GAGAAACTGCTTCCATGGTCAGATCAGTTGCCGGAAATCTGCCGGAGCAAGTCAAAAACAACCAATCTGTAAACACGGCCGCCGGAAACGGCGGTCAAAAAATGAGCCAGTACTCATGGTTTACCGTGTACTGAACAACCGCTTGTCAATCATTCTCTAACCATAAAACCACTGGATTACAAGAATAATGGCTCTTATGCAACTGTTATCAATTTGTTATCAAAAGACTTTTGAAAGTGTCGTAAACCCGCATAAATACTGGATTTCTTCGACACTCCAACTTACTCAAACTCTATCGTTCCCGGCGGCTTACTGGTCAAATCATACATTACCCGGTTTACCCCTTTTACCTCATTGATAATCCGGTTCATGCATTTATTCAGCACCTCATAAGGAATCTCTGCTGCCTCCGCGGTCATAAAATCACTGGTTGTCACCGCCCGCAGTGCCACTGCATAGTCATAGGTACGGAAATCCCCCATAACTCCTACAGAACGCATATTGGTCAGTGCGGCAAAATACTGTCCCAGACCGGTATCCACTCCGGCTTTCGCAATCTCCTCCCGGTAGATGGCATCGGCGTCCTGAACAATCTTCACCTTCTCAGCGGTAACTTCTCCGATAATCCGGATACCAAGTCCCGGGCCAGGGAACGGCTGACGGCTTACCAGATATTCCGGAATGCCCAGCTCTCTGCCGGCTTTACGCACCTCATCTTTAAAAAGCAGGCGAAGAGGTTCTACGATTTCTTTAAAATCCACATAATCCGGAAGGCCGCCCACATTATGATGGCTCTTAATTACTGCAGATTTTCCAAGACCGGATTCGATAACATCCGGATAAATGGTTCCCTGCACCAGGAAGTCTACGGCTCCGATTTTCTTCGCTTCTTCCTCGAATACGCGGATAAACTCCTCGCCAATGATTTTCCGCTTTTCTTCCGGCTCTGTAACGCCGGCCAGTTTGCTGTAAAACCGCTCCTGAGCATTTACCCGGATAAAGTTCAGGTCATAAGGACCGTCGGGTCCGAAAACTGCCTCTACTTCGTCGCCTTCGTTTTTTCGAAGAAGGCCGTGGTCCACAAAGACGCAGGTAAGCTGTTTTCCAACTGCTTTGGACAGAAGAACCGCCGCCACAGAGGAATCCACTCCGCCGGAAAGAGCGCAGAGCACTTTTCCGTCTCCTACTTTTTCCCGAATTTCCTGTACTGTTTTTTCTACAAAGGAGCCCATCTGCCAGTCCCCTTTGCAGCCGCACACATGATAGACAAAGTTGGAAAGCATTTTTGTTCCTTCTTTTGTATGCATAACCTCGGGATGGAACTGTACGGCATACAGTTTTTTCTCCGGGCATTCCATGGCGGCCACCGGACATACCGGGGTTTTGGCTGTTACCCGGAATCCTTCCGGCGCTTCTGCGATATAATCTGTATGGCTCATCCAGCAGATTGTTTTTTCAGAGACATCCTGGAACAGAACGGAACTGGTATCCACTTCTACTTCTGTTTTTCCATACTCGCTGACCGGAGCAGTTTCTACTTTTCCGCCCAGCAGATAAGCCATAAGCTGGGAGCCGTAGCAGATACCGAGTACGGGAATTCCCAGTTCCAGAATGGCTTTTTCATACCGCGGAGAGGCCTCATCGTAAACGCTGTTTGGTCCGCCGGTGAAAATAATGCCTTTTGGATTCATTTCTTTAATCTTGTCCAGGCTGAGCGTGTAGGGATGTACTTCGCAGTATACACTGCATTCCCTGACACGTCTTGCAATCAGCTGGTTATACTGCCCGCCAAAATCAAGGACAATCACTAATTCGTTCTTCACACGCTTTCCTCCTCAAACTATTCTCATACATCCAGAATCAAACGTTTTTCGTATCATACTGCCGGTTTTTTCTGGCTTCATTCTATTATAAATGAGCCTGTCGTAATTGGCAACCTCTTTATGCCGCAACCCGGTGGCTGCTTCCGTCAGAAAATCAGTTCCTGCTGTTCTGCCACTTCGATTCGGGAGGAAATGACGGTTTCCGGTTCTTTCCCTCTAATATGGTCTGCCTTCAGGTACTGCATGCCGTTTCGCAGACTGGCGGCAATCAGGTTGAGGACATAGATATTGTCAAATCTGCTGTAAATGGATTCTCCTCCCAGTCCGGTCAGGCAGATAAGCTGCGTATTGGTCCGGTTAGCCATGTCCATCAGAGGTTTTAACAGATGGGACGCATTGGTCTGTGCAAAAGGATTGTCCATCAGAAGCACTTTTCCTTCGTTGCGCTCTGCAAAGATATCGGTTTCATCTTTTCTCATATAGCACAGCAGGCTGGAAAGAATGACGAAGGCCGAAAGGAAGCCCTCGCCCCCGGAATTTCTGGCCACTTCGCCCCAGGTGATGGGATATTCCCGGTATTCTTCTATTTTATACAGATGAATCTGTATATTGCTGATGCCTACTATCGTATCATACAGATTTTTTGTAGTAATCTGAACGCCGAAGTATTCCTGGGCATTTTCGCCGCGCTCCAGAATGTCCACGCCTTTCCGGGTTAGCTCATCCAGCATATCGTCCAGGCGGATGCGGTACAGGCCTTCATTCTCTTCCCATCCCGGCAGTTCGATGCGCAGCATTTTTACCGGCCGTTCCCGGATGGTGATGGTGGAGTTTGAATCTATTCTGCCCAGATTCCGGTGTACCTCATGAATATATTCTTCCAGAAGTTCTGCTACCCGTTCTTTCTCCTTCTCTACCAGAGAAATGTCTACTTCCAGTTTTTCCATCAGGCTGTCATAGGCCTGCACGGTAGTATCCAGCTGCTCCAGTACCAGTCCGGCCTGAGCTGTCAGTTCCAGCATGGCTTCCAGGGGTTTCCGGTAAAATTCATCCTGAAACTCTTCTTTCCGGACAATCCGGTTCAGAAGACGTGTCAGAACATCCCTGCATTCCTGCCGGCCCTGGAGACTGTGGTTATAATCGCGTACCAGTATCCCTTTTCTTTTCCGAAGTTCTTCCGGAGCCAGTTCTCCGATGTTTTCTTCCCAGACGATTTCCGTACGGACAGGGAATTCACTGTACTCGGAAAGGGCAGTCAGATTTTCTTCGTAGCCCCGGATAAATTCCCGCAGTCTGGCGCCTTCTTTTTGTTCGGTCTGTTCTTCGTAGCGGAGCTGGTTTTTCCGGGCCTCAAAATCCTGGTTCTGAATTTCTTCTTTGGGAAGCGCTGTTTCTTTTCCGCACTCCTGCCTCATCCGTTCTTCCTGGTCTTTGATACGTCCGGCAATGACCGTCGCCTCTGTGTTTTCTTCATTCCACTGGGCGCGTTTCTTCTCAATCTGCCGTTCGGTTTCTTCCAGAAGAATTTCCTGGTGGGTTTCTTCTTTTCTGTTGTAGGAAATCTGCTCCCATGCGTTTTCTTCCAGATGGTATTTCCGGCGCATACGGTCCAGGTCATCCCTGACTTTTGCCACACGCTCTACCGCCCGTTTTTCCTGATATTCCAGTTCCTGAAGCTCCTGGGAGACGCCTGCCGTAATAGCATCGTACCGTGCTTCCAGCTGGTCGGCTGTTTCTTCCAGGAAAGCCGGGGAGGCTTCATACATCTCAAATTTCAGCAGGGCAGAGGTCAGAAGGAGCTTCTGCTGTTCCAGCTTTTCCTGCTCTGCTTCCAGGGTCCGGCTGGCTTCCTTGTGCCGTTTTCTGTCTTCCCGGACAAGTTTCTGCCTCTCTTTCAGCCGGGTTTCTGTTCTGCGGCATTCCTCCAGCTTTTTTCTGCACTGCATGCAGGCTTCATATTCCCGACACAGATTTTCAAAATCTTCCAGCCGCTGTCTCTGTCTGGCTGCCTCCCGCTCTTTCTCCGCTATAGTCTTTTCTGCGGTTTCCATATCCCGCACCAGATTCGCCAGATTTTCTTCTTCCTGGCGGAGCGTTTCTCTGGCAGAGAGGAGTTCCTTTTCTGTTTCGTCTATCTGTCTTAAAGTTTCCTGCCAGGCGTCTCTGGATACTTTCTGATTTTTGATTTTCTCCTGACGGGCAAAATATTCCTGATATTCTCTGTCCCGTATCGAAGCGGCCTCTTTTATTTTTCGAATCTGTTCTTCTTTTTCTCTTACCAGAAGTGCCAGTTTCTCCTCATCCAGCAGTTTTTCATTAAAAAGGATATAGAAGCTGACATCCGGATAGGACAGGACGGCTCCCTTCCGGGGCGTCCGTTCCTGCTCCAGTTTTTCTCTTTCTATCAGCGGTACCGGTGCAGAAGTATAGACTTCCCCGCCTTTTTCTTTCAGGATTTCCAGTTCCCTGCCGGGCAGAATCAGGGCGTAGGGGAGAAATGGATGATTCCGCACCAGTGCGGTATTTTCTTTCTCCGTGCAGCCGTTCTTTTTCAGCCACTCCATTCCATATACCGGGTGAAGTCCCAGAAGAGAAAATTCCTGCTCCAGTTCCTCAGACAGTTCCAGGATTTTCCCCTGGGTCAGCTGAATATACTCTTTCTGCAGTGCATCTTCTTCTTTTTCCAGACTCCGTTTCCGCTCCGCTGTCTCACGCAGCTTTCTTCCCAGCATTTCCAGGATTCCGGCCGTGTCAAAAAGCCGGCTTTCTTCCATATCCAGATACCGGAGAATGGTGCGGCGCTCCTCCAGTTCTTCTTCAAACTGTGTTTTCCGGGCGTTCTCCTTCTCCAGCGCTGTCTCTGTCCGGATAATTCCGGTCCGCAAATCTTCCAGATTCCGTTCTTCCCGCCGTTTTTCTCCCTTCATCTGCTCCAGATTTTTCTTCCAGCTTTTCCGGCTCTTCTCTGTCTCTTCCAGGTCTTTTCCGTAGGTCTGTCTTTGGATTTCCAGAAATCCCGGTTCATAAAGGCCCAGAATGTTCCGTGCGAAGCTCTCCTGATAACGGCGGTTATAGACATCTTCTCTGTCATCATAGGACTCTGCCCCGGCCTTGAGTCTTCCCGTCTCCGCAGCCAGTTCCAGAAGGCTTTTTTCCGTCTCTTCCAGAGCTTCCCCGGCTTTTTTTACGGCTTCTTCTTCCTCTTCCAGCTCCCGGGCCTTTTGCGCTCTCTGTCTCTCGTTTTCTTCCGTTAAGGCAAGGTAATGCCCCCGGAGCTTTTCACCCAGGCTCTTCCGCTCCGGTTCCAGGTCTTTCTGTTCCTGCCTGGCCAGTTCCAGTTTTTCCTGAATCCGGCTACGCTCCCGCTCTTCCTCATCCAGTTCTTCCTGCCTGCCGGCGCAGGCATAAAGATGAAGTTTTTCCAGTATTTTTTCCCTGCTCTGTTCCAGAGAATCCTGCTCCATTCCGATGATATCCCGGTTGCTGATGTGGTATTTCCCTTTTTCTTCCAGTTCATGAATCCGGGCCGAAATCTGTTCGTACTCTGTCCAGAGAATCGCCTGATGAATTTCTTCCACTCTTGCCTCGCTCCGGGCATATTCGTCTTTTCTCTCCCGGGAAAGCCCTTCCAGAGTCTGGATAAAACAGGCTATCTGATTTTCACATTCTTCCGTCTGCCGTTCTTTTTCCAGGCACTGCTCCGCTTTGCTGCGGATTTCTCCGGCCTCTTCTTTAAATTTACGGATGACGTCTCTTCTTTGTATCTTGGAACGGTTATCTTTGTACTGGCCGGCATATTTTTCTATAATAGACTGAAATTCCTGAATCCGGTTTTGCTCTTTATTGAGCTTTCCTTCCACCGCCTCCAGAAACCATTTTTCAGTCAGTCCCTTTTCATCCCGGCAATCTGCAAACAGGTCGGAAAGGCCGGACTCCTTCAGATTTACTTTTTTAATAATCGTCTCCCATTCCCGGCAGTCAATCTGGTATTCCTTCAGCCGGCTGAAATACTGCCTGGACTGGGCAGTATTTCCCATGTCATAATGAGAAAACTTCAGGTTTCTGTCTTTTTTCCAGGACTCAAACATCTGACGGCAGGAGGCAAAGCTTTTCAGGATCATCTCTTTTTTCCCTTTTTCCACTACCGGAAGATGGGAGATATCCTGCAGGCAGGGCTCCCGGTATTCGCTGATAAAATTTATCATGTCCAGCTCTTCGCTGCTGTTTTCGCTGATTTCCTGATTCCTCCGGACCATCATCCCGGTAAGCACGAAACCGGCTCCCTGGTCCAGCGCCCATTCCACCAGGATGAAGGAGGGTCTTGCCGTCGTGAAGTACCCCGCAAAAGGGCGGTCCTTGGCGTCCCGGTAGCGCTTATGTACGAAAGGCGCTGTCATCATCTGCACCAGTACGGATTTGCCGCCTCCGTTTCGAAGAGATATCAGTGTGCTCTCTCCGTTGAAATGGAAGGTCTCGTCACTGATTCGTATGGCGTTGTGATTATAATTGACATTTATCAGACGGACTGCATTGATTTTACTCATTTTCTTTCACCCCCAGCACCTTCAGTACCCGGCTGTAATTGTTCTGGTTCAGCAGGTTCCAGTCCATAAAGCTGTCCAGCTTTCTGGTTGTTTTAATCATCTCATCCTGCTCTAT
Organism: Candidatus Bariatricus faecipullorum; assembly: GCA_019118525.1. Taxonomy (GTDB): domain Bacteria; phylum Bacillota; class Clostridia; order Lachnospirales; family Lachnospiraceae; genus Allocoprococcus; species Allocoprococcus faecipullorum. The sequence continues at coordinate 6,483 of DWYV01000005.1, forward strand.
GTATTCTATCAGCCCCTGCTTCTGAAGAAAGACGAGAATATTATGCAGAAAGCCTTCCTTTGTGGTTCTGGTCCGGGAGCCTCTTTCATCAGATTTCAGGGCTTCATAGGCCTCCAGCATACTGGAAAACGCGATTCCGCTTCTCTCTTCTTCTTCCTCTCCCATGTTTTCGACACCTTCCTTCAGTCTCTCGGATATCCGGTTCTGCAGTTCTCCCACACGAATGTATTCTCTTGTCTTACTGCTGCTTCCCTGGCCATCGTAAAACTCGGTCAAAAGTGTCAGAATGACAAACTGGGACAGATAATAATCCCGGTCCGTTCCATTGGAGCGGCACAGTACGGCTTTCAGCTGTGCTTTGGAAAAGCCCAGGTAATGATTTTCTTCCCCGGGAATCAGATAAATGACGTTTCCATATCTCTCAATACTGCTCAAAGCCGCTTCTCCCTGGGATTTTACCAGGTTCTGTATCTGTTCGTCCTCTGTGTAGGCCCGGTACAAAGTCTGTTCGTCCTCCTCCCGGAGTTCATGATGCTCCAGAAGATAGTAGAAAATCTCCTGGCTTGTCCGGATTTCCTCCCATTCGTATGCCATGACTTAATCCTCCCGTATTACCCGTATCAGTACATTCGAGCAGCGGATATTCTTTTTCCTGCCCTGCCCGTTTTCTATACCGTCAAAAATGACTGTCGTTCCGTCCTCAATCCGGTAAGTTTCTATCCTTTGTATTTTTTTCTCGCCCTCATCTTCTCCTGCCAGCTCCAGAAGCATTTCATTGAGCTGAAATTCCGCTGAGCCATCCTGGATAAATTCGCTCTGCTCTTTCCTCAGTGCCCGAATATCCACTTCTTTGTTTTTTATCAGCTCCACCATAATCTCTTTAAAAATATCCACATCCGGAATCAGAATATTCTGTTCTTCCTCCGTCAGTTTCTCCTTCAGTCCCTTTAAAGATATTTCTCCTTCTTCCGATGCTTTTTCCAGAAGAATTTCCAGACTGCCCCGGTACTTTTTCAGCTTTTCCCTGCGGAGTTCTTCCTGCTCCGCCTGCCAGGCTTCCTCATCAAAGTCCAGCTCTTCTTCTACGTCCGCCTCATCACTTTTCCGGGCGGGCCGCTGGTACTGAAACGCTTTGTTCAGATTATAGATTTTTTCCGTATCCCGGTTAAAAAGCGGGCCCAGAAAATATTCCAGTCTTTCCAGTGCCCCGGCATTTTCCAGTATCCGGTCATACAGAGCTGTTCTCAGGGGAAAACGCCGAATTAAAGACATCTGGGAAAGCTGTTCCAGTTCTTTTGTATACAGTGTTTTTAAATCAAAATGGCTGCCCAGAATTTTCTGGTGCTCGTCAATCGTGCGGTTCAGATATGTCTCAATCACCCGCAGGTGTCCCAGTTTCTCTTCTTCCTTCGGATTCAGTTTCCGCACATTGATATTTTCCTCTTCCAGTTCTTTCACCCGGCTTCTGACCAGTTCCCGGTAATGCTGAAATTTCTCCTTCGTATCTTCCAGGGTATCCAGGTCTTCGTGCAGAAGCGCTTCATAATCCTGAACCGAATAGCTCAGGGCATTGCGCCGGATTTTCCCCATGGCTTCCTGGATTTTCTGAAGCTGAATCCGCATCAGGTTAAAGACATTTTTAATCTCATCCACGGCCTTATCATAGCTCTGCTTTTCCAGATGCATTTGAAAAATCATTTCATGGATAGACAGTTTCATATTGTTTTCAATTTCCAGCGTCGAAAGAAGCAGGCTGTACCCGTCGTCTGTCAGATAGTACGATGTTCGCCGGATCTCCTGGTCAATATAGACAATCCGGTTTGCCACATAATTCATATTCATAATATACCAGGCATCCTGCTCAAAATCATAGCCGTCAAAATACATGGCTTTGCCCTCATTGGACAAAATGACATTGACAATAAAATCCGCCAGCTTCCGGCAGTCTTCATAAGAAAGATTTTTCTTAAAGTAACGGGTATTCACCGTATCCAGATAGGCGCCGATATCGTCCATCGTACAGTTTTCCTCCCGCAGGGACTGCTCCATAATAAAAAGAAGAAGCACAAAAATCATGTTAATCTGTTCATCATATTTCACAAAACCGTACTGTTTCCAGGTGGTTTTCTGGATACTGTTCTGTATCAGAACGGCATAAAGCCCGGCATTTTTCATCCGCCGCGGAAAATTTTTTAAAAAATCATACTGCATCTTCTGCTTCCTCTTTCTCAAAATCCTGTATATTCAGAATCTCCTGGGGAATATATCTTTGCGCCTCCAGAATTTTTGTCATCCGCTCCGCCGCATCTTTTTCAAAATGAGAAAAAAAGCTCTGCCGGATATTCCGGTTCTGCTGCTCCTTCGTCACCGGAAGATTCTCTGTCTTCCCTGCTTTATTCAGCATAGCCTGATAGGCCGGTACAAACGGAAGGATTTCCATTTCCGGCGAAACCAGTTCGGCCAGATTTTCATAAATTCCGATTCCTTCGTAATCCATATCGCCAAAATACCAAAACCGGTTCCGTTTCTCTTTCATATATGGCTCCGCGCACAGCGTAAAATCCTGAAAAGAGCGGAGCACCCGTTTCCCCGCTCCGTAAATGAGCGTTCCTGTTTTCATCCCCAGTATCCGTTCCCGTCCTTCCAGCAGAAATCTCCGCATACTGTAAAAAGTATCCTTATTTTCTAGAATCAGAATATTCTGCGGCGTATCTGAACTTCGGGTAAAATAGGAAAAAGGCTCGGAAGTCGCATACATATTCAGCAGTTCCTCCGGAATATGGCACCGTTTTAAAATTTTCCTCCCGGCTCCCCTGGAAAGAAACTTCTCCTGCCCCCAGATTTCAAAGCTTCTTTCATTCACCGATTCACTGACCTTCAGCAGATTCTTCTTTTTCAGCAGATATTCATTAAGCCGAAGCACTGCCTCCCGGTCTTCTTCGTACACATCCGGATGTTTCAGATAATAATCAACAGATATGGCCGGAGACATCTTAAATTTCAGTTCCTCTTCCAGCAGATGATAATCTTTTTCCTCCCTCTCTACCCAGTACTCCCGGTAAAGAGCCGGTTTTTTCCCATTCGTTCCGGATGCCCTGACCGGACGTATTTTTTCCCTGTCCAGCATGTCCCGTATTTTTCTGTACTGTTCCGGATAGGACATCCCGCTCATGGAGCGCAAAAGTTCTTCCAGCGAAATACGTTTCATCTCTGTATCTTTCCCCTTTCACATTGCAGCTTAAGAGAATTCCGCCAGCTTTTCCGGCAGGGTTTCTTCCTCTCTGTGGTTAATCCATTCAATGACACCGCAGGAAACCGATATAATCAAAATTATCAGCAGACTGGTCACGATACTTGGCCTGCCCGGTGAATCTCATTTGTTTTTTTCATTACCTTCATTCCCTTTCAGGCGAAAAACTTAGTTTAATTTTAATACATTTCTTATCACCGACAACTGAAAATAAGGCGCATTACTCCTACCATTTTGGTAATACGCCTTCTGACACTTCAATCCTCACCGGGTATCAAATATCTACTTTATATGCTTTTAAATTTACGCCGTTTGAAATCATGCACTAAGCCGCACCCCTTCCTCTCTATTATAACTTATACTGTAAAATTTGTATATCAAATCATAATTCCCCCTATTTTAGATTTCCCTCAAAAAGCAGAAGCAGCTGCACATCCTCTGTACAGTCTGCTTCCACTTCACATTTTCCTATTTTATCCATGCTGATGAAGATACTTTTCTCTTGTAGCCATTCCGCCCCGTATGTGGCGCTCCGACTTATTTGTATCCAGTACTTTTCTGGCTTCGCCGGCCAGAGACGGATTTATCAGGAGGAGGCGTTCAGCTACGTCTTTGTGTATGGTACTCTTACTAACCCCAAACTGTTTCGCTGCTTGTCTCACCGTAGCTTTGTGTTCGATGATATAATACGCAATCTCCACAGCTCTCTCCTCAATATAATCTTTCAAAAAATGCCCCCTGCAAACATCATTTTTACAATGTATGCAAAAGGGCAAGAAGTCATACCCATTTGGCAGAACTCATTTATTCCTTACACGTTCCTGAAATATTCATGAACATTGAATCACTTTATTTTATTCACAACAAACTGATGAAATATTTTCAGAACACATATTCCGCATTATTTATCTGTTCCTCCGTGTCACTTTTGCTTGCGATAAACATATCGCTATAATCCGGCTCATTATGTGAAAGATAGCCTAATATGCACAATTGCTGTCTATTCTATAACGCGCATATTCTTTTTGTAATAAATCAGATTCAGGCAATCTTTACACCCTCCTTTTCTACATTCTGGCAGAAAGAAGATACTGGAATATACTTCTGATACAAAGCATAATTCTGAAATACAGGTGCCAGCACAACATCGTAATCCAAACTGAGAAACATCCAAAAGCACCAGAATATCAATATCACTGTCCTTTTCAAAATCTCCACGTGCACATGAGCCATAAAGAATAATACTTTGCAGTCGAACGCCATATATTTTTTTTGTTTTTTCTACAAATCTTTCAACTGCTTCTCTGATTTTTTCTGTCATGCAGTCACCTTTTTTCCTGCCACAGATAAACGATTCCCCCACATATTGCAATTCTCCCCCTCTTCTGATACGATAGAAACCATAGAAAACTCGACAGCGGCTTCGTGGCTGCTCTGTCAGAACAAGGAGGGAACTGCCTGTGAAATTTACATTCGCACACAACAATCTGAATGTTTACAATCTGGAAAAATCACTGGAATTCTACAGAGAGGCTCTGGGACTTACCGTAACCCGCACAAAAGACGCTGAAGACGGAAGTTTCAAACTGGTTTATCTGGGAGACGGCACCACGCCGCATCTTCTGGAACTCACCTGGCTTCGGGATATGAACCGTCCCTACGACCTGGGTGATAACGAGATTCATCTTGCATTCGAAGTGGATGATTTTGACGCGGCCTTTGCAAAGCACAAAGAAATGGGCTGTATCTGTTTCGAAAATCCCAAAATGGGTATCTACTTCATTTCAGACCCCGATGGCTACTGGCTGGAGATTGTACCGGCAAAAAAATAATTTTTCATAGGCCTAGACAGAAGGAGGACTTGCTGTATATTTCAGCATGTCCTCCTTCTGTCCCCCCCCTATCTCTTCCTCTTCACCGCCAGCCACAGAGTCCCGCCCCACACACCGGCCACAAAAATTCCAAACAGCTTAAGCCCCGTCTGGTACAGATGTTCCAGTTCCCGGTACTGGGGCACGACTTCTCCCAGCCTCTTCGCCTGCCCCAGGAATTCCCAAACAGAGCCGGCATAAAAGTCCATGTCAAATACGTTCTCCATGGGCAGAAATTCCCGGGGGATATGAATCGCCCCCAGAACCAGCACCAGCGCCGTACAGAACAGAAACACAGCCAGAGCACTTTCCGGCAAATAGCGCACCGGGCGCAGGCGAATCCGGCAGAGAAGCTTCCAGACCTCCACCAGGATCCAGCAGAACACCGGCAGAAGTGCCAGGGCCAGTGCCAGAAGGCTGAACTCTTCCAGAAAATACTTGTGCAGGCTCAGGTTCAGGCAGTCCCCTTCCAGCTCCTGCCCAAAGGCCAGAAGCGTAACCTTCTCCGTCTCCCGGAACCGGATTTTTCCTGTGCTTTTTGTATCCAGCAGAACCTGAAAATTGCCCTTCTCTTCTTCCAGAATCCTGGTCTGCCAGCCTTCTTCTTCTGCATAGGCCAGCATTTCTTCCGGCACCTCTCCGGGAAGGCAAAGCAGTATTCCCTCTTCCATCCGGCTGGTGAGACCGCTCCAGAAGTTTCCGGCGGCCAGCCACAGCAGGGCGGATATTACCGTAAGGCAGATAGCGGCAATCAGCCATCCTGTTCTTTCTTTTTTCATCCCACTCACTCTCCCCGCACAACCGTCTCGCCTGGCTCAGGAGGCCAGGATGCGTAGTATACAATGTCTTTCTCCTGAAGAAGGTCGCCCAGCACGGTCACTGTCCCGCCGTTTTCTTCCAGTATGACCACCGGTTCCTCTGCGATTCTCCATTCTGTCCCGAAGATACCTTCCGTCTCTTCCAGCCAGAACACTACGGGCCCCATGTCTGAATCCTGAATACAGACAACGGGAAGAACCAGGCCCTTCACTCCGTCCATGTCCTGGTTTTCGCCCCGTGTCGTCCACACGGAGATACTCATGGTTCTCTGAATCACGGTGGAAAGGGCCGTACATATTGCCAGCAGCAGGAATACAGAGCTTCCTGCTCTCCATACATTCCTTTTTTTCATCGCACTCAACTCCATATTGAATCTCCGATTCCTTCCGCCATCTCGTCCCTATAGTAAAGGAACAGAAAGGTTACCGGTATCAGGCAGAGAATCCCGCACACCGCCTGCACCGGAATGCTGTTCTCTGTAATCCCCGCCAGGAATACGGACAAAGGATACTGGCCCGGATTTTCCAGGAAGGTAATGGGCTGCTCTACCATGTTCCAGCCGTCCACAAAGCTTAAAATAAACAGGGTAATCACGGCCGGTCTTGCGGCGGGAACCAGTATCCGGAATACACAGCCGAACAGTCCCGCCCCGTCCAGCTTTGCCGCGTCTGTCCACTCTGAGGGAAGTCCCCGGAAAATCACTGCCAGCCAGACGGTTCCAAATGGGGAAAAGACTGCCGGCAGAATCAGGGCCCACCAGGTATTCAGCAGGTTCATTTTTTCCAGCAGAATATAATTGGGCAGAAGGGTTACTTGTATAGGCAGTATCATAAAAAGAGCCATAATCAAAAAGCAGGGCTTCCACCCGGGAAACGGCATTTTGGAAAAGGCCATACCGCCCAGACAGCTCACCAGGGTCTGTCCCAGCGCAATCACCAGGCAGAGTCCCAGGCTCCGCCAGAATTTGGCCAGATAGCCCGGTTCCGCCAGAAACACATCATAGTAAGCCAGGACGGATATTCCCGTCTCCCCCCGGAAGGAGGCCAGTATCATGTAGACCACGGGGAACAGCACCAGCGCGGCCAGAACTGCCATGACCGCAAAGATTCTACGCTTTCCTCTGTTTTGTCCTGCCATGTTTCCCCCTCCTTGTCAGTATATACAGAAGACCTCCCGCCAGCACCAGCAGGAGAATTCCTGCCATCAGCGTGACCGAGGCTGTGGAAATCTTCTGGTAATTCAGGCTTTCAAAGCTGTTGTTCATAAAATGCTGCAGCAGGTAAATACTGTCGTGGGGATAGTTTCCTCCCAGAAGGAAGGCTTCCCGGTAACATTTGAATGCGTTCATCACTGCCAGCAGCAGGTTAAACAGAAACACCGGCGCCATCAGCGGGAGGGTCACGTACCGGAGAATTTTTCCTGTTCCCGCCCCGTCCAGCCGGGCGCTTTCAAAGTATTCCTTAGGCAGCATCTGCAGTCTGGCGAAAAATATCAGGACATGGTATCCGGTAAATTTCCACCAGTACAGTATGCAGAGCACCCAGAAGGTCCGGGAGGAATGGAGCCAGTCTGCGCTTTCTTTTCCCATCAGCTCCAGCACCCGGTTTGCGATTCCCGTATCCCCCCAGAGGAACTGGACTATCAGCACCACCGACGCGATGGGCACTACCATGGGATAGAGATAAATCATTTTAAAAGTATGCTCCCCCCTGACCAGCCTGGACAAAAGCCAGGCCAGCAGGAAGGAGAGGACCAGTATCACGGACACGCCGACCGCCAGGAAACGGCATGTGTTTCTGACGGCCAATAGGAACATTTCGTTCTCAAAAAGCTCCCGGAAATTTGCAAGCCCTACAAAGGTCCGTTTTCCCATTCCAAAAGACAGAGAGTACCATACCATAATCAGGAAGGGCACAAAGTAAAAGACTGCGAATCCTGCCAGTGCCGGGGCTGCCGGAAGAAGTCCCGCATACCGTTTTTTCCATGTTTTTCTCTTCATTGGCCTTACTCCTTTGCCAGGATTTCACAGGTCCGGGCATACTGTTCTGCCAGGTCTTCTACCTGCCGTATCCTCTCGTCCTCCGGTGTTGTATCGGAATAATTGATGATATGAAAGAAGTTTTCCTCCAGCTCCCGCTCCGGTTCTCCGGGAAAATACGCACTGTCCAGCTCCCGGAAGCTTTCCAGGAAGGGTTCCGTCAAATCTTCCCGCCCGGTCTGCTTCAGAAGTTCCTTCCAGGCCCACTCCTGCACCGGGAATTCGCCGCTCACGTATCCGTCTGAAGTATCGGTCTGGGCGTTTCCCCTTCTTTCATCCAGAAAAAGCATCAGGTAATCATAGGCTTCCTCCGGGATGTCCGAGCTCTGTCCCACGGCGCCGTACACCGTAATGGCCGCCGTGCGGCGCCCCAGCATGTCCGGAACCGCCTGAAAAGCGACATCTGACGGAAGGTTTACGAAATCTCCAGCCCAGTTCAGCATCCCGTAAGGAGCCCCTTCCTCTCTTTCTTCAAACCTGGTCGCCAGATAATCCGGGAACCAGGCGTTTACTGTATCCGCCCAGAGTTCTGCGTCAAACAGACTCTTCTGATTCTCATAATCCACAGCCGGCTGAATCAGACTGCTGCGCATAAACTGGAACATGGCGTCCTGCACGGCGCGCCTGGCCGGTTCCCTTTCGGAACTGGCAGCCTGAGCCATCCATTCTTCCAGTGTTTTCCCATTCATGGCCCCTTCTCCTTCCGGATGATAGTAAAAGCAGTACCGGCACCCCAGAGGAAGGACATACTGTTTTCCTCCCAGCTGCCCGGCTTTCAGAATCTCCGGATGGCAGGGTGCGGATTTCCAGTACACGTCCTTTTCCATATAATCGTCCAGCACTGCAAACACGCCGCTTTCCATGGTATTGGGCACGCTGGAAAATACGGGTTCTTCGTACTCATCCTCAACGGCATCCGCATGGGCCGTGCCCAGAATATAGACGTCCGGCCCTTCTCCTGCCATGGCCTCTGTTTTCATTTTCTGTACCGCGGCATCCCGCTCCTGCTGTTCCCTGGGCAGGACCTGAACCGTTACCTGCCAGCCGGCGTTCTCTCTTTCAAAGAAATCCCCCGCCCATTCTACTTCCTGCTTGTACCAGGAATCCGTCACAACCTCCAGAACCTGGTTTCCCTCTTCCGCCGGCTCTGCCTGGCACCCACTTCCTGCCGTCAGAAGCAGGGCCAGAGCCAGTACCGTCGCACCGTATCTTTTCTTCATCGTTTTCCCCTCCTTTCTGCTCCCGCCGGTGCGGGAGACACATTCCCGTCTGCCGTTCTTCTGATTTTACTATAGACCTTTCCTGCCCCGGGGACAAGAAAAGAGCCGCAAGCGGTAGCTGCTGCGGCTCAAATGGTTTTTACTGAAAGAAGGACAGCGCTGCTCGAAACCGTTCTTCGCTGTATGTAAACTGCAAATCCCCCTGGTGACGGCGGACAATCCGACTGACACTGCGAAGGCCCAGGCCGTGTCCGTCTCCTTTGTCGCTGAGGAACCTGCCGTTTTTCTCCTTCGGCTTTCCGGCCGTACTGTTTTCGATAACGGTAAAGGACATTTCCCCCTGCCGGTGCAGTTCTACCCGGATTCTGCGCTTTTCGGGCGCCACCTTCTGGCAGGCCTCCCCGGCATTGTCCAGCAGGTTGCAGTAGACCGTACAGATTTCCCGGTCGGTCAGTGGCACCTGGAAATCCCGGTCCGCCTGGATTTCCAGTTCTGTCTCCTGCCGTTTCAGTTCTTCTTTTTTCTGGTTTAAAATGGTATTCAGCATGCGGGAACCGGTCCAGGCCAGCCGGTCTGACTGAAATATGGTTTCTCCCATTTCCTTCAGATAATTCTGAAGTTCCGCCCCGCCCTCTTCCCTGGCCAGCTCGCCCAGGACGGTGAGATGATGTTTCATGTCATGCACCTGCTCCCGGTTTTCTTCCATGATTCCGGCCAGCCTCTGGTAGTTTTCCTCCAGGGCCTTTTCCCGGACTGCGGCGAACTCCAGCTCTCCGGCGGTCTGCAGATTCTGCCGGAATAAAAGAAAGGCAAATACCAGCACTGCGGCCATCATTCCCAGCACGATGGCCGCCCCGGCCAGTTCCCGGCCCGGCAGGCTGTGCCGTTCCCCAAACATGACCTGATAAATGCCGAATACCACAAGCCCCTGAAAAAAGGCCAGCGCCAGGGCGCTCCGGTTTCCCTCCAGCACGTCCCGGAACTCTTCTTCTACATGTTTCATCTGGTTTTCCAGCCAGAATACAGCCACATCCAGGCAGAACAGAATTTCCACCGTGTTTCCCTCTCTCCCGGCGCACACCGACAGAAAGGAAAACAGGCAGGCCGCCAGGGCGGTTCCCGTAAAGTAAAGGGCCGCCAGAAGCATGTCCGTCCAGGCCTCTCTTCCTTTTTCCACTGCCAGAATCAGGCACACCAGTCCTGTCTCCATCAGCAGTATCCGTCCGGAAAAGGGCGTTTCCTGCCTCCAAAGCGCCGCCAGGCTTCCGGCCAGAATGACGGCGGCAGTGTACCCTGCTTGTTCCAGGATTCCCGGACGCCCCTCCCGCCCCAGGAAAAGGAGACGGAAGCAGAGGGCTGTCTCACCCAGGCTGAGAATCCACACCAGTATGTCTTTTATGATTTCTCCTGTCATAATCCGCTCCTTTTGCGGGTAATCTCCTGTTTGACCCGTGGAAGCAGCCGCCGGCTTACCGGCACGGCATCCCCGTTACCCAGATACACGGTATCCTCCGTAATTTTCACGATAAAGCGGGCGTTCACCACAAAGCCCCGCTCGGTTTTCACAAACGGGTAGCCCCCCGTTTCTTCCAGCACGGTCTCCAGACTGGCCCGTTCCCGTACTGTCTCTTTTTTCAGCGTATATTTTACATATTTCCCCTCTTTGGAAAAATAAAGCACCTCATCCATGCAGAGACGTTTCATCTCCCCGTTCTCCTGGATAAGCCGGAAGTTTTTCCTTTCTCTGCATATCTCCCGCCCGGCTGCATTCAGCACCTCCGGAAGGCGTCTGTGCATCTCGCTTTTCAAAATATACTGGCGGGCATTCATCTGATAACTCTCCAGGGCAAATCCGTCGTGGGCCGTGAGAAAAATCACCGTCATGTCCCCGTTTTTTTCCCGGAGGGACTGGCCCATGCGGATGCCGTTCATCCCGGGAAGTTCAATATCTGCAATCAGAATGTCAAAACCTGCCCCGTTTTTTACGTCCTCCAGAAAATGTTCTGCCCGGTCAAACATCTGAATATCCAGGTCTTCTTCCAGTTCCCATACCTGGCGGATATAGTCTTTTTCCAGCTTTGCCAGTCTGCTGTCATCCTCCACCAAAGCAAGCCGTATCATGATTTCCCCTCTTCCTTTTTTCCTGCTCCTTTCATTCTACCCGGTTTCCCCTGTAAAGGCAAGCGCTCTCCAGGTTCTCTTCGGGAAGACGGACTTCCCGGATCCGGCTGTCCCAGTAAGTCTTATAGTAATACGCCCCCGCCCCGAAACAGCAGGCATACCGGGTCATGTCCGGTCTTCCTTCCGGGGTCAGGACGGTTCCCCGGACCATGGCCACGCTGTCCAGGATGTGAAAAAACTGCTGCACGCCCTCCGCCCTGTTCTTCCCCGGCAGTGCGTTCCATCTGGCAAAAGCAGCGCGGACAAACCGGGAGACAGAAGAGGCGTCCCCGGGAAGGCCCAGGGCCCCCATTCCCTGGCTGTAAGGCTCCAGGCGAAGTCCCGGGGCGAACCCGTTCCGGGGTTGGCCCGGCGTCAGATTCAGGTAGCGGTTCAGGTTCATGCAGTGGAAGGGAAACGGGGGATTGTTTGTCAGAACTCCTATGGGATTGTTATAGATTTGCAGGCCTTCCTCCACGGACTCCAGTACCAGACAGTTCGCTTCGTCGGCCAGCATCCAGTGCAGGGGCGCGGGGGAAAGCGTCTGCGAAAAAGCAGTAGTTACGATATGCAGGCGGGCAAGCAGGGTTTCCGCCTCTTTCACCGAGGCGCAGTTTCCCAGTATCCAGGGAATCAGTTCAAAGGACGCGATATTATCTTTTCCCGCCTCCGGTTCCCGGTAGACGGCATTTCCCGGAAAATAGAGGCCGGCCATACACAGTCCTTTTTCATTGCCCGCCTCGGCAAAAAGGGGCTCCCCTTCCTCCACCCGGGCCATGCCCGTCATGGCGTAGTGCCGGGACAGTTCCGGCTGATGGCGGAACCGGAGCGGAAAATTCCGGGGCACCCTCACGGGCTCGCCTCCGAATCCCCGGTCCAGATCCAGGTTCCGTCCAAAATAAAATTCCGTTCCCGGCCAGGTTATGCAGGTACACATAGTATCCCTCCCGTTTTTCCCTTAGTCTGCCCGGTGAGAAGCGATTTATACCTCCGACCCGCTGGGCAGGCGCGGCGGCCCATTGACGGGCGTATCAATCGGACAGGGGAAGATTCCTTCCCCTGTCCGCTCACTGCGATACCGCACAGCTCACAGCAGAGCTGTTCGCTGTACTTGCCCGTCTAATGTCTGCTCGCGCAAGCGCGGCGGCCCATTGACGGGCGTATCGCGCAAAAAAACAGCGGAAGCAGTGCCTCCGCCGTCTTTCGTTTATTCCTACTGTGAAATTTTCTTTTTCCTGCCTACACAAGCATAGGGGCCACTTTTTCCAGAAGCTCCGGGCAGTCGTCGGTGTGTACGACCATCTGCAGGCTGTCCAGCTTACTGATGGCGGCAACTCCCATTACGGACTTGGCGTCCACGATAACTCTTCCGCTAACCAGGTCAATATCTCCGTCAAACTGGCTTGTAGCATTTACAAATGAAGCAATATCTTCCGGTTGGCGAAAGCACACTGAATACTTCAGCATTTTCTTCCCTCCTAACTGGTATCTTTTGACATCTGTGATACTACAGGCTGCTCTGCTCTTTGAAAGCCGTGTATCATGTTATATTATATCCCCGGTTTTTTGAAATGGATACACTCTTTTTTGCAAAAAAACCGTCGTTTCTTGCAGTTCTCTGTCGAAAATGATATAATCAGCATTACCCAAACCGTACAAGAGAGGTGACTGAAATGAACGAAGAACTTTTGGCCTATTACCAGAAAGAAACCGAAGAAGAGAAAGAACTCGCGAAGAATCCTGACCGTCTGTTTTCTTTTTTTGATGTGCTGAAACCGGAGGAGGGAGATGACCGGCTTGTTCTGGCTTCCCGCCAGCCGGTTCAGGTGTACCGGCATCCCCGGTTCGTGGCCTTTCCGGACCACGCCCACACTTTCCTGGAGGTCGTTTACATGTACAGCGGTTCTTCCGTCCATGTCATCAGCCGTTCGGACCGGCTGACCCTGCAGACCGGGGACCTGCTGTTTCTGCGGCCCGGGGTGTCCCACGCCACGGCTCCCGCCTCCCGGGAGGACATTGCCGTCCACATCCAGTTTCTGCCGGACTACCTCTCCTATCCCCTGGAAATGCTCCGGGACGACACCTATATCCGGCAGTTTCTCTGGAACTGTATGGCCGGAACAGACGCGGGGCCGGAATATCTGCATTTTCATCTGAAGGATATCCCGGAAGCGCTGAATCTGCTGGAAAACATCCTGCTGATTGCGCGGGGCGAGTCTTCCAGCCGTCCGGTTCTGATTCAGGCGACCCTGGGCGTTCTGCTCCTGGAACTGATTACCCGGACTTACCTGGTCACCCAGGGAGCTCCTTCTTCCTATGAACAGAAGATTGTTCTTGGCGCCCTCTCCTACATTGACCGGAACTTCGCCACTGCCTCCCTGGAAAAATACGCCCGGTCCGTCAATCAGCCGTCCTATTTTGTAAGCCGTCTGATGAAACGCTATTCTCCTTACAGCTTTACCACTTACGTTCAGCGGCGCAGGCTTCTTCAGGCCAGACGGCTTCTGGTATCCACCGCCCTCCCGGTGGAGGAAATCATCAGCCGGGTAGGCTATGAAAATTCCAGCTATTTTCATAAAATCTTCCGGGCGCACTACGGGATGACGCCCCGGCAGTACCGGCTGCGCCACACCCGGCCGGCCCGTCCTCTCCCCGGCCCTTCCCGGCCGGATAAAAGCTGACGCCCCGGACAGGCTCTATTCTGCATCCAGGAAAAGGATATACTGCTGGTTATAATTGCTCCACCAGGTGGCCCTGGCTCCCGGCGCTCCGGTAAAATACACGGTGGAAAACAGCATCTCCCGGCTGTTCCATTTGGTCAGGATGGACAGCAGAGTCCGGTCCAGGGGAAAGATAAGTTCCCCTTCTTTTGGCTGTTTTCTGTCCAGGTATTCTTTTTCCTCTTCCTCCAGGCACTCCCGCAGTTTCTGCTGAATGTCCTCTGAAAAAGTATAGTAATAAAAATCCGCAAAAGCATTTTCCCAGCCCAGGGTGTCGCAGAGGCGGGTAATCTCTGCCATCGCTGTCTCCTGGTCCAGGGTCACAGTCCGGTTCTCGTAATTTCCCAGTCCGTCCTCCACATTCTCCAGATAAATGGCGCCTTTTTCTTTTAACTGTTCTACTGTCATGTTCTTCCCTTTCTTTTCATATGCTGATATCAGATACTAAGGTCTATTATAGCAGGTTTCTTCCTTCAGACAGCCTGTTTTAAGTAAAAAAAGGAGGTCTTTCCGTGCATCCTGTCATTGGTATTTTTACCTGTTTTCGAAAAGACGGAGTTCAGACCGTTCCGGAATCCTACATCCACGCCGTCCGGCAGGCAGGCGGCTGCCCGGTTCTGCTTCCCGCTCTGCGGCCTTCGCCGTCGCCCTCCTGGCCCGCCTGCTGTCAGGGCTTTCTTTTTCCCGGCGGGAACGACGTCACGCCCCTTCTCCAGGACGAGCCTCCCAGAAAGGGCATCGGCACCGTGGATTTTTCCTTCGACGTTTTTCAGATTCATGCCGCGGAGCAGGTTCTCGCCTCCGGGAGACCGGTACTTGGCATCTGCCGGGGCATGCAGATTCTGAATGCCGCCTGCGGCGGAACGCTTTATCAGGACCTGGCCCTTCGGCCGGAACCGTCTTACCTGCACATGCAGACTTCCCTGGAGCGGGGCGACCCCAGTCATCTGGTGGAAACAGAGCCTGGCTCTCTTCTGGCGTCCCTTCTGGGAGAAAAAGTCTGGACCAACAGTTTTCATCATCAGGCGCTGCGGAAACCAGGGCAGGGCGTCCGTATCTCTGCCCGAAGTCTGGACGGTGTGGCAGAGGCTCTGGAATTTCCGTCTCACTCCTTTGCCCTGGGCGTGCAGTGGCATCCGGAGACCATGCTGGCCGCCTCGCCGGTTATGGGCAGGCTGTTTCAGGCGCTGGTTGCGGCGGCAAAAGGAAATTATGAATAAAGTTTTATGGTTTATTCATAGTTCTTTTAAAATCTCCTCACAGTTTTCTCACATTTATTTTCTATACTTATAACTGTACAAAGGAAACACCCTTTCACATTAATTTTTTTCTTTTTCATAAACTTGCCGGCTTTCCCGTAAGGGAGCCGGCTCTCCTCATTTTTACGGAAGATTTTCTTCCCTACTGTTTTAAAGTCCGGATTCTGTTCTTCGCCCAGGAATCCAGCATCTTTTCCAGTTTTTCCATCTTTTCCGCCGTGTCTGTATTCTCACAGGGAATTCGCCGGATAATCCGGGATATGTAATCCTGCTCCAGCACAATTTCCAGGGATTCGGGAAAACTGAGGTCGTAAAAATAGGCCAGGTAGGACACCCAGAAATCCATGGGGGTTTTCCGGTCGGGCGAATAGACCGGTTCCTCCTTCAGGCAGGACTGCCATACCGCTTCACTGATTCGGGCTTTTCCGGCCCCGGCGGCACTGACTCCCAGCAGTACTTCCACGCTTTCTTCCAGTTTTACCCGGCAGTTGTCCAGTTTATCCGCGTCCCGGATGAGCCGGGCATGAAGCAGGGTCCTCTCATCTGTCACACCCTCCAGCCGGTAATCGCTGTGCTTTGCGATGGCAGTGCGGATAATAACTTCTTCCTTACATGGCTCCGGAAGAAACCGGCGAATCATGCCTTCTTCGAAAAGGATCCGGACTCCATAGGCAGCATGGTCCATGGTATCCGGCAGAAAGCTGTCGTAGCGCTTTAGCTGTTCAAACCGGCCGATATCGTGGAGCAGGGCAATGAGCTGCGCCAGTTCCCGTTCTTCCCGTGGCAGCCCCATCCGCTTTGCTATCTCCCGGCTATAGGCCACCACACCGTAAGTGTGAACGATTTTCAGTTTTACCTTTTCATCTTCCCGGTCGTACCCGTCCAGATACGCCTCAAATTCCCGCGCTGCCCGTTCCAGATTCATGGGATATCTTCCTTTCTTTTTCCACAAAAGGCAGAATGCCTGTCAGATTTTCCGCCACAGCCCAGGTCTTTTTTTGCAGTTCTTCATCCGGCTGTGTCAAATCCGGCACCATAATCACCCGGCAGCCCGCCGAGTAAGCCGCCTGAATGCCGTTTGGCGAATCCTCCACAGCGATACACTCTTCCGCTTTTCTTCCGATTTTCCCGCAGGCATACAGATACACGTCCGGCCGGGGTTTTCCATACTCCACCATGGAGGCACAGACAACCTCGTCGAACAAACCGGTCAGGCCGGTCAGATTCAGATACTCCCTGGCCCTTGTCTCGTTCGTGGCCGTCACCACAGCAGTCTGGTATCCCCACGTTCTCAAAGTCTCCACCGTCTCTTTTACGCCCGGCTTTACTTCCAGGCCATGGACCGCAATGTGTTCTTTCATCAGTTCCTGTCTCCGGGCGCGGATGGCCCCATAATCAAAATCCTCCCCGTAAATCTCTTTCAGCCACGGACTTGCGAACCGGAACGCGTAGCTTCGCAGGGAATATACGACTTCCCGGCTCATGTCATATCCCGCTTCTTTTGCGGCCTGCCGCAGGTAGCGGGTCAGATATTTTTCGGTGTCCAGAAGGACGCCGTCCATGTCAAATAAAACTGCCTGAATCATAAGTTCTCCTTCCTGTGGTCGGTCGGGGACGGGTACGGGCCGGCCCGTACCCG
>DWYV01000006.1 GCA_019118525.1 Candidatus Bariatricus faecipullorum
GCAATAAGATATATAGCATTAAAGTTTAAGAGAGGTGTCCTCAATCGTATTCAGTCTTCTACGGTTTGTAACGCATCTGCAACAAATCCCGGCTGAATCCCCGTATTTCCGCCCTTTTCGGTTACCCAAACGTTAATCATACGTTTCAGAACGTACAATTTCAGAAAGAAATTACAAACCTCTCAGGATATTTATTCTGGGAGGTTTTTTGATTCCGGTATCTTTCCGGGAAAAGATGTGATACTATAATAGAAATCGATAAAACGGAGTTAGATTTTGTTTTTTACTAATCATTGTTGTGGAGCGGATTATATGAATGAACTTGTATCTATTGTAAAAAACCTGATTTCCCATAAGCACGAGGAAGAATGGTTTGAATTTAAAGAAAACTGGTTTGAGTCTCATGCGCTGGGAGAATATATTTCTGGTATGTCTAATGCGGCGGCAATGGCTGGAGAGGAATATGCGTACTTTGTGTGGAGAATAGAGAACAATACCCATGTAATAAAGGGAACTGCCTTTGACATTCACCAGGATGTTAAAAATGAACCGCTTAAACATTATCTGGCACGTATGCTTAAGCCTGATATAGGCTTTGATTTCCATGAAATAGAACTTGAAGGAAAAGTACATTTAAAAAGAATCTCGGGCTCTTAACGAAAGCTGGAAAATATAATCTGATGGCACAGCTGCTTTCTGACAATAGTCACATTCCAGTCCGTTTTTCCTTGTTTTCAGGAGAGACAAAAGCAACGACAATGTATTCTGTCAGAGAGTTTGGAAATACTTGTCTATTGTATTCTTTAGATGATGTGCTTCGTTATGGGGAAGTGCTGAATATTCCACAGGCAGATGAAAGAAATCGTATTGTTGAACGTAAGGAAGTGCCACTGTTCCATGCTGAGGCGTATAGAGAGGCAGTAATCAATGCATTTGTGCATAATTTATGGATAACCGGTAATGCTCCAATGTTTACAGGATTTCGGGACAGAATTGAAATATTGTCTCGAGGGCACCTGCCGCCGAAACAGACAGTTGAAGGTTTCTTTGCCGGGGAATCAGTTCCGGTCAATCAGAAACTGTCGGATATTTTTCTTCAGCTCCATATAAGTGAACGTTCTGGACGCGGCGTACCTAAAATAACGGAACTTTATGGTGAAGACTGTATTGAACTTAGAGAGAATAGTATTGTGGTGACGATTCCTTTTGAACGGCTGGGAGAAAAGGTATATGCACCAGTTGGTGATGAAAATGTACCAGACAGAAAAGAAATTCCCCCAGTTGGAAAAGAAATTCCCCTAGTTGGAATAAAAATTCCCCCAGATAGAAGCGAGAATCCTCTATTTAAAGAATCAGGTATAGAGGAACGTATACTAAGATTTTGCGCTGAAGCAAAGAATATCCAAGAAATCATGGAACATCTTGGATATCGCGACAAAAAGACTGTACGTAAATATTTATCTCCGCTTCTTCAACAAGGGCGGGTATCTATGACGATACCAGATAAGCCAAACAGCAAAAATCAGAAGTACATTACGATTAAATAAAAGATTTTACAACATATGAGGAAAGTGAAAAGAGAGGTGTCCTCAATTGTTGTGAGAGTTTCTCAAAAGTGTTCAGCTTTACATTGTGAGGAGCAGGAAAAAAGTACACAAGGAACAAGAATCTCAAGCGAAAGTAGAAGGCTTATGAAGCAGGAGATGGTTCCGCAAGGAGTGTATCTCCTGCCTTTTGGTATGACGGGCATGCCGTCAGCTTGTGGGGAAGTCCACAAGGGTATAGTTACCGACGAACCCCATAGCGACTCTCAAGGTTTGCACTGCAAGGTCTCGCGGACGGTGGAACTCACCATAGTAACAGCGAACTGTGAGAAGTCAGCAGAAGCCGTAGTTGGCAGGGGATACAGTAGTCTTCTGGAGTCTATACCAAAGGCTGTTGCTTTGATTGGAGATGTATTTTTTCATTATGCTGTCCTCCATATATGAATTTGATTTTGAGGTGAAGACAAGAACAGCAGACAGAACGAACAATTTTAGAAAGAAATTACAAACAACCAGTCAGGAGAGAAAATAAAGGAGAAAGTGAAATGGAAAGAACTATTCGGGTTACGGGTAAAGGGAAAATTAGTGTAAAGCCAGATACAATCCGCTTACTGATTGAATTAGAAGGTAGTGCAAAAGATTATGATGAAACAATGCATATGTCTACAAAACAGACTGAGATAGTGAAGGATTGTTTTGAAAAATTAGAATTTCAACGCTCTGATGTAAAGACGATGTCTTTTAATGTTGATACAGATTATGAGAGTTATCAGGCAAAGGATAAAAGCAGGAAAAGAAGATTTGTTGGTTATAAATATAGACATACAATGAAAATAGAATTTCCGGCCGACAATGTGACTTTGGGAAAAGTATTACATAGTTTGACGCATTGTGAAGCCCACCCAGAATTTAGAATTGTTTATACTGTAAAGAATATGGAGGCAGCGCGAACATTGTTGTTAAAACAGGCAGTAACAGATTCGAAAAATAAAGCGAAAATTCTATCTGAAGCAGCAGAAGTTAAACTGGGTGATATTATTAGTATTGATTATTCATGGGAGAAAAGAGATGTAGCTTCTGCACCGGTTGGGCGGTTCATAGAAATAATGGCATTAAAGGATGACACTTTTGACGATTGTACAGTGGACATTGAGCCTGAAGATATTGACGTGTCAGACACGGTAACTGTCGTGTGGAAAATTATATAAATTTATAGTTAGAGAATTTTGCATATTGTATCCGTTGATAAGTGTTACATAAGGAGAGATGCTACATTATTCCTATAACCCGTAAACCATTCCACCCTCAAAGGAGGACCCATGATGGACGAATCACTTTTTATAGATTTACTGACACAGAAAATGATGATCTTTGACCGGGAAGACCCGCAGCGCATCCACCATTTCCTGAAAGTTCACCGTTTTGCCCAGCTTATTGCCCGGCTGGAAGGAGTAGATGACCATACCCGTTTTCTTACAGAATGTGCGGCTCTGGTACATGATATCGGCATTCGCCCGGCCGAGGAAAAATACGGACACTGTGACGGAAAGCTTCAGGAAAAGGAAGGGCCTGCCTATGCCAGAGCACTGCTGAAGGAAATGGGGATGGAGGAGCCGGATATGGAGCGCGTCTGTTATCTGGTAGGACATCATCACACTTATCAGCAGATAGACGGGCTGGATTATCAGATACTGGTAGAGGCAGATTTCCTGGTGAATTTTTATGACGACAGTCTGAGCCGGGAGGCAGTAGCCCATGCTGTGGAGACTATTTTCCGCACAGAGACGGGAAAGAAACTGTGCCAGGTTATCTATGGCTGTCCAAAGGCAGATGAAAGTAGCGCGTTCCTGATTGCAACAGAGGAATGACTGGGAAAACGAGGAGAAAGATATGGCTGTACAGACAAAAGGATTTTGTAAATACTGTGGAAAAGAGTATACTGCGGGAGGAATCCTCCGGCATCTGCCTGCCTGCCCGGTGCGCAGGAAACGGCTGGAGGAAGAAAAAGGCAAAAACGCCTGCGGTTATTATATGCTTTCTGTAAAAGGAAAATGGGATAAAACATACTGGATAATTCTGGAAATCAGTGAAAATGCTACTCTTGAGAATCTGGACCGGTTCCTGCGGGACATCTGGCTGGAATGCTGCGGACATCTCAGCGCATTTACAATCGAAGGAATTCAGTATGAAATCCAGCCGAATGAGGACTGGTTCTGGGGTGCACCGCCCAAAAGTATGAAGTACAAACTGAAAACAGTGCTGTACCCGGAAGCGAAATTTTTCTATGAATACGATTTTGGCTCAACAACGGAACTGGAACTTCGTGTAGTCGGATACCGTACCGGTAGACAGAAAAAAGAGAAAATCACTTTACTTTCCCGGAATAATCCGCCGGAAATTCTCTGCGGACAGTGCGGAAAAAATCCGGCCCAGTGGATAGAAGAAGGGTATTATTTTGAAAGAAGTCCATTCTGGTGTGAGGAATGTCTGAAGAAAGCAGAAGAAGCTGATTCGGACGAAATCTGTGTGCCGGAAATGGTTCTTCCTGTGTGCAATTCCCCCAGGATGGGTGTCTGTGGATACGAAGGAAGCACCCTGTATCCGGACCAGTTTGAGCCGGATGCTGCCGGGGAAGAAGCAGAAGACCGGGGAAAGGGAAAAAAGAGGGCTCCTGAGAAAACAAAGGCCGGAGAACTGACGAAAAAACTCTATGAAACTGCCCTTCGGATTAAAGAGTTAAAGCCCTGGGATTCGTTCTGGGACAGGGAACTTATCTGCCTTCAGGATGGGAAAGAGGAGGAGGCCGCCTGGGTCAGCATTCTGGGACGGGGCGGAGACTGCTACGGAATCGTTGTCTATGAGGGCCATGCCGGACTGAATGATTTCTTTATGCTGGCAACGCAGGAAGAACTGGGAATTCCCCAGGATTATGCGATGTTCAGTCAGAATAATCTGACCTGCTACTGGGGCAGCCGGAAAGAGCTTTCCCAAAAGGAGAGAAAACAGATTCGGGACATGGGATATAAGTTCCGGGGAGAGAATCAGTGGCTGTATTTTCGGAGTTTTCGAACGAAATTCTATCCGGCTGCTTTCAGCCCGGAGGAGACTGCGCGGATGCTATATTACATGGAACTTCTGGAGAAAGCACTGAAAAAGCAGGAGGAGGAAAAGATTTCCGTTGCTTTTGACCAGGAGAAATGTCTCTGCTTCCGGGTAGATGAGAAAACGGGAAGTGCTTCCCTCACGGAGACATCTCTTCCCTTTGCGAAATGCCGGATGCGATGCCTGGTTGTGGCCGATGAGGAATATCGGCAGGAACTGCGCAGTCTGCCGCGGCAGGACGGAATACTGGAAATCGATATCAGGTATGTCGGAGAGCCGCTGGCCGGAGAGGGGTATGACCGTCCTGTACATCCGGTATTTTCCATTGTGGCTGAACAGGACTTCGGAACCATTCTTGACGCGGATATGATAGGACCGGAAAAGGATGAAATGGTAGAGATAGCAAATTATCTGGTGGAATTTATGGAGGACTACGGAGCTCCAGAGGAAATCCAGGTCTGCAATCGGCTTCTGGAAGCGAACCTGGAGGATATCTGTGAACTGACCGGGACGAAACTGCGCAGAGTAAAGCATCTTCCCAGTATTGAAAAATTTATCGAAGATTTTAAGAAATTACATCGGTAAAATGCAGACTTACCGCTCCGGCGCCAGGGAGGCCAGTACATAGGCCAGCTCCTGCGTCGAAGTCTGGAAATCCTCTGCCGTCCAGGGCTCCAGCACGCTGCAGAGCCCGCCAATCAGAAACGAATTATAGAAAAGCCGGAGGGTCTCCCTGTTGGGGCGGCCCTTTAGCATGTCCAGCATCAGGCCGTCCTCCATCCACCGGATACAGCAGGTGGTGAAGGTGCGGGAAAACCAGGGGAACAGCCGGTTCTGATAAAGCGCCCTCAGAAACGTGCTGTGTTCCTTCCAGTACTGGAAAAAGTTCCGGTACAGAAGCAGAGCGTCCGTGCAGGTAAAATCCACGGAATCCAGAAGATTCCGGACATACTTTTCTGTCAGAAAATCTATCAGGTCCAGTTTGCTGTCGCAGTTCCGGTAAAAGGTGCGCCGGGTAATGCCGGCAGTCTGACAAATCTGTGTAACAGTAATTTCTTCAAATCCTTCTTTCTGCATCAGGTCAAGCAGAGCTTCGGCCAGGGCATTCAGGGAATAGAGTACCTGCCGGTTTTCCGAGTGCTTAAACATGTCACATTTCTCCCTTTTCTGAGTAAGTTCCGGGGCTGTCATTGCTGATTTTTCCCCAAAAACAGTATACTGTAATCAGATGATACCAGTTGACAGAGAACTTGTCAAAGCGGACAAAAAGGAGGAAGAACATGGGAGAAAAAAGATTACAGGTGGTAACGGGCGGCACATCCGGCATGGGACTGGAGACGGCGAAAGCGCTGGCAAAATTCGGACCGGTTCTTGTCGGGGGAAGAAATGAGAAGCGGCTGGAACATGCCATGGACTATCTGAAGGCGGCCGGAGCCGAAGTCTACGGAAAGACCTGCGATATCTCGAATCCGGAGTCGGTTCAGGAATTTGCGGAATATGCCGCCGGAATTGCGCCGATAGGAAATGTGGTGAATGCGGCAGGCGTGGATTTTGATAACGCTTCTTCGGAACTGATTGTAAAGATTAACATCCAGGGAACCCATTTTGTACTGGAAGCTTTTCTGCCTTATCTGAATCATTCCAGTATACTGAATTATTCTTCCATCACCGGGTACTACTATCAGATGAAAAAAGAAGATATCGAGGTATGGAAACATCCGGAGGCGGAAGATTTCTGCGAGAAAGTGCTGGCGCTGATTCCGGAACCCACGGATCCGAGAGTGGCCAGACTTGGCCCGGAATACGGGACCTATACCTGCTCCAAGCGGTTTGTAATCTGGTACACCATGGCAAATGTGGTCCGGGTGGCCCGGAAAAATAACAGCCGGATTCTTTCAATTGCGCCGGGTTCCTTTATGACGCCCATGCTGGAGGGTCAGGCAGATTACCTGGATTCCATTGCAAAGGGAACGGCATTTGGACGGATTGGGCAGCCGGAAGAGATGGCGGACCTGATAGCCGGACTTCTGGATGAGGGACACGAGTATCTGACCGGATGTGATATCATTATGGACGGCGGGAAATTTGCCATGTCCACCACGGAGCAGTTCGAATAGCTTTCGGGAGGTTTTTCTGTCCTTTGCCGCGAAAGTGTGCTAGAATGGACTGGGACCAGGGGAAGCGTTCCTCTGGGAATCCGAGAGAATGACAGGGAGGAAGAACCGTGCTTTATTTTGAAAATGATTACAGTGAAGGTGCGCATGAAAAGATTTTAAAGCGCCTTTATGAGACAAATATGGAAAAGCTGCCGGGTTACGGAATGGACAGATACAGTGCCTCCGCAAAGGAAAAGATTCGCAAAAGCTGCGGAGCTTTGGAAGCGGACATTTATTTTCTGACCGGGGGAACCCAGACCAATAAAACCGTGATAGCAGGAATACTCAGACCTTATGAAGGAGTGGTGGCAGCAGTCACCGGACATGTCAGCGTACATGAAGCGGGAGCGATTGAAAACAGCGGTCACAAGGTGCTTGGCATACTGGAGGAGCAGGGAAAACTTTCAGCCTCCGCCGTCCGGACATACCTGGAAACATTTTATGGAGATGAGAACCACGAACACATGGTGTTCCCGGGAATGGTGTATATTTCCCATCCGACGGAATACGGAACACTGTATACAAAGCGGGAGCTGGAAGAGCTTTCGGCGGTCTGCCGGGAATACGGAATCCCTCTTTATATGGACGGGGCGAGGCTGGGATATGGACTGGCGTGCCCGGAGACGGATGTAACCCTGCGGGATGTGGCGGCACTCTGCGATGTATTTTACATCGGCGGAACAAAAGTGGGCGCTCTCAGCGGGGAGGCGGTAGTTTTTCCCCGGAACAATGCACCGGCGCATTTTCTGACCATGGTAAAACAGAATGGGGCGCTTTCTGCCAAAGGGAGGCTGAACGGCATTCAGTTTGATGTTCTGTTTACGGACGGACTGTATCTGGAAATCAGCAGGAACGCCATAGAAACGGCAGAAGCACTGCGGGAAATTCTCCGGGAAAAGGGATACCGTTTTTACCTGGAAAATCCCACCAATCAGATTTTCGTTGTGCTGGAAAATGAGCAGATGGAAAGACTGAGAAAAGAGGTGGTATTCAGCTTCTGGGAGAAGCTGGATGAGAGCCATACGGTTGTCCGCTTTGCCACAAGCTGGGCCACCCGGATGGAGGACGTAAAAGCCCTGGAAAAACTGCTTTAAAATTTCATTGAAAATTTCACTGGGGACGGGTACCGGCTGACTGGTACCCGTCCCCGGTTTGTTACTGTTCTTTATCTTTTGGCAGAATCAGATTCAGCAGAATGGCCGTAATTGTGGTTACAACTACCGGGGATTTCCCAAATACCGTTGTCACCCACGCCGGAAAAGAGGCCAGGGATTCGGAACACTGGGTAATACCCATTCCAAGGGCCACGGCCAGTCCTACGATGGAAGTGTTCCGGTAGGACAGGGGCTGCTGCACCACCAGCTTGATTCCGGTCATGGCAATGGAGGCGAATACGGAAATGGTTGCGCCTCCCAGGACACACTGGGGAATCGTGGTCAGAAGAGCCGAAAATTTCGGGAGAAATCCGGCCAGCAGGATAATGACTGCGGCCAGTCCCAGTACGACACGGTTGACCACTTTTGTGGTTGCGACAATTCCTACGTTTTGGCTGAAAGTGGCGGTGGGCAGGCCTCCGAAGAAGGCGCCCAGGATATTGGTGATTCCGTATGCCACAATGCCTCCGGACAGCTCTTTGTCCGTGGGCTCTCTGTCCAGTCCGCCTCCGGTTGTGGCGGAAAAATCGCCGATGGCCTGTACGGAGTTGATAACAAAAAGCAGAACCATGGTGACAATGGCGGAAGCTTCGAATTTTATCCCAAAATGCAGAGGCTGGGGAATCTGAAACAGTCCGGCGGAGCTGACCGCGGAAAAATCAATCATGCCGAAGAAGAAGGCGATGATGTATCCGATAATCATGGCAATCAGGATGGACGCCAGTTTCAGAAGGCCCTTTGCAAAGTGGTTCAGGACGATGACAATGGCCAGGGTGATAAATCCCACCAGCCAGTTCTGCCAGGAACCGTATGTGGGGGAGGAAGAACCGCCGGCCATGTACCGCACTGCCGTGGGATAAAGGGAAAGGCCGATGGTAAATACGACGGTTCCGGTAATCAGCGGCGGGAAGAGAGCCCGCAGCTTTGTAATAAAGAGCCCTACAAAGATAGCGGCGATACCGCCAATCAGCTGGGCGCCCAGAATGGTGGCAATATCAAAAGAACCGGCGATGGCTTCCATGCTGGGCAGATAGGCAAAGCTGACGCCCAGGATGACGGGGAGGCCGGACCCGATTTTTCCTGCAATGGGAAAAAGCTGAATCAGGGTAGAGATGGCGGCAATAAAGAGTGCTGCCTGGACGAAAATAACCTGGTCCCGGCTGGTAAGTCCTGCCACGCCGGAAATAACGATGGCCGGCGTAACACAGCCCACAATCATGGCTACCACATGCTGAAGGGCCAGGGGAAAGGCCTGGGACATCCGGGGAATCCCGTTCAGCTCAAAAACAGACGCGTATTTTTTCTCTGGTTTCATAATAGACGCTCCTCTCATGTGCATGCTGAAAAACAGCGGAAATGAAAAATGCACTTTCCTCTATATAACATATAAACTTTATAATAGAGGAAAGCGCACAGAATTGTCAACGGAAGCGGGACATGTGGCCCATTATTTATTTTAATAGAAAACCATTAGCAGGACTTACGGGGCGGCGCTAAAATGGGGAAAAGGCGCCGCCCTTATATTTTTTCAGAAGAACCAGGGCTACCACTGCGGCACAGAATTCTCCGGCAGGGAAGGAAATCCAGACTCCCACGGCGCCCAGAAAGCGGGACAGCACAAAGCTCAGAGGAATGGTAATGGCAAACTGGCGAAGCAGGGATACGGCCAGAGAGTGCCGTCCTTCGCCGAGAGCTTCGAATACCCCGGAGGCGATAACCCCGATTGTGGAAACCAGAAAGCCCAGGCTGATAATCCGCAGCGCAGTGATACCGGCGGAAAGCAGCTCGGCGTCTGCGTCAAACAGTCCGAATATCTGACCGGGAATCAGGAGGGAGAGCAGAGTGCCCAGGAGCATAATGGCCGCTGTGCAGAGCAGACTGTACCGGATGGCACTTTTTACCCGGCCCTGTTCCCCGGCACCGTAGTTGTAGCCCACCACGGGACGCATACCCTGTACGATGCCGTTTGCAGGCATATAGATGAAGGTCTGGAGCTTGAAGTATACCCCCAGAACCGCCACACAGGTGTCGGAAAAGGCGGCCAGGATGCTGTTTAAAACGCTCACCAGAACGGAAGGCAGGGTCAGCATTATCGAGGAAGGAATCCCTACGCTGTAAATCCGGGAAATAATGCCTTTATCGAAACACAGGTATTTCGGGTGAATCTGCACGGCAAAGCTGCGCCGCATATATACCACGATGTAGAGCAGAAACGCGCAGATCTGCCCGACGACCGTGGCGATGGCGGCGCCGGACACGCCCATGGCCGGAAATCCCAGAAGTCCGAAGATGAGAATGGGATCCAGGACAATATTGATGATACAGCCGGAAGCCAGCAGGTACATGGTGATTTTCATTTCTCCGATTCCCTGGAAGATTTTCTCCATGGTTATCTGGAGGATACAGCCGAAGGAGGCGCAGAGCACGATATAGGTATAATCGCAGGCGTCCTTTAAAACGGCGGGATTTCCGGTAAACAGCTCCAGAAAGGGACGGGTGACAAAAATTCCTGCCAGAATAAAAAGCAGGCAGTGTACCGCACTTAATGCCACACCGATGGTAGCGGCCCGGTTCGCTTTTTCCTGGGCGCCGGCCCCCAGAAAAATGGAGATGGCGGAACTGATGCCCACGCCGATTCCCACGGAAACCGCGGTAATGGTATTCTGCAGCGGATAGGCCAGGGAGACGGCGGTCAGCGCCTCCGTACCCAGCCGGGAAACATAGATACTGTCCACGATGTTGTAAAGGGACTGAATCAGCATGGAAAGCATCATCGGCACCGCCATGGACAGAAGCAGGGGCAGAACGGGTTTCGTCTGCATAAAGGAATTTTTCTTTTCCATAATAAAATCAGGCTCCTTTTCTGAAAGTGCAATGTATTTTTAGTATTTTCGGGTGTAGTGCCAGGAAAACCTGACACAATAAAAAAAGTCATATGGACCTGGCCTGTTTGATTCTGAAACAGGAAAACCATATGACTGTGCGTCACTATTATCAAATTGCAGGCGTATTTTACCATAAACGGATAGAAAAAGTCAAGGAAAACAGTTGAAAAATACCCCTAAGGGGTATATAATGAGCCTGAAAGGGAGGAAGATACAGATGGAAGATAAGAAAGAATGCTGTCACAGAAAGAAAGAGCGTTCGGAAAAAGAATATAAGGACCTGATTCATCGTCTGAACCGGATAGAGGGTCAGGTTCGCGGGATTAAAAAAATGGTGGAACAGGATGCCTACTGTCCGGAAATTCTGGTGCAGGTATCCGCGGTCAACGCCGCCCTGAACAGTTTTAACAAGGTGCTTCTGGCGAACCATATCCGTACCTGCGTGACGAATGATATTCTGGAAGGCAGGGAGGAAACCGTGGATGAGCTGGTGGCAACCCTTCAGAAACTGATGAAATAGAGGAGGTTTAAGAGATGGAACAGTATACAGTAACCGGAATGAGCTGTGCTGCCTGCAGTGCCCGGGTGGAAAAAGCGGTTTCCAAAGTTCCGGGGGTTACGTCCTGCTCGGTCAGTCTGCTGACGAACTCCATGGGAGTGGAAGGAACAGCCGCCTCGTCGGACATCATTGCCGCTGTGGAAGAAGCGGGATACGGTGCGGCGGAAAAAGGGGCAGGCCAGGCAAAGCAGCAGAGTGCTGCTGCCGGAGAGGATTTTTTAAAGGACCGGGAGACGCCGGTACTGAAGCGGAGGCTGATTGCGTCGCTCTGCTTTTTGATTCCCCTGATGTACGTGTCCATGGGACATACGATGTGGGGCTGGCCGCTGCCGGCCGTGCTGGAAGGCAACCATGTGGCAGTGGGGCTGATTCAGCTTCTTCTGACCGTTATCGTTATGGTTATTAACCAGAAATTTTTTATCAGCGGTTTCCGGGGGCTCTGGCACCGGGCGCCCAACATGGATACCCTGGTGGCCCTGGGGGCCGGCGCGTCCTTTGTGTACAGCACCTATGCGCTGTTTGCAATGACGGACGCCCAGATGCGGGGAGACGCGGCGGGCGTCATGTCCTATATGCATGAATTCTACTTTGAATCTGCCGCCATGATTCTGACTCTGATTACAGTTGGAAAAATGCTGGAGGCCCATTCCAAGGGGAAAACGACAGACGCCTTAAAGGGCCTGATGAAGCTGGCGCCAAAGACGGCCACGATTCTGCGAAACGGAGCGGAAGTGGAGGTCTCCATTGACCAGGTGAGAAAAGGAGATGTGTTTGTCGTAAGGCCCGGGGAAAATATTCCGGTAGACGGAGTGGTTCTGGAAGGAACCAGCGCGGTCAACGAATCGGCCCTGACCGGAGAGAGTATTCCGGCGGATAAAAAAGAGGGCGACCTGGTGTCTGCGGCCACGCTGAACCAGTCCGGGTTCCTGAAATGTGAGGCTGTCCGGGTAGGGGAGGATACGACCCTTTCCCAGATTATCCAGATGGTCAGCGACGCGGCAGCCACGAAAGCGCCGATTGCCAAAGTGGCGGACCGGGTATCCGGCGTGTTCGTGCCGGCGGTTATCGCGATTGCAGTGATTACGACCGTTATCTGGCTTCTGACCGGACAGACTCTGGGATTTGCCCTGGCCAGGGGAATCTCCGTACTGGTAATCAGCTGCCCCTGCGCCCTGGGACTTGCAACGCCGGTCGCCATTATAGTTGGAAACGGCATGGGGGCCAAAAACGGGATTATGTTTAAGACCGCAGTTTCTCTGGAGGAAACCGGAAAAACGGAGATTGTGGCCCTGGATAAAACGGGAACCATTACCGGCGGGGAGCCGAAGGTGACCGACATGATTCCGGTGCCTGGCGTGACGGAAGAAGCCCTGCTTCAGGACGCTTTTATCCTGGAACAAAAAAGCGAACATCCTCTGGCCCGTGCCATTCTGGCCAGGGCAGAGGAAGTGGGGATTCCGGACACCGGGGAAGTATCGGATTTCCAGGCAGTGCCCGGAAACGGTCTTTCCGGAACTCTAGACGGTGTCAGACTGTACGGCGGAAACCTGAAATTTATCCGGGAGAAAACAGAGGTGCCGGAGGCAGTGAGAACGCAGGCGGAAACACTGGCGGAAGAAGGAAAGACGCCGCTGTTTTTCAGCCGGGAAGGAAAACTTACGGGAATTATCGCAGTGGCGGATGTAATAAAAGAAGACAGTCCCCGGGCAGTGAAAGAACTGCAGAATATGGGAATCCATGTAGTCATGCTGACCGGCGACAACGAGCGGACGGCCAGAGCCATTGGAAAACAGGCCGGTGTGGATGAGGTTATTGCAGGGGTTCTGCCGGAGGGCAAGGAAAGTGTCATTCGTTCTCTGAAACGGAAAGGAAAGGTGGCCATGGTGGGCGACGGTATCAATGACGCGCCGGCCCTGACCAGGGCGGACATGGGAATTGCCATCGGCGCCGGAACGGACATCGCCATTGACGCGGCAGACGTGGTTCTGATGAAGAGCCGGTTAAGCGATGTGCCTGCGGCTATCCGGATGAGCCGGGGCACCCTGCGGAACATTCATGAGAATCTGTTCTGGGCATTTTTCTACAATGTAATTGGAATCCCCCTGGCCGCCGGAGTGTGGTATCCGCTGTTTGGCTGGCTTTTGAACCCCATGTTCGGGGCTGCGGCAATGAGTCTTTCCAGTTTCTGCGTGGTGACCAACGCACTGCGTCTGAACTGGTTCAATATGCATGATGCATCCAAAGACAAAAAAAGGAAAACAAAAACAAAACAGGAGGCTGAGACGACAATGGAAAAGACAATGAAAATCGAAGGCATGATGTGTGAACACTGTGAGGCAAGGGTAAAGAAATCCCTGGAAGCTCTTCCGGAAGTGGAAGCGGCGGCAGTAAGCCATGAAAACGGCACTGCGGTTGTGACCCTGAAATCCGAAGTGGCGGACGATGTGCTGAAAAAAGCAGTAGAAGACCAGGACTATAAAGTAACGGAAATTGCATAAGCGGCGTGAGAACATTTTTAAGGCGGGGCCACGGATTCTTCCGGGCTCCGCCTGCTAAATTAAAACAGTTCCACAAGAAATACACAGAGACTTGCCACCAGGGACACAGTAATCAGGCTTTTGCGGAAATAGGACAGAATCAGGGCGGCCGCAAAGCCTGCCAGTGCGGAATAAATACTTCCGGTGGCCGTTAATATGGCCGGAAATGTCATAACGGACAGTGTGACATAGGGCACATAATAAAGGAAGGAACGGATATAGACGTTTTTGATTTCTTTTCGTATCAGGGTCAGGGGAAGCATCCGAATCAGGTAGGTAACTCCGGCCATTACCAGAATATACAGCAGTACTTCAGGATTCATCTTCTGCCACCTCCGTTTCTTCTCTCAGCGGGAATAAAAAGGCGGCCGCTCCGCCAATCAGCAGTGTCAGAATAATAATCCGGAATCCGGAAGAAATACTGCCAAGGAAAGGCACCTCTGTAAAAATCAGACTCAGTATCATGGAAACAGCTACAATCCCCGCAATGACCCGGTTTCCCCGGGCAGGAGGAATAATAATGGCAATAAACATGCCGTAAAGGGCCACGCTTAATGCACGGATAAGCCTTTCCGGAAGAATACTTCCGGAGACAATGCCCAGAAAGGTGCCAAGGGTCCAGCCCGGAGCGGCCACACTGATAAGTCCGTAGGAATAGAAAGGACTGAGTGGACCTTCCCGGCAGACAGACACACCGAAAATTTCATCGGTCACTCCATAAGCCATAAAAAAGCGGTGAAAAAAAGGAGCGCTCTGGTCCAGCTTCTGGGAAAGAGAGCAGGACATCAGAGAGTACCGCAGATTGATAACAAACTGGGTGGCGGCCATTTCCAGCAGAGAAGAGCCGGAAACAATCAGGGAAAGTCCGGCGAACTGGCCGGCACTGGTTAAGTTGGCCGCGGAAATCAGCACGGCCTCCCACACGGAAAGCCCGGCGTTTTTTGCCATGATACCAAAGGTAAAAGAAACCGCGATATAGCCGAGGCAGATGGGAATTCCACTGTGTACTCCGGCCAGAAATTCTTCTTTTTTCGTATGCATCACAAATTCTCCTCTTTTATGTATCTGCTTTCAGTTCCGGCATGACAGTCCGCCGCATGGTAATGTAGCAGGCCAGCCCGCCGATAACATTGGAAATGGGCTCTGCCAGAAAGACCCCGTTTACCCCAAGATTTGCCACATGAGGCAGAAGAAACGTCAGGGGGACCACGATGAAGGCTTTCCGGAGCAGGGAAAAGAAAACAGCATGCTTTGCCCGGTTCAGGGATTTGAACACACTCTGTCCGGAAAACTGAAACGCCATCATCACAAAGCCGAAAAAATAAATATGAAGGGACGGCACAGCGGCATCCACCAGCGCGGCATCCCGGTTGAATATCTGAATAAAAAAGGCCGGGAAAGCAGACAGCAGTGTCCAGATGAGCATGGTGTAACCGAAGCCGAGCTGGGTCATGAAGCGGATGGCCTCCCGCACCCGGGGAAAGTTCCGGGCTCCGTAATTGTAGCTGATGATGGGAGATGCGCCGTCACTGATGGCCATGACCGGAGTCTGTGCGATGGACCGGACGGAATTGATAACCGTCATCACACTGATGTAAAGGTCTCCGCCGAAGGTACGAAGCATCGTATTGCATGCCACCTGAACCAGACTGTCTGTACAGGACATGACAAAGCTGGAAGTGCCGAGAGCCGTAATCTGCCGGATACAGTCAAAATCCGGCCGAAAATTCCGGAAGTGCAGCTTCAGCTCCGCTTTTTTGCCGGTCAGGAAAAGCAGTACCCAGACTGCGGAGAAAAACTGGGACAAAATAGTGGCCAGCGCGGCTCCCCGCACACCCATTCCCAGAAGAAAGATAAAAACAGGGTCCAGAATCAGATTCGATACCGCGCCCAGCAGAACGGTCAGCATCCCCGTTCGGGCAAATCCCTGGCTGTTAATATACGGGTTCAGCCCCAGGGAAGTCATGACAAACACCGTACCGAGCAGATAGATGACCATATATCCGGAAGCATAGGGATAGGTGGCGTCACTGGCGCCGAACAGGTACAGAAGAGGCCGGTGAAAAGCAATGCCGAGCACAGTCAGGATAACGCCGGCAAGAAGCAGCATAAAATAGGCGTTGGACATAATGTGCTCTGCCCTTTCGGTATCCTGTCTGCCCCTTGCAATGGAGCAGAGCGGGGACCCGCCCACTCCAAAGAGATTAGCGAATGCAGTTATCATGGTAATGACCGGAAAACAGAGGCCGAGACCCGCCAGGGCGATGGTGCCTTCCCCGGGAATCATGCCGATGTAAATCCGGTCAATAATATTATAAAGAAGATTCAGTAGCTGGGCCGTCAGCATGGGCGCCGCTACGGCCAGAACATTTCGCCGGACACTGCCGGAGGAAAAATCAACCTGTGTGGATTTCAAAATTCTCACCCTTCCATAAATATACGTTCAGCGGGCGCCATTCGCCGCCGCCCAGCGGTCTGGCCGTTCAGCGGGCGCCATTCGCCGCCGCCCGGCGGTCTGGCCGTTCAGCGAGCGCCATTCGCAAAGCCGCACTGGCGTGCTAACTGGCGGCTGCGCCGCCTCTTTGCTCATAGAGAGGCGCTCCCCTCGTCCGCCTGAACCCTTGCCGGCCTCCATGCAAGCATGAGCCGTCAGCGGTTCAGACGGACGGCTGAACTTGATTACTACATTATACCATATGCTTCGCATATGCCATCCCTCCGGGGGATGCACACGCCCCGGCAAGGCAGAGCCTCCCTCTGGTCGGCCCGGGGCGGCGCTGGTATAATATCTGACGATATTATACCACGAAATTATGGGAAAGGGGTGGAAATTTGTCCCTTGTTCGGGTTATAATTATAATATATGTGAAAAAATAATTCTGGAAAAAGGAGAGGCAGTTATGGAAATGTTATCACTGGAAAATGAGCTGAAAGGAAATTCCTATCCGGGAAGAGGAATCGTGCTGGGGAAAACGCCGGACGGGAAAAAAGCCGTGGCCGCTTATTTTATTATGGGAAGAAGCGCAAACAGCCGGAACAGGATTTTTGTAGAAGACGGAGAGGGAATTCGCACACAGGCCTTTGATGAATCAAAACTGGAAGATCCCAGTCTGATTATCTATGCGCCGGTACGTGTTCTGGGAAATAAGACCATCGTTACCAACGGAGACCAGACGGACACGATTTACGAAGGCATGGATAAGCAGATGACCTTCGAGCAGTCCCTGCGGTGCCGGGAATTCGAGCCGGACGCACCAAACTATACGCCCCGGATTTCCGGAATTATGCACATTG
The DNA here is from genome assembly GCA_019118525.1 of Candidatus Bariatricus faecipullorum. Taxonomy (GTDB): domain Bacteria; phylum Bacillota; class Clostridia; order Lachnospirales; family Lachnospiraceae; genus Allocoprococcus; species Allocoprococcus faecipullorum. The sequence goes on from DWYV01000006.1 coordinate 17,232, forward strand.
AGAACGGAAAATATAACTATGCCATGTCGATTTTGAAAAGCAGTGACGGCAGTCCGGAAGCCTGCAACCGGTTTACCTTTGCCTACGAAAATCCGCTGGCGGGAGAAGGACATTTTATCCACACTTACAAAGGAGACGGAAATCCCCTGCCAAGTTTTGAGGGAGAACCGAAACGGGTGGCTGTTCCGGATGACATGGATGCTTTTGCCAGTCTGCTCTGGAACAGTCTGAATGAAGAGAACAAGGTGTCTCTGTTTGTGCGTTACATTGACATCGAAACTGGAAAATACGAAACCAGAATTATCAACAAAAATAAATAAAAGGAGACGAGGAACCAATGAAAGAACTGGAATTAAAATACGGATGTAATCCAAACCAGAAGCCGTCCCGGATTTTTATGCAGGACGGAAGCGAACTGCCGATTCAGGTGCTCTGCGGAAAACCGGGGTATATCAATTTCCTGGACGCATTTAACGGATGGCAGCTGGTATCAGAGCTGAAAAAGGCTACCGGACTTCCGGCGGCCACTTCCTTTAAGCATGTATCTCCTGCTGGAGCGGCAGTGGGTCTGCCTCTGTCCGAAACCCTGGCGAAGATTTACTGGGTGGACGACCTGGGAGAGCTGTCTCCGCTGGCAAGCGCCTATGCGAGAGCAAGAGGCGCAGACCGGATGTCCTCTTTCGGAGACTTTATCGCACTTTCCGATGTCTGTGACGTGGACACGGCCCGCCTGATTAAGCGGGAGGTTTCCGACGGCGTTATTGCCCCGGGCTATGAGCCGGAAGCACTGGAACTGTTAAAACAGAAGAAAAAAGGAAACTATAATATCATCCAGATTGATGAAAATTATGTGCCTGCCCCTCTGGAGCATAAGGATGTTTTCGGCATTACTTTTGAGCAGGGCAGGAACGAGCTGCATATCGGAAAAGACTTTTTCTCCAATGTAGTGACCGAGGATAAGGAGATTCCGGAGCAGGCAAAAATCGACCTGGCAATTTCCATGATTACACTGAAATACACCCAGTCCAATTCCGTGTGCTATGTAAAAGACGGACAGGCAATCGGAATCGGCGCCGGACAGCAGTCCCGGATCCACTGTACCCGGCTTGCCGGACAGAAGGCGGACAACTGGTGGCTGAGACAGTCCCCGAAGGTGCTGGGACTTCAGTTTAAAGAAGGAATTGGCCGGGCAGACAGAGACAATGCCATTGATTTGTACATTGGCGAAGAGTACATGGATATTCTGGAGGACGGTGTGTGGGAAAATACCTTCACCGTGAAGCCGGAAGTATTTACAAGAGAAGAAAAAAGAGAATGGCTGGATAAGATGACTGACGTGGCCCTTGGCTCCGATGCATTCTTCCCCTTTGGGGACAACATCGAGCGGGCCCATAAGAGTGGCGTAAAATATATTGCCCAGCCGGGAGGATCCGTACGGGATGACAATGTGATTGCCACCTGTAACAAGTACGGTATGGCCATGGCGTTTACAGGTATCCGGCTGTTCCACCATTAAGGAGGAATTGCAGTTGGAAAATCAGTATGATGTAATTATTATCGGAGCAGGTCCCTCCGGCATATTCTGTGCTTATGAGCTGCTGGAGAAGAAGCCGGATATGCGCGTCCTGATAATTGAAAAAGGACGTTCTATTGAGAAACGGGTCTGCCCAAAACGGAAGACAAAGGTATGTGTGGGCTGCAAACCCTGCTCGATTACCACGGGATTTGCCGGCGCGGGCGCCTTTTCTGACGGAAAACTTTCCTTGTCTCCGGACGTGGGAGGCAATCTTCCGGAGATTCTGGGATATGAGGAGACCGAGGAACTGTTAAAGGAATCCGATAATATTTACCTGAAATTCGGAGCAGACAAAAAAGTTTACGGGGTTGAGGACCAGGAGGCTATTGAGCGTATCCGTACCAAGGCTATCCAGGCCAACCTGAAGCTTATTGAATGTCCCATCCGTCATCTGGGAACCGAAGAAGGATACAAGATTTACACCCGCCTTCAGGAACATCTTCTGGAGAAAGGAGTGGAAATCCTTTTCATGACCATGGTGAAGGACCTGGTTGTGGAGGACGGACGGGTTACCGGCGTGGAGACAGAGGACGGAGTAAAATACTATGCTCCGGAAATTGTTTCCGGTGTGGGCCGTGAAGGGTCCGAATGGTTCGCAGGCATCTGCGGTCAGCACGGAATTGAAACAAAAACCGGAACGGTGGACGTAGGCGTCCGGGTAGAGGTCCGGGATGAAATCATGAAAGAGCTGAATGAAAAGCTCTACGAAGCGAAACTGATTTACTATACGCCCACCTTTGACGATAAAGTCCGGGTATTCTGCACCAATCCTTCCGGGGAAGTGGCCACGGAATACTATGAAGGCGGCCTGGCGGTAGTCAATGGCCATGCCTATAAATCCGCGGATATGAAGACGAAAAACACTAATTTCGCACTGCTGGTATCCAAGAATTTTACCAGGCCCTTCCATTCACCCATTGAGTATGGCAAGCATATCGCTCAGCTGGGAAATATGCTCTGCGACGGGAAGATTCTGGTACAGCGGTATGGAGATTTTAAACGGGGAAGAAGAACCACGGATGAGCGTCTTGTAAGAAATAACATCACGCCTACGCTGAAAGATGCGGTTCCGGGAGACCTGTCTCTGGTATTCCCGCACCGGATTATGGTGGCTATCGACGAGATGATTCGGGCGCTGGACAAAGTGACCCCGGGAATCGCAAGCGACGAAACCCTGCTTTACGGCGTGGAAGTAAAGTTCTATTCCAACAAAGTTGTGGTGGACCGGGATTTCCACACCAGTCTGCCGGGACTTCGGGCCATGGGAGACGGAGCCTCCGTCACCAGAGGTCTTCAGCAGGCAAGCGCAAACGGTATTGCGGTGGCAAGAAGCATTTTAAAAGAACAGAAATAATCAGAAAAGAGCTGCTGTTCAGGACGGAGAACCGTTCCGGCAGCAGTTTTTTTGTACGATACGCCCAGAGGATGACTGCCGTGCCTGCGCACTTACACAAACCGGAAAAACCGTCACTCTGACTAAAAAACATGCAGAAAAACTGTGCAAAACCATAAAAATGACTGTCTGTGTTGTACTTAATTGGATACAATGTTGAAAGCTGCACAAGGGTTCGATATACTGGAGTTAATTCTGATAAAAAAGTAACAAACATGTTGTAAGAAAAGTAAGGAGGAATCAAATGCTGGAACAAAGCTACTACAACAAACTGGACGAGATTATCCAGGAACATGGAACCACCCAGGCGGCTTTGATACCGATTATTCAGGACATCCAGTCGGAATACCGGTACGTGCCGCCTGAACTTTTAAGTTATACTGCCAGAAAGCTCGGTATCAGCGAAGCGAAGGCATATAGTGTTGCTACTTTTTATGAGAACTTTTCCTTCGAACCGAAGGGGAAATATATTATCAAGGTGTGCGACGGCACTGCCTGTCATGTGCGGAAATCCATCCCGATTCTGGAGCGGCTCTACAGTGAACTGGGACTGTCAAAGGAGAAGACCACCACAGATGATATGCTCTTTACCCTGGAAACCGTGTCCTGTCTGGGCGCCTGCGGCCTGGCGCCGGTTATGACTGTCAATGACAAAGTCTATCCGGCCATGACCCCGGACGCAGCGGCAGACCTGATTCGAGAACTGAGAGGTGCCTGATTATGGAAGAAATTACGAGTAAAGCAGTCCTGGAGCAGATACGGGAAGAGACAGCAGAGAAGATAGCAGACAGCCGCTGCCGGATTCTGATATGCGCGGGGACAGGATGCCTGGCCGGCGGTTCCGGGGAAATCTATGAAAAAATGTGCGCACTTGCAGAAAAGTACCCGGATGTGGAAGTCTGTTTTGGCGCAGAAATCGCCCATGGGGACGGCCCGGTGGAAGTAAGAAAAAGCGGGTGTCACGGTTTCTGCGAGATGGGACCGCTGATGCGGATTGAGCCCATGGGGATACTGTATACAAAAGTAAAAGTGGAAGACTGTGAAGAGATTTTCCACCGCACGATTGAGAAGGGGGACATTATCCGTCATCTGCTTTATAAGCAGGACGGTTACGAATATCAGAAACAGGAAGAGATTCCGTTCTATAAAAAGCAGACCCGTCTGGTGCTGAAAAACTGCGGTCACATTGACGCAGAGCACATCACGGAGTATATTGCCGTGGGCGGTTACCAGGCGCTGGAAAAGGTACTGCTGGAAATGACGCCGGAAGAGGTTGTGCAGACAGTTTCCGATTCGAATCTGAGAGGTCGCGGGGGCGGCGGATTCCCAACCGGATACAAGTGGAGTCAGGTGGCCCGCCAGCCGGAAAAAACCCGGTATGTGGTCTGCAATGGAGACGAGGGAGACCCGGGTGCGTTTATGGACCGGAGCATCATGGAGGGCGACCCTCATAAAATGATAGAAGGCATGATGATTGCGGCGTATGCAGTAGGCGCAAAAGAAGGTTACATCTATGTCCGGGCAGAGTATCCGCTGGCCATCAGCCGCCTGAAAACGGCCATTGCCCAGGCGGAAGAAGCAGGACTGCTGGGAGACCATATTCTGGGGACTGATTTTTCCTTCCGGTTACATATCAACCGGGGCGCCGGAGCCTTTGTCTGCGGAGAAGGCAGCGCCCTGACAGCTTCCATTGAAGGAAAGCGGGGAATGCCCCGAGTGAAACCGCCCCGTACCGTAGAGCAGGGACTGTTTGAAAAGCCGACGGTACTGAACAATGTGGAGACCTATGCCAATGTGCCCATGATTATTCTGAACGGGGCGGACTGGTACAAATCCATCGGTCCGGAGAACAGTCCGGGAACCAAGGCCTTTGCCCTGACCGGAAGCGTAAAGAATACCGGACTCATCGAGGTGCCCATGGGGACAACCCTGCGGGAAGTCATCTACGATATCGGCGGTGGAATTAAAGGAAACGGCACCTTCAAGGCTGTACAGATAGGAGGGCCTTCCGGAGGATGTCTGATTACGCCCCATCTGGATGTGAGCCTGGATTTTGATTCGCTGAAAAAGATGGGCGCCATGATTGGCTCCGGCGGGCTGGTTGTCATGGACAACCACACCTGCATGGTGGAAGTGGCCCGGTTCTTTATGAATTTTACCCAGAACGAGAGCTGCGGAAAATGTGTACCCTGCCGGGAGGGGACGAAGCGGATGCTGGAAATCCTGGAAGGGATTGTAGCCGGCAAAGGAAAGGTGGAGGACCTGGACCTGCTGGAGGAACTGGCGGAGATGATTACCGACACGGCCCTCTGCGGACTTGGAAAAAGCGCGGCCCTGCCGGTGGTGAGTACGCTGAAACTGTTCCGTGACGAGTACATGGAACATGTGGTGGAGAAAAAATGTGCGTCTCACACCTGTACAGCTCTGCGGCGGTTTATCATCAGTCCCGAGCGGTGCAGGGGCTGTTCCAAATGCGCCCGGAACTGTCCGGTGGGAGCCATCAGCGGCGTAATTAAAGAGCCTTTTGTAATTGACACAGAGAAGTGTATCAAGTGCGGTGCCTGCGAGAGCGCCTGCGCGTTTGGCGCAATTCATATTGAGGGATAAGGAGGGAACGGTCGATGAAATATATGACGATTAACAACAGACGGACAGCATTTACCGATGAAAAGAATGTTCTTTCCGTTATCCGGAAAGCGGGAATCAACCTGCCTACATTCTGCTATCATTCTGAGCTGTCTACATACGGCGCCTGCCGTCTGTGCATGGTAGAAGACGAAAGAGGACGGCTTTTTGCCTCCTGCTCCGAGGTGCCAAAAGAAGGCATGGTGATTTATACCAATACGCCCCGGCTGCAGCATCACCGGAAAATGATTATCGAACTTCTGCTGGCTTCCCACTGCCGGGACTGTACGACCTGCCACGCAAGCGGCTGCCAGCTTCAGAAACTGGCCAGCCAGCTGGGGGTAAACTACGTCCGGTTTACCAACAACAAACCGGTCATGCCTATTGACGAAACTTCAGAAGCGATTGTGCTGGATCCGAATAAATGTATTCTCTGCGGAGACTGCGTACGGACCTGCGAGGAAATTCAGGGAATCGGCGTGCTGGACTTTGCGTTCCGGGGGTCCCGGATGCAGGTGGTGCCTGCCTTTAAACGAAAACTTTCCGAGACAGAATGTGTAGGCTGCGGGCAGTGCCGGGTAGTCTGTCCTACCGGCGCCATTACCATCCGGCAGAACATCAGCCCGGTATGGAGCGCCCTGGCGGACCCGGAGAAAAAAGTGGTGGCGCAGATTGCACCGGCCGTCCGGGTGGCTGTGGGAGACAAGTTCGGTATTCCCAAGGGGGAAAACTCCATCGGAAAACTGGCGGCAGCTCTGCGGCGTATGGGATTTGACGAGATTTATGATACCAACTTCGGCGCAGACTTAACGGTTATGGAGGAGACAAAAGAATTCCAGGAACGGCTCCGCTCCGGAGAGAATCTTCCTCTTTTTACCTCCTGCTGCCCGGGCTGGGTAAAATACTGTGAGAATAAGTTCCCGGAATTCAGGGGACACATCTCCACCTGCCGTTCCCCCCAGGAAATGTTCGGGGCGCTGTTGAAAGAAGAGGCCCGGATGCATCCGGAGGAAACCCGGAAAACCGTGGTGGTGTCCATCATGCCCTGCACGGCAAAGAAAGGCGAGATACTCCGGCCGGAGCACCGGACAGAGGGAGAGCAGGATGTGGATTATGTGCTGACCACCGTGGAAATTACCCGGATGATTCAGGAGATGGGGATGGATCTTTCCACACTGGAGCCGGAAGCGCTGGACATGCCCTTTGGACTGGCTTCCGGGGCAGCGGCCATTTTCGGTGTAACCGGAGGCGTTACCGAGGCAGTGCTGAGACGTCTTCTTAACGACAGCAGTGCGGAAACCCTTCAGGAAATCAGTTTTACCGGAATCCGGGGAACGGACGGCATCAAAGAAGCTGCTGTGACGCTGGATGGAAGAGAAGTAAAGATTGCCGTGGTAAACGGCCTGAAAAATGCGGAGATTCTGCTGAACCGTATAAAGTCCGGGGAGGCAAAGTACGATTTTGTGGAAGTGATGGCCTGCAAACGGGGCTGTATCGCCGGAGGGGGACAGCCTACGCCTATCGGCCCCAGAACTAAAAAAGCCCGGTTTAAAGGCATGTACCAGATAGACAGTCAGGCCCAGATAAAGCTCTCCAGCGAAAATCCCATTGTGAAGGGCCTGTATGACGGGATCCTGAAGGGCAAAGAGAAGAAACTGCTCCACAATCATCCGGTCAGCTAACTGGCGGCAGAACGATTAAACGAAGATTTTCTTGATTTTTCAGAGAAGTTAGTATAAAATAACCATGATATGTGAAACGAAAGAACGAGGGATTCCTGGAACCCCTCGTTCTTGTGCGATAAGCCCGGAGGGCGACCGCCATTCGTTTAGGAAGGAAGAGATAGAATGGAATTTATACTGCATATTCTGGAACATGCATTTACAGACACGATACGGCTTGCCCCTTTCCTCTTTCTCACCTATCTGGCCATGGAATATCTGGAAAACAAGGCGGGAGAGAAGACAGTGGAACTGCTTTTGAATACCGGAAAAAAAGGACCTGTTCTGGGAGGCATTCTGGGAGTCCTTCCCCAGTGCGGATTTTCCGCCGCGGCAGCGGGACTGTATTCCGGCGGAGTGATTACGGTAGGTACCATGCTGGCGGTATTTCTGTCTACTTCGGATGAAATGCTGCCTATTTTTATTTCAGAGAGGGCTCCGCTTTCGGACATTCTCTGGATTCTGGGCGCCAAAATTGTCATTGGTATTGTGACCGGAATCTGCGTGGACTGGGCGGTCCGCTTTCTGAACAAAGGAAACCAGAAAGGTCTGCACATTCACGACATCTGTGAACGGGAAAACTGCCACTGTGAGGAAGGAAGTATTCTGAAGTCAGCGCTGATTCATTCGGTTCAGATTCTGGTGTTCCTTTTACTGGTGGCCGTGGTGCTGGAAGGCGTAGTGGAATGGGTCGGAATGGAAAAACTGGTGACTGCCGTTTCCCGGTATCCCGTTCTGAGCGTGTTCGTCTCCGGACTCATCGGACTGATTCCCAACTGTGCGGCTTCCGTTACCATCACGACTCTGTATCTGGAGGGCGTGCTCAGCGCCGGAAGCATGATGGCGGGTCTTCTTTCCTGCGCCGGAATCGGTCTGCTGGTACTGTTCCGCACGAACCATGGCGTGAAGAAAAATCTGATGATTATGGGAGCTCTCTATGGAATCAGCGTTGCGGCAGGGCTGCTGACGGAAGTTCTGTTCCGGATTTTCGGATAGGACGCAGGTATTCCTGCCGGAGGGTTCTGGTTGACAGCAGGGCCGCTTCTGCCTATACTATTATTATGTGGAAAAATGTGCCGTCCCTGCATGGGAGGGCATCAGAGAGGAATAGAATCATATGGAAAAGATAATTTTAACAGGGGACAGACCTACAGGCCGTCTGCATGTAGGACATTACGCAGGTTCCCTGAGACGAAGAGTAGAATTACAGAACTCCGGAGAGTACGACAAAATTTTTATTATGATTGCCGATGCCCAGGCACTGACAGACAATGCGGACAACCCGGAAAAGGTGCGGCAGAACATCATTGAGGTGGCGCTGGATTATCTGGCCTGCGGCCTTGACCCGGAAAAATCCACCCTGTTTATTCAGTCTCAGGTGCCGGAACTGACAGAACTTACCTTCTATTATATGAACCTGGTTACGGTTTCAAGGCTTCAGCGGAATCCTACCGTAAAATCTGAGATTCAGATGCGCAATTTCGAGGCCAGTATTCCGGTGGGATTTTTTACCTATCCCATCAGTCAGGCGGCGGACATCACTGCCTTTAAGGCTACCACCGTGCCGGTAGGGGAAGACCAGCTTCCCATGATTGAGCAGTGCCGTGAGATAGTGCACAAGTTCAACTCCGTCTACGGAGAGACCCTTGTGATGCCGAAGGCCCTGATTCCGGAAAACGAAAGCTGCTGCAGACTGCCCGGAACCGACGGAAAGGCAAAGATGAGCAAATCCCTTGGGAACTGCATTTATCTGGCGGATTCTGAGGAAGAAGTACAGAAAAAAATCATGAGTATGTTTACCGACCCGAATCATCTGAAAGTATCAGACCCGGGCCAGGTGGAAGGCAATCCGGTTTTCACCTATCTGGACGCATTCTGCCGGGAGGAACATTTCGCAGAATACCTGCCGGATTATCAGAATCTGGACGAACTGAAAGCCCACTACCAGAGAGGCGGTCTGGGCGACGTAAAGGTAAAACGGTTCCTGAATGCGGTGATGCAGGAAGAACTGGCGCCAATCCGGGTCAGAAGAAAAGAACTGGAAAAACGGATACCGGAAATCTATGAAATTCTCCGCAAAGGAAGTGAAGTGGCAGAGAAAGTGGCTGCTCAGACGCTGGCCGAAGTAAAAGCCTCCATGAAAATCAATTATTTTGACGATATGGAACTGATTCGGGAGCAGGCGGACCGGTATGGGAAGGATGAATAAAAGAGAATAAGGAGTGCAGCATCATGGGAAAATATTTTGGTACAGACGGTTTCCGCGGGGAAGCCAATGTGGATTTGACAGTGGAACACGCATTTAAAGTAGGGCGTTTTCTGGGCTGGTATTACGGACAGGAGCACCGTGCCCGTGTGGTTATCGGAAAAGACACCAGACGCAGCAGCTATATGTTTGAATACGCCCTGGCGGCAGGGCTGACGGCCTCTGGCGCAGACGCTTACCTGCTCCATGTAACCACGACCCCCAGCGTTTCCTATGTGACACGGACAGAGGATTTTGACTGCGGAATCATGATTTCGGCAAGTCATAATCCTTATTACGACAATGGAATTAAGGTGATTAACAGAAAAGGCCAGAAGCTGGAAGCGGAAGTGGAAGAGAAGATTGAGGCCTATATTGACGGTGCTGCCGGGGAAGTGCCCCTGGCAAAGAAAGAAAAGATTGGGAAGACCATCGATTATGCCGCAGGAAGAAACCGGTATATCGGTCATCTGATTTCCCTGGCTACCCGCTCCTTTAAGGATATGCGGATTGGACTGGACTGCTCCAACGGCAGTGCGTTTGCCATTGCAAAGAGTGTGTATGACGCGCTGGGCGCAAAGACCTATGTCATCAACAACGAGCCGGACGGCATGAACATCAACACAAACTGCGGCTCTACGCACATTGAAGTGCTGCAGGAGTTTGTAAAAGAAAAGAAACTGGACGTGGGATTTGCCTTTGACGGCGACGCGGACCGGTGTATTGCCGTGGATGAAAACGGAAATGTGGTAGACGGAGATCTGATTCTTTATATTTGCGGAAAGTATCTGAAAGACCAGGGACGGCTCAATGGCGATACCATTGTTACCACGGTTATGTCCAATATCGGACTTTACAAAGCCTGCGATAAGGTGGGGATCCGCTATGAAAAAACGCGGGTAGGCGACAAGTATGTTTATGAAAATATGGTGCAGAATAACTTCTGCCTGGGCGGCGAACAGTCCGGCCACATTATTTTCAGCAAACATGCAACCACTGGCGACGGAATCCTGACTTCCCTTATGATAATGGAGGTCATGATGGAGACGAAGCAGAGCCTTGCCAAACTGGCAGAGCCGGTGACCATTTATCCCCAGCTTCTGAAAAATGTGCGGGTCTCTGACAAGAAGACGGCCCGGGAGAATCCGGAAGTGGTAAAAGCGGTGGACGCCGTTACGGAAGCGCTGGGTGAGGACGGAAGAATTCTGGTCCGGGAAAGCGGAACCGAGCCGGTTATCCGGGTCATGGTAGAAGCTACCACCGATGAACTCTGCGAGAAATATGTAAACCAGGTTGTGGATGTAATGGAAAAAGAAGGACTGGTTGTGGAATAGAAGAATGGAAAATCAAAAAGGACAGAAGCCGGAAAGCTTCTGTCCTTTTTGGATGCAAATCTTTTTCAGAACATATCGCGGTAAACATCTGTTACGGTCTTTATAAGCTGCCCGTAAGTGGGCGTATCGATAAGAGACTGCAGGGCAGCGCTGCTGGAAATCAGAGGAGACAGATAATACCAGAGCTGCAGAGCCTGGGGGTTATTCTGCTCCAGACCGACAAGAAACACAAGCCGTACATAGAAATCCCTGCTCCACTCAATTTTTTCGGTCAGAACGCCCACAGCGATAAACGTATGACTGCTCATGGGCCGTTCCGGATGGGGAATGGCCAGGAATTCGTTAAAACGGGAACTCCCGGTTTCCTCCCTGTGCAGAAGGGATTCCAGAAAATTTTCACCCAAACCGTACTTTTCTTTTGCCTTTTTATAGAGAATCTGAATAATTTCATTTTTATCTTTTGCCGGACCATGGTAAAAAAGGTCCGGGTCAAATTTCCCCAGAATATCATCAATGCTGTGAAAACCGCTCAGGGCCAGTTCGATTTTACGGTAATCCTGGTCCGTCAGGAAATAGTTAATCAGACGGGCCCGGGGATACCGGCGGATAACTTCAGGGTCCGTGGCGAGAATCACATCATAGCCTCCGGCCAGAACGGCATTCACCTCATTCAGGGAAGCGATAGTCACCTCGCTGATTTCCACAAACCACTGCTTGATTTTCTGCTGTACCAGAATCAGGTCGCTTTTTTTCTGGGAACTGATAAGAAGCACGTTTTTCTTCCCCTCTCTGCGGCTCTGGTTCAGCATGGCGCAGGAAAAATGTAAGGCTACATAGGATATTTCATCGTCGTTTACCAGCCGGTAATCCCCCGGAAGGGCGGACAGAAAAGAGGCGGCCAGCTCAAAGGCCAGGGTGTAATTCATCTTGATTTCCGGCCCGATGGTGTTTTCGGCGGGCATGTTTGTGTGAATGCGGGACCGGAGGGGAATCAGGTGAAGCCCCAGGGCGATACGCAGGTCCAGGTCTCCGGTAAAATCCATGTTGTAGTCCTTTTTTACCTGAAGCAGTCCGGTATATACCATACGGTCAATCTTGTCAGTAAGATATTCCTGGCTGTCATATTCCCGTTTTCCATGCAGGTTCAGGGTCAGAAGCACAATCTCATTTTCCTCGCAGGGAAGCTGAAAGTGCCGGCAGCAGGCCTCCATAATCTGACGTGCTATGTGATACACATGTGTGTAGGAAGAATCGGAGGGCAGGGAGACTGCCTCCACTATGTTTCCGCTTTTTATGCGCTCTATGGAAAGCAGAATGTGGATGAGCAGATTCTGCAGAGCCACATCGGAGATGCGAAAATGCATTTCCAGAAGGATGGGAATGGCAATCTCCCGTATTTTGGCAAGAAGAGAATTCTGGCCTGGCTGGGAGAAGAGCCCCATGTCCAGGCGGACATTCTCTTTTATGATACACTGCCGGATGGCGGTTTCTTTTCCTTCTGTTTTCAGGCCGTAGTAGGGACGGGAGACCAGGGAGAGTCCATATTTTTCCAGTATCTTTTTCAACTGCTGCAGGTCACTGCTCAGGGTAGAGCGGGAGACGTACATGGAATCTGCCAGGTCCTGGCTTTTGACATACGTGCCGGAGTCCAGAAGCTTTGACAGAAGCCAGGAGACACGGGAGGACTGCTCTTCAAAGAAATAGCCGGTCGTGAAGGCGTCGGAAATGCGCCGGACAAACCCATGACTTTTTGTCTGGTCTTTGATGTGAAGGATACATCCTTTGGAGGCAGTGGATTCCAGTGTCATACCGCTGTCTTTCAGGGCTTCCCGGATTCCGGAAATATCAGACTGTACGGTACGGACGCTGATGTGATATTTTTCGGCAAGGTCTTTCAGCCGGAGGTAGGTCTCGGGCCGGGTGTAAAAGTCCATAAAGATATCGGTCTGTCTCCTGCTCAGCATGAATGGGCTCCCTTCTTTCTCTGATAATGTGTATTATTAAATGAATATACTGAAAGTATACCACAAAATATCTGAAAAGACCTTTGCCCAGTTTGCGTCAAATATCACGCAATTTGTAAAAAACACGTCAGAAGAAAGGAATGCTATAGTGAGATTACAGAGAAAAAGAGAGAAAGGAGGAAGAGGATTGCAGGAACGGATATTGCTGCTGACGCATGGAGGGTGGGGAAGCGCTCTGCTGCGGGGGGTAGAGATGGTAATCGGGAAAATGGATTTTGTAGATGAGATAGCTCTTGGCCCACAGGATACGTTTTCGGAATTTGAAAATAAGGTAGAAGCCTGGGTGACCGGGAAGGGACAGGATGGGGAAAATCAGATTCACATTACCATTTTTACGGATATGTTCGGGGGGACTCCAACCAATGCAGCCATTTTTGTGGCGCGCCGGCACCCGGGACTGGTCAGCGTCATTACGGGAGTTAATGCGCCGGTGCTGCTGGAGGCCTGCTCCCAGGTCACGTTCTGCGGGGGACTTGACATCCGGCAGCTTCTGAAGAACTCAGAACATTCCATTTTTGACGCAATGGAAAAAATTCATAAGGAAGGAGTGCAGTGATATGGCAGAGATTGTACTGTGCAGAGTGGACAGCCGTCTGGTACATGGTCAGGTTATGACAAAATGGGTACGGCAGGCGGACGCCAATGAGATTATTATCGTCAGTGACACAGTAAGTAAAGACCAGTTTCTGCTGGAAATCTACAAGATGTCAGCGCCTCCGGGCGTGGAAATTCTCTGCTACGGTGCGGAGGAGACTGTCGAGAGATGGAAGGAGGGAACGCTCCTGAAGGGGAGGGTTCTGCTGCTGTTTGCGGACATTGATACGCTCCACCGGGTGTGCAGTCAGGGGGTAGAAGTGAAGGAAGTTCAGGTTGGGGGCCTGGGCGGAGGACCGGACAGAAAGGTAGTGTATCAGAATATTACGCTGAATGAAAAAGATGCCGGACTTCTGAAAGAACTGGCGGACAAAGGAACAACGGTAATTTTCCAGACGATTCCGGAAGACAGGCCGCTTCCTCTGACGGAGGCCCTGGAACGTCTGGGAAAATAGGAGAAATGAAAGGAGAAAGGAATGGAGAATACATTATTGATTGCCATATGTATGGGAATTTACTACTGGTTCTGCAGACTGCGTTTCGGGTATACTTTTTCCAGTATGCTGCTGCAGCCGGTTGTGATAGGAGTTTTTGTAGGACTGCTGACCGGTCAGATGTATGATGCCATGGTCATCGGGGGTGCCATGCAGCTTGTATATCTGGGAGTAACCAGCACGCCGGGAGGAAACGTGCCGAATGACCCGGCTCTGGCCGGATGTATCAGCATTCCGATAGGAGTGCTTTCCGGAATGAGCCCGGAAGTGGCGATTTCCCTGGCGGTTCCCTTCGGAATCATCGGAGCGTTTGTGGACCAGCTCCGGCGAACCACCAACACTATCTGGGTGCATAAAGCGGATAAGTTTGCGGAGAACGGGGATACAAAGGGAATCTTCCGCTGTGCTTATGTATATCCCTCCATTATGGGATTTATTATTCGCTTCCCCATCGTGTTTATTATCTGCTTTTTTGGAGTGGATTTCGCAGAGAAACTGCTGGAAGTTATTCCGGACTGGCTTCTGAATTCTTTTGAAATCATGGGAGGAATTCTGCCGGCCCTTGGATTTGCCATTACCCTTCAGGCTATTGGAAAGAAACAGCTTCTGCCGTTTTTCATTATCGGTTATTTTATGGTGAAATTCTCGTCCATGGGAGTCATGGGAGTGGCGGTATTTGCTGTTTCCATCGCCATGCTTCTGTATCTGTTTCTGTATAGAAAGGAGGAACTGTCATGAGTGAAGTAGTAAAAACTGCAGCAGAGGAAACGGTTGAGAAGAAACTGACTCCGAAAGATATCAGACAGTGTACCAACCGTCTCTATATTGGAGCGGAAATGTCAAACTCCTATGAACGTCTTCAGGCGCTGGTTTTCTGTGTTTCCATGATACCGGCACTAAAGAAGCTGTATCCGGACAAAGAAGAATTCAAGGCGGCCCTGAAACGGCACCTGATGTTTTATAATACAGACTCCATTCCGGGCGGGATTATTCTTGGCATTACCATCGGTATGGAAGAAGAAAAATCCCGGGGAAAGGAACTGGCGGATGAAACCATTACCAGTATGAAGACCGGGCTTATGGGACCAGTGGCGGCTATTGGTGATACCATTATCTGGGCAGCCTATATGCCTATTCTGATAGCGCTTTTCCTGCCTCTGGCAAACCAGGGAAATCCCCTGGGAGGAATTCTGCCTCTGATTATTTATCCGGTAACCACTTATATTCTGATGCGTTATCTGGCCAGCACGGGGTATCGTGTAGGAAAGGAATCGGTGCTGAAGATTCTGAAAAACGGAGCCATGCAGGCAGTGATTTTTGTGGCGAACGTAATCGGGCTTATGATGATGGGAGCCCTGACCGCAGATTATGTAACCATAGACAGCCCGCTTACTATTACGGCAAGTGGTTCTGAATTTGTTGTGCAGGATTTCCTGGACAGCATCCTGCCGGGAATCCTTCCACTGGCGGCGGTGTTCCTGATTTACTGGTATATGGTCAGAAAGGGACAGAAATTTACCCGGATTCTGCTGGCGGTTATCGCTATATCGCTGATTGGAGGTATCACGGGAATTCTGTAGATGATAAAAGGAGGATGGAAAGATGAAATACTTATGGAAGGGAAGCCTCGTGGAAAAAGAGGAAATGCAGATTGATTTTAACGACAGAGGCTACCAGTTTGGAGACGGAATCTATGAGTTTGTCCGGGTTTACAATGGGAAACTGTTTGCCCTGGAAGAACATCTGGACCGGTTTGAAAATTCGGCCAGACTGCTGGATATGAACATGGGATATTCCCGGGAGGAAATCCGTGGTTTTTTTGAACAGATGGTAGAGGCCAACGGCCTGGACAGTGGAAATGTATACATGCAGATTACCAGAGGGGACGGGAAGCCGAGAAATCACAACTACCCGCCCGTGGAAGAGCAGAACCCGGTCATTTCCGGATGTGTAGCCCATTACTACCGGCCGGACGAGAAGATTGCAAACGGGGTGAAAGCCATTCTCTATCCGGATTTAAGGTGGCAGATGTGCAACGCCAAATCCCTGAATCTGCTGCCAAACTGCATGGCGATAGCGGAAGGAAAGAAGCGGGGAGCGGATAAGGCCATTCTTTACCGGAACGGATACGTGACAGAAGAACGGGCCGGAAATGTAGTGATTGTGAAAAACGGGCAGATTTTTACGACTCCGGACAGTAATGAAATCCTGCCGGGAATCACAAAGAACCTGGTACTGAAAATCTGCCGGGAAAATCACCTGCCCTTTGAAGAGCGGAAGTTTACCCTGCAGGAACTGATGGAGGCAGATGAAGTCATTGTGACAGACACAAAGACGGAATGCTGTCCGGTTATCCAGATTGAAGACAAAGTTATCGGAAACGGAAAACGGGGACCGGTCACAGAGCTTCTGGATGAAAAATATAAGGAACTCATTGTTGCCCAGTGTGGAGAGGTAATGTAAAGATGAAAGAAAAACTGAACCTGATTCTGGAAGAAAAGAACATTCTGCCTTTCTGGACCATTACGGATATTCCGGAAGCTCTTGAGATTGCCGGGGTTCTGGTACGGGCGGAAGTGCCAGTGGTGGAAATCGCCTTTCGCTCGGAATATGCCCTGCCGGGAATCCGGGAACTGAAAAAGGTGGACGGACTGCTGGTAGGCGCGGGAACCGTGAAAACACCGGAAGAGGCCAGGAAGGCGCTGGAAGCGGGAGCGGACTTTATCGTATCTCCGGGATATCTGGATGAGATTGTGGATATCTGTCTGGAGGCCGGGGTGCCGGTGTATCCGGGTGTGGTGACGCCGGGCGAAATTCTGAAGGGTTACCAGAAGGGAATCCGGGATTTCAAATTTTTTCCGGCGGAAGCTTACGGAGGAACCGTCACACTGAAGGCGCTGAAAGGCCCCTTCCCGGATATCCGCTTTCTTCCGACCGGTGGTGTGGAAAAAGAGAATTACCGGGATTATACCGCACTTTCCAATGTGCTGGCCGTAGGAGGAAGTTTCATTATACCGAAAGACCTGGTAAAAGAAAAAGACTGGGCCGGACTGGAAAGACATATACGGGGGCTGGTATGAACATTTATGCAGAAAACGGAATGCGCGCAGTTATCAATGCCTGCGGCCGAATGACAAAGCTTGGGGTTTCCGCGGTGAAGCCCCGGGCAGCGGCCAGCATGCTGGAGGCCTCCAGGGATTATGTGGTTATCAGCGAGCTGATGGAGTGGGCGGACCGGAGAGCCGGGGAGCTGTTTCACTGCGGCGGCGGATGCGTCTGCGCCAGCGCCAGCAGCGGGATTTTTCTGTCCCTGGCCTCTCTCTTTTGCGGCGACAGTCTGGGAAAGGTGAAAAATTACCACCGGACGGTGGAGGAAAGCGTCAGACGGGAAGTAATTCTGCCCATGGGACATGATATTGATTACGGGGCGCCGGTGGGAGAAATTATCCGTCTGGCAGGCGGGGAAATCCGCCATGCCGGGTACGCCAATCAGTGTACCCTGGAAGATCTGGAAGCCCAGGTTTCGGAGCATACCCTGGCAGTGCTGTTTGTGAAAAGCCACCACTGTGTGCAGAAGGACATGGCAGATGTGATGGAAGTCATTGCATTCTGCCGGGAGAAGAATCTGCCATGCATTGTAGACGCTGCCGCAGAAGAAGACCTGGGAAAATATGTGCAGGCCGGAGCGGATTATGTGGTGTATTCCGGTTCCAAGGCCTTGTGCGGCCCTACCTCGGGAGTCGTACTCTGCCGGGAAAAGAAAGCGTCTGAAAATATGCTTCTCCAGTACCAGGGCGTAGGCCGTGTGATGAAAATTGGAAAAGAAGGAATTATGGGACTTATGAAAGCCCTGGAAATTTACGGGGAACCGGAGGAGCCGAAAGTAACCCGGGAAGATTTGAAAGAGCTGGGAGAAAAGCTGGAAAATCTGGAAGGGTACAGCACTTCCCTTGCCAAAGACGCTGCCGGAAGGGGAATCTGGCGCTGCCGGATTCAGATTGAACCGGAAAAAGCAGGCTACACAGCCGGACGGCTGGCGGAGGAACTGGAAAAAGGGAATCCGGCCGTGTTTACGAGAAAATACCTGGTTCGCCAGAATATTCTGGAAATCGACCCCAGACCGCTGGAGAACCGGGAACAGATGGAGGAGATATACCGGCAGATTCTGAGGGCGCACAGAAAATGCCGGGAAAAAGAATAGCAGAACGCGTACAGAAAGAAGGGGCTGTCGGTTAATACCGGATTTTAACCCCTGACATGCAAGGAAGAGACAATCCCAGAGAATTCGGACTTTTTAAGAACTGAATTCTCTGCTGGACTGTCTCTTCATTTTTATCCCTCTTATTTTAGGGCGCAAAAGCCCCTTGTTTGGATTTTGGGGAGCACTCCTTCGGCTAAGCTCTTTTCTGCTCCTTTTTTCCTTCATATTTCTCGATTTCATGGTGTAAGAACCGGTGGTATTTCAGGATGTTCCTACCAATTGCATACAGCATGAACTCTTTATACACTTTTTCTTCTGAACGATAATTAAAACGCCGGAAGTTTTCATTCTCTTTGATATCTCCAAAGTGCCCTTCCGTCTGGATCGACCGTGTCTGCCGTTTCAGAATCCCTTCTTCACTCTGGATATTAGCGTTGGATTCTTCCTTCAGTTCTTCCCAGCGTTCGTTAATCTTCATGACCTTATTGCGGTCCGGATTTTTTTCCGCATTGTATCTGTAAAGACATTTGGATTTATGCTCACAGCCGCTGCAGTCCGCACAGCCGTATACTTCCACCGTCTGGATATAGCCGTCCTGTTCTTTGCTTTCCGTCCGGATATGGCGCAGTTCCCTTCCATCATGGCAGATGTAATAATGCTCATCTTCAAAGACAGCGTATATCATGTTGGAATACTTCCCGATGTCCTCTTTGTATGCCCGGGTTTTCCGCTTCTCATGGTCTTGAAGTTTGATATAGCTCCGGATCCCGTTCTCTTTCAGATATAGCAGGTTCTTTTCACTACAGTAGCCACTGTCGGCGGTTACTGCCTCCAGTGTATCTCCAAACGCTTTCCTGTGTTTTTCCAGAACGGGGATCAGCGTATTATAGTCTGTCCGGTCATTGCTCACATATCCGTGGACAATGAAGTAGTTCTCTACTGCAATCTGGACATTGTATGCCGGTTTTAGCTGCCCGTTCAGCATATGATCTTCTTTCATCCGCATGAATGTTGCTTCCAGGTCTGTTTTGGAATAGCTGTTGCGGTCGTTCCCCATGATCTCAAAACTTTCCTTATATTCCATCAGGCGGGTCCCGCATTCTTCCAGTTCCTCGTAGAGCCTCTGGATTTCAGGTTTATGCTTTCCTTTCCCGTAAACGAATCCGATCCCTTCTCCTTCCGCAATCCGCATCAGGTTCTTCTGCAGCTTCAGGATCTCAAGCGGGGAACAATGGTCAATCTCAATGATAGTGTTATTGGGGAGCTTCTTATGCTTTGTCAGCTTTCGTTTCCTGTTTTCTTCAATGACCTTCCGGACTTTAGCCATTCCTTCAATCACAAACATCCGGGCATCCCCAAGATCATATTTAGGGCCATACCCGTTCTCGAGCAGAAACGTATTATACTTTGCATAAAGGGCATCTATGGTGTCCAGCAGGCCGGCAAGATGATAGTTGAGGCTGCCCCGCCAGACGAACGTATATCTGTTTGCGTTTGCTTCGATCTTTGTCCCATCGATGTAGAGTTCTTTCAGCGTGATAAGGCCTTCCTTTTCCAGACGGCGCATGAACTGGTAATTCAATTCATCCAGGACTTCTCCCGTCAGCTTTTTTCCTTTAAAATCATAAAAAACATCCCGCTGAGGCTTTTGCCCTTTAGTCAGCCAGATAAACGCAAGATCTCTCTGGCATAAGTCTACAATACGGTCAACAGAACGGATCCCTCGCATGTTTGCGTAGGTAACAACAGCATACAGCATGATTGGGTTAAACCCGGTTCTTCCCTTATCTGAATAGCAGGCCAGCAGGCCCGAAAAATCTAATTCCTCCATCACGTTTTTCAGGGTATAGACTGGATCGTCATCGGGTAAACTCAATTCGAAGAAACTGAAGTTAATTTTTTGTTGCCCAAAGTCAAAAAAGTCGTTATAATAATCTTGTTTTAGCATAGTTCCATTATAACATGGAACGGAGAGAAAGATGGTTGTCGTTAGCCATCTTTCTCTCTTTTTAGGGGATAAAATCAGGGGCAGGTGTGACTCGTGCGAGTCACACCTGCCCCTGATTAAGACTATCTATTTCCCGATAGCCCCTCCTTTTTAGTCCTTTTCATTTCGCTTCTGGGGCATGATATGTCCCGGTTCCGGGTGCAGGAAAGGATTTGGTGTATTGATGCAGAGCAGCCGGGCCACTTTGTTCGTGCTGTTCATCCAGTTGTGCGGTTCGCTGGAATGAATCAGAATGCTGTCTCCCGGATACAGTGTGTGCTGTCTCGAATTTACAACCAGGGTTACAATCCCCTCCAGCACATAGATGAATTCCTCGCCGGTATGGGAATACATCTCCAGCTCTTCCACGTCGAAGTTAGCGAAAGGCATCAGTGCAAAGATGCGGGGCAGAATAGAAAAACTCTTTTCGTCCCGGGCAAGGGCATACTGGAAAATCTGGTCGCTGACCGGTACACCCTGGAGTTCAAAGCTGTGCATGACCGGGTCTGAATTTTCAGAAGGAGACCCGCTGAAAAAAGTGGCCAGCGGCACTTCCAGAACTCCGGCGATTTTTTCCAGGGAGTCCACGGCAATGGAAGACATGCCCCGCTCCACCTGGGAAAGAAAACCGATGGAAAGACCGGTCTGCTCGCTGAGCTGTTTCAGTGTCATATTATTTCCTGTGCGGAGGGCTTTAATCTGGAGCCCTACCGGTGTTCTCTGACTCATAAGAAATCCTCTCTTTTCCTTTTCTGATTTCATCTTACTAAATTTCAGAAACAGTGTCAATGAATGACGGACCTGTAAGACGTAGAGAAAACAGCGGTCCTTCTTTATAAAATTTCACAAATGACAAGGAATTAACGTTCAGAATTTCACAAAGGTGAAACTTTGATAACAAGCATGATAAATTAATAACAAGGAAACTGGGAAGGATTCACAAAAAGGAACTGTGAAAATTGTGTAAAATATCCTGAAAAAATGTCATAAAATGGTCAAAAAATTCACAATAGAAAAATAAATATTTAACAATGAAAAAACTATTGACGAAAAAATTAGACCGTAGTACAATCGCGGTAGATGAAGGAAATTCATATTTATGAAATTTTAAAAGGAGCGGATTATGAACATTAAGAAGACATTTCACACGATTGACACCCACACCTGCGGAGAACCGACCCGGAATGTCATTGGAGGAATTTCAGCCATACCGGGAAGCACCATGGTAGAGCGGATGGAGTACATGTCCACGGAGGGGGACTGGATCCGGAAGCTTTTAACCTTTGAGCCCCGGGGAAATGATGTGATGTCCGGAACGATTATCACTCCGCCCTGCAGACCGGAAGCTGATGTAGGCGTGCTGTATTTTGAAGTGGGCGGCTGGATGCCCATGTGCGGCCATGACACGATCGGAGTGGGGACGGCCCTGGTGGAATCGGGAATGGTAGAGGTGAAAGAACCGTATACGGACGTTACCCTGGACACCCCGGCAGGCCTGGTGCGCCTGAAGATTAAAGTGGAGAATAACCGGGCGGTCAGCGTGACCTTTGTCAATGCACCGGCCTTTGTTATGAAAAAAGACGCGGTGGTACAGACGAAAGAATTTGGAGAAGTAAAACTGGATATTGCATATGGGGGCAATATCTACGGTATTCTTCCGGCAGCACAGTTCGGACTTTCCATTGTTCCGGAAAAAGCCAGTGAAATTGTAAGAGTGGGCAACATTATCAAAGATGCGGTCAATCAGCAGATTCCGGTATGTCATCCTGAGATTGCATTCGAAAATCACGTAACCCACATAGAATTTTACCAGGGCAGTATCCGGAATGAAAAGCCGGTACGCAATGCGGTGGTGATTCCGCCGGGAGCGATTGACCGTTCCCCCTGCGGCACAGGAACTTCCGCAAAGCTGGCTGTTCTGTCTGCGAAAGGAGAAATTCATCCGGGCGAAAGTTTTGTGCATGAAAGTATTATCGGCAGTCAGTTTACCTGCAAATATCTGGGAGATACGGAAGTGGCCGGAATCCCGGCAGTGATTCCGGAAGTGACGGGAACTGCCTGGGTAACCGGAATTCATACCTTTATTCTGGAACCGGACGATGTGTTCCAGACAGGGTTCCAGCTGAAATAATTACAGTAGAAGGAGAGTGGAAGAAGAATGGAAGAACTGAGAGTAAAAAATCATCCTATCCTGGGAGAACTGGAGGAGACAGAGACCGTGGAGATTACGGTGGACGGAAAAAAACTTCAGGCCAGGAAAGGCGAGATGATTGCGGCGGTTCTGATGGCCAACGGCATCAAAATTCACCGCTATACAGCTCATAAGCACGAACCCCGCGGGATTTTCTGCGGAATCGGGCAGTGTACGGACTGTGTCATGACAGTAAACGGCAAGCCCAATGTGCGGACCTGCATTACGCCGGTGGAAGCAGGAATGGTTATCGAAACCCAGGAAGGGTTCGGCAAAAAGGAGGTGCGTCAGTCATGAAAAAGGAAGTAGTCATCATCGGAGGAGGCCCGGCGGGGCTGGCAGCCTCCATTGAAGCCGCCAAAGGCGGGGCCCAGGTTCTGGTTATTGATGAAAACAAACGGCCCGGCGGCCAGCTGTTTAAACAGATACATAAGTTTTTCGGGTCGAAAGCACACAATGCCGGTATCCGCGGGATTGATATCGGAAAACGCCTGCTGGAGGAGACGCAGGAGTGCGGTGTGGAAGTCTGGCTGGACAGTGCGGTAATCGGTATCTTCGAAGGAAAACGGGTCGCTGTTCTCCGGGAAGGGAAGACGGTAACCGTAGAGGCAGAAAATATTATTATCTGTACCGGAGGAGCGGAGAATCCGCTGCGTTTCCCGGGCTGGACGCTTCCCGGCGTGATGGGAGCGGGAGCCGCCCAGACTATGATAAATGTAAACCGGGTACTGCCCGGAAAGCGGGTGCTGATGGTAGGCTCCGGAAATGTAGGAGTGATTGTGGCTTATCAGCTTCTTCAGGCAGGGGCCGATGTGGTAGGAATCGTGGAAGGCATGCCGAAAATCGGCGCTTACGGTGTTCACGCGGCCAAGCTGAGACGGGCAGGAGTTCCCTTCTTCCTGAGCCATACCATTGCTGAGGCAAAAGGAAACGGAAAAGTAGAAAAAGCAGTCATTGCAAAATTTGAAAACGGTAAAATCGTAAAGGGAACGGAACTGGAAACAGACGTGGACGTTATCTGCTCTGCAGTCGGACTCCGGCCTCTGACGGAACTGGCTTCCATGGCAGGGGTTCACCAGGAATTCATTCCGGAGATGGGCGGCTGGATGCCCATTCACGATGAAAATATGGAAACCAGCGTGAAAGGAATTTACGTGGCCGGAGATACCGCCGGGGTGGAAGAAGCCAATACTGCCATGGATGAAGGCAGACTGGCAGGCACAGCGGTGGCTCAGGCGCTGGGATATCTGCCGGAGGAAGAGGCAGAAAGCCGGAAACAGGAAATCCGGGAACGGCTGAATGCCCTCAGGCAGGGACCGTTTGGAGAGCGGCGCATGAAAGCAAAGCAGAGAATCATAGAGAAAGGGGCACAAATCTGATGGGAAACGGAATACTGACAGACGGATATCCGACAATGGAAGAGATTAAAAAGGCGAATGGCTGGCCCACCGAAGAGCGGTTTGCAAAGGGGCCGGTGGCTGTAGTGGAGTGTGTACAGGAAATCCCCTGCAATCCCTGCGAAAATGCCTGTCCCTCACATGCTATCTGTGTGGGAGAACCGATTACCAGAACGCCCCAGGTGGACCGGGAGAAATGTACGGGATGCGGACTCTGTGTGGCAGCCTGCTCCGGCCTGGCCATTGTGGTGATTGACAAGACTTACTCAGAGACAGAAGCCACGGTCAGCTTCCCCTTTGAGTACCTGCCTCTTCCGGAAAAAGGAATGAAGGTAGACGCCCTGAACCGGGCGGGAGAATACTGCTGTGAAGGAACCATTGTACGGGTGATGAATCCGGCAAGAAATGACCATACCGCAGTGGTAACCATGGCGGTGCCGAAAGAATATATTGATGAAGTGCGGACCATGCGGCGGCTGAATCTTCCGGAGAAAGGAAGAGGATTCGAGCCGGTTATGCCGGAAGGCTATATCGATGACGACGTGATTGTCTGCCGCTGTGAAGAAGTAACGGCAGGAGAAATCCGGAAAGCCATCCGGGAATACAAAGGAGAATCGGTTACGGAAATCAAACGGCGCGTCCGGGCAGGCATGGGACTCTGTCAGGGCAGAACCTGCGGAAAACTGGTAACCAGACTGATTCAGGAGGAGACGGGAAAACAGGCTTCCGAAGTTCGTCCGTCCACAGACAGACCGCCGGTAAGACCGGTTACATTCGGTGAACTGGCAGGTACAGAGGAAGGAGGGGAAGACCATGAGTAAAACCTTTGACGTGGCAGTAATCGGCGCCGGAGCCGTGGGCTCTTCCGTGGCATATTTTAACACAAAGGCCGGAGCGGATGTGGTGCTCATCGACGCCGGGGAGATTGCAGAGGGAACCAGCAGCAAAAGCGACGGAAATGTGCTGGTCTGCGACAAAATGCCCGGATTCGATGCCCTGTTTGCCAAGGCCAGCCAGGACATGTTCGAGGGACTGAGCAAAGAACTGGATTATGAGATTGAATGGCGGCAGAAAGGAAGCCTTTATCTGCTGGAGACGGAAGAAGAAATCGAGATTGCAAAAGGATTCTGCGAGGATATGAAAAAATGCGGAATTCAGATGCGGATTCTGGACAAGAAAGAAGTACATGAGGACGAACCGCTTCTGGCGGAAGACGTTCCGGCAGGGCTGGAGACCATCAGCGACGGCTCTGTTTATCCCATCGGCCTGGCGTACGGCTTTGCCCTGACTGCAGAGAAAAAGGGCGCCACGCTTATGCTTCACAATCCGGTGGAAGGGATTGAAAAAGACGGGGATGCCTTTGTTATCCATACGAAAGACGGGGACGTTCTGGCGAAAAATGTAGTGAACTGCGGCGGTGTATGGGCGCCTGTCATCGGAAAAATGGTGGGCCTGGAGATTCCCATCAGCGCCCGGCAGGGACAGATACTGGTATCCGAACAGACCTTCCAGGTGGCCAGAAGAAAAGTACATGAATTCGGCTATATGCTGACCAAGTTCCAGAGCGGAACCTATCAGCGCCCGGTTTCGGAAAAGGTAGAACGAAACGGTGTGGCGTTTGTATTTGAACCCACTGCGGCAGGCAACTTCCTCATCGGTTCTTCCCGGAAATTCGCCGGAGAAGATATCCGCAGCGACATTGAGGTGATGGAAGCCCTGGCTGAGCGGGCGGTACGGTTCTTCCCGGTGATGAAGAACATAAAAGTTATCCGCTCCTACAGCGGACTTCGGCCCTACACACCGGACCATATGCCCATTATTTCAGATACCCCGGTTTCCGGTTTCTACATTGCGGCAGGACACGAGGGAGATGGAATTGGTCTTTCCCCCATTACCGGAAAAGTAATGGCGGATATGATAGCAGGCAAAGAACCATTTATGAATCTGGAACCGCTGAGCTATAAACGGTTTCTGGAAAACTGATTTCAGGAAAGGAAGAAAGCGATGAACAAGAATTTTAAAGGCGTATACGCAGTGGCGGTGACTCCCTTTAAGGAAGACGGAAGTTTTGATGTGGAGTCTGCAAAAAAACATCTGGACTGGCTCATTGAGAAAGGAGTACACGGAATCTGTATTCTGGGGGCCACGGGCGAGTATCAGAGCGTTTCCAATGAAGAACACAAAGCATATGTAAAAGAAATCGTTCCCTATATCTGCGAGAGAACCAGCGTGATTGTGGGAGCCTCCAGAGAGCGTCCGGAAGATGTGGTGGACCTGGTGCAGAATATCAAAGAGTGCGGCGGTCATGCGGCCATGGTGCTTCCGCCCTTCTACTGCCATCCCTCCCAGGACGAGATTGTAGAGCATTACCGCTATATTATGGAAAAAACCCAGTTCCCCATTGTGGCTTATAACAATCCGGGTTCTGCCGGAATTGAGATTGAAAAAGAGACCTTCCAGGAGATTTTCAAACTGAGCCATACGGCAGTGGTAAAAGAATCCAGCGGAAGCATGCAGAAACTGACGGAAGTGCTTATTGATGCGCCGGAAGAAGTTTCCGTATTCTGCGGATGCGACAACCTGGCCTTCGAAAGTTTTGCAGACGGTGCAGTAGGCTGGATTAGCATGCTGGCAAACGTGGCGCCGGCGGACTGCGTAGAGCTCTTTAACCTGGTACATGAGAAAAAAGACCTGGAGGCAGCCTTCGCTGTATACAAAAAACTGCTTCCGGCCCTGAATGTGCTGGAAGGATTCCCGAAACCGGTACAGGCGCTGAAGTACGGACTGAAGAGCCGGGGACTGAACGGAGGATATGTGCGCAGACCCAGGAAAGAACTGACGGACGAAGAAAAGGCATTTATCGACAGAGAAATGCATCTGGACGAAATCAAATAAACCAGCAGGCGAAAGGAGAAAGAAATATGGATATTCGGAAACTGTATATTAACGGAGAATGGACGGACTCAGTGAGCGGGGAATACATTGAGATTGAAAATCCGGATACAAAAGAAATTTTTGCAAAGGTTCCAAGAGGAAATGCCGATGATGTGGATAAGGCCGTAAAAGCAGCGTGCGCAGCGTTTGAGACCTGGCAGTATACTCCCCTGGAAGAGCGGGTAAATCTGATGAAGAAAGTACTGGCCGGACTGAAGTCCCGCCGGGAAGAACTGATTCATACCATAACCAGAGAGCTCGGGTCTCCCGTGAAGGTATCGGCGGAGGTACATACCGACCCATTCCTCCTTGAGACGGAGCATTATATAAAAGTAGCTTCTGAATTTTCATACGAAGTGCGCCGCCAGACCTCTGTGGTCCGCCGGGAACCGGTGGGTGTGGTAGGAGGCCTGACTCCCTGGAACTTCCCGCTGGAACAGATTGAGAAAAAAGTAGTGCCGGCTCTGCTTGCAGGCAACTGCGTTGTGCTGAAACCAAGCCAGTATACCCCCATGACAGCCTATATTCTGGCTGAAGAGATTGACAAAGCCGGTTATCCGGCAGGTGTATTTAACCTGGTAACCGGAAGAGGCGGAGAAGTGGGCGACGCCCTGGCTGTTCACCCGGATGTGGACATGATTTCCTTTACCGGTTCCACGGCCGCCGGCCGGGAAGTGGCCAGAAAGGCACTGGTAAACATTAAAAAGATTGCCCTGGAACTGGGCGGAAAATCCGCAGCCATCCTGTTAAAGGGCGGAGACTGGGAGCAGGGAATCCGTTCCGTTCTGGATACAGTAATGTTGAACGGAGGCCAGACCTGCAATGCACTGACCCGTCTTCTTGTTCCGGAAGATGAACTGGAAAAGGCAGAGGAAATCCTGGTGCGTCAGACCGCCGGCTATAAATTCGGACCGGTGGAAGATCCGGAAACAGACATGGGACCTCTGGCAAGCCGCAAACAGTTTGACCGGGTAAAAGGCTACATTGAGCTGGGAATTCAGGAAGGTGCAAGAGTGCTTCTTGGAAAAGTGCCGGAAGATGACGGCAGCTATAAAGTAGAGCCCGTTATTTTCAGCGATGTAAAGAGAGACATGCGCATTGCCCAGGAAGAAATCTTCGGACCG
The DNA here is from genome assembly GCA_019118525.1 of Candidatus Bariatricus faecipullorum. GTDB lineage: Bacteria > Bacillota > Clostridia > Lachnospirales > Lachnospiraceae > Allocoprococcus > Allocoprococcus faecipullorum. The sequence continues at coordinate 45,072 of DWYV01000006.1, forward strand.
GTGCTGGTAGTGCTTCCTTATAAAGATGTAGAAGAAGCAGTATCCATTGCCAACGACAGCATTTACGGACTGGCCGGCGGTGTGTTCGGACCGGAAAAAGAGGCGAACGAAGTGGCAAGGCAGATGAAGACCGGTACCGTATATGTCAATGCCGGACAGTGGGATGTAGCTTCTCCGTTTGGCGGATACCGTCAGTCCGGACTTGGCCGGGAAGGCGGAGTGGAAGGCTACGAGGAATTCCTGGAAGTAAAGACCATTTACGATAAATAATAAGGAAAACTGCGTCAAAGATTCCGGAAAAAAGAGAGAGGGAAATCACGGTCCCCTCTCTTTTTTTCCGTCCCGGATTATGGTAGGATGAAATCAGGAAACAAAAACGAAAAGGAGGTAACTGAAAATGAAAGTCGGAACTGTAAAAGAGATTAAAAAGCAGGAATACCGTGTGGGACTTACGCCGGATAATGTGAAAAGCTATGTAAATGCCGGGCATGAAGTCTTCGTGGAAAAAGACGCCGGAGCGGGGTCCGGTTTTTGCACCGAAGAATATGCGGCGGCCGGCGCTGTGATTCTGGATACGGCAAAAGAAGTCTGGGATACGGTAGACATGATGGTGAAAGTAAAAGAGCCTCTCGCAGATGAATATCCTCTTTTCCACGAAGGGCTGATTCTTTATACCTATCTTCACCTTGCCGCGGACCGGCCGCAGACGGACGCCCTGATGGCAGGAAAAGTAAAGGGAGTGGCCTATGAGACTCTGGTGGAACGGGACGGCAGTCTTCCCCTCCTGGCGCCCATGAGTCAGATTGCAGGGCGGCTTTCCATTCAGGAAGGGGCAAAATATCTGGAAAAAATTTTCGGCGGAAGAGGTGTTCTGCTTTCCGGCGTGCCTGGGACTCCGAAAGCAAAGGTGGTAATTGTAGGCGGCGGAAGCGTGGGGACAAACGCCTGCAAGATTGCCGTGGGCATGGGAGCGGATGTGACGGTCATCGACCTGAATATCCACCGGCTTGCCTATCTGGATGATATCTTCGGCGCGAGAATTCAGACCCTCTATTCTACGGACGCCAATATTGAAAACGCAGTCAGGGAGGCGGACCTGGTAGTGGGCTGCGTGCTGATTCCCGGACTGGCGGCGCCGAAGCTGATAAAAGAAAAATATGTCCGCGAGATGAGACCGGGCTCTGTGATTGTGGACGTGGCAGTGGACCAGGGCGGATGCTGTGAAACCACAAAAGTGACCTATCATGACGACCCCATTTATGAGGTGGACGGTGTAATTCACTATTGTGTGGGAAATATGCCCGGCGCGGTACCGAGGACATCCACTATCGCCCTGACAAACGCCACCCTGAAATACGGCCTGGAAATTGCAGGAAAAGGACTGGAAAAAGCGTGCCGGGAAAATACCGTGCTTTACTCGGCTGTAAATACATATGACGGAAAGCTGACCTGTAAAAATGTGGCGGACAGCTTCGGCATGGACCACACAGAAATTACAGAGCTTTTCTAAGTTTTATAATAAGGAAAAGAGTTCCGGATACGGGACTCTTTTTCTTAGTTTACAAAATGGGGCATCTGTGCTATCATATATATAACAAAGACGGCGAAAGAGGGATAAGCTATGATTATTGAAATTGATTTTAACAGCGATGAGGCGATTTACATTCAGTTGCGAAATCAGATTATTATGGGAATTGCGACGTCCACCATCCACGAGGGAGACTCCCTGCCGTCTGTCCGACAGCTCGCGGATAATATTGGCATTAACATGCATACGGTGAACAAAGCGTATAATGTTCTGCGGCAGGAGGGCTTTCTCCAGCTTGACAGAAGAAAAGGTGCCGTTATCTGTATTGACGCCAATAAGCTGCAGGCTCTGGCGGACATGAAAGAGCAGCTAACGATTGTACTTGCAAAAGGGAGCTGTAAACAGATTACAAAAGAAGAAGTACATCAGCTTGTGGATGAAATCTATGACGAATTAAGGAGATAATAGAGGTATATGACAGAACAGAATTTTACACGACAGGCACAGGAAGCGCTGCGCATGGCGGAGCAGACTGCGCTGGAGCAGAGAGCGCCCTATGTGGGAACAGAACATCTGCTGCTGGGACTGAAAAAGGTCTATACCGGTGTAGCGGGACAGGTGCTGGAAATGAACCATGTCAATGAAGAAGAAATGCAGAAGACCATGGAAATGCTGGTATCTTCGCCGGCAGACGGTACTCTGACGAGAAGAAAACCGGCCCGCAGCCCCCGGCTTGCATGGATTCTGGAGGAAAGCCAGAAAGAGGCGGCGCGGTTTGGCGCGGAAAAAGCGGGAACCGAGCATATGCTTATTGCCATGCTGCGGGACGTGGACTGCGTTGCCACCCGGATGCTGCTGACCCTGAACATCAATATCCAGAAGATTTTCCAGGATCTGCTGGAAGCCATGGGAATTGACCCCAGGGAATATGCCGAGAGCCAGAAAGAGGGCGACGGCAGAGGCGGTATCCTGGAACAGTACAGTACGGACCTGACCCAGGAGGCGCGGGAAGGAAAACTGGATCCCGTGGTCGGAAGAGAGCAGGAGATTTCCCGGATTATGCAGATACTCAGCCGCAGGACGAAGAACAACCCCTGCCTGGTAGGAGAACCGGGAGTCGGCAAGACGGCGGTAGTGGAAGGGCTGGCCCTTCAGATTGCAGATGGAATCGTGCCGGAAAGCATGCGGGATAAGCGGATTCTGGTGCTGGATCTGCCCGGCATGATTGCCGGTTCCAAATACCGGGGTGAATTTGAAGAGCGGATGAAACGCCTGATTCGGGAAGTGAAGGCCTCCGGAGATGTGATTCTTTTTCTGGATGAGCTGCACACCATCATCGGAGCCGGCGGGGCGGAAGGAGCCATTGACGCTTCCAACATTCTGAAACCCTCCCTGGCCAGGGGCGAATTTCAGCTTATCGGAGCCACTACTCTGGAAGAATACCGGAAATATATTGAAAAGGACGCCGCCCTGGAGCGGAGATTTCAGCCGGTTACTGTGGAAGAGCCGGACGAGGAACAGTGCCTGGAGATTCTGAAGGGGCTGAAAACCCGGTACGAACGGCACCACGGCGTGGAGATAGAGGAAAAAGCCCTGGAGGCAGCAGTACATCTGGCAAAGCGCTACATCAGCGACCGGTTCCTGCCGGATAAATCCATTGACGTACTGGACGAGAGCTGTTCCCGCGTTCGGCTGAGAGGATTCCAGGTGCCGGAAAACATGAAGAAACTGGAAGAGCAGGAACGGCAGACTGCCGCGGAAAAAGAGGATGCTATCCGCCAGGGAAGAATGGAGGATGCGTCCCGGCTCCACAAAGAACAGCAGGAGATAAACAAAAAACTGGAAGCTGCCCGGAAACGGTTTGAAAAGCGGACGGAGAACAAAAAGGCACTTGTAACAGAGGAAGATGTGACCGATGTTATCTCCGCCTGGACCCGGATTCCGGTCAGCCGGCTCAGCGAGACAGAGACAGCCCGCCTGAGCAGACTGGAAAAGACACTGGAAAAACGGGTTATCGGCCAGGAAGAGGCCGTGGAAGTGCTGGCAAGAGCGGTAAAACGGGGACGGGTAGGACTGAAAGACCCGGGACGCCCCATCGGTTCCTTCCTCTTTCTTGGACCTACCGGAGTGGGAAAAACAGAGCTCTCCAAGGCTCTGGCGGAAGCACTTTTCGGAGATGAGAATGCCATGATACGGGTAGATATGTCCGAATACATGGAAAAACACAGTGTCTCCAAAATGATAGGGTCCCCTCCGGGATATGTGGGACATGAAGAAGGCGGACAGCTCAGTGAAAAGGTGCGGAGAAATCCGTACTCCGTTATCCTTTTTGACGAGATTGAAAAAGCCCACCCGGATGTGTTCAATATTCTGCTTCAGGTTCTGGACGACGGACATATTACCGATTCCCAGGGCCGGAAGGTGGACTTCAGAAATACGGTTATTATCATGACTTCCAATGCCGGGGCAAAGGCCATTGTAGAACCCAAAAAGCTGGGATTTGGTGTAAAGGAAGATGCCGAGGGCGATTATAAGCGGATGAAATCCAATGTAATGGACGAAGTGCGCCAGATTTTCCGCCCGGAATTCCTGAACCGGATTGATGAGATTATCGTATTCCGCCAGCTTGACGAAAAGGACATGAAGAAGATTGCCGGACTGATGTGCCGAGAGGTGGTACAGCGCGCAAAAGAACAGCTGGATATTACGCTGGTTATCCGGGATTCCGCGAAAAAGCTGATTGTGGAGAAAGGAACGGATAAAAAATACGGTGCCCGTCCCCTCCGGCGCGCCGTGCAGAATCTGATTGAAGACAAACTGGCAGAGGCAGTGCTTTCCGGAACCGTACACCGGGGTGATACAGTGGAAGCGGGAGTTTCTAAAAAAGAAATTAAATTTACTGCAAAGAAGACAAACAGCTAGAAAAAAGACCGGTTTTATATTATAATACGAATATCCCGGGGAACTGCTTCCCCGGGACGCAAATAAGCCGCCCTTTTTCGGGCGGGAGGATTACCATTGAGGAGGATATAAAAGATGACAGCAGTCAAAGAGCTAATCAGGAGCGAGGCGGACGGAACACTCAGTTTTGGTGATTACACACTGGAATCCAAGACCAAGCGGGACGGATTTGAATTTCAGGGAGATTTATATAAAGTAAAAACATTTAAAGAAATAACCAAGCTGGAGAAGAACGGGATGTTTGTCTATGAATCCTGTCTCTTATACACATCT
>DWYV01000007.1 GCA_019118525.1 Candidatus Bariatricus faecipullorum
GTCTCATGATATTTCAAAGATTCGGAAATATGAAATTTGCATACCGAAACCGCGAGTTTTGGTGCAAGGGATACTATGTCGATACAGTAGGAAAGAACACTGCAGCAATAAGAAGTTATATAGCCAACCAACTAAAGCAAGATAGGGAAATGGACCAGATTAGTCTATTTGATCCGAGAGACCCGTTTACGGGTAGCAAGTAATCCTGCGCGTGGCTGGCAGGCCAATAGAGAACGCACTTGTGCGTGGCTAGTAGTATTAGGGCTATGCCCGAAAATGAAAAACCACCCGCTATGCGGGTGGATGTTTATTTGTGTGATACGTCCGGATGGCGACCGCCGTATGCACACTTGACAAATTCGGGATTCTGGCCTAATATACTTAGGAACCGAAGTAATGAAAGGGGAACCAGATTATGGAAACCGGAAAAATTATCAACCGTATTTCCAACCGGCTTCGCCGCCGTTCCCAGATGGCGCGGGAGCGGACGGGAATCACGGGGGCCAGGGGAAATATACTGGACTATATCCTGGTAGAGTCGGAAAAGCACAGCGTCTACCAGAAGGAAATCGAAAAGGAATTCGGCCTTCGGCCGTCTACGGCCACAGAAGTACTGAAATACCTGGAAGAAAAAGAACTTATCCGGAGGATACCCGATGAGGAGGACGCCCGTTTTAAAAAGATTGTGTTTACGGAAGAGGCAGAGAAAATCCGGGAAGTCCTGCGCAGGGAAATCGAGCAGACCGAAGAAATCCTTCTCCGGGGTATTTCGGAGGAAGAACGGGAAATTTTTCAAAAAACGGCAGAAAAGATGCTGGCGAATCTGGAAGAGGAGGAAGAAAGATAATGGACGAGCATGAACTGATGGGGCAGATGAAGATATCGAAGGCGGTCGCCAAAATGGCTATTCCCAGTGTCATCAGCAGTCTGGTAACAGTAGTTTACAATATGGCGGACACTTTTTTTGTGGGACAGACCGGGGACCCGCTTCAGGTGGCGGCGGTCAGCCTGACCAACCCCATCTTTATTTTAATGATGGCGTTTGCCAATATGCTGGGGATGGGCGGCAGTGCCGTGCTGTCCGTGGCTCTGGGGGAAAAGAATGAAGTACGTGCCAAAAAGGCATCCTCTCTGGTGACCTGGGCTTCCGTGGCCATTGGCGTGGTGTTTGCCCTGCTGCTGATAGTGTTCATGAATCCGGTCCTGACTCTTTTCGGGGCCAATGCAGAGACCTGTGAATTTGCACGCGGGTACACCTTCCATATTTCCTACGGCGCGCCCTTTATCATCTGGTCGGCGGCAGCCAGCTTCATTGTGCGGGCCGAGGGGGCCAGCCGGGAGGCCATGACCGGAAGCATGATTGGAACCATTGCCAATATCGTGCTGGACCCGGTTTTCATTTCCGGACTGCATATGGGTACGGCGGGGGCGGCCATTGCCACCACCATAGGAAATGTGCTGGCCAGCGTTTACTATCTGTGGTATTTTCTGAAAAAAAGCAGGGTTCTGTCGCTTCACTGGAAATACGTCACCCTGCGGGAAGGAATTCTGGGACGTATCTGTTTTACCGGCCTTCCTACAGCCATCTTTTCCGCGCTGATGAGTGTGTCCACCATTATCCTGAACCAGCTTCTGGTCGTTTACGGAAACGACCCGGTGGCGGCCATCGGAATCGTGTTTAAGGCCAATATGTTTATCACCTTCCTCCAGATGGGACTGGCAAACGGAGTGTAGCCCCTGCTGGGATATAACTACGGCTCCGGGGACGTGAAACGGTTCCGGGGCATTGAATCCTTTACGAAAAAATGCTGTATCATCACGGGGATTGCCGCCACAGCGCTCTATTTCTTCCTGCGGGAGCCCATTATCCGGCTGTTTATCAGCGATGAGGACGTGGTGGCCTACGGCGTGGAAATGCTGGTGGCTTATATGCTTTCCGGTCCGGTCATCGGCATTCTGTTTGTAAATATGAACTGCATGCAGTCGGTGGGACACGCCTTTCCGGCCACGGTACTTTCCGTCCTGCGCCAGGGGATTCTGCTGATTCCCCTGCTTTACCTGCTGCGGGCCCTGTTCGGACTGGACGGGGTTATCCTGGGGCAGTCCGTGACCGACTATATCGCAGTCATTCTGTCCATTTTCTTATGGAGGAAAATCCGTGCCGGACTTCAGCCCGCGGGGCAGAAAGAAGAGACGGGGGCAAATCAGGAAACAGGTTCCCGGTAAGGGAAAAACTGTGCTAAAATACAGATAGAAAAAAAGGAGGTATGACTTATGAGCAGAGAAACTGTGGAATATGTAGTGGAGAAATCCAGAGAACTGATGGCGGCGCCGTCCTGCAGCAAAGAGGCGAAGGAAGCGGCCCAGGCGTGGCTGGATGCGGTCGGAACTGAAAGAGAGGCGGAAGAGACAAAGAAATACATCGCCGAGCTGGAGGAGGACATTGTAACAGCAGAGGGCCTGACCGCATTTGCGGAATCCGAAGCCGGAGCGGCGGTGTTCGGCGGTGCGGAAGCGGCAAAGAAAGTGGCGGAGCATGGACGGGAGCTTACGGCTGCCGGAAAGCAGTACTGTGACTGCCCGGCCTGCGCGGCAGTGGAAGCGATTCTGGCGAAAAAAGAAGAGCTTGTCTAAGAACTGTCATGTGCGGGAGATATTACATCACTCCGGCGGCTCTGCGGGAAGCCGCAGAGCTGGCGGAAGGCCCGGAGACAGAGAAGGACACGGCACAGCGGGATAAGGACACGGCGCAGCGGGATGTCTGTCCGGGGGAGAGTGCGCCGGTACTTCTGGCCCGGGGACTTCGGACAGAAAGTGTCCGGATGACGTGGGGATTTCCCCGGCAGGAGGGGAAAGGCCTTCTGATAAACGCCCGCGCCGAGACGGCGTGGGAAAAGCCCACCTTCCGGGACAGTATCCACAGCAGGCGGTGTGTGATTCTGGCCGGCGGTTTCTACGAGTGGAACCGGGAAAAGGAGAAGTATACGTTTCGAAGAGCAGATGGAACAGCGGTGTTTCTGGCAGGCTGCTATAACCGTTACCGGGACGGGGACCGGTTCGTTATCCTGACCGTGCCGGCGAATGCGTCTGTAGCAGCAGTACACGACCGGATGCCGCTGATACTGGAAGCGGAAGAACTGGAAGACTGGCTTTTGGATACCGGGGCAGCGAAAAAAATAACAGAGAAGATTCCGGCCGCCCTGAAAGGGGAGACGGAATATGCCCAGATGAGTCTGTTTGAATGACAAATTCAAATGCAAAGACGGGATAAAAGTGGTAGAATGGATAGTGTCACCAGATGGAACCAGCCGGTGTCTGCGGAGGCCGAAAGCGGCAGGGCCGCACATGCCGGAGCGGGAAGGAGGATCCCCCATGATGTACATAACACAGAATTATCCGGTCATTGACGTCAGACTTACGGGACAGAGAATCCAGAACCTGATGAAAGAACGCGGGATAAAGCCGACAGAGGTCCAGGACTGGCTCTCTCTTTCCTGCGTGCAGACCGTGTACCGGTGGATGAAGGGAATCAGTGTCCCGAGCATCGACAATCTGTATGCACTCAGTCAGCTCTTTGGAGTCCGAATGGACGATATTATAGTAGGAAGCCGGGAGGAAGCCGGGGATGAGAAAACGGGCTCCTCCCGGCCTCTTTGTTTATGGAGACCTTTTTTTCGGCAGTGCGGGTATGCCGCATAAACCTGGAATTTTGAATTCAATGACAATTCTGTCCGGCAGCGTTAAAGTAAATAGCAGAAAAACGGACAGGAGGCTGGAAAAGAATGAAAACGAAAATGCTGATTACCCAGGCGCTGGATGAACGGGATATGCTGGTAAAGAAAATTGCGGATAAGATTCAGAAGGCAAGTTTTGTAGACACCATAAAGCACAATGAAGAAAATGTCATGAACGGAAAAATTTCCCGGGAGGAATTCTGCCGGAAGGCAGAGGCGTCCTATCAGCAGATAACAGATCTGACGGAACGGTTTGGTCAGATAGACGCTGCGATTGTGGCTTCCAATGCGGCCACCTGGATTGAGACGTCCTATGGCCGGTTTACGGTGGCAGGCGCGATTTCCCTGAGGAACAGACTGCGGGGACTGGGAGCGTACGCAGGGGAAGCCGAATTTGAAAACAATCTGTATCAGAAGATGCAGGAAGAGTATCAGATCCGGGTTCAGACCATGGAAATGCGGAACAAACAGCTGCAGGACACCGCAGAGGAAATGCGTCTGAGTATTCTGGGAAGAGAGAACAGGACCCGGGAGGAGAAGCCGCTGGGCGTCGTAGAAGCTTATGTGAAGGAAAATACGACCGAGCTTGCGGACCCGCTTCAGGTACAGAAGAAGCTGGAACTTCTCTGGGAGAAAAAGACGACGCTTCTGAAAGAGCTGGATACGCAGATAAAGGTATCCAATGCCACTACCTTTATCGAGGTATAGCAGACGCACCGGATGTCTGCATTACGAAAATCCGGAACCCGGTTCCCCTGCAGCAGGGTAAAGCTGTATTCGGATAATTCAGAATAGAAGAGAAGAAATCAACCGTTTTCCTTTTTTCATTTTATCTGAACGAGAAACCGGCACCCTTTTTGACATTTATGGAAGAACGGACTTTTATCAACTTTGACGCAGGCATGGAGACATGCTGAAATCTCTGGGAAGGGTTTGGTGCGGAACCGGTTGACCGCGGATTGACCACAGAGCTGTAATGCAGGCATAAAATAATGGGAGTTATCCTTTGGGAGAAGCAGTTAAAAGAAAGCTCTTTACGGACAGAGAGCCCTGCCGTATAATGAAAAGCGCAAAAGGAGACCGATTATGAAGATACTGGTTGTGGAAGATGACCTGGCGCTGAGTGCAGGACTTTGTTTTGAACTGGATACGGGCGGCTGCCTGACGGTGGCCGCCTATAACTGTAAGAAAGCCCGCCTGCTGCTGAAGGAGCAGACGTTTGACATGGTGCTTCTGGATGTAAACCTGCCGGACGGAAACGGGTTTGACCTGTGCCGGGAGATGAAGGCACAGTACCCGGATATGCCGGTAATATTTTTGACGGCCAATGACCTGGACGAGGATGTACTGAAGGGCTATGACATGGGAGCAGAGGACTATATTACCAAGCCCTTTAATACAAAGATTCTGAAGAAACGGATGGAAGTGGCCCTGCGGCGAAAAGGGGACAGCCCGGAAGAATCCCGGGAGGAAGTCTGGGAGGACGGATTTCTGCGGGTGGATTTTGGCCGGCTGACTGTATTTGCAGGGGAAGAGAAAGCGGCCATTACGCCCAATGAGTACAAGCTTCTCCGGGCCCTGACCGAGCGCCCGGGAACCGTGGTGACCAGACAGTTCCTGCTGGAACGGCTCTGGGACAGCGGCGGAAATTTTATTGACGACCATACCCTGACGGTGACCATGAACCGTCTGCGGGGCAAAATAGAAGACAAAGACCATACCTACATCCGGACTGTGAGGGGGATGGGTTATATCTGGACGGGAGGAAAGGCATGAAAAGGAAAAGGGAAAAAGTAGGGAAGGCACTGCTTCTGACGGCAGCAGCCGCGTTAATCGGCGGTCTTGTCTGGATGTGTCAGAGGTGGATTCCCAGTCCCGGCGTGCGTTACGGTATTCTGGCCGTGGCAGCCGGGATTTTTGCTGTGGCGGGAATCTGGGCGGCCTGGCAGAGAAAGCAGGTGACGGCGTTTGCGGACGAACTCTGCGCCACACTGGACGATATGATGGCAGGCAGGAAGCCGGAAGAGGGAGAACAGGTCTATGAGGACACACTGACCGCCCGGGTGCAGGGGAAACTGCGGCAGTTTGGCGAGATGACGGGAGAGTCCAGGGAGCAGAGCAGAAGGGATAAAGAGACCCTCCAGGCCCTGGTCAGCGACATTTCCCATCAGGTAAAAACACCCATTTCCAATATCCGGATGTTTACGGGAATTCTGAAAAATCACAGCCTCCCGGAGGAAAAACGGCAGGAATTTCTGGAGCTTCTGGACGGGCAGGCAGGGAAACTGGACTTTCTTATGCAGTCCCTGATTAAAATGTCCAGACTGGAGACGGGAACCTTTACGCTTCATGTGGAGGAAGCGTCTCTTTACGAGACCATTGCCCGGGCAGTAAGCCAGGTGTGGGCCGGCGCGGAGAAAAAAGAGATTTCCGTCTCGGTGGAGTGTGACAGCAGTATCCGGGTCAGGCACGACGCAAAATGGACGGCAGAAGCACTGGGAAATATTCTGGACAATGCCGTAAAATATACAGCTCCCGGAGGGCAGATTGTCATCCGGGTACGGCCCTGGCAGATGTATACAAGAGTCGATGTAACGGACACGGGAATCGGCATTGCGCCGGAGCACTATCACGATGTGTTCCGGCGGTTTTACCGTGCGGAAGAGGTGGCCGGCCAGGAGGGCGTGGGCCTGGGGCTTTATCTGGCCCAGGAAATTATCCGGCTGCAGAAGGGATATATTACCGTCAAATCGGTTCCGGGTCAGGGAAGTACCTTTACGGTATACCTGCTCAGCTGAAAAGGAGGAGACAGCCGTGGAAACAGTGGCAGTTGTGGAAAATCTGAAAAAATATTATGGAAAAGGAGCGAACCAGGTCCGGGCGCTGGACGGGGTGAACCTGGAAATTGAAAAAGGAAAGTTTACCATGATTATCGGGACCTCGGGAAGCGGAAAGACGACGCTGCTCAACCTGCTGGGCGGGCAGGACCGGCCTTCGGAAGGGCGGATTTTTGTGGACGGGGTCCGGATTGATACGCTGAAGGAGCCGGAGCTGGCGGTATACCGGCGGAACAAAACGGGCTTTATCTATCAGAATTTTAACCTGATTCCCATGCTGACCGTGCGGGAGAATATTCTGTTTCCCCTGGATATGGGAAATCAGAAACCGGACAGAGAGCTGTTTGGGGAGCTGGTGGAGACGCTGCGCCTGGAAGAGAGACTGGAAGCGTACCCGGGAGAGCTTTCCGGAGGACAGCAGCAGGCAGTGGCCATTGCCCGGGCACTGCTGGGGAGGCCGGCCCTGGTGCTGGCGGATGAACCTACCGGCAATCTGGACACCAGAAGCAGTCAGAATGTACTGGGACTGCTGAAGCTGATGAATGAGCGGTATCACCAGACAATCGTGATGATTACGCACAATCTGGAAATCGCGCAGATGGCGGACTGTGTCTGGAGACTGGAGGACGGAAAAATTCTGTCCGGGGAGGCGAAGTGATGGGAATTCTGGCAAACAGTAACCGGAAAATCTGTGTCCGGCTGGCCCTGCGGTGCCTGCGCCGCGCCCCGGTCCGGACGCTGATTCTGGGGGCGGCAGTGTTTCTGGTAACCGTTCTTTTTACCGTGTCCTTCTATATGACGGATGGAATCCGGGAGGCGTATCTGATGGATGACCAGATAGAATACGGCTCTTCCAGCCACATTATTTTCAGTGGCCTTTCGGAAGACCAGGCCAGGCGGGTGGCGGCTCATGAGAGTGTGGAATCCTCTGCCCGGCTGGACTCTCTGGGAGATTTGAGCGCTGACAGCCTGGAATACCGGCAGGTTCACCTGGCGCTGGCCGACAGGGACTATGCTGAGACTCTGGACGCCCTGCCCCGGGAAGGCAGAATGCCGGAGCGGGAGGGGGAGATTGCCCTGGATACCCTGACCCTGGATTCTCTGGGGATTGCCCATAAGCTGGGAGAGCCGGTGGAGACAGAGTGGACGCCCTGGTCCGGCGGGGAAACCCGGAAGGAGACGTTCACACTCTGCGGATACTGGAGCACGGAAAACGGACATACCGAGTCCTGCGCCTGGATTTCCGGCGAGACCTTTACGCGGCTTCTGAAGGAAGAAGGAGGCGGGGAGAGCCTTACGCTGGGCGTCACGCTCTGGCAGCCGGAGAATCTGGATGAGCAGGCCGGGAAAATTCTGGAGGACCTGGGAATAGAAGGTGTTTCCTGGTCTTCCAGCCTGGCCTGGAATCCTTCCCGTCTGGCCAGCACCAACGGGGAGGTCCGGGAATATCTGCTGGTTGTGGTATTTGTACTGCTCTGTGGATTTCTGCTGATTTATAATCTGCTTCTGGTTTCTGCGGGAGAGCGGGCCCGGCTTCTGGAAAAGATGAAGGCCATGGGAATGACGCCTGCCCAGACAAGGGTGTTTTCCTCGGCGCTGGTGCTGCTTCCGGGGGCGGCAGCAGTTCCTGCGGGACTGGCCGCCGGCGCGGCGCTCTTTTTCCTGCTGGCGCCGGACATGCTGGAGGCCATGACGGGAATCCGGATTGACGCGGGGAGACTTTCCTGGGAACCGCTGGTTCTGGCTGCTCTGGCCGCCCTGCTGACAGCCTGGCTGGCCGGGCGGGCTGCCCTGGGCAGAATGAAAGGGCGCACTCCGGCGGAAATCCGCAGCGCTCTGGAACGCACAAACGCGGCGGGGAGGGGGAGAAAGCGGGAGAAAGTGACGGTCTGGAACCTGGCCTGCCGTTCCCTGCGGATGAGAAAGGGGTCTCTGACCGTGGCGGCGCTTTCTCTCTTCCTTGCTTCTGTAATGCTGGGAAGCATGTATATCCGTTATATCAGTTATGACGCCGACTACTATGCGGCGGAAACGTTTCAGTCGGATTACTCCCTGGTGGACGCTTCCTGCGCCACCCAGTACCAGAGGTATAATGAATATGCGGCGAACATCAGCCCGCAGTTCGGGGAGGAAGTACAGAATCTGGACGCGGTAGAGGAGTACGGAGCGTTCCTGACCCGGGAAGTGGATCTGCAGGCGGACGACAGCCTGCGGGAGCTGGTGCTGGATTTTTACAATGCGCCGGTGGCCGAAGGGGAAGAGATGACGAGAAGAGAATCCATGGAAGGAGCGCCGGACTGGACGGCCGGCCTGGAAAGACTGGAAGAAACGGGCGTCTACCGGAGTGTCTTAATCGGAGCGGAGGGGCTGGCCCTGGACTGCGCCACGTACTATGATTTTATCAGCGGAAGCTTTGACCCGGAAAAATTTGCCACGGGGGACTATGTACTGGCGGTAGGGGCCACCAGCCAGGGCGGTCTGTCCGCGGCGCCGGCCGGCTCGGAAGTGACGATTGGCGGAAAGACGTTTACCGTGATGGCTGCCGTGCAGGAGTGGGGGATTGTCCCCTCCGGACAGAACAGCCGGGAGGCAGGATTTTCCCTGAACTATGTAATGACGCCGGAGGCTCTGCGGGAGCTGTATCCCCAGACCAGCATCCGGCAGATAATGGTCAACGTGAAGCCGGGACGGGAAGCGGAATTTGAGCGGTTCCTGGCCGAAAACACCGGGGACGGAATCGTGGTGGAGCCCCGGCAGGAGGCCGTGGCGGATTTCTGGCGGGAGGTCCGCGCGGTGGTGGCCGTGGGTGTGCTGACCGGATTTCTGCTGCTGGCCGCAGGGATTTTAAATTTCCTGAACGTGACGGTGTCCAGGGTTCTGGCCAGAACACGGGAGTTTGCCCTTTACCAGAGTCTGGGGATGGGAAGAAAGCAGCTTGGAAAGCTGGTGATGTACGAAGGGCTTCTCTATGCCGGAATCTGTCTGGCCGGCATTCTGCCGCTGGGTTCGGTAAGCCTCTGGTACGGCATGGCTGCCTTTTATGAAAGCGACTGGGCCTATCTGAGCAGTAATGACTGGGCGGTGACTTACCGGTATTCTGCGGCGCCGCTTGGGGTGATTGGGGCAGTCATTCTGGCAATCGGGGTTCTGGTTCCCCGAATCTGCCTGTTTTTTACCGAAAAAGAGAGTGTGGTGGACCGGATACGGTATAAAGAATAGAAAGGGAAAGGGCGTCAGGGACGCTCTTTCTTTTTTGCCCCCTATTGACACGGTGTCAGAGCAGTACTATAATAAAGACGCTGACACGGTGTCAGAAAAAAGAAAGCGAGGTAATTTTCCATGAAGAAAAATGTTGGTTCTGTTTTAGCATTATATCCCACTCCTCTGGTTGTCGTAGGAGCCATGAAAGACGGAAAGCCCACCTGGACGCTGGTGGGACACGTAGGCATCCTCGGACATGACCGGATTCTGGTCAGTCTTGCTGCGAATCATTTCATCAACGGCGCTATCCGGGAAGGCGGAAAACTGTCTGTCAACCTTGTGGACCGCGCCATCCTGCCGGAGGCGGACTACGTAGGCAGCGTCAGCGGTGCAAAGGAAGATAAATCCACCGTTTTCGAGTACGAAACCGGTGAGGCCGGGACTCCGGTTATTCAAAAATCACCGCTGGCGATGGAATGTACGGTTGTGGACATTTACAATACACAGGGCTTTGAAAACTTTATCTGCACTATCAGCAGTACGCTTGTGGAGGAAGACTGCCTGAATGAAGCCGGAAAGATTGATTACGGCAGCCTGAAACCGGTTCTGTTCGAGTTCCCCACCTATGAATATCTGGAGACCGGAGAGGTTCTGGGAAAGTGCCTTTCCTTTAAGGAACAGAAATAGCAGAATGCCGGACAGGAGAACGATATGGCGAAGGAAGTACTGGAGCAGAGTGCTCAGAGAAAAAACGAAATCATAGACGCCTGCGAAGCGGTCTACCGGACAAAGGGATTCCGGGAAGTGACCATCAGGGACATCAGTCAGGAGACCAGCTTTTCCAGGCCCTCTATCTACAACTATTTTGAGACAAAAGAAGAAATCTTTCTGGCCCTTCTGACCAGGGAATATGACCGCTGGACGGAAAAGCTGAGACAGGTAAGCAGACACAGCAGCGCCTGGAGCCGGGAAGAATTTGCAAAAGCCCTTGCGGGGACACTGGAAAATCAGGAAACCATGCTGAAGATTCAGACCATGAATCTGTATGAAATCGAGGAAAACAGCCGCCGGGAGCGGCTGGCGGAGTATAAGCGTTCCTTTTACCGCGCCATGACCGCCATGGACGACTGCCTGACGGCCTGGCGGCCGGGTATGGAGGAGGCGGAAAAACGGGATTTCCGCTATGCCTTTTTCCCCTTCCTTTACGGGATTTACGCCTACGCCCATCCTACAAAAAAGCAGATATCCGTAATGGAAGAGGTGGGAATCCCATCTCCGCAGATGACCGTTTATGAACTGGCTTATCACTGTATCCTGCAGCTGCTGCAGGGAAAATAAGGAGGTATCAGTGAACATGGAATATGCAAAATTAGGGAAGACAGATATCGAAGTATCCAGGCTCTGTGTGGGCTGTATGAGTTTCGGCAGGCCGGGAACCCTTCACGACTGGACCGTGGACGAAACAGAGACGGAGAAAATCGTAAAGCATGCCCTGGACCTGGGCATTAACTTTTTCGACACGGCCAACGGTTACTCCGATGGAACCAGTGAGGAATATCTGGGACGGGCAATCCGGAAAAATGTTCCAAGGGATAAAGTGGTTATTGCCTCCAAGGTCTACTTCAACCCCGGAAGACTTTCGGCAGAAGCCATCAGCCGGGAGATTGAGGGAAGCCTGAAACGGCTGGGAACGGACTATCTGGATCTGTATATCATTCACCGGTTCGACTATGATACGCCCATTGAAGAGACGATGGAAGCGCTGAATAAACTGGTGGAAGCCGGAAAAGTCCGCGCGATTGGCGCGTCGGCCATGTACGGCTACCAGTTTTACAATATGCAGCTTGCCGCCAGGGACCACGGCTGGGCCCAGTTTGTGGCCATGGAGAATCATTATAATCTTCTCTACCGGGAGGACGAGCGGGAACTGATTCCCATCTGCCGGCAGATGAACGTGTCCCTCATGCCCTACAGCCCGCTGGCAGCCGGTCATCTGACCCGGCCGGAGTGGAACTCGGATTCCCTCCGCAGCAGAACGGACCGGGCGGCCATGGGAAAATACGACAGTACGCAGGAGCAGGATATGGAGATTGTCCGGAGAGTCCATGTGCTGTCTGAAAAATACGGCGTAAAAATGCAGCAGATTGCCCTGGCATGGGAGTGGGCGAAAGGGGTAACGTCCCCGATTATCGGAGCGACAAAAGCATCTCATTTTGACGACGCGGCAGGAGCCTTCGCCGTCCGGCTTACGGAAGAGGACATTGCCTATCTGGAAGAGCCCTATGTACCCCACAAAATCGTGGGCGCCATCGACCACAATCCGGAAGAAGGCGTCAAACTGCTGGATGTAAAGAAATAAAGAAGGGAAGGAAGATACCATGAGCATTACCATGAACCTGTATTATACCGGAAAAGACGGAAACGCCCGCAAATTTGTAGAAGAGATGGAACAAAGCGGAACAGCGGATCAGATTCGCGGGGAAGCCGGAAACGAGAAATACGACTACTTCATCCCGATGAACGACCCGGAAACGGTTCTGCTGATTGACAGCTGGAAGGACCAGGAGTCCCTGGACGCGCACCATGCGACCCCCATGATGGGAACCATTGCCGCCCTCCGGGAGAAATACGGCCTTCATATGCGGGCGGAACGATATCTTTCGGACAACGAAGGAATTCCCGAGGCGGATGCAAAATTCATCAGAAAATAGTCTTCTGTTACAAAACTGTACCATGGGCGTACCTTAATTTTGACTTTCCTCTGTTACCATAAAACTGTAAAGAACAGCGCAGGAAAACAGCCTGCAGGAGACAGAGGAGGAGAAGACATGGATGCAGTTCTGAAGGCGACAGGCCTGAAAAAATATTACGGGAAGGGCGACACACTGGTGAAAGCCCTGGACGGGATAAACCTGGAGATTGAGCGGGGAAAATTTACCGCCATTATCGGCACTTCCGGTTCCGGGAAATCCACCCTGCTGAATATGCTGGGCGGACTGGATACCCCGGACGAAGGGAGTATCCGGGTCGGGAATACGGAGCTTGCAAAACTTTCCAGCGAGGAAGCCACGGTGTTTCGGCGCCGGCAGATTGGTTTTATTTTTCAGAATTACAATCTGGTTCCGGTGCTCAGTGTATGGGAGAATATTATTTTTCCGGTTTCTCTGGACGGGAAAAAACCGGACAAAAAATTTATCCGGGAAATTGTGAAGCTTCTGGGACTGGAAAAGAAACTGGACAGCCTGCCGGGACAGCTCTCCGGCGGACAGCAGCAGAGGGTAGCCATTGCCAGGGCCCTGGCCAGCAAACCGGCCATTATTCTGGCAGATGAGCCTACCGGAAACCTGGATTCCCGCACCAGCGACGACGTCATCGGACTTCTGAAAATGACAGGCCGGGAATTCCACCAGACGATTGTCATGATTACCCACAACCCTGAAATCGCAGAGATGGCGGACCGGATTGTCCAGATTGAGGACGGCCGTATCGTGGCACAGTAGGGAGGTGGACACCGTGAAGAAAGAGTTTCAGCCGGTAAAAACACTGAATCAGCGCACCTTCCGGAAAAACCGGGGCAGAAATGTGGTAGCGGTGCTGGCGATTCTGATGACGACCATGATGTTTACCACCCTGTTTACCCTGGCCCAGAGCATGAGCCGGAACATGGTGGAGATGACCTTCCGGCAGAGCGGCTACAATGCCCATGCCTCCTTTAAGAGCATTACGGAAGAGCAGGCCGAAAAAATCCGCTCTCATCCGGATGTGGAAGAAGTGGGAGAAAGCACGGTGCTGGGCGTCGCCCGGAATACGGAGCTTGCAAACCTGCAGACGGAAATCCGCTGGGCCAGTGAAAGCTACGCCGCCCACTCCTATGCCATGCCCCGGACAGGACGGATGCCGGAGGCAGAAAATGAGATTGCCCTGGATACCCGGGTTCTGGAACGGCTGGGGATTCCCCGGCAGACTGGGGAAGAAGTCACGCTGGAATGGAAGCCGGACGTAAACAGTGAGGAAGTGACCCGCTCCACCTTTACCCTGTGCGGATTCTGGGAAGGAAATGAGTCCAGCTATGCCGCCATGGCCTGGGTGAGCCGGGAATTTGCGGACAGTGTGACCGGGGGAAATGCCGGAGGAATGCCGGTGGCAGACGGTCAGGTGCTGGGAACCCATATGGCCCAGGTAACGCTGAAACAGGACGGAGACATTGAACAGACCATGGAACGGATTCTGGAGGACAAAGGACTGGAAGGGCTGGAGTACAACGTCAACCTGGCCTGGATGCCGGAGACGAACGATACCGCCTTTCAGCAGAGCCTTCCCATGTATCTGGGGATGATTCTGGTTTTCGCGGCAGGTTATCTGATTATCTATAATATTTTCCAAATCAGCGTAACGGCGGACGTACAGTTCTATGGAAGGCTCCGGACGCTGGGCATGACCGGCCGGCAGATTCGGAAACTGATTTACGGTCAGGCGAACCGGCTCTGCCTTCTGGGCATACCGGCGGGACTGATACTGGGCTGGCTTCTGGGAATGGTGCTGGTACCGGTTCTGCTGGGAATGCTGGAAGGAGAAAGCACGGTCTCTGCCAGTCCGGTTATTTTCGCGGGTTCGGCCCTGTTTGCCTGGCTGACTGTACTGATTTCCTGCCTGCGCCCGGCCAGACTGGCGTCAAAGGTATCCCCCGTGGAGGCCCTGCGCATGAGCGACGCCCCGGGAGGCGGCAAACAGAAACGGAAACGCCGTCAGGGCACGGCTTCGGTCATCTCCATGGCCTGGGCAAACCTGGGCCGGAATAAAAAGCGGACGGTAACGGTTATCTGCTCCCTCTCGCTGGGTCTGGTGCTGCTTTGCTGCTTCTATGCAAAAAATGCCGCATTTGACATGGATAAATACCTGGAGTGGCTGACCATTGCAGATTTTGAACTTTCTGACGTCAGCCACGGGGACCAGATGAACGGATATAATCCCCGGGGGACGACTCTGAACGACGACCTGACAGAAATGCTCAGCCAGGCAGAGGGAGTGGAAGAAACCGGGCATCAGTATTCCCATCAGTTCTTCTGGCAGATGGATGAGCAGACCCGGGCAAATTACCGGGAATACTACAATGAGGACCGGCTGGCGGACTGGGCCTCCTACAATGAAAATCAGGCGGAGTCCATGCGGAAGAATATCGAGACCGGACAGATTTCCGCCGTGATATATGGAATGGACGGTATCCCGCTGGATACCATTACCTCTGACCGGTATATCCAGGCAGGGGCCTGGGACCCGCAGGCCTTTGCGACGGGAGACTATGTGCTGGCCATCGGTCCTGCCGTGGAGCCGGAAGAAACGGCAGACACGGTCCTGCCGGGACCTTCCGTGGGAAGCACCGTGTCCCTGGAAGGAAGAGACTATACGGTCATGGCGCTGGTCTATCCCCTGGCGCCGGTGGATGACGGAGCGGCGGAAGCCGGCGTGGAAGAATCCCAGGAACTGCATTTTATCATTCCCGCGGAGACTTTCCGGGAGCAGTGGCCGGAAAACACCCTGCGCCAGTTCTTCCTGAATGTGGACGATGGGGCGGCAGAGGACGTACAGAAGCTGCTGGATGACTATACGGAAAACGTGGATGGCAGTCTGCCGGTTACTTCCCGGCAGACCATGGCCAGGCAGTATGAGGAGGAAACCCGTTCCGCCGCTGTGATGGGCAACGCCATCAGCCTGATTATCGCTCTGGTAGGCGTGCTGAATTTTGTAAATTCCATGGTGACGGCCATCGTATCAAGGAAACGGGAATTTGCCATGATTCAGAGCGTGGGAATGACGAAAAGGCAGCTCCGGAAGATGCTGGTGTCCGAAGGACTTTTCTATGCCGGAATTACCCTTCTGGTGTCGGTGACAGTAAGCTCTGCGGCCATCTGCACGGTTATCCGCTGGATGACGGAAGGCGGCTACAGTACCTGGCATTTTACCCTTCTGCCCCTGGCTTTCTGCGCGCCCCTTCTGCTTCTGTTTGCCGTTCTGGTTCCCTGGCTCTGCTTCCGGAACCTGGAAAAACAGAGCATTGTGGAGCGGCTGCGGATGGAGTAGAACCAGAGCGGAAGCACCGGAAAGAAAATAGCGGAAAACAGGAGAAATACCGGGAAACAGGATAGAAAATACGCGGACGATGTGGTAAAATCATAATGATAACGTTTACATTTCTGAGAAATCCATTTTACAGGGCGGGAACGAAGAGAGAATCCGGCCCGCAGAAAGAAAGGACAGAAATGTTATGAAGATTTTAAATTTTGGTTCGCTAAACATCGATTATACGTATCAGGTGGAGCACATCGTCCGTCCGGGAGAAACCATTTCTTCCCAGGGGCTGGAAATCTATCCCGGGGGAAAGGGGCTGAACCAGTCCGTGGCCATGGCCCGGGCCGGGGCAAAAGAGGTACACCATGCGGGTGCCGTAGGAGAAGACGGCCGGTGGCTGGTGGACCTGTGCCGGGAGAATGGAATTCACACGGAATATATTCTGGAGCTTCCGGTGCGCACGGGAAACGCGGTAATTCAGGTGGCGGAAAGCGGAGAGAACTGTATTCTGCTGTTTGCGGGGGCCAACCGCCGGAATACCCCGGCCTATATCCGAAAGGTGCTTTCTGACTTTGGCCCCGGAGATTTCCTGGTTCTTCAGAATGAGATAAACGGGCTGGACGTTCTGATGGAGGAAGCCTCCCGGAGGGGACTTTTTATCATTCTGAATCCCTCTCCGTTTAACGGGACGGTGACCGCGTGCCCGCTGGAAAAAACAGGGCTTTTTCTGCTCAATGAGATTGAGGGAAAAGAGCTGACCGGAAAAACAGAGCCGGAAGAGATTCTGGCAGAAATCGAACGGAAATATCCGGATTCCCAGGCGGTTCTGACGCTCGGCTCCCGGGGAGCCGTGTATGCCGGAAAGGGGGAACGCTTCCGGCAGGAAGCATTTCCGGTCCGGGCGGTGGACACCACGGGGGCAGGAGATACCTTTGCCGGATATTTTATCACCGCCCTGGCAGAGGGACAGCCGGTACCTTCCGCCCTGGCCTTTGCGGCCCGCGGGGCTGCGGAGGCGGTCACCCGGAAAGGAGCGGTGCCGTCGATTCCTTACAGGGAGGCGCTGACCGGCGAAAATGTCGGAAACGCTTCGGCAGAATAAGCGGGACAGAGCCTTACAGGGCCAAACTGTGGGTGTACAAAACCCGGTTTTCGTGATAAAATACTTGGAGCAAAGTACAGCGATTTTAGCGGAACAAGAGGGTTTTAGTATGTCCACGATAAAAGATGTAGCGAAATATGCAGGAGTTTCCACGGCAACGGTTTCCCGGGTGATAAACCATGCGCCGAACGTGCGGCCGGAGACCGTTGCCCGGGTAAACGAGGCCATTGCCGCCTGCCATTTCGTGCCCAATTTCGTGGCCCGGAACCTGAAAAGCGAGCAGACAAAGACCATTGGTTTTCTGGTGTCGGACATTGCCAACTCTTATTTTACGATTATGGCGAAAGCCCTGGAGATAAAACTGCAGAAGCTGGGATATGACATGATGGTCTGCAGTACGGATGACGACCCGCCCATGGAGAAAAGCTATCTGACCCAGTTTCAGAGTAACCGGGTGGCGGGGATTGTTCTGAATACCACGGGGAAAAACACAGAGTTTATCGAAACACTGAGTCAGAGTATCCCCATGGTGCTGGTAGAACGGTCAGTATCCTCGGCCAGATTCCGCGGGGATTTTATCGGCGCGGACAACCGGGCCGGAATGTACAGCCTGGCCAGTTACCTTCTGGAGCGGGGGCACCGGCGGATTGCCATTGTCAACGGAAACCTGGAAGTCAGCACGGGAAAAGAGCGGTATGAAGGCTTTGTGCTTGCCATGAAGGAATACGGGATTACGGTGGATGACCGCTATCCCTTCCTGTATAACGCCCACTCTTTTGTGGAAAAGAAAGGGTACGAGGCGGCGGAGTACCTGATGGGGCTTGACCCGGCGCCGACAGCTGTCCTGGTGACCAACAACGCCCTGTCTCTCGGAGTGCTGAAATACATGAAGAAACATCAGGTGCGGATACCGGAAGATGTGTCGGTGATGTGCTATGGAAATATCGAAAACAGCGAGCTGTTTTTTGTGGAGCCGGCTTATACGACGCTGAATCCCCTTTCCATTGCGGACAAAGTATGCCAGTACATCGTGTCCCGGATTGAGGAAGAGAACCTGCCCAACCGGGAGATGATTTTCGAATCGAAACTGTATCCCGGCGGAAGCGTGGCGCCGGTGCAGGAATAAAGGCCGGAAAATAAGGGAAAAATAAAGAGAAAAGGTGTGGAGCCCGGTGCGCCACACCTTTTTTGCTAAGAAGTTTTTTTACTAAGAAGTTTTCAGTGCCGGGTTTTCCGGAGGTGCTGTCTCCGCTTTTTTCAGCGGAAATTTGGGTGAACCGTACTTCTTTGCCCAGTAGTTGACGATAAAGGGAACAATCAGGGCGGAGAGAACTACGGAAGCAGCCACCTGAACCGTGGCAGTGCTGACAAAGCTCTCCCAGGCCGGGTCAGCGGTAGCGATAACGGCAGGAACTGCCACAGCGTTTCCCGCCGTGGTGGCAACTGCCCAGCCTGCATACCCGGGCCGCCGTCCGATAAAATGGTCGCAGGCGTAGATGAAGGCGCCGCCGATAAAGATAGTAGTCAGACCCATGACGATACCGGATACGCCGCCTCTGACCACGTCGGCCAGGTCGATTCCGGCGCCCAGGGAAAGGCCGGTAAAGGGAATGATAACGTCGCTTGCCGGTCCGAAGAACTCTGTTACTTTATGGTCCAGATTGCCCAGAATCATGCCCGCCACAATCGGGACCAGGGCGGCGACCAGGCTCATGATGGGAATGTCCGCCAGGCCGGAGGCGCCCAGGGCCACCAGGGTCAGGAAGGGGCCGTCGTTGATGGCCAGAATCGGCATGCAGGCACAGTCAATATCGTCGCCGTAAGTCTGCATCAGCGCATAGTAAACACTTCCGTTGCTGTTGGTGACGGCGCAGATGATGGCCATGCTGGAAATACCGAGCACGCCGGCAGGGCCGAAAATCCGTCCCACAAGAATGCCGAGGACGGCACCGATGACGAACTTGGCAATCAGAAGCAGGCCGCCCCGCTTGATAACCGCCGGCATTTCCTTTAGCTGGAGCTTGGTGCCCATGCAGAAGAGAAGGATTCCCAGAGCGCAGCTGCTTCCCGCGCTGGAAAAGGTTGCCGTCGTAATTCCCCCGATTTGCAGTGTGGACGGCAGGAAGGTGTTCAGCAGGCACCCCAGAAACAGAGGCACTACCATCATGCCGGCCGGAACTTTTTTAATAAAATCCATAATCATGGTGATTTCTCCTTTTTTTCAGTCTGAATTATCTCGCGTCCATTTCTTCCAGTTTTGCTACCCGTTTCTGAAATTCCTCACTGTCTGAGAATTTGGCGTTTAAGAATACGTCAATCAGCTCCCGGGCAACCACGTCCCCCACAATCTGGCCGCCGATGGCCATGACCTGCACATTGTCGTGCTCCACGCACTGGTGGGCTGTGTAAATATCGTGTACCACGGAAGCCCGGATACCCGGATATTTGTTGCAGGCGATGGCGGCGCCGACTCCGCTTCCGCAGACCATAATGCCCCGTTCCGCTTCCCCGTCCACCAGAGCCTTGCATACTTTTTTGGCAATGTCCGGGAAATCCACCATTTCCGGTGTGTAGCTGCCTACGTGATTTACCTCGTGTCCCTGTTCCTCCAGATAAGCCAGAATTTTCTGTTTCAGTTCATATCCTGCGTGGTCTCCTCCAATTACAATTTTCATGTTCGTTCTCCTTCCTGAAATTATTTTTTTGGTTACTTTGATGATAACGTTTACATTTTGCGGAATAAAAAATAAGTTAATCAATCAGAATCCTGTGAAAGTACAGGATTTTATAAAATAGAAACAACCGTGGCGTTGAAAAAATGATTGATAACGTTTACATTTATGATTCTAAGACGTGGGAGGGATTTTGTCAATTATGAGAATATTACAAAATGGAATAAGACTTTTTGGCATATTTATACAGGAGAAGGTATCTGATATAAGGGGCAAAAGAAGTTGTGAAAAACTCCGCAGGGCCGGTCGGGTATCAGCCATTCCAGAGGTCTCCACTTGCCAGAATACAGACAGAAGTGGTATGATTAGAACACAGAAAAAGGGAAGGCGCAGGTGAGGAAAAATGGCAGGAAAGAAGAATCCGCTTTATAAAAGCTTTGGCTATGCCTTTGAAGGGATTTTTGCGGGCATCCGCAAAGAGCGGAATATGAAGATTCACTGCGCGGCGGCGGTGCTGGTAGTCATTGCCGGCGCGGTGCTTGGAATTTCCACCACCGAATGGTGTATCTGTTTCCTGCTGTTTGGTCTTATTATGTCGCTGGAACTTGTCAACACGGCAGTGGAAGCAGTGGTGGACCTGGTGACGGAAGAGAAAAAGCCCCTGGCAAAACTGGCCAAGGATACTGCGGCCGGCGCGGTGCTTATCGCGGCCATTATGGCGGCTGTCACCGGTGTGATAATTTTTTTGCCAAAGCTGCTGGCGTTTGCAGGACTGCTGTAAAAAAGGAGGTAAGGAAGTTATGGAATTAGGAGAAGGCATTAAAAAACTGCTGCTTGCAGGAATCGGGACGGTGGCCGTGACGGCGGAAAAGTCCAAAGAAGTTCTGGACGAGATGGTGAAAAAGGGAGAACTTACGGTGGAGCAGGGAAAAGTGCTGAACCAGGAGCTGAAGCATAATATCCGGCAGACGGTTAAGGAGAAAGTCAATGTTTCCGTAAAGCCTTCCTCACCGGAAGAGTTAAGTGAACTGCTGGGAAAGATGACGCCGGAGCAGATTGAGGCCCTGAAGGCGCAGCTTGCGGCCATGGAGATGGAAAAGAAAGAAGCAGAAGAGGCGTGCTCCGGAGCAGGGGAAGCCTGCGCGGAAGCAGAAGAACCTGCCGGAGAGTGCGGCGGGGAGACCGAAAACGCCGGAGAAGTGAATGAATAGAGAAGCGGCAGGGAGCCAGGATTCCGGGGAGAAAAGCAGCCGCCTGCGGGAGATGATTGCGATTCTCCACAAGTACAATATCACCAGGGGCGTGACGCCGGAGAAGCTGCGGCTTATTCTGGAGGAACTGGGACCTACTTATATTAAGCTGGGGCAGATTATGTCCATGCATTCGGACATTCTTCCGAAGAAGTACTGTGATGAGCTGATGCGGCTCCGTTCGGAGGTGGCGCCCATGCCGTTTACCGACGTTCAGGATGTGATTAACCGTTCCTATGGGTATTCCTGGACCGAGGTGTTTTCCGAGATTGACGAGACGCCGTTCGGTTCGGCTTCCATCGCCCAGGTTCACCGGGCTGTGCTGCGGAGCGGGGAGCAGGTCGTGGTGAAGGTACAGCGGAAGGGCATTTATGAGATTATGGCCCGGGATATCGGGCTTTTGCACAAAGCGGTGAAGCTGCTTCCGCCGGTCAGCCTGAAAGGCATGGTAGACCTGGACCTGGTGCTGGATGAACTGTGGCGGGTGACCCAGGAGGAGATGAACTTCCTGACAGAAGCGGCCAATATGGAGGAATTTGCTCACAAGAACCGGGACGTGGCTTTTGTGGAGACGCCCGTGCTTTATAAGGAGCATTCCACCCTGCGGGTTCTGGTGATGGAATACATCGAAGGCTACGGCATCGACGAGAAGGAAAAGCTTCTGGAAGCCGGGTATGATTTGAAGGAAATCGGAAGCAAGCTGGCGGATAATTTTATCAAACAGGTGATTGAGGACGGGTTTTTCCATGCAGACCCGCACCCCGGCAACGTGAAAATCCGGGACGGGAAAATCGTCTGGATTGACATGGGAATGATGGGGCGGCTCAGCGACCGGGACCGGGAACTTCTGGGTCAGGCGGTCAGAGGTGTGGCGGCCAATGACGTGGGGATGATTCAGGAAGCCGTTCTTGCGCTGGGCGAGTTTAAGGAAAAACCAGAGCCCAGCAGGCTTTATGAGGATATCAGCGGGCTGCTTTCCAAGTATGGAACCGTGGATATGGGGGACATTGATATCGCCCAGGTGATGCAGGACCTGATGGAGGTCATGAAAGCCAACAAAATTGTGATGCCCCACGGCCTTACCATGCTCGCCCGGGGGCTGACTCACATGGAAGGGGTTCTTGCGGACATCAGTCCGGAAATCAACATGGCGGAGATTGCGTCCGCCCGGATGGCAGACCACATTTTCCAGGAGAAGAGCTGGCGAAAAGAACTGAAGGCTACCGGGAAAAGCCTTTACCGCTCCCTGCATAAAGCACTGGATCTGCCAGCCCTGGCGGCGGATATCCTGCAGGGTTACCTGAAGGGGCAGACCAAAATCAATCTGGACCTGCATGCTTCCGAAGACCTGACGGCACTGCTTCGGAGACTGGTCCGCAATATCGTAATGGGACTCTGGGTCATGGCTCTGCTGATAAGCTCCAGCATTATCTGCACCACAGAGATGCAGCCCCGGATTCTCGGGATACCTGCCCTCGGAGCTTTTGGATATATCATGGCATTCTGTATCGTCATGTACGTGTTTATCAAGCATATATTCAGCTAAAGGTTAAAGGGGGACGGGTACGGGCCAGCCCGTACCCGTCCCCGACTACAATTTCGAGACAATTCAGACAGAAGGATAAGGGATTTTGGAAGGACAGAAGAAGAAAAAGCGGGCAGGGGGGATGGTGCTGGCGGCAGCGGTGCTGGGAGCGGCGAGTCTGCTGCTGTTGTTTGCGGCCCAGGAAAACCGGGCTTTTGCGGACTGGTATTCGGAGCATGTTTATGTGCTTCTGGTGGGAAGTATCGGAAGGATAACCGGTCTGTTCCCGTTTTCGGTAGCGGAAATGGGACTTTATATCCTGCTTGTCTGGCTGGCCGGGAGGACGGTCTGGCTGGCGGCAGGGTCCTGGCGGAAAAAAAGGGGATTTGCGGACTGGCGGCTTTTTGGCGGGAAAGTGCTCCTGCTGGCCGGGGTTCTGTTTTTTCTGTACGCAGTCTGCTGCGGCGTGAATTATGGCAGAACGTCTTTTGCAGAGTCCTCGGGACTGGGCACGGTTTCCTATTCCGTGGAAGAACTGAAAGCGCTCTGCACTGAGCTGACGGAGCGGGTCAACGCCCTTTCCGGTCAGGTGCCCAGAAACAGCCGGGGGACGGCGGAAATGGGAGAAAATGTGGAAGAGCGGGCGGCGGATGCCATGAAAAACCTGAATGAAGTATATGAAGGATTTTCCGGCTATTATCCCCGGCCCAAGAAGCTGCTTTTATCCCAGATTCTTTCGTATCAGAAACTCAGCGGGATTTATTCCCCGTTTACAGTAGAAGCGAATATCAACGGCGACATGGCAGAATACAATCTGCCTTTTACCGCCTGCCATGAGCTCTCCCATCTGCGGGGATTTATGCAGGAGGAGGAAGCGAATTTTATCGGATTTCTGGCGTGCATCCGGACTGACGACACGGCCCTTCAGTACAGCGGATACCTGACGGGCTGGATTTATGCAA
This sequence comes from Candidatus Bariatricus faecipullorum, assembly GCA_019118525.1. GTDB lineage: Bacteria > Bacillota > Clostridia > Lachnospirales > Lachnospiraceae > Allocoprococcus > Allocoprococcus faecipullorum. The sequence goes on from DWYV01000007.1 coordinate 23,350, forward strand.
CGAACCAGCTCTACCGGGTAGATTATGAGGGCTATCGGGAGCTCTATGATTCGCTCACCCCGGAGGCCCTGGCGGACCTGAAAGAAAACCGGGAATTCTGGCGAAGCTACGACGGCGCCGTTGCAGAGGTGTCAAACCAGGTAAACGACAGTTACCTGCGGGCGAACGGGCAGGAGGAAGGTGTGGAAAGCTACGACCGGATGGTAGACCTGATGATGGCGTACCAGAAGAAGGAGGATGGTGTATGAAAATTGTAATACCGGAATACAAAACCCTGGAGGTAGACCGGCTGTTTCTGGATTTTAACGGAACCATTGCCGTGGACGGCATCATTCCGGCCGGAGTGCGGCAGCGCCTGGAACAGCTTGCGGCGGAATTTACCATTTATGTCCTGACCGCGGATACCAATGGAAACGCAAAAGAGCAGTGCCAGGGGCTTCCTGTGATTCTGCAGACCTTTCCCACGGGCAATGCCCGGGATTATAAAAAAGAGCTGGTCAAAGCCACCGGTTCCCGGCGCTGCGTGGCCGTGGGAAACGGGAGAAATGACGAACTGATGCTGCGGGAGGCGGCGCTTTCCATTGCCATTATGGACCGGGAAGGGGCTTATGGAAGAGTACTGCGGGAAGCGGACCTCTGTGTGCGCTCCATGCAGGACGGTCTGGACCTGCTGCTTTATCCCAATCGGATTATCGCAGGACTCAGAGGATAGTGCAAAAGGGGAGGCTCTGCCGAAAGCAGAGCCTCCCCTTTCTGAATCAGAGCAGACGGTTGATTTCGTCTGCATTTTTTCTGGAAAGCAGATAGTATCCCGCATGGACCAGAGCCATCAGAATGGCATAAAGTACGGTAAATACTGTCAGATTTTCCAGATGGAACTGAAACCAGCCGCCCAGCCGGGCAAACAGAAGCATTACCGGATATATCAGGACAAGTTCTGCCAGAAAATAGGCAGGGTAGGTCCGGAATGAAATTTTCTGCAGCAGCCGGTCCAGAATCCGGGCGGCTACGAGGAAAAGGTACAGTTCCGGGAAGAACAGGGGCGCCATGGTGCTCCGGGGGTCCCGGAACCAGGCTGTCAGGCAGCAAATCAGAGTTACCGGACAGAAGGTCTGGACAGCAGACGTAAAAGAAGATTTTAAAAACGTATTCATAACAGACTCCTTTCTTTCAGTTTCTTTTTCAGGGCGGAAATATAATTCCGGGATATGAGAAGGTTTTCCCCATTATCCAGCACCGCCAGCAGCCGGTGGTTTACATAGGGGCGTACACAGCTTAAATGTTCCGTGTTCAGAAGGCAGCTTCGGCTGATGCGGACGAAAGGCGTGTGGGCCAGGCTCTCTTCCAGCTCGGAAAGCGTCCGCCGGCAGGTATAGGTTTCCTGGCAGGCATAGACGAAGGTGGAGCGGTCGACTGTTTCCAGGTAGAGGACCCGGTCCAGGGGCATCTGCCAGGTCTCCTCGTCTTTCTGCACCTCCAGGGAAAAAGTGTAGTGACGAATCTGCTCTATCAGCCGCTTCAGCGGCGCGTCCAGGCAGGGACAGTGGATGGAGATTTCTGTTTCTGCAAGTTCCGGATTTTCATAAACCGTCAGTTTCAAGTTTTCACCTCCCTTGGTGTTACTGTCTGCATTATAGAATGGGGCGTGTTTAAAAACAAGGGAATCTGCACGAAGCGCCCGCAGAGGGGACCGAAATGCCCCCGGAAGGCGGAAAAGAGCGGGAATGCTGCGAATGCTCTGGCGGACCGGGAGAAGCTGTGTTATCATAGCAGATAGGGAAGGAGGAAGAAAAAATGGGACTTTTGTTTGTGTGTTATCCGAAATGCAGCACCTGCCAGAAGGCCAGAAAATGGCTGGAAGAAAAAGGGCTGGATTTTGAAGAGCGGCATATTGTGGAACAGCGGCCTTCCGCGGAAGAACTGAAGGCGTGGCATAAGAAAAGCGGTCTTCCGCTGAAGCGGTTTTTCAATACCAGCGGAATGAAATATAAGGAACTGGGCCTGAAGGACAGACTGCCCTCCATGAGCGAAGAAGAGCAGTATGAACTCCTGGCGACAGACGGGATGCTGGTAAAACGCCCCCTTCTGGTGGGAGAGGATTTTGTGCTGCCCGGATTCCGGGAAAAAGAATGGGAAGCAGCTGTCATGTGAGCTGCCGGCCCCTGGCGGGCCGCGGCGGGAAGAAAGAACAGGAGGCAGAGAATGAGTCAGAAAGTGAATTTAAGAAAAGTTGCGATTGTAGGCTGTGGTTTTGTGGGTTCGGCTTCTGCGTTCAGCCTGATGCAGAGCGGACTTTTTTCGGAGATGGTTCTGATTGACGTGGACCGGAACCGGGCAGAGGGAGAAGCGCTGGATATCAGCCACGGTCTTCCTTTTGCGAGACCCATGAATATCTATGCCGGCGATTACACGGATGTGGGAGATGCGGCGATTATCGTGGTGACAGCCGGAGCGGCCCAGAAACCGGGAGAGACCCGGCTGGATCTGGTGAAGAAAAATGTTTCTATTTTCAAGGGCATTATTCCGGAAATCGCCAAACAGGATTTCCGGGGAATTCTGCTGATTGTGTCCAATCCGGTGGATATCCTGACCTATGTGGCCTGGAAACTGTCCGGCCTGCCGGAGAACCGGGTTATCGGTTCTGGTACTGTGCTGGATACCTCCCGGCTGAAATACGTGCTGGGCGAACACCTGGGCGTGGACAGCCGAAGCGTTCACGCGTTTATCGTAGGCGAACACGGAGACAGCGAGATTGCCGTATGGAGCAGCGCCAACGTTTCCGGAATTCCGCTGGATACCTTCTGCGAGATGCGGGGCCATTTCCAGCATGAAGAATCCACCCAGGCCATTGCAGAAAAAGTAAAGAACAGCGCCTATGATATCATTGAGAAAAAACGGGCCACCTACTACGGCATCGCCATGTCCGTAAAACGAATCTGCGAGGCCATTGTGCGGGACGAAAAATCTATCCTGCCTGTATCCGGTATGATGCACGGAGAATATGGCATTGAAGACGTAGTGCTCAGTATGCCCGCCATTGTAAAAAAAGACGGCATCGAGACCCAGGTGCCGATTTCCATGAATGAAGAAGAGCAGGAAAAACTGAAAAAGTCAGCGGCAATGCTGAAAGATGTCATAAAAGAGTTGGAATTGTAGCTGAATTGTCTACGGGGACGGGTACCGGCCAGCCGGTACCCGTCCCCGTTTAAAACTTAATTACGCTGAGGGCAAATTCCCTTGCGCCGGCACAGTCTGCCGGGCTGGGGTGAATCATGGCCTCGTCGAAATTCCGGAGCTGACGCTGGATAAGTCCGGCGTCGGCTTCTTCGCTGTTCTGGAGCCTGGCCTCGTATTTCTGGCGCACCTGCAGCGGCATTTTGCCCTGGCAGAAATAGGCGCCCAGATAGAGGTTGTCGTCCTCCAGCCAGATACGGGAACTGGCTTCGATGTGTTTATAGTAATCCGGGGAATTTCCCGCGCCGCAGGTGCCGAAGAGCGCCACGGCTTTCCCGGAGAGAGAGGCCAGCAGGCTTCCGGTCTTCATGGGACAGGTGCCCATATGGACGCAGAACCCCACGAACCAGATTCTGGCATCGGGAAGAGTCTCCCGTTCCCGGATATTGATTAAATCTTTGGACATGCCGGGAAGGGCGGAAAAAATCTCCGTGGCGATTTTTTTTGTATTCCCGGTCTCGCTTTCATATATCACAAGATAGTCTAACACGCTGTTCTCCTTCCTCCGCTGTTCAGTCTTCCTCCAGTCAGAAAGCACAGATTTAGAAATAATAGGGCCGTCCGCCACAGCAGAATCCGCTTCCGCCGCAGCAAAGATTGCAAATCAGGTTGGCAATACACAGTCGCAGACACCAGCTGTCGGTGTTTACAGGGGAACCTCCGTAAGGGGTTCGCATGCTTTCGTACCAGCTTCCGCCGTTTTCCAGCTGGTTCACCAGATTCTGGTACTGGAAATTATTCGGCTCCCGCCGCAGGGCTTCTTTTGCGTGCTCCAGGGCGGTGACGTTGTTGCCGATACCGGAGTTGGCCACGGCGCTGTAATAATACCAGCGGGCGCTCCGCTCTTTGATGCCGTTTAGCACGTTCAGCGCTTCCTGAAAATGCCCGCTGTTAATATAATTGGCCGCCGCCCGCAGGTGCATGGATTCCTCGCTCTCGGAAGAACCGCTGCTTCTCTGCTGGTACTGTCCGTAAAAGCCGCCAAAAGGACCATAGCCTCCGAAAGGCCCGTAACTTTCATAACTTCCGCCCTGGCCGCCGGAACCCTGGGAATAGGAAGAACCGTACTCCCGTTCTTTCATAATCTGCTGATAGGCCTGCTGGACTTCTTTGAACCTGGCTTCTGCCTGGTCTTTGTTCGGATTGTTAATATTTGCGTCAGGGTGATATTTCCGGCTCAGTTTCCGGTAGGCTTTTTTCACTTCTTCATCGGAAGCGTCCCTGGAAATGCCTAATATACTATAAGGATCCTGCATTATTTTTTCTCCTGCAATGTTTCGTTTTTCTGTTCCCGCTTCCGGCTGGCCAGGTCAAACCGGTACCAGACGCCGGAATACAGGATGTTCCTCAGAATTTCAGTATACTCTATAATGGGCAGCATTTCAAATATTCTTGAACATTCGGATATCATCATGGTAAGAATCTGACGGCAGGACTGTTCAAAACCGTCCTGACGGTACATGTCCACAAGGGGATTGTAACTGCCTTCCTTTAAATCTTTTTCAATGTCTTCGTAGGCGTCTGCCAGATAGATGAATTTGCCGAGATAAAACCCGATACCCCTGAGAAGCGTGTCCCACTCGTCTTTGCGCCAGGCAAAAATTTCCTCCATAATATGGCCGAAATAGCCTGCCATGGTATCCAGGTCTGCTTCCTGGGTCTTCTCGTTTCGGGATATCTTCTGCAGATTTTCGGAAATGACTCTGCATTTTTCCGGATAAGTTTCCTGAACACGTTTTACTGCCTTTTTCAGCAGCCGGGCATAGGCCAGACGGCTGCGTTTGCGCTCGTCATGCCAGTCGTCCAGACATTTGTAATAGGTAAGCAGAACATTCATGTCTGCCACATACTCTGAAAATTCATTTCGCAGGAAGGGGTGCTTTCCCAGAGGATGAGCCACACATTTTGTCGTTCCCTTCCGGGTCTTCGGCTCGTAAAGGCCGGAGAGCAGAATCAGAAGAAACGTCATGTCATAGGAAAGCGTCATCTGGCCGGGAATGCCGTATTTTTCCTTCAGGGCCCGGCACAGTCCGCAGTAGAACGCGTGGTACACATCGTAGTCCTTAAATTTCATCTCGCCCTGGTTAATGATGATATATCCGAACATGGTCAGCTCCTCTTAATAAATGTAGTCTGGCATTTGGGACAGCGGATTTCGATTTTTCCCTTGCCCCGGGGCACCCGGATTTTCTGCCGGCAGGTGGGGCACTTGTAAATGTGGTGGGTTTTCCGCTGTTTCATCAGGCTTTTCTGCGTGGCAATAAATCCGCGGATTTTTGCTGTTTTAATCAGATAAACCTGGTTTTCTGCTGCCCGTTTGTAAGTGTTCCGGGAAAAAATCCGGAAGTAGGTGTAGAAAAGCAGCACCCAGGCAAGCAGGGAAAAAATCCATACATTTGTGAAGGTGGCCAGGAAGGCGCAGACAATGGCCGTAATCACGGTAAATTTTCCAAAAGAATCCACACCGTAGCGGCCATACATAAATCGCATCAGTTTTTCTTTCATAAATAATCACCCTGTCATTTCTTTGTATTTGTGTCCGGGACCCGCTCCCGGCGCTATATCCCCCATTTTACGCTTTTTGCCGGAAGAATCAATAAACTGCCTGTTAAAAAAGTCTAAAAAGTGTGTTATACTGAAACGGCACGGAGAAAAGAGAAATCCGGGAAAGGAGCGTCGGCATGGAGAAAAAGTCTTATCACCGGGGGCGCCGGCAGAAAAAACAGAAGAAACACAGCATCATCACCACGGTGATTCTTGTCATTGCACTGGTAGTATTTGCAGTATCGGCCTTCCAGCTGGTGCGCATTTTCAAAGGCTACCAGGACGGGGAGAACGAGTACCGGGAGCTGGCAGACCTTGCAGTGACAGAAGAGGACGACAGATTCCGGGTGGATTTTGACGCGCTCTGGGAAATCAATCCGGACGTGGTGGCCTGGATCCGGTTTGACGAGCCGGCGGTAATCAATTATCCTGTGGTGCAGGGAGACGATAACGAAGAGTATCTTCACAAAACCTTCCAGGGATATGACAATACTGTGGGAACGATTTTTGTCAACGTGGGGAACAATCCGGATTTTAACGACCGGAACACCATCGTATACGGACATTATATGTACAATGGAACCATGTTCAATGATTTGGAAAAATATAAGGATGAGGAATTTTACCGGCAGTATCCTTATTTCTACATCTATACGCCGGACGGGGCGGAGATAACCTATCAGATTTATTCTGCCGGGGAAGTAAAGGACACCTCCGAGAGCTATACCTATCAGTTTGCGGATGACGCGTCGTTTGAGCACTTTATCGAGACCACGAAGGCTGCCGGCTGGTATGATACCGGGGTGACTCCGGGCGTGAATGACCAGATTGTGACTCTTTCCACCTGCACCCGGCAGAGCAATGATAACCGGACGGTCATTCATGCGGTGAAGGTGAACGTGGATTACCCGGAGGAGTAGAAACTGGGAAAGCAGAATCCGGAAAGGAGGCGGCCCGTGGCAGAGAAAGAAAGACTGAACTATGAGGTGGGCGACACCGTGCGCCTGAAGAAAAAGCACCCCTGCGGAAGTTTTGAGTGGGAAATCCTGCGGGTGGGAGCGGACTTTAGACTGAAGTGCGCCGGATGCGGCCACCAGATTATGATACCGAGAAAACAGGTGGAAAAAAACACGAAGGAATTAAGAAAAAAAGCTTGAAACAGCACGGAAATTATGGTATGATATCAACTCGTGATATACTATTTTATTCCTTGCTCCCGGCTAATCCGGGGGCCAGAGACCATAAGGAGGTGCAGGACATGAGCAAATATGAATTAGCTGTTGTTGTCAGTGCAAAACTCGAAGACGACGCAAGAGCAGAAGTAATCGAAAAGGTAAAAGAGCTTATCAGCCGTTTCGGTGGAACTGTGACAGACGTCGATGAATGGGGAAAGAGAAGATTAGCTTACGAAATTCAGAAAATGAAAGAAGCCTACTACTACTTCATCCACTTCGAATCTGAGACAACTGTTCCGGGCGAAATCGAGCAGAGAATTCGTATCATGGACAATGTTATCAGATATTTGTGCGTTAAACAGGAAGCTTAGGAAAGAGGCAGACGTATGAATAAAGTAATTTTAATGGGGCGCCTGACAAGGGACCCGGAAGTAAGATATTCCCAGGGAGAGAATGCACTTGCCATTGCAAGGTATACACTGGCCGTGGACCGCAGATTTAAGCGGGACGGAGAGCAGACCGCAGATTTCATTAACTGTGTGGTATTCGGAAGAAGCGCCGAGTTCGCAGAGCGCTATTTCCGTCAGGGCATGCGGGTGACAATCAGCGGACGTATCCAGACGGGAAGCTACACGAACCGGGAAGGCGTGAAGGTATACACCACGGAAGTGGTTGTGGAGGAGCAGGAGTTCGCAGAGAGCAAGAGTGCAAGCGAGGCGAACCGCCAGCAGTACCAGTCAGCCCCAGCTCCGGCACCGGCCGCTGATGCAGGTGACGGATTTATGAACATCCCCGACGGGATTGACGAGGAGCTGCCGTTTAACTAGACTGTGGCAGGACCGCAGGAGAGCGGCATTCCTTAGATGAAAGAAAGGAGCGCAAGACAATGGCATTCGAAAAGGGTAACAGACCGGATGCGCCTGCGAAAAGAAGAGGCGGACGCAGAAGAAGAAAAGTATGTGTGTTCTGTGGCAAAGAGAACAACGAGATTGACTATAAAGACGTTGCAAAATTAAAGAAATATGTTTCCGAGAGAGGAAAAATTCTTCCCAGAAGAATTACCGGAAACTGTGCAAAGCATCAGAGAGCGCTGACCGTTGCTATCAAAAGAGCAAGACACATTGCGCTGATGCCGTATGTACAGGACTAAGCAGTCCGGTTCATATGTGTAAATGAAGAAAAGCCTTTAAGTGCTGGAGAGCCAGTGCTTGAAGGCTTTTTTGTGTCCAGTTTACATTTCCCGGTCTGACAGGGTATAATAGAAAGAACAGACGGGGCGGAAGGAAAACTGTCCTGAAAGCGTTGAGAGGAGCCGGGAGGGTAAAGTATGATAAAGATTTTTCTTGTGGAGGACGAGGTGGTCATCCGAAACGGAATTAAACACAGTATTCAGTGGGAGCGGGAGGGCTACGAATTCGTAGGAGAAGCCAGTGACGGCGAACTGGCCTACCCGCTGATTCTGAAAGAGAAACCGGATATTCTGATTACAGATATCAAGATGCCTTTTATGGATGGGCTGGAGCTCAGCGAGGCGGTAAAAAAGGAACTGCCGGATATCAAAATTCTGATTCTCAGCGGGTATAATGATTTTGACTATGCCAAAAAAGCCATTGGCATCGGTGTGACGGATTATATTCTGAAGCCGGTTTCCGCAGAGAAACTTCTGGAGGCAATTGGAAATGTTGCGGTTATTATCCGAAAGGAGCGGGAGGAAAAGGAACTTCTGGCCAAATATCAGGAAGAGATGCAGGAGAACCGGGAGCAGGAGAAACTGAATTTTTTCAATCGCCTGCTGATGGAGCCCATGACCGTGACGGAAATCCTGGAGCAGGGGAAGGAACTGGGCATGGAGCTGAACGCCCGGGTTTACAATATGATACTTTTTACGATAACAAGCAGTCTGGCGGAGAAAGAGACGCACAGCATATTTGTCACTGCTTTTGAACGGGTGGAAGCCTTTTTTGAAAGCCGCAGTTTCCTCTACTATTTCCGCAGAGGCGTGGAAGGATGGGGAATCCTGGTGCTGGCGGAAAGCGAAGAAGAGATGGAACAGCATATGGAACTGTGCCAGCGCTCGCTGGGCAGCATCATGCTGGAATATCCGGAACTTCAGTATTTCGGGGGAATCGGGAAGCCGGTATCCCGGATCCGGGAGATTCAGGAATCCTTCCGGGAGGCGGAGAGAGCATTTGCCGGCCGGTTCGTGTACCATGACAACCAGATTGTGTCCCAGGCAGAACTGGAAGAAGAGCGGGAGGAAGAACTGGAAATCAGCGGTGTGGGCTCTCTGGAGCACAACCGGGAAGCGCTGGAGCGTTTCCTGAAAACCGGCACTACGGAGGAACTGGACAGTTTCCTCAAGGCCTATTTTGATTCGATTCCCCAGGATAACCTGCGTTCCCTGATGATGGGGCAGTACATTCTCATGGACTGTTTTATCAGCATACTGAACTATGGGAAGGAAATGGGCATTGCCCAGGAGGAGCTGAAGGAGCGGATTGGCGATGTACGGGATATTAAAAACCATCTGCGGACACCAGAGGAAATGAAGCAGTATCTGGAAAACCTGATGCGGGAGGTGCTGGTTCTCCGGGATGAAATCTCCGGGCGGCGGTATTCGGATATTATCCGTCAGGCCAAGGAGTACATAGAAAACAACTATATGTCGGAGGATATTTCCCTGAACAGTGTATCCGCCAGCGTCAGCATGAGCCCCAGTTATTTCAGCTCTATTTTCAGTCAGGAAGCCGGGCAGACTTTTGTAGAGTATCTGACGGGCGTGCGGATGCAGAAGGCAAAAGAACTTCTGATGTCTTCTTCCAGGCGGACTTCGGAAATCGGCTTTGAGGTGGGCTACAAGGACTCCCACTATTTCAGCTATATTTTTAAAAAGACCCAGGGCTGCAGCCCCCGGGAATACCGTATGAGAGGAAAAGAGTAAATGAACGGACGACGCTGGAAGAAAATCCCATCCCTGAACACCCGGATGAAACTGATTGTCTTTTCCACGCTGCTTCCGCTGACCATTCTGATTGGCTATCTGCTGTATGTGCTGAACAGTTCTGTTCAGACCTTTGACCGGGTTTCCAATAGTGTAAACTATGCCAGCCGGTATGCTTCGGAGTTTAAGGAGCGGATGGATTACAGTATGTATTATGCCATTGTGTGGGACATGGATCTGAAAGAACTGCGGGAAGGCATGTACTCCGTGGGTGGTACGGCTCTGGTAGATCCTTATCAGTATATCGGAGAACTGCGGAGCGCATGCCAGGAGATGGCGGAGATAGCAACGGTGAAAAGCAATCAGTATCTGCCGGAGCTGATTGAGAATTCCCTGAATTCCCTGGAAAAGCTGGTTGAGGAAATCGATACCAACATGCAGGAGCGGGGGCATTATGATGAGAATACGGAACTGCTGGAGAGCGTCCGGAATCTGACCGGACTGATTGAGGACAACATCCAGGGGTATATCAATGCGGAAAATGCTAACTTTGCCGATATCAAGGAAGAGCTGATGGACAACACCCATTACGCCATGAAAGTGTGCGTCGTGGCAGTAATCGTGGTGGCCGCGTTTACCCTGGCTATGTCGACCCTGACGGTCCGCAGTGTGGTAAAACCGATTCAGAAGCTCTGCGAGATGGCCCGCCAGGTGGCAAAAGGTAACTTTTCTGCCCGGACCCAGGTGGAAGCGTCTGATGAGATTGCCGTGCTGACAAACAGCTTTAATGACATGACTTCCGAAATCGGCTATCTGATTGAAAACATCAAAAAAGAACAGGAAAATCTGCGCGCCACAGAGAGCAAGCTGCTTCAGGCGCAGATAAATCCGCATTTCCTGTATAATACACTGGATACGATTGTCTGGCTGGCTGAAGAAAAGCGGAATGAGGAAGTGGTCTCCATGGTAACCTTTCTGTCCGATTTTTTTCGCACCACTCTCAGTAAAGGACGGGATTACATTACCCTGGAGGAAGAGGAAAAGCATGTGGAGAGCTACCTGAAAATCCAGCATTTCCGTTACCAGGATATTATGGATTATGAGATTCAGATTGACGCAGACCTTTATGAATTTCTGATTCCGAAGATGACCCTTCAGCCCCTGGTGGAAAACGCGCTGTATCACGGGGTGAAAAACAAGCGGGGGAAGGGAAAGATTACGATTCGGGGATACCGGGCCGGGGAAAGCATTATTCTGGAAGTGGAGGACAATGGAAAAGGGATGACGCCGGAGGAACTGCACCGGCTGAGACAGCATGTGTCCGGGGAGGAACCGGGAGCGGACCAGGGCTTCGGCCTGGCCAATGTCAACCAGAGGATTCATTATTATTTTGGAAAAGAGTACGGCCTTTCCTTTGAAAGCACCCTGGATAAGGGGACAAAAGTGACGATTGCCCTGCCGGCAAAAAATATCATACAAAAATAATAAAAAAACCAACTTATTTGTTCAAACCGCACAAAAAATCCAAAAAAATATAACTTAATAAGTGGAAAATTCCGTAGCAGAACACGTGACAGCCTGCTAAAATTGTTTTCAGAAAGAGGGCGGAAAGCCCGGAAAAAGGAGGACGATTTATTATGAAAAAGAGACTGTTAAGTGTTCTGCTTTGCTCTGCAATGGTAGCGGCAATGGCAGTAGGCTGTGGCGGCGGAAGCTCCGACAGTGGAAGCTCTGATGAGGGCGGTTCCGACAGCGGAAGCAGCGACGTTATCACAATCGGATTTTCCCAGGTAGGTGCAGAATCCGACTGGCGTACTGCGAACTCCGAGTCCATGCAGGACACCTTCAGTGAGGAAAACGGTTACAACCTGATTTTTGATGATGCACAGCAGAAACAGGAGAACCAGATTACTGCAATCCGTAACTTTATTAACCAGGAAGTAGACTACATCCTGCTTGCACCGGTTACCGAGACTGGCTGGGATACCGTGCTTCAGGAAGCATATGATGCAGATATTCCGGTTATTATCGTAGACCGTATGGTTGAAGTTTCCAACGATGATCTTTACACCACATGGATTGGTACCGACTCCCTTCTGGAAGGACGGAAAGCTGCTGAATGGCTGAACGCTTACGCTACTGCAAAGGGATGGGCTCCGGAAGACCTTCACATTGTAGATATTCAGGGAACCATTGGTTCTACAGCACAGATTGGACGTACCCAGGGCCTTGAAGAAGGCGTTGAGAAATACGGATGGGATTTACTGGCACAGCAGACAGGTGAATTTACCCAGGCTAAAGGCCAGGAAGTTATGGAATCTCTGTTAAAACAGTATGACAACATCAACGTTGTATACTGCGAGAATGATAACGAAGCATTCGGTGCTATCGATGCTATCGAAGCAGCTGGAAAGACAGTAGGAACTGACATTGAAGCAGGTGAAATCCTTGTTATCTCCTTCGATACAACCAATGCTGGCCTGACAGACGTTCTGAACGGCAAGATTGTATGTGACGTTGAGTGTAATCCGTTACACGGACCTCGTGCAGAAGCTTTAATCCAGGCTCTGGAAAACGGGGAAGAAGTTGAGAAACTGAACTATGTAGACGAAGAAATCTTCGCATTCGACAATACAGTTGAAAGCGTAACAGCAGTAAACAGCCTTGATGAAGAAGGCGAATATGCAGTTACACCGATTACACAGGAAATCATTGACGGACGTGCATACTAAAATTCACTACATAATTTAATGGTTTAGCACCAGAGCGGGCGTGGCGGAACCGTCGGGGGAAAGGTCCCTGGAACAGTATCTGCTGCGCCCTCTTTCATGAGAGGAACAGGAAAACTGGTAGAATGAGAAAGCGGGTGAGCAGTTAAATGGCAGACAATGTTGTACTGAGTATGAGAGACATCTCAAAAACATTTCCGGGCGTAAAAGCTCTCCAGCATGTGGATTTTACTCTCCGCAAGGGTGAGATTCATGCACTGATGGGTGAGAACGGTGCCGGAAAGTCCACGCTGATTAAAGTGCTGACGGGGGTACATGATTTTGAAAGCGGAGAAATCCGCATGGAGGGAAAAGCAGAGCCGATTATTAATAAATCGCCTCAGGATGCCCAGGCAAACGGTATCAGCACCGTATATCAGGAGGTTAACTTATGTCCGAACCTGACGGTTGCGGAAAATCTTTTCATCGGCAGAGAGCCGAGAAAGATGGGCTTCATCGACTGGAAGACCATGAATAAGAAAAGTACAGAACTCCTGAACGAACTTGGAATTGATGTAGAAGCCACGGAAACACTGGAAAATGTGTCTCTGGCAAAACAGCAGATGATAGCGATTGCACGTGCCGTGGATATGCAGTGTAAAGTGCTGATTCTGGATGAGCCTACTTCATCTCTGGACGACGATGAGGTGGCAAAGCTGTTCAAGCTGATGAACCGGCTGAAAGCAGAGGGTGTAGGAATTATTTTCGTAACCCATTTCCTGGAGCAGGTATATGAAGTCTGCGACAGAATTACGGTTCTTCGAAACGGGGAACTGGTAGGAGAATATCCGGTAAAAGAGCTGCCCAGAGTAATGCTGGTGGCAAAGATGATGGGCAAGGATTTCGACGATCTGGCCGATATCAAGAGCGCCCACGGAGAACTGAAAGAGTTTATTCCCGTTATTGAGGCAAACGGCATCGGACATAAAGGTACCATTAAGCCGTTTGACTTCACAGTAAATAAGGGTGAAGTTGTAGGCCTGACCGGTCTTCTTGGTTCAGGACGTTCCGAACTGGTACGTGCCATTTACGGTGCGGACAAAGCGGACAGCGGAACTTTGAAAGTGAACGGAAAAGAAGCCAAAATCAAGGCGCCTATTGACGCCATGAAATTAGGCATGGCATATCTGCCCGAAGACAGAAAGAAAGACGGAATCATCGCAGACTTGTCTGTGCGTGAGAATATTATCATTGCTCTTCAGGCAAAACGCGGCATGTTCCGGCCGATGAGCAGAAAAGAAATGGACGAGGCAGCGGACAAATACATCGAAATGCTGCAGGTGAAGACGGCAAGCCGTGAGACTCCTATCAAGAGTCTTTCCGGTGGTAACCAGCAGAAAGTGATTATCGGCCGCTGGCTTCTGACGAATCCGGATTATCTGATTCTGGATGAGCCTACCCGTGGTATTGATATCGGTACTAAGACGGAGATTCAGAAACTGGTGCTGGATCTGGCTGACCAGGGCATGGCCGTAACCTTTATTTCCTCAGAGGTAGAAGAAATGCTTCGTACCTGCTCCAGAATGGCAGTCTTAAGAGACGGGAAAAAGGTTGGGGAGATAAGCGGAAACGAGCTGACTCAGGAAGGAATTATGAAAGCAATTGCAGGAGGTGAGGAGTAATGGCTGAAAAGAAAACATCCGGATTAAAGAAAATTACATCCATGCGGCTGTTTATGCCTATCGTATGTCTGCTTGTTATTATTGTTGTGGCAACAGTTACGATTCCGGGCTTCCTGAATATTACCCTGAATAATGGTGTTCCTTACGGATATCCGGTGGATGTAATCAACCGTGCTTCTGAGCTGGTTATTCTGGCAGTAGGTATGACGCTGGTAACAGCGGCTTCCGGCGGACAGGACATCAGCGTAGGTGCGGTTATGGCAGTGGCAGCAGCTGTCTGCTGTCAGATACTTTCCGGCGGAGAGGTTTCTGTAAACTCTCTTTCCGCCCCGATTATTATTGCATTTCTGGCGGCCCTGGCGGCTTCCGGACTGTGCGGAGCATTTAACGGATTCCTGGTTGCAAGGCTGAACATCCAGCCCATGGTTGCAACCCTGATTCTCTACACGGCAGGACGTGGTATTGCCCAGCTGATTACCAATGGACAGATTACCTACATCCGTGTGGATTCTTATCAGATATTTGGAAGTTACATCGGAAAATTCCCGATTCCGACTCCGGTTATCATTGCCATCCTGGTTGTAGCCCTGGCTTATCTGATTCTGAAGAAAACGGCTCTGGGACTTTACATCCAGTGTGTTGGTATCAATGGTACAGCTTCCAGACTGGTAGGCCTGAATTCTACCATGATTAAGTTTTTAACATACCTTATCTGTGGCGTTCTGGCAGGTGTGGCAGGCTTTGTGGCTTCCAGCCGTATCTATTCTGCGGATGCAAACAACATCGGTCTGAACCTGGAAATGGATGCCATCCTGGCAGTTGCCCTTGGCGGAAACGCGCTTGGCGGAGGTAAATTCAGCCTGATGGGTTCTGTAATCGGCGCCTATACTATTCAGGCTCTGACTACCGTGCTTTATGGACTGAATGTATCTGCAGACCAGCTGCCGGTATACAAAGCTATCGTAGTTGTTGTTATCGTAGTACTGCAGAGCCCGGTATTCCAGAAATATATGGCAAACCAGAAGGCAAAGCGTACTTCAAAAGCGGCAGTGAAAGGAGGTAACCAGTAATGAAGGGAAAAGCTTTACTTGGACAGAAGAAAAAATTAAGCGGAACCGGATTTCTGCTGCTGGTTACTATCGTCCTGTTCTTTGTAATGTATGCAGCCGGTATGGTTGTATTTGCAGATAAAGGTTTTGCAAAGCCCCAGATGTTCCTGAACCTGTTTGTATCCAATGCAGGACTTCTGGTAATTGCCATGGGGCAGACGATTGTTATGATTACCGGCGGAATTGATATTTCCGTAGGTTCCGTAACTGCTCTGGTATGTATGGTTGCTGCAAATCAGATGGAAAACCATGGCACAAGCGCGTATGTGGCTGTTCTGATTGCGCTTGCTATCGGACTTGCATACGGTGTGATTCAGGGCTTCCTGGTATCCTACCTGGAAATCCAGCCCTTTATCGTAACCCTGGCAGGTATGTTCTTCGGACGTGGTATGACTTCTATCGTAAGTACCGAGATGATTTCTATCAAAAACGAGACATTCCTTGCATGGGCCAACTTTAAGATTAACCTTCCCATCGGGTCTTACAGCAGAAGAGGAAAATTCCTTCCTGCATACATATACCCGACGGTTGTAATCGCAATTCTGATTGTGATTGTGATTATGCTGATTATGAAATACAGCAAATTCGGCCGTTCCGTTTATGCTATCGGCGGAAACGCACAGAGCGCCATGATGATGGGTCTGAATGTAAAGAAAACCCGTCTGAAAGCCTATATCCTGGACGGACTGCTGGCAGGAATCGGCGGATTCCTTTTCTGCCTCAACAGCTGTGCCGGATTCGTAGAGCAGGCCAAAGGCCTGGAGATGGACGCCATATCCTCGGCCGTTATCGGCGGTACCCTGCTGAGCGGCGGTGTAGGAACCCCCTTCGGTACCCTCTTCGGCGTACTGATTAAAGGAACCATTTCCAGTCTGATTACTACCCAGGGAACACTGTCAAGCTGGTGGGTACGTATCGTACTTTCCGCTCTGCTGTGCTTCTTCATCGTACTTCAGTCCGTTATCGGAAGTATCAATAAGAAAAAAGGGTAAGACAATTTCATAAACTGTTCCTAAATTGTCAGTGGGGACGGGTACCGGCCAGCCGGTACCCGTCCCC
>DWYV01000008.1 GCA_019118525.1 Candidatus Bariatricus faecipullorum
GTCGGGGACGGGTACGGGCCGGCCGGTACCCGTCCCCGACTACAATTCGCAAAATATTCCGACGACTTCTGTGGCCGTCTCTAGGGATATCATACTAAATTTTCCCGGAAATTGCAATTTTTTACCGCTCTTTCTTGCCTTATCCTATAAATAATGGTATAAAGATAAAGAAAGATGTGAACAGATTGGGAGGCACAAATGACGAATATAGAGATTTTGGAGCAGGCCCTTCCGGTAGCTCCGTTAAAGATTATCGCCCTGGAAAGCTGTAAGGAACTGGGCGAAAAGGTTGACAGATATATTGTGAATTTCCGGCAGGAATCCCTGAATAATCTGGATTCCTCCATTTATTCTTCCTATCAGACGGAAAGCTATCTTGCCAAAAGCTGCTGTCCCCGTTTTGGTTCCGGGGAGGCAAAGGGGATTCTGGGAGAAAGTATCCGTGGAAAAGATCTGTTTCTTATGGTGGATGTATGCAACTACAGTCTGACTTACACGGTAAACGGATACGAAAACCATATGTCTCCGGATGACCATTTTCAGGACCTGAAACGAATCATTTCCGCCTGCAACGGAAAAGCGCACCGGGTCAACGTTATCATGCCTTTCCTTTATGAAAGCCGCCAGCACAAGCGGACCAAACGGGAATCCCTGGACTGTGCCCTTGGCCTGGAGGAACTGGTGGACATGGGCGTATCCAATATTATCACCTTCGACGCCCACGATCCCCGGGTACAGAATTCCATTCCCCTGCGGGGCTTTGACAACTTTACTCCGACCTACCAGTTTATGAAAGCGCTGCTCAGGGCAGAACCGGACCTGAAAATCGACAAGGAACATCTGATGATTGTCAGTCCCGACGAAGGCGCCATGCAGCGGGCCGTATATTTTTCCAATGTGCTGGGAGTGGACATGGGCATGTTCTACAAACGCCGCGACTACTCTACCATCGTAAACGGGAAAAATCCCATCGTGGCCCATGAATTCCTGGGGGACGATGTAAAAGGAAAAACCGTCATCATCGTGGATGACATGATTTCCTCCGGAGAGAGTATGCTGGACGTTACCCGTCAGCTGAAGGAGCGGGGCGCCGGGCAGGTGCTGGTGTGCACGACTTTCGGACTTTTCACCGACGGGCTGGACAAGTTTGACGAATATTACGAAAAGGGATATCTGGACCGGCTGATTACCACCAATCTGACTTACCTGCCGCCGGCTCTGCTGGAACGTCCCTATTTTATCAAGGCCGATATGAGCAAGTTCCTTGCACTGATTATCGATTCCCTGAATCATGACATGTCCATCAGCGCTGTACTGAATCCCACGGACAAGATTCACGAGCTGCTGGCCAAAAGAGCATAATAAAAAGGACGGGCTGCCCGTCCTTTTTTCTATGCCTGTTTCTTTACCAGAATTTCCTTTCAGACCTCCCGGTCGCCGAAAAATCCGCTTTCTGCGGGGTACACGTACGCTTCGCCGATTTCTTTCAGCAGAATCAGGTTCCTCTTTCCGTTCAGGTTTTTCTTGTCCAGCTTCATCGCCTGCTCCAGCTCCGGAGCCGGAATTCCTGCCTTTACCGGAAGTCCGTAGGACTCCAGCACCTTCCGGATACGCTCCGCTTCTCCCGGAACTCCCAGCCCCTTCTCTTCCGCCAGCCGGGTTATCTGGTACATGCCGATGGACACGGCCTCCCCATGGCTCTCTCTCTTATACTGATAATACTGCTCCACTGCGTGTCCCAGGGTATGGCCAAAATTCAGAAGCATCCGCTCTCCGGTATCGAACTCGTCCGCCTCCACAACCTCCCGCTTGATATCCACGCACCGGGCAATCACCTCTGTCAGGTGGGGTTTCAGTGCGGCAAAAGTCCCGCAGGCTTCCAGCTGTTCAAACAGAGCTCTGTCCCTGATACAGCCGTACTTAATCACTTCCCCCATGCCGTCCGTGACATACCGTTCCGGCAGGGTATCCAGCACATCCGGGTCGATAAGTACCAGTTTCGGCTGATAAAATGCGCCCACCAGATTTTTCCCCTGGGGCAGGTCTACTGCCACTTTTCCTCCCACAGAAGAATCCACCTGGGCCAGCAGGGAAGTGGGAATCTGTACAAAAGGCACCCCTCTGAGGAAGGTGGCCGCCACAAATCCGGCCAGGTCACCGGTCACCCCGCCGCCCAGCGCCACCACCAGACTGCTTCTGGTTATCTTTGCTTCCAGAAGAGAGGCATACACACCCGGCAGCGTATCGAATGCCTTGGAAGGCTCCCCGTGGGGGATGACCGTGCTGTGGCATTCATAATATGCCGAAAGGTTCTTTTTCAGCTTTTCCCCGTAGATACCGTATACCTGGTCGTCGGAAATTATCATAATCTTCTTCCCTGGATACACTTCCCGGATTTTTTCCGCGGCCTTTTCCAGAAGTCCTCTTTCAATATAAATCGGATATCCGTGTTCTTTCAGGCTGACTGTAATTTTCATGGCCCTCTCCTCCTTCCCCGGGCAGCGGTCTACGCCGTCTTTCCCAGGATTTCTGCAATCTGGAATACATCTTTTAACAGTTTCTCATATTTCTCCGGTTTCAGCGACTGTCCGCCGTCGCAGAGCGCGCACTCCGGATTGTTGTGCACCTCTATCATCAGTCCGTCTGCCCCTGCCGCAATGGCTGCCTTTGCCATCGGGTCTACCAGCCACCATTTTCCTCCTGCATGGCTCGGATCTACGATAATCGGAAGATGGCTCTTTTTCCGCACTACCGGAATCGCCTGCAAATCCAGCGTATTTCTGGTGAAGCTTTCAAAGGTTCTGACTCCCCGTTCGCACAGGATGACATTGGGATTTCCGGAAGCCATGATGTATTCCGCAGACATCAGCCATTCCTCATAGGTGGCATTCAGCCCCCGCTTTAACAGAATAGGGCGCTTTGTCTTTCCCAGCTGTTTCAGCAAATCAAAATTCTGCATATTCCGGGCGCCAATCTGAATCAAATCTACTTTCTCATCGAAAATATCCAGATATTCCGGAGACATCAGCTCTGTTACGATGGGAAGTCCCGTCTCTTCTTTTGCCCGGCAGAGCATTTCCAGCCCTTCCAGCCCAAGGCCCTGGAAAGAATACGGGCTTGTTCTCGGCTTGAAAGCGCCGCCCCGGAGCATATTGGCTCCTGCCGCCTTTGCCGCTTTTGCAATTCCAATCACCTGCTCTTCTGACTCCACGGAACAGGGGCCTGCAATCAGGGCCAGATGACTTCCTCCCACCTTCACTCCGGATACGTCCACGATGGTATCTTCCGGATGAAAGGCGCGGTTCACCAGTTTATAGGGCTCCTGCACATGCATGACCTTCTCCACGCTTTTATCCACTTCAAACAGTCTGGGGTCAATCCGCACCGTATCGCCGATACAGCCAATGATGGTCAGATCCTCGCCGATAATTGTGTGTACGTCCAGCCCCCTGGCCCGTACCATGTTTTCCACTCTCTCTACATTTTCTTTGCTTGTTCCCGGTTTCAGTACAATTACCATAATCTTCGATTCCTTTCTTTTTCCCCCTCGCTGCCGGAAGGGTGTATTCTATGGGCAGTCCAGAGGAAGGAACAACGTTTTCTGTTACATAAAAAAGCTCCCGTCCTCTGCACAGTTACAGAGGACGAGAGTATTATCTACTTCGTGGTTCCACCTCATTTCACAGATACTTCACAGCATCTGCCTCAGCAGGTACGTCGCCTTACGGCGGTTATACCCTGGCAGGATAACGGCTGCAGCCGGAAATGCCTACTTGACCAGTTGTTCAGCACTCTACTCCAAGAGGAATTCAATATAACTTCCTGTATCTCCATCCCACCTGCCGGAGACTCTCTGTGACAGTTCCTTATATTTACTACTTCTTTTCATCGTATTTCAAGGTATTCAGTTCGAACGAATCTATAAACTATAGTACACATCCGCCGCCGGTTTGTCAACACTTTTTTCTCCCGGCAGACAGAGAGCACACCTTTTTACCGGCGGAAATATTTCTCCCGGATGATATCAACCGGCATTTCCTGTCCCGTCCACAGCCTGAAAGAAGCCGCTCCCTGATAAAGAAGCATGTTCAGTCCGTTGGATACGGCGCAGCCTGCAGCCTTCGCCTTTTTGAGAAGCAGGGTCTCTTCCGGATTATAAATCACGTCAAACACAATCAGGTCTTTCCGGAACACACTGTCATCCGTAATAATGCACCGGTCGGTGTTCGGCGCCATCCCTACGGAAGTCCCATTTACCAGAATCCGGCTTTCTCCGATTTCCCGTTTCAGCACAGCCTCATCGGAAAAATCAAAAATCTTCAGCCGGCAGCCGGTTCTCTCTTCCAGCGTATCCATCAGCTTTTCCGCCCGTTTATAAAAATCGTCCCGGATATTAAACACAGAAATTTCCGCTACACCGTCCAGCGCCGCCTGAACCAGAATGGCTGCCGCCGCGCCGCCGGCTCCCAGAAGCGTCATCTTCTGCCCGATAATATCGTGACCGTCCTCCTTCAGAGAACGCATGAATCCGATTCCGTCTGTCGTATGGCCCGTCAGAATGCCATTGTCATTGACAATGGTATTGACTGCTCCGCCAATTTCCGCCGCCGTGGAAAGTCTGTCTGCCAGCATACACATTTTATTTTTATCCGGCATCGTCACATTAAACCCTCTGGCGCCCAGCACCTTCAGTCCTTCCACTGCCGTCTCCAGCTTATCCGTCCCCACGTCAAACGCCAGATAGGCATAGTCCAGTCCCAGCTGCCGGAACGCTTCATTGTGCATTGCCGGCGAAATACTGTGGGCCACCGGACTTCCCAGAAGTCCCGTCAGTACCGTATGTCCTGTAATTTCATAAGCCATTGCTTTTTCCCTCCTGTCCTCTTCTCTCCATGCGGCGCCCCCTGCCGGTGATTCCGCACCATAATCAGATTATAGCACAGCCCCAAAAATTGTAAAGAATATTCTCCTGCCCCGGGCTCCCGGGCCTAGGGAAACTGTGCGTAAACTCCGCCGCTTTTCAGCCGGACGCCTCTGGCGTCTGCCATCTCACTGACCGTGACCAGCTGAAACCCGGCCTTTTTAAGCTCCGGTATCAGCGCGATTGCCGCGTCCACCGTCTCGCTGTGAATGTCGTGCATCAGAATAATCTTTCCGTCCGCGGCCTGCTTCATCACCGTGTCGACGGTGGTCTGGGCATCCCGGGTTTTCCAGTCCTGAGTATCCACACTCCACAGTATCATCGGCAGTCCGATATTCGTCTTTACCTCATCGGAAACGGCGCCGTAAGGGGGCCTGGATACGGTCGGTTTCTGTCCGCTGGCCTTTGCCACCAGCCGGTTTGTCTTCTCCATCTGACTGCGGATTTCTTCCGGTTTCAGCGACGAAAGACTGGGGTGGCTGTAGGAATGATTGCCCAGCTCACATCCTGCTTCCGCCATGGCCTTTACTGTATCCGGATACTTCTCCGCTTTCTCTCCCAGCATAAAGAAGGTAGCCCGGGCCTGATTCTGTTCCAAAGCCTCCAGCAGTTCTTTTGTCCGCGGCCCTGGCCCGTCGTCGAATGTCAGGGCAATCATGGGCTTATCCGGGTCAATCCCGTTCTCTTCGTATTCCAGTTCCCCGTCTTTTCCGAAAACACATTTCCTGGCGGCAATCGTCTGCTCTCCGGTCACCATCTTCCCGTCCTGGCCGAAATAGTATCTCCCGTCTTTCTCCCGGAGCCATCCGGTATACATGGCCCCATCCTCCGCGAAATACCAGGTTCCCTTTTTTGTCTTCATCCAGCCGGTCTTCATCACGCCCTTTCTGCTGAAATAATACCGGCTTCCCTGAATTTCCTGCCATCCGGAAACCCGTTTCCCCGTTTCGTCAAAATAGTAGGTTTTTCCGTGGTATGTAATAAAGTCACCGGTCACATAAGAGCCGTCCCGGCGCCGGAATTTTTCTCCCTCCCATTCTCCATAGGGATTCTTCACCGTCAGCGTTCCCTCTCTGACTTCCACCCGGACTTTTCCAAACCATTCCGAGTAAAGCAGGGTGGATATCTCGCCGGACAGGCGGATTTTTATGGGAAATGTTCCTTCCTTCTCCCCGGTTCCCTTACAGCTTATGGTAAATCCTTTTCCCTGGTTCAGTTCTTCCACCAGGTCCTGCACCGTATAGCCGGTATCTTCCTCCAGAACCTGGTCCGCCTCTCCCTGGCAGACAGCCGTCGCTTCCAGCTTTGGCACCTCTTCTCCCTGAAAAACAGACCTGGTTTCCGCCTGAAGAATCACGGCAGTTTCCGTTTCTTTTCCCGCCACGGCAGACCGGTTCAGAAACAGACAGCAGAGTACGAACAGCATCAGAATTCCCGCCACGCTGGACCAGGAAAAACGGTTTCTCCGCCTGTTTCCCCTTATTTTTTTCATCTCCATTCTTTTCATCTGTATCTCCCCATCTGTGCGTTCCCTGTTTATCCCCTACATTATATCGGCTGTACACCTGAGATACAACTCAGGAATACTTAAGACTTTCTGAATATTTTCTGCATAATTCTGCCGAACACACCTCATCAAAAAAGGACGGCTTTCCCGCCGTCCTTTCCCATTCTCTGCTGTATGGTTTATCCGATAACCCGCACCCGGCAGACGCCTTCCACGCCTTCCAGGTCCTTCACAACATTTTCTCCCACTTCCGTGTCCACATCAATCACCGTATAAGCATAGCCTCCCCGGCTCTTGTTGGTCATATCGGCAATGTTAATCATATCCGCCGCCAGAACCGCCGTAAACTGTCCCAGCATGTTGGGTACATTTCTGTGCAGAATGGTAATGCGGGTTTTATCCGGCACTCCCATGTCACAGTCCGGATAATTCACCGAATGGGTAATATTGCCGTTTTCCAGAAAATCCCGCAGTTCCTGCACTGCCATTCTGGCGCAGTTATCTTCCGACTCTTCTGTGGAGGCCCCCAGGTGGGGAATCACGATGGCGTGTTTTACACCGGCAATTTCCGGCGTCGGGAAATCCGTCACATACCGCTTCACTTTCCCTCCTACCAGAGCGTCCACCATATCCTCGCTGTTGACCAGTACATCCCTGGCAAAATTCAGCACCACGACGCCTTCCTTCATCAGGCTGATGGCGTTTTTATCTATCATACCCTTTGTATCCTCTGTGGCCGGTACATGGATGGTAATATAATCACATTCCCGGTACAGTTCATCCACGCTCCTGGCATGGTGAATATTCCGGGACAGCCGCCATGCGGAATCCACGGATACATACGGGTCGTAGCCGTAGACTTCCATTCCCAGGCTGGTGGCCGCGTTGGCAACCAGAACCCCAATGGCTCCCAGGCCGATAACACCCAGCTTCTTCCCGTCAATCTCGCACCCCGCGAAAGCCTTTTTGGCCTTTTCCGCGTCCTTTGCGATATTGCCATCCTCTTCATTTTCCTGTACCCAGCTGATGCCGCCGATAATGTCCCGGGATGCCAGCAGCATTCCTGCTATTACCAGTTCCTTTACCCCGTTGGCATTAGCGCCCGGTGTGTTAAATACAACAATCCCTTTTTCCGCACAGGCTTCCAGTGGAATATTATTCACACCGGCTCCCGCGCGGGCAATAGCCTTCAGCTCCCTGTCAAATTCCATCTCATGCATGGATGCGCTTCTTACCAGAATCACATCCGCAGCGCTTTCCTCCCCGGCCGGTACATACTCATCCGTAAAACGGTTCGTTCCGGCAGGAGAAATCGGGTTTAGACAACGGTATTTATACATCATGCCAGATTCTCCTTTTCAAATTTTTCCATAAATGCCACCAGTGCCTCTACGCCTGCCCTGGGCATGGCGTTATAAATGCTGGCCCTCATGCCTCCGACGCTGCGGTGCCCTTTCAGATTTTCAAGCCCCGCTTCTTTCGCCTCTTTGACAAACCGGGCGTCCAGCTCCCCGTCTCCTGTCACAAAGGGGACATTCATCAGCGAACGGTCTTTCTTTTCCACCGTTCCTTTAAATAGACGGCTTGCATCCAGGAAATCATAGAGTATCTTCGCCTTTTCCTCATTGCGGCGTTTCATTTCCTCCAGTCCGCCCATTCTCTTCAGCCACTGGAATACTTTTCCACAAATATAGATTCCGTATGCAGGCGGAGTATTGTAAAGGGACCCTGCGTCTGCATGCGTTTTATAAGTAAGCATGGTGGGTGTTCCGGGAAGAACGTCCTCCGTAATCAGGTCTTCCCGTATAATCACAATAACCGTTCCCGCAGGACCGATATTTTTCTGTACGCCTCCGTACATGATGCCGTACTTCGACACATCTGCCGGCTCCGAAAGGAAGCAGGAAGACACATCTGCCACCAGTGTTTTTCCTTTTGTGTCCGGAAGCTGGTGAAATTTTGTACCGTAAATCGTATTATTCTCACAGATATAGACATAGTCCGCGTCTTCGCTTACCGGAAGGTCCGAACAGTCTGGAATGTAGGAAAAAGTCCGGTCTTCCGAAGAGGCAATCCGGTTGACTTTTCCATACTTTTCCGCCTCTGCCGCCGCTTTTTTTGCCCACTGTCCGGTAATGATATAATCCGCAACCCGGTTTTTCATCAGGTTCATGGGAATCATGGCGAACTGCTGGGAAGCTCCTCCCTGCAGAAACAGTACTTTATAGTTCTCCGGAATCTTCAGGAGGTCCCTCAGATCCTGCTCTGCCGTGGTAATGATTTCCTCAAAAGCCCGGGAACGGTGACTCATCTCCATGACTGACATCCCGGTTCCCCGGTAGTTCAGCATTTCCCCGGCCGCCTCCCGCAGCACTTCTTCCGGCAGTACCGCCGGACCTGCTGAAAAATTGTATACACGTTCCATACAATGTCCTCCCTTCCTTCAGACCGTCTGCCTGTTACCTCTGTTCTTTCTTTTTCAGATCCGCTTCATCAAAGGCGTCGTTCAGGGTTGCCCCCGGCGCCACCATGGGCCATACCTTTTCATCGCAGTCAATCTGGCAGTCAATAACCACCGGGCCGTCACTTTCCAGCGCCCGGGCAAATACCTCCCGGAACTCTTCCATGGTGACCGCGCGGTACGCTTCTGCTCCCATGGCTTCCGCCACCTTCACAAAATCCACCTGGTCATTCAGCACGGTGGCCGAATACCGTTTTTCATAAAACAGATCCTGCCACTGGCGTACCATCCCGAGTACATGGTTATTTACAATCACTTCAATAATGGGAATCCGGCAGCGCACCGCCGTGGCTATTTCATTCATGTTCATGCGGAAACATCCGTCTCCTGCAATATTTACCACCGTTTTTTCCGGCCGGCCGCATTTTGCGCCAATGGCCGCGCCCAGGCCGTATCCCATGGTCCCGAGTCCGCCGGAAGAGATAAAGGTTCTGGGTTCTGTATATTTGTAATACTGGGCAGCCCACATCTGGTTCTGTCCCACCTCCGTCACAATCAGGGCCTCTCCCTTTGTCTGACGGTAGACTTCTTCCACGACTCCGGGACCTGTCAGTACATCCTGATGATAGGTCATCGGATATTTTTCCTTGTACTCCTGAATTTTCTGAATCCAGTCATCGTGGTTCAGCCGGGGCAGACGGGCATTGAGAATCTGCAGCACTTCTTTCACATCGCCTACCACGCCCTCAGTGATAAGCACGTTTTTGTTCATCTCAGCCACATCGATGTCAAACTGAAGAATCTTCGCGTTTTTCGCGAACCGGCTGGCGTTTCCGGTTACCCGGTCAGAGAACCGGGCGCCAATCACAATCAGCAGGTCGCAGCCGCTGACTCCGTAGTTGGACGTCTTGGTTCCGTGCATGCCAAGCATGCCGGTGTACAGACTGTCCGTACCCGGAAACGCACCCTTTCCCATCAGGCTGTCGCAGACCGGAGCCTGCACCCTTTTGACGAACTCCCGCAGTTCTTCCGCTGCTCCGGAAAGCACGGCACCGCCGCCCACAAAAATGTAGGGTCTCTTTGACTGCTGAATCAGTTCCAGCGCCGTCTCCACATCCTCCATGCAGATATCCTTTTCGTATTTCACAACCGGTTCCGGTTTTACCGGCTCATATTCCACGGAATCCGCCGTAATATCCTTGGGAATATCAATCAGCACCGGCCCCGGACGTCCTTTCTGGGCAATCCGGAACGCTTTCCGGATTGTGGGGGCCAGGTCATGAATATCCTTTACGATAAAATTATATTTGGTAATGGGCATCGTGATACCCGTAATATCAATTTCCTGGAAGCTGTCCTTTCCCAGAAGAGGCACTCCCACGTTGCAGGTAATGGCTACAATCGGGATAGAATCCATGTAGGCCGTGGCAATTCCGGTAACCAGGTTGGTTGCTCCCGGTCCGCTGGTGGCCAGACAGACGCCCACCTTTCCGGTAGCCCTGGCATATCCGTCCGCCGCATGGGAAGCTCCCTGTTCATGGGAGGTCAGAATATGCCGGATTTCATCCTGGTGCTTATAAAGCGCGTCATATACATTCAGGATTGCGCCTCCCGGATACCCGAATACCGTATCCACACCCTGCTCTTTCAGACATTCTATTACAATTTCTGCTCCGTTTAACTGCATACCGATTTCCCCTTTTACTTCTTGATTTCCAGTACGGCCCCCCGGTTTCCGGAAGTGACCATGGACGCATAGCGGGCCAGGTATCCGGTCGTTACCTCAGGCTCTCTGGGCTGCCATTTTGCGCGCCGCTCTTCCAGCACCTCGTCCGGCACATCCAGCCGGATACTCAGGTTTGGAATGTCAATCTGGATAATATCGCCCTCTTCTACCAGAGCGATGGGGCCGCCCACTGCTGCTTCCGGCGACACATGTCCGATGGATGCGCCGCGGGAAGCGCCGCTGAATCTGCCGTCGGTAATCAGGGCCACGGAAGACCCCAGTCCCATTCCCGCAATGGCAGAGGTGGGATTCAGCATCTCCGGCATACCCGGTCCGCCCTTGGGCCCCACATAGCGGATAACCACCACATCTCCCGCATGAATTTCTCCGCCTTTGATGGCTTTGATGGCGTCGTCCTCACAGTCGAACACCCGGGCCGGTCCTTCGTGCACCAGCATTTCCTCCACGACAGCGGACCGTTTTACCACACTGCCGTCGGGGGCCAGGTTCCCTTTCAGCACGGCCAGTCCTCCGGTCTCACTGTAAGGATTATCAATGGGACGGATGACCTCCGGATTTTTATTTTCACAGCCTGCGATGTTTTCTCCCACGGTCTTTCCGGTTACGGTCATGCAGTCCGTGTACAGCAGGTTCTTTTTGTTCAGTTCGTTCATAACGGCATAGACTCCGCCGGCCTCATTCAGGTCTTCGATATAAGTCGGGCCTGCCGGCGCCAGATGGCAGAGGTTCGGCGTCCGTTCGCTGATGCCGTTGGCAAAATCTATCTCAAAATCCATGCCAATCTCATGGGCAATGGCCGGCAGATGCAGCATACTGTTGGTGGAGCATCCCAGTGCCATATCCACAGTCAGCGCATTGAGAATCGCCTCTTTTGTGATAATATCCCTGGGGCGGATATCCTTTCTCACCAGCTCCATCACCTGCATTCCGGCATGTTTGGCAAGCTGGATTCTCTCGGAATATACAGCCGGAATCGTTCCGTTTCCTTTCAGACCCATTCCCAGCACCTCGGTCAGGCAGTTCATGCTGTTGGCCGTATACATTCCTGAGCAGGAGCCGCAGGTGGGGCATACCTTCTGCTCAAACTCGCAGACATCCTCTTCCGTCATGGTGCCTGCCGCATAGGCTCCTACTGCCTCAAACATGCTGGAAAGGCTCCGCTTCTGGCCTTTTACATGGCCGGCCAGCATGGGGCCGCCGCTTACGAAGATGGTCGGCACGTTAATTCTGGCCGCCGCCATCAGAAGGCCCGGTACATTCTTGTCGCAGTTGGGAATCATAACCAGCCCGTCAAACTGATGGGCCATGGCCATGGCCTCTGTGGAATCCGCAATCAGGTCCCGGGTCACCAGGGAATATTTCATCCCGATATGGCCCATGGCAATTCCGTCGCACACGGCAATAGCCGGGAACATAACCGGCGTTCCTCCTGCCATGGCCACGCCCATCTTCACTGCCTGGGCAATTTTATCCAGGTTCATGTGTCCCGGTACGATTTCATTGTAAGAGCATACTACTCCTATCAGAGGACGTTCCAGTTCCTCCTTTGTATATCCAAGCGCATTAAACAGGGACCGGTGTGGTGCCTGCTGCATTCCTGTTTTTACTCTGTCACTTCTCATGTTCTTTTCCCTCCAGATAGTTTTTACTGAATCCTCTCGCAAATGAGGTCGCCCATCCGGGACGTTCCCACCTGCGTGCAGCCTTCTGACATAATGTCTCCCGTCCGGTAGCCGTCTTTGAGCACCAGGGAAACCGCCTTTTCTACCGCGTCCGCCGCTCTGTCCTGGTCCAGGCTGAACCGGAGCATCATGGCCGCCGACAGAATGGTCGCAATCGGATTGGCAATTCCCTTTCCGGCAATATCCGGAGCAGAACCGCCGCTTGGCTCATAGAGCCCGAATTTTGTCTCGTTCAGGCTGGCGCTTGCCAGCATTCCGATAGAGCCGGTAACCATACTGGCCTCATCGGAAAGAATGTCCCCAAACATGTTTTCCGTCAGAATGACGTCGAACTGCTTCGGGTCCCTCACAAGCTGCATGGCACAGTTGTCTACCAGCATATGGGAAAGCTCCACATCCGGGTAATCCTTCGCCACTTCCTCTACCACACTTCGCCAGAGCCTTGAGGAATCCAGCACATTGGCCTTGTCCACACTGGTTACTTTCTTCCGCCGTTTTCTGGCAATGTCAAATGCCCGGATGGCAATTCTGCGTATCTCGTTTTCGTTGTATGTCAAAGAATCGTAAGCTGTACGGACGCCGTTCTCCTCCACGGTTTTCCGTTCCCCAAAATACAGGCCTCCCGTCAGTTCCCGCATAATCATCAGGTCAAATCCTCCCCCGGTAATCTCTTCCTTTAAGGGGCAGGCGTCTTTCAGCTCTTCATAGAGAACCGCCGGGCGCAGGTTTGCGAACAGATTCAGTTCCTTGCGGATTTTCAGAAGTCCCGCCTCTGGTCTTCTGGACGGTTCCAGCTGATACCAGGGGGACGTCTTCGCGTCTCCGCCGATGGACCCCATCAGCACCGCATCGCAGGCCTTCGCTTTCTCTACTGTCTCATCAGTCAGGGGCACTCCGTGCACGTCAATGGAAGCGCCGCCCAGAAGAAGCTGTTCATAAGTACATTCGTATCCGTAAACTTCCCCTGCCTTATCCAGCACTTTCATGGCCTCTGTGACGATTTCCGGGCCAATGCCGTCTCCCTTTATCACTCCGATATGCAGATTCATGTTTCTCAGTCCCTTCTCTTTTCTGCCAGGCCCTCTCATTCCCGGGTTTCCGACAAAATCTGTTAAACATTATCATATCGTATTTCCGGTCTTCTTTCAACCCTTTACTCCGTAAAAGTAAAAAAAATCAGAGCGGACTCTGTTTTCAGAAGTCCGCTCCTATACTCTTTCCTATTCCAGTTTCCAGATATCCCGGTTGTACTCTTCGATTGTCCGGTCAGAGGAAAAATAACCGGCTTTTGCAATATTTACCAGCATTTTCTTCGCCCATTCCTCCCGGTTTTCATACGCTGCCAGCGCCTCTTCCTTCTTCTGAATATACTCTTTAACATCCAGAAGCGTCATAAACCAGTCCTTGCGGATAAGCTCCGCATGAAGCTCCAGAAGAAGCCAGGGATTTCCGATTTTCAGAATTTCGGGACTGATAATAAAGTCCACCAGCTTCCGGATTTCTTCGTCATTGATATAGTAGTCCACGGCACGATAGTCCTGATTCCGGTAATGGTCGATGACCTCCTGGCTGGACCGGCCGAAGATGAAGATATTTTCATCGCCCACCAGTTCATGGATTTCCACATTGGCCCCGTCCTCGGTTCCCAGCGTAACCGCTCCGTTCAGCATAAACTTCATATTTCCGGTTCCGCTGGCCTCCTTGGATGCCAGAGAAATCTGCTCGGAAATATCACAGGCCGGTATCAGCTTCTCGGCCACCGTAACATTATAGTTCTCTACCATAATCACCCGGAAATACGTTGATACGTCCGGGTCGGAAGCGGTCAGCTCCTGCAGACACAGCAGAAAATGAATGATATCTTTGGCAATCGTGTATGCCGGCGCCGCCTTGGCCCCGAAAATCATAGTAATGGGCCTCTCCGGCTTTTTCCCGCCCTTGATTTCCAGATATTTGTAAGCCGCATAGAGGGCATTCATCTGCTGCCGCTTGTATTCATGAAGCCGCTTAATCTGAATGTCAAAAACAGAGTCCGGGCTGATGTCCACATCCCGGGTTTCCCGAAGCCAGGCAGCCAGGTCTTCCTTCTTCTGCTGTTTTACCGCCAGCAGTTCTTTCAGGACCGCCGGGTCCTCCTGAAACCGGAGCAGTTCTTCCAGTTTCCGGGCGTCCTTCCGGTACGCCGTGCCGATTTTTCCATCCAGCCATCCGGCCAGCTCATGGTTGCAGTGAAGCAGCCACCGGCGGAAGGTAATGCCGTTTGTCTTGTTGTTGAATTTCTCCGGATAGATATCATAAAAAGGCTTCAGCTCTTCATTTTTTAGAATTTCCGTGTGCAGTCTGGCCACACCGTTGACACTGTAGCCGTAATGAATATCCATATGAGCCATATGCACCCGGCCCTGGTCATCGATGATATGCACCCGGCTGTCCTGGTACCTTCCCCGTATCCGCATATCCATCTCCCGGATAATCGGCACAATCTGCGGGACCACCTTTTCCAGGCTTTCCACCGGCCAGGTCTCCAGCGCCTCCGCCAGAATCGTATGATTCGTATAGGCGCAGGTCTTCTGGACAATCTCCAGAGCCTCGTTAAAATCTATCTGGTTTTCCACAAGCAGACGCACCAGTTCCGGAATCACCATGGAAGGATGGGTGTCGTTAATCTGCACCGCCACATGCTCATGAAGCTTCCGAAGCTCCCACCCCTTTTCCCTGCATTCCTTTATAATCAGCTGGGCCGCGGCGGACACCATAAAATACTCCTGATAGATTCTCAGCAGGTTTCCCGCCTCATCGCTGTCATCGGGATAAAGGAAAAGGGTCAGATTCTTTCCGATATCCTGCTTGTCAAACGTAATTCCGTCATGGACGATGGACTCATCCACCGTCTCTACATCAAAAAGATGCAGTTTGTTCCGTCCGTTTTCATATCCTGCCACATCCAGGTCATAAAGGTGGGCTTTCAGGGAAAATCCGCCGAAAGGAACGTCAAATACCGAACCCGTGTCCGCAAGCCAGCTTTCCGCTTCCAGCCAGGGATCCGGCACCTCTTTCTGGCAGTGGTTTTCAAAGACCTGACGGAACAGTCCCATGTGATAGCGCAGGCCTACCCCGTCCCCCGGCAGTCCCAGTGAGGCAATGGAATCCAGGAAGCAGGCAGCCAGTCTTCCCAGGCCGCCGTTTCCAAGAGACGGCTCGGGCTCTGCCTCTTCAATTTCCGCCAGTTTCTTTCCGTGTTTCTCCAGCACTTCCCGGGCCTCCTCATAAAGCCCCAGGTTAATCAGATTGTTGGAGAGCAGTTTTCCCATCAGGAATTCCATGGATATATAATAGAGCTTCCTGTTCCCGGAAATCTCCTCTTTCTTCTGTATTTCTTCCTTTACCGCTGTCATCAGGGCATGATAAACCTGCTCTGCGGTTCCCTCTTCGATAGAAGTATTCCATCTTTCTCTCATGATTTCTGTCAGTCTTGCTTCCAGCATGGTAACAGCTCCTTTCTCACTATCCGCCCCATATGGCGGCCCATTGACGGGCGTATCGATTGGATAGGGGAAGATGCCTTCCCCTATCCAATCACCGCGATACCTCGCTCATCTCGCGGCATTGCCGCTCGATGACCGTTGCCCGTCTAATGTCCGCTCGCGCAAGCGCGGTGGCCCATTGACGGGCGTATCGCGCAAAAAGACGGTTCCTTATCAGAACCGTCTCCCTCACATTTATGAACTTGCCTCCGGCTTCTCCACCTGCATGATGGCCTGCTTCTGCATCGGAATACGGCAGTTTTTATTGTTTCCGAACTCTACAATCACATCGTCTTCCTCGATATCAATGACCACTCCGTAAAATCCGCTCGTAGTAAGTACCGTGTCGCCAACCTCCAGCTCCTGCAGCATGGCCTGCAGTCTCTTCTGTTCTTTCTTCTGGGGACGCATCAGAAGCCACCAGAATCCGCCCAGAACGACTGCATAAAATAAAATAATAATTATCGGATTATTCATCTTACTTCCTCCTAAAATTTAAAACACTATTGATATCATACACAATAAACGGGATTTCATCAAGTATTTTTTCTGAAAAACCCGTTTTACGCCTGCAAATCCGCCAGCCATTCTTTCTTAAAGTCCTGGTAGCGGTTTTCTTCAATGGCTGTCCGGATATCCTCCATCAGATGATTGTAAAAATAGAGGTTATGCAGTACGCACAGCCGCATCCCCAGCATCTCTTTAGCTTTCAGAAGATGACGGATGTATGCTCTGGAATAATGCCGGCAGGCAGGACACTGGCAGCCCTCTTCGATGGGCTTTTCATCCAGCTCATACCGGGCGTTCAGCAGATTCAGTTTCCCGTACCGGGTATAGACATGGCCGTGTCTTCCGTTTCTGCTTGGATAGACGCAGTCAAAGAAATCCACGCCCCTGTCCACGGCCTCCAGAATGTTGGCCGGAGTTCCCACTCCCATCAGATAAACCGGTTTATCCGCAGGCAGGCAGGGAACGGTTACATCCAGAATCCGGTACATTTCCTCATGAGATTCTCCAACGGCCAGGCCTCCCACGGCATAACCGTCCAGATTCAGCTCTGCAATCTCCTGGGCATGAGCTATCCGGATATCCTCATAGATACCTCCCTGATTGATTCCAAACAGCATCTGGTGAGGATTGATGGTATCCGGCAGACTGTTGAGCCGCTCCATCTCCTTTTTACAGCGGCGCAGCCACCGCGCCGTCCGGGCGACCGAATCCTCCATATAATCCCGGGACGCCACGCTGGAAGGGCATTCATCAAAGGCCATGGCTATGGTAGAAGCCAGATTGGACTGAATCTGCATGCTTTCTTCCGGCCCCATAAAAATCTTTCTGCCGTCTACGTGGGAGTGGAAATTCACTCCCTCTTCCCGGATTTTCCGCAGTCCTGCCAGGGAAAACACCTGAAATCCCCCGGAATCTGTGAGAATGGGACGGTCCCACACCATAAACCTGTGGAGCCCGCCCAGTTTCTTTATCACTTCATCTCCCGGACGGACATGAAGATGATAGGTATTGGAAAGCTCTACCTGGGTTCCGATTTCTTTCAGGTCCATGGTGGATACGGCGCCCTTGATGGCGGCTGCCGTTCCCACGTTCATAAATACCGGGGTCTCCACCGTTCCGTGAACGGTATGAAATCTTCCCCGTTTTGCCCGTCCGTCTTTTTTTATAATTTCAAACATTTCTGTTCTTCCTGTTCTGTATTATCTGTATTAGTAATGACACACAACCGGCGTGCCCGCCTGTACGTTGTTAAACGTTGTCTCCGCCACAGCATACTGCAGATTGACGCAGCCGTGAGAGCCGTGGGTCAGATACCGGTCGCCGCCAAACGCAGCCTGCCAGGGCGCGTCATGCAGCCCGATGCCGCCGTTAAAAGGCATCCAGAAGCTGACCGGAGATTCCCACTCATAGGTGCCGTCAGACTGCAGAGGTCCCCGCAGCACTGCATTTCTCTGGCAGTACTTGATGGAATACACTCCCTGAGGCGTGGCGTCTCCCGCACTCGGTTTTCCCGTTACAATGGGACCGCTGGTAACCACCGCGCCATTGACAAAGAGATACATATACTGGTTGGTCAGGTCTACTTCCACATAAGTATTTCCCCAGTCCGGCCCGTCATGGGTAGCGGCTGTCTGGGAGTAGGCCGGCTCCTTCGTGATAACCTCTCCATTCTGAATGCTGGCTGTCAGGGCCTGGTATTCTGCGTCTTTGTCGATAATCCAGCCGTAGTCCCCGCCCTCCACGGATACGGTATTTCCGCTTCCGGAGGTAAAGGTCCGCTGGGCCTGATAGGTGTTGTATTTGTTGGCCAGTTCCTGAATGTACTGGCTCACTGCATCCGTATTAAAGGTGACCGCCATATTGTCGTCCACGGTCAGCCACTGGGATATCAGGTTCTTATCCACCACTTCCGTGGCAGATCCAAAAGTATAGGTGATGCTGGCTCTCAGATACTGGTTCATGGCCGTACATGCATCCGCTACTTCCTGGGATTCTTCCGTATATTTAGGTTTGACGTAGCAGCCTTCTTCTGTCATATCCAGCGTGTCCTGAAATCCATCCAGAGCCTCCCGCACTTTCTCCGGGAACACCTCTGTGTCGATGGTTTTTCCCGTCACTTCCGCCTTCACCACAAACTCATTGCCGTCAAATTCCGGCCGGGCATTTTCCGGGGCAGTCTGATTCTCCGGTTTCATACATTCCATACTGTTTATCAGTTCCGTCAGCCGGTCCTCGTCATAGGAAACGCCCACGCTGGCGGTAATCTCCGGTGTTTCCCAGAGACAACGGATCCAGAGCAGCGGATTCTGGCTCCTTAAAAGAGCCTCCAGTTCTTCTCCTTCTTCATAGGAAAGACTGATGTCAGAACCGTCAATCACTTCCGTTCCGCCATCCGACTCCAGCAGGGTCAGTTCATAGTTCTGCACCTGGTTTTCCATATAGGACTCCACGTCAGAAACGGTGCTGGCGGAAAACTGCACCCCGTTAATCTCAGTATTAAAATAAAAATGACTCATAAAAAACACGGCAAAACCAAGATAGACAATTACCACGGCTCCCAGAACGGAACCGCAGACAATCGCCGCTATTTTCTTTCTTTTCTTTCTTCTGGCCGCCTTCTCCTCGTCCGTCAGTTCCTGTTCCTCTTCCAGACTGTCAAAGAATTCGTCCTCTTCCAGTTCCTCTCCGTCTTCCAGGGAAAGTTCCGGCTCCGTATCCTCCGCGTCCTCTGCGCTCAGAACGGGCTCCTCTTCTTCCATGGGCAGTGCGTCTTCCGCATCCTCCACAGAGAGTTCTATCTCTTTTGCATCCTCTTCCGGAACCGGAACAGACTGCTTCGGGGATTCCTCAGAATCAGCAGGAACGCCAGATACACCAGTCCCGTCAGAAACCGGTATTCCCTGGCGGCTTTCGTTTTTCTTTTCATTCTTTTTTGTCCCCTCCTGGTTTTCCTCATTCAGACCGTTATATTTTTCGTCCATAAAAAACATACTCCCTTTTTACTGTTCATGGCATTTCAGCCATTCCTGCAAATGCTCATACGTGGTCATTATAATACGAACCGTATCGGAAAAACAATACGAATATGTGAATTTTCTTTAAAAATGTGTTAAATTCCCCTTTTCCCGTACTTGTAAGCCCCCTCTTCTTCCTTTATAATAGGGAATACGGTCCGGATTTCTATCCGGATGACAAATCAAACAGAATCCCTTATCACAGAAAGGACAGGTGAATACAGTGTCAGGTTCCATTTATGGCAGATATTTTCAGATTTCCACCTGGGGAGAGTCCCACGGAAAGGGCATCGGCGTCGTTGTCGACGGCTGCCCGGCCGGGCTTCCCCTCAGCGAGGAGGATATACAGTGCTACCTGGACCGGAGAAAACCCGGTCAGAGCAGATTTACAACCGCCCGCAGGGAAGGAGACGCCGCCGAAATTCTCTCCGGCGTTTTTGAGGGGCGCACCACCGGTACCCCCATCTCCGTTCTGGTTCGCAACACGGACCAGCGTTCCCACGATTACAGCAATATCATGGACTGCTACCGGCCCGGACACGCGGACTATACCTTTGACGCAAAATACGGGTTCCGGGACTACCGGGGCGGCGGACGCTCCTCCGGCCGGGAGACCATTGGACGGGTGGCCGCAGGCGCCATTGCGGCAAAGATTCTCCGGGAACTGGGAATTAAAGTTCAGGCCTACACAAAGGCCATCGGCCCGTTTTCCGTAGAGGAGCAGGACTATGATTTCTCCCAGACCGGGAAGAATCCGCTCTGCATGCCCCATGCCGGCCTGGCGGAAGAAGCAGAAAAATACCTGGAGGAGTGCATACGCTCCCAGGATTCGGCCGGAGGCATTATTGAATGCCGGATTACCGGCCTTCCCGCCGGTATCGGGGACCCGGTTTTCGAAAAGCTGGACGCCAGTCTGGCAAAAGCGGTTCTGTCCATCGGTGCGGTAAAAGGCTTTGAAATCGGGGACGGATTCGTGGCTGCCCGGGCAAAGGGCAGCACAAACAACGATGTGTTCCGAAGCAGAAACGGACAGATTTATAAAGCTTCCAACCATGCCGGCGGCGTGCTGGGCGGCATCAGCGACGGAAGTCCGGTTGTTTTCCGTGCGGCGGTAAAGCCCACTTCCTCCATCTCCCGGGAACAGCTTACGACAGACCGGGAGGGAAGGGAAACCACTCTGACGGTAAAAGGACGGCATGACCCGGTGATTGTTCCCCGGGCCGTGGTTGTTGTGGAGGCCATGGCGGCACTGACCGTTGTGGACGCTCTGTTCGCCGGCATGACTGCCCGGATGGATTCCGTAGCCGCATTCTGCCAGGATCTCCGGCAGACTTCCCCCGGTTCTGCTTTACGGAAATAGTCAGTTATCCTATAGAAAGAGGAGTTTTCATGCGCACCATACTGTACTCTATCACAGAAAAAGACAGCGGGCAGAGCATCCACGGATTTCTGAAATCCCGTGGATACTCTGCCGCCGTACTGCGGCTTGCCAAAAGCGGAAAAGGCGGTGTTTTCCTGAACGGAACCCCCGCCTTTTCTTCTGTCCGCCTTGCCCCGGGAGACAGGCTCACTGTCCGTCTGGATGACGAGAAACCTTCCGGTCAGCTTATCCCTGTCTGCCTGCCTCTTTCCATCCTCTATGAAGACGAGGACCTGCTGGTGGTGGACAAACCGGCCGGCATGCCCGTTCATCCCGTCCAGTGCAACCATTTTCACACCCTGGCCAATGCCTGTGCCTGGCACCTCCGGGAGAACGGGGAATCCCCGGTTTTCCACTGCATCAGCCGTCTGGACCGGGATACCACGGGAGTGCTGGTGCTGGCAAAGCACCGCTACAGCGCTTCCCGTCTTTCGGCCATGGCGGCCCGCCGGGAAATTCACCGGGAATACCTGGCCCTGGCCAGAGGGCAGGTTCCCGTGTCCGGAATTATCCAGGCCCCCATCGGCCGTGTTCCCGGTTCTGTTATTGCCCGCATGGTGCGCCCGGACGGCGCGCCGGCATGCACCCGTTACCGCCGGCTTCTCTATAAAAACGGGTACTCCCTGGTTTCCCTTTGTCTGGAAACCGGTCGTACCCATCAGATTCGTGTCCATATGAAGTTTATCGGCCATCCCCTTCCCGGAGACTTTCTCTACAATCCAGACTACCGGATTCTCCGGCGGCAGGCCCTGCACTCCTTCCGCCTTTCCTTTCGGCATCCCGTCACCGGAAAGGACATGGAATTTACGGCTCCCCTGCCCTCAGACATGGCCCGGGCGCTCTAAATATCAAAGCAGCCTCCGCCGATAAATTCCCGAAGCAGAGAATTGGACGGAATCTGCTCACTTCCAATTCCCACAAAATAATCCAGGAATTTCAAAAGGCGTTTGGCCTCCAGATATTCCGGGCTTTTCCTGTCGATGCCAAAAAGCACGGGTTCCGCATAGGCCTTCAGTACTGCCAGCTCATAAGCCAGGGCAGAATTGAACATCACGTCTGCCTCCTCCTGATAGGGGAAGATATTGCTCTCCTCTCCCCGCCGCACAGAATACCACATGGCAATGGTCTGCGCCGCCGAGGTTCCCCGTGTCCGGGCGTCCCGCACAATCCGCCTGAGCAGACGTCCGTCTGTGCTGGGAATCCGGTTGTGCTCATCGATATTCAGCTGGGTCAGGGCGCTGATATAAATTTTGTACTTCTTCTCTCTGGGAAGTTTCCAGGTCAGGGCGTCGTTCAGGCAGTGGATGCCCTCCAGCACCAGAATGTCCTGCTCTCCCAGCGTCATATAATTCCCTTTATATTCCCGTTTTCCTTCCCGGAAATTAAATTCCGGGATTTCCACTGTTTTCCCGTCCAGCAGATTCAGAAGGTCTTCATTCAGTTTTACCCGGTCTACCGCTTCCAGACACTCGTAGTTCCGGTTTCCCTCCTTGTCCAGCGGGGTATCTTCCCGGTTTACAAAATAATTGTCCACCGCAATGGGGTGCGGTATCAGACCGTTTATCCGAAGCTGCACACTGAGCCTGTGGGAAAATGTTGTTTTCCCGGATGAGGAAGGTCCGGCAATCAGAATAAATTTTTTGTCTTTCTCAGCCGCAATGCCTTCCGCTATCTGGGCTATCTTTTTCTCCTGAAGCGCCTCCTGCACCAGAATCAGCTGTCTGGGATTTCCTTTTGCCACGCATTCATTCAAATCTCCCACGGTCTCAATATGCAGCATATCGCCCAGTCTGGTGGATTCCTGCAGAACATGGAAGAGCTTGTTCTGGGGCCGGAAAGGCGGCACTTCCTCCGGCCTTTCTCTCTCCGGCATCTGCAGTACGAACCCCTCTCCGTAAAGGAAAAGCGCAAAATATTTCAGGCAGCCTGTATCCGGCACCATGTACCCGTAAAAGTAATCCTCGAATTCATTGAGGCTGTAAATATTCACCCGGGATACTCTCCGGTAGCCAAACAGCTTTTCCTTGTCGTGCATGCCGTGCCGGCCAAACAGCTCCACGGCCTCGTCCGTATGCACGCTCCGCTTTTTCAGCGGGATTCTGCTTCGCACCATCTCCCGCATCCGGGCCTCTATCCGGTCCAGCAGGTCCTGGTTTACCTCTGTCTGGCCCTCCACTGTGCAGTAGTAGCCTTTGTCCACGGAAAAATGAATGCGCACTTTCTTTATCTTTTCCCGGCCCGCCACATCGTACACTGCCTTTACCAGCAGGAAGCTCATACTCCGGCGGTAGGCCTCGTGACCGAAAAGGTCGGCTGTCGTAAGAAACTCGATGCAGCAGTCCTTCTTCACCGTTTTAAACAGTTCCTGAAGTCTTCCGTCTACCATGGCCAGCACGATATCATGGGCGTAGACCTGCCGGTACTTCCCGGCGATTTCCAGGCAGGAAGTCCCTTCCGGCCAGACCAGGGTCTCCCCGTTCACCGTTACCCGAAATCCGTTTTCCCCCATATGTTCCTCCTTTCTACAGCGCCCAGAAGGGATGGCTTACCGGAGCCGGAACTGTCTCCACTTCCTGGAAATGTTCCCGGCAGAAGCGGGCCATATCCCCGGTAAAAATATGTTCCAGGCCGTAATGGCCGGCGTCGATAATGGCCATGCCCCGGGCGTATGCGTCAATTCCTTCATGATGGCCGATATCTCCTGTCACCAGAACATCCGCCTGCTTTTCCAGCGCTTCTTCTATCACGCTCTTTCCGGAGCCGGGACACACCGCCACCTTTTTCACAGAAGCATTCGGATCCCCGAACACCCGGATTTCCGGAAGCTGAAAAATCTCTTTGATTTTCCTTCCATATGCTTCCAGGGTTACCGGCTCTTTCAGCGTTCCGGTCTTTCCAATTCCCCGGGGCGTCTCACCCGGTTCTGTCACTTCCAGGACCTCCGGATTTTCCAGCCCCATTCTCTCTCCGGCCAGATCTGCCATCCGTAGCACGTCATAATTGGTATGCATGGAATAACAGCATATTCCCTCCTCCAGCAGACGGACAATTCTCCGCCCGGTCAGATTTTCATCGGTTACTTTTTTTATGCCCCCGAAGATAAGGGGATGGTGGGTCAGCAGAAGATCCGCCCCCGCTGCTGCCGCCTGCTCAATTACCGTGTCGGTAGCATCCAGGGCGACATATATCTTCTTCACCTCTTTGTCCCGCCTGCCGGCCTGGAGTCCCGGATTATCCCACTCCATGGCGCTGGCGACCGGATAAACTCGCTCGATTTCTTCTATAATATGTTCCAGTTTCACTGACTGTCTCCTTTCATTTGCAGGCGCGACGGCCCATTGACGGGCGTATCGCGCAAAAATACCGGAGTCCGTATAAGGGAAACTCCGGCAGTTTTTTACCGCTGATAGTATCTGGATACCGTCTCCTTCAGCAGAGCCAGCCTCCTCCGGATTTCCCCGGCCCGCCTTACGGCCCTTTCCGTATCCTGATTTTCCAGTTCTTCCAGCACCTTATGGCAGAGTCTTTCTTCCCGCTCCAGGTATTCCCGCAGGACCGGATGGCCCTCCCGAAGCAGGAATTTTCCAAACTCCAGCTCTGCCTCTGTCAGGTCCTCTTCCCGGCCCCGCACAGCCTTCATCACCGGATAAAATTTTCCGTCTTCCCGGACCATGTCTTCCTGAACCACCCGGTACCCGGCATCCCGGAGATACTCCCGGACCCTTCGGATTTCCGACTGGGGCTGAAGGATAAATTCCTTCATCTTCTCCACCTGTTTTCTTCCTTCGGAAAGAATGTGGATGACAAGGCCGCCGCCCATGCCGGCAGCCACCATTCCGTCTGTCTCTCCCGGTTCCAGGCCGAGAAGGCCGTCTGAAAGGCAGGTGCGGATTCGCCCTTCCAGACCTTCCTGCCGGATATGTTCTTCCGCCCTGAGAAGCGGACCTTTTCCTATGTCTATGGCCACTGCCGAGGTAATGATTCCCTTCTTCACCAGATAGATGGGCACGTACCCGTGGTCTGTTCCCACATCCGCCAGCCGGATTCCCGGACTTACCAGCCCGGCCACTGTCAGAAGACGCTTTGACATGCCTGCCATAGGCTTAATCCAGATAATCCCGCAGTTTTCTGCTCCGGCTGGGATGCCGCAGTTTCCTGAGGGCCTTTGCTTCAATCTGACGGATACGCTCCCTTGTGACGTCAAATTCTTTTCCTACTTCCTCCAGGGTTCTGGCACGTCCGTCGTTCATGCCGAACCGGAGCCGGAGCACCTTCTGCTCCCTGTCTGTCAGCGTATCCAGTACTTCATCCAGCTGCTCTTTTAACAGAGTCTGCGCTGCCGCCTCTGCCGGCACCGGTACGTTGTCATCCTGAATGAAATCGCCCAGATGGCTGTCTTCTTCCTCTCCGATAGGCGTTTCCAGGGACACCGGTTCCTGGGAAATCTTCAGAATCTCCCGTACCCGTTCCACAGGCATGTCCAGTTCTTCTGCGATTTCTTCCGGGGTGGGTTCCCGCCCCAGTTCCTGCAGAAGCTGTCTGGATACCCGAATCAGTTTGTTAATCGTCTCTACCATGTGCACCGGAATCCGGATGGTTCTGGCCTGGTCCGCAATCGCTCTGGTGATGGCCTGGCGAATCCACCAGGTAGCATAGGTACTGAATTTGAATCCCTTCCGGTAATCAAATTTTTCCACAGCCTTAATCAGACCCAGGTTTCCTTCCTGAATCAGATCCAGAAACAGCATTCCCCGGCCCACATAACGCTTGGCAATGCTGACTACCAGACGCAGGTTTGCCTCTGCCAGACGTTTCTTGGCGTCCTCGTCTCCGTCTGCCATCCTTTTTGCCAGTTCAATTTCCTCTTCCGCGCTGAGAAGGGGCACCTTCCCGATTTCCTTCAGGTACATCCGTACCGGATCTTCGATACTGATACCGTCGGGAACCGAAAGGTCTATTTTCTCCATGTCCACTTCGTCTTCGTCAGAAAGCACGATTTCCATATCGTCATCGTCGTTATCCGACTCCGCCCCAATCCGCAGAACATCGATTCCGTTGGCTTCCAGATAGTCAAACACCTTTTCCATCTGCTCGGAAGTCAGTTCCATATCCTGGAATACATCGTTGATTTCCTGAATTTCCAGAATACTTTTTTTCTTCTTTCCGAGAGCAACCAGACTTTTCAGTTTCTCTTCAAATTTTGCCATCTTTTCTTCCATGGTAGTATCCTTTCTCTACTGCTTGCTTATTATTTTATCCTTAATTGAGGGAAATATGCAGTTTCTGGAGGTCCTGAAGCGCCTTCCTTGCGTTCACCAGCCGCTGCAGTCCCTGCAGGTCCGCCGGGTCCAGATTCGCTGCCGCTTCCTCAATGCTGCCGGACTTCACCCGTATCAGAGTCTCCCGGACCGCCTTCTCTTCTTCCGCCTTCGTATCCAGTCTGCGGATACGGGTGTTAAAAAGAGAAGCCGCCTCCCGGTGTTCCTCTTCTTCCGTAAAGTGATTCATGATGGTGGCCGGACTGATTTCCCCTGCCTCATACTGGGCAAACAGAAGCTCCGCCACCTGCCGGTACATCTCTGTCGTAAAATCCTCCGGAGAAATGTATTTTCCAATCTGCGGAAACAGTTCCTGGTAATCAATCAGCCAGGTCAGAAGAAGCTTCTGGTCCCGGATATGGCCCTCTTCCTTTTCTTTTCCCTTTCCCGTGGACGCCTTCGGCCTTATCTTTGGCGCCGCAAGTCCTGTCTGCACCGCCATTTTTATCACCAGCCGCCGCATCTCCTCGTATCCTACCCGGTACGTCTTCGCCACGGCTTCGATGTAATTGTCCCGCTCGATTTCCTCCTCGAACGTGTTCAGCCGCCGGGCCGCTTCCCGGAGAAACTCCGTTTTCCCTTCCGGGGTGTTCATATCGTAGCTTCCTTCCAGCATCTCCAGACTGAACAGAAAACCGTTCTTTGCCTCGGCAATCCTCTGTTCAAAGGCTTCCGCTCCCAGGTTTTTGATGAATTCATCCGGGTCCTTATACGGCTCCATCCGGATAACCCGGGCACTGACTCCGGCTTCCTTCAGAATCGGAATGGCCCGCAGCGCGGCCCTGGTTCCGGCGTCATCGCTGTCATACGTCAGATACACTTCATTCACATACCGTTTTATCAGGGAAGCATGTCCTGCTGTCAGGGCGGTTCCCAGGGAAGCCACCGCGCAGGTGAATCCGGCCTGGTGAAGGGCAATCACATCCATGTACCCCTCGCACACAAGAAAATACGGCTTGCGTGAGGTTCTGGCCCGGTTCAGTCCGTACAGGTTCCGGCTTTTGTCAAAAATCATGGTCTCCGGCGAATTCAGGTACTTGGGCTTTCCGTCTCCCATCACCCGGCCGCCAAATCCGATAACCCGGCTGTTTGCGTCCATAATCGGAAACATCACCCGGTTCCAGAACTTGTCGTGGATGCCCCGCTTTTCGTCCGCAGTGGCAAGGCCGGAGCGGACAATCAGTTCGTCCGAATATCCCTTTCCCTTCAGGTAACGGGAAAGGTCATCACTGTATTTGCAGGAATATCCCAGCCCAAAGGCACGTATGGTGTCTTCGCTGAGCTTTCTTCCGGTCAGATACTCGTGCGCCTTCTTTCCGTTTTCCGATTTCAGCTGCACATAAAAATACCTGGCGGCCGCCTTGTTAATCTCCAGAAGGGTGGCTCTCATATCCGCCCTTTCCCGGGCTTCCCGGGAATATTCCTTCTGGGGAAGCGCTACGCCGGCCCGTTCAGCCAGGTACTTTACCGCCTCGGTAAAGGAGTAGTTCTCATACTCCATGATAAAGGTAAACACGTTGCCCCCAGCCCCGCAACCAAAACAATAATACATCTGTTTATCGCGGCTGACGGAAAAAGAAGGGGTCTTCTCATTGTGGAAGGGGCACAGTCCAAACCAGGAATTCCCTTTTTTCTGCAGTTTCACATAGCCGGAAATCACATCCACGATGTCGTTTCTCTGCCGGACTTCCTCGATAATTTCGTCAGAATAATACATAGCTTTCCTCTCTTTTCAGGGATGTCCCTATTTATATATATTCGACAAAACTTTGCTGTTTCCTTTTTTCTTTTTTTAATTTTTCC
Organism: Candidatus Bariatricus faecipullorum; assembly: GCA_019118525.1. GTDB lineage: Bacteria > Bacillota > Clostridia > Lachnospirales > Lachnospiraceae > Allocoprococcus > Allocoprococcus faecipullorum. Next base: position 27,908 of record DWYV01000008.1, read on the forward strand.
ATGCCTGGGGAACAAAATATTCTTCAAACTTTTTCACAGCATAATTGTCGGTCATGCCGGAAATATAATCGCACACCGCCCGGTCTTCTCCCGCCCCTTCTTCAATCAGTTTCCGGTACTGGTCCGGAAGAAGTTCCAGGTGCTCCATGTAGTATTCATACAGATTCTGTATCATATGTATGGCCTTGGTCTCCTCGCCTTTTGCCACCGGATTCTGGTAAACGCTGGCAAACATAAACTTCCGCAGATCCATCAGCGCCTCTTCCACTTCCGGAGACATGCAGATTTCCGGACGGTCCATACTGTGGGTAATCACATCGTGAATCAGTGTGTTGAGCCGGGCCCGGATTCCGGTTCCCAGAATATCCCGGAACCGTTTGGGAATATCCTCTTCCGTAAGGATTCCGCCCCGGATGGCGTCGTCAATATCGTGGTTAATATAAGCAATTTTGTCAGAAAGTCTTACTATCTGCCCTTCCAGCGTGGAAGGACTGCATGAGCTGGGATGATTGCGGATTCCGTCTACCACTTCCCAGGTCAGATTCAGCCCCCTGCCCTGCTTTTCCAGCACTTCCACCACACGCACACTCTGCTCGTTGTGGCGGAACCCGCAGGAAGCGACCTGGTTCAGGGCCCTCTCCCCGGCATGGCCGAAGGGCGTATGCCCCAGGTCATGCCCCAGACTGATGGCCTCCACCAGGTCCTCATTCAGCCGCAGAGCCTTGGCAATGGTTCTGGCATTCTGGGAAACTTCCAGCGTATGGGTAAGCCTGGTGCGGTAATGGTCCCCTTTGGGCAGAAGAAACACCTGGGTCTTCTGCTTCATCCTGCGGAACGCCTTGCAGTGGAGAATCCGGTCCCTGTCCCGCTGAAAAACCGGACGGATATCACACTGGGGCTCCTCCCGTTTCCGTCCCCTGGAGTCCCTGCTTCTGGTGGCATATTCACTAAGATATTCAGTCTCTCTTTGTTCCAGCTGCTCCCTGATTGTCATGACGTCTGCTCCTTTGCTCTGTTCTCTATTTTTTCTGCCCCGCCTTTTCATCCTCTTCAGCCAGCCGTTTTTCCAGTGCTTCCACAACGCTCTCCAGCACACGGATTCTGGCGTAATACTTGCAGTTTCCTTCTACCACAATCCAGGGCGCCTGGGGTGTGGAGGTCCGAAGAAGCATCTCATTTACTGCCTCCTCATACTGGTCCCATTTCTCCCGGTTTCTCCAGTCTTCGTCTGTAATTTTCCACTGTTTTTCCGGATTGTTCTGCCGTTCCTCGAACCGGCGCTTCTGCTCGTCTTTGTCTATCTGCATCCAGAATTTCATCACCACAGCGCCTGCATTTACCAGGTCCTGCTCCATGTCGTTGATTTCCTTGTAGGCCCGCTTCCACTCTTTTTCCGTACAGAATCCCTCGATTCTTTCCACCATCACCCGGCCATACCAGGTTCTGTCAAAAATCGCGATATGGCCGTCCTTGGGCATGGCCCGCCAGAACCGCCAGAGATAATGATGGGCCTTCTCGATGTCGTTGGGAGACGCCGTCGGATTCACCACATAACCCCTGGGGTCCATTTTCTCGGTCAGCCTTTTGATGGCACCGCCTTTTCCTCCCGCATCCCAGCCTTCAAATCCCAGAACAACCGGGATTCTCCTGCGGTACAGTTCTCCGTGAAGCTTCGCTATCTTTTTCTGAAGTTCCTTCAGCCTCTCTTTATATTCTTCTTTCGTCAGGGATTTGCTCAGATCTGCTTTTGCCAGAATGGAATCCTGCAGCTTTGTCTGGCCCTGCAGATTTTCCCGGATTTCTTTCTGCGCCTTTTCCCAGGAATCCGTCTCCTCCTGCACGCGTGCAGCTTCCCCGGCCTTCTCCAGCGCTTCTTCCATGGCCTCCGCCACGATATTGTAAATTTTCACCGTGGCAAATCGCCGGTCCATGGCCTCCACCAGATTCCAGGGCGCATATTCGCTGTCCGTCTTTCTCAGCATTTCTTCATTTATCTGCTCGTATTCGTCAAAATGTTTATTGCGTTCCAGGTCTTCTTTGCTGACCCGCCACTCACTGTCCGGAGATTCCATCAGTTTCCGGAACCGCTTTTTCTGCTCTTTTTTGTCAATCACAAGAAACAGCTTGATAATCACAATCCCGTCGTCGGTGAGCTGCTTCTCAAAGGCCCGGATGGATTCGAAAGCCGCGGGCACCTCGCTTTCCGGTGTTTTCTTTTCAAACCGGTCCGCCATGACCTTCCGGTACCAGCTGGTGTCGTATATGGCAATCCGGCCCTTCTCCGGAAGCTTTGTCCAGAACCGCCACATAAAGGGATGCATCCGCTCGTCCTCGGTCTCCTTCTTTACCGCAAACACCCGGAATCCTCTGGGATCCAGAGCCTGTATCAGTTTCCCAATCTGAAGCCCTTTGCCGGCCGCCCCATATCCTTCAAAGGCGATAAGCACTGTAATCTTTTTCTCTCTGCACTCTCTCTGAAGGCGCCCCAGCTTCGCCTCCAGTTCCGGCATTCTTTCTTTATATTCTTTTTTGTCCATTTTCTTTGTCAAATCAACCTTTTCTAACATAACCCTTCCTCCCTGCACAGTTTGTTGTAAATTATAATCTATTCTACAATATTTTCTCATAATAGAAAAGCATATTTCACAAAGTAATGAATTATGTTTCTTCTTTTTCAGTGTCTGCCAAAATTACGAAAACTATTTTTCCAGTTTTTCCGGTTGACTTTCCCGAACGAATATAGTATTATATTCCTCGGACAGTTGTTAAAACTTCCTGCGGAAGTGTCGGAACTGGCAGACGAGCAAGACTAAGGATCTTGTGGCATTCGTGCCGTGTGGGTTCAAGTCCCATCTTCCGCATTTTGAAACGGTAAATTCTGAGCAGTTCAGAACTTATCGTTTTTTTATTTTCTGCGGCTTGACATCCCCCATTTTTCCGACTATACTACTTATTGTAACTGGAAAATGCAGATATAGTCTATCGGTAGGACGCTAGCTTCCCAAGCTGGAGAGGCGGGTTCGATTCCCGTTATCTGCTGTGGAAACCTTTGATTTTACTGGGGTTTTGGACATCAGGTAATCAGAAGGTAATCAAAAAGGTAATCAGAATGTATGTTCTGGTTATCTTTTTATTTTGCTTGAAATCATATAATTGTATAAATCCTCCACTTCACTTTCTCCTTCCATCTAAATATATACTAAGTATATTTCTGGAAGAAAAATTTATCAATAACATTATTTCATAATATGATATTCTTTTTTTGAAAGAAAAAAGACACTGGATAACTCCAATGCCTTCAATTTCTTCATTTCTTATAACTCAATCTAAATATACAACAAATTTGATGTTTCGTCAAGAAAAGAAATTTCATTCTTATTAAAGAATGTACAAATCTATAATTGTCCTAAATTTGCTGTTATATGAATATTATACCAACCTCCATATCCATTTGGTATTAGGGCTATTTGCACATCATTTCCCTCAAGTTGTTGCTTTAACAGATTGAAAAATATTCTGAACTTAGATGCGGGGATGTGTACACATGGTATATCAACATCCCAATAATTTGTTGTACTATATAACCTATCAAATGGTCCTGACCAATCGTCAGATTGCTTAAAAATAGCATCACTAGAATT